>NZ_JAYPVP010000004.1:51401-75422 GCF_038134685.1 Limnohabitans sp. | reverse complement strand
CCATGGTATGGACCCTACGCATGCGATCCGTCAGGCGTGTATCTTGCGTTTCCGTCCGATCATGATGACCACGCTGGCGGCGCTCATGGGGGCCTTGCCGATTGCGCTGGGCATCGGGGCAGGCGCAGAGTTACGCCAGCCCTTGGGCCTGGCGGTGGTGGGGGGCTTGATCTTCTCGCAGGCGGTGACGCTGTTTATCACCCCGGTGATTTATCTGGCGCTGGACCGCTTCAGCGGAACAGGTCCGGACTTGCGCCCAGAGAACGCTGGCTGACCTTCTGTCAGTAACGATGCAGCTCACGGACGGGAGCAGGCCCACATCAGGGTGATGTCCCCGTCCGAAGTCAGCCAGTGCGACATGGGCTGGCACAGCCCATCTGCACACAAGGTGTAGTCCGCGGTATAGCTTGAACGGGTCAGACGTAAGGCGGGCGGCAAGGTGCCTTGTGGCGTGTACTCATACCAGCCCTTGACCCGCTTTGCATCAGCGGGTGGCTCCATGCCTGCGCCTGATCCGCGCACCCGGGCCCTGTCCAGGCTCAGATAGGGACGCTCTTTGTCCGTTGTGTGTACGGTGTAGTCTTCTTCCCAACGGATTTTTTCGATCGAGTGTGTCCAGGCCAGCGTGAAGTGCTGACCAGGAACAAAGGCCTGCGCAGCCGCATCGGCGGGAGGGTAGGCCGCGCTTTGAGCGGCCAGAGCCAGACACAGGCCAGCGCTGAGCAGCGTGCTCAAGCGGGGCGGCGCTGGCGCCAGAAGTGCCAGACCAGCAAAGCGGCAACAGCCGCCAGACCCGCTTCGTCTGTGATGGGGTAAGCCACCACCAGCAAGCTCGCTGCAGCAATCGCCCACAGGCGCTCAAACAGGTTCAAGGGGCCCTTGAGGTAGCCAATGGCCCCCGAACCCCACATGCCAATGGCCACCACAGCCTTGAACACGACCCAGGCCACTGCGACAGGGCTGTCGGTTTGCAACATCAGCGCCGGGCTGTACACAGCCATGAACGGCACCACAAACCCAGCCACCGCAATGCGCATGGCCTGCAAACCAATCTTCAGGCCGGTTTCGCGGGCAATGGGCGCCGCAGCAAAGGCGGCCAAGGCCACGGGCGGCGTCAGGTCGGCCATGATGCCGAAGTAAAACACATACATGTGCGAAACGATCAGCGGCACGCCCAGCTTGAGCAGCACGGGTGCTGCCAGCGAGCTGGTGATGATGTAGTTGGGAATGGTGGGAATGCCCATGCCCAGCACCAGGCAAGTCACCATGGTCAACATCAAGGCCAGCAAGAGGTTGTCCTGGCCGATGGCAATGATCTGTCCACCCATTTCTGCGGCCACACCCGTCAGGTTGATGACCCCGATGATCACGCCCACCAGCGCGCAGGCAATGGCGACGGGCAGGGCATGGCGCGCACCATCGACCAAGGCCTGCAACGCCAGTTGCCGAGCATCAGCGCCCAAGCGACGCACCCAAGTGAGGACCAGGAGTACAGAAATGATGATGAAGAACGACAACATGCCCATCTGGGCAAAGCTGCTGCAGGCCAGCGCCAGCAAAATCCAGAACAACACGCGACGCGGCGTGCCCTGAATGCCCTGTGCCAACGCTGCGCTGAAGATCAGGATCACTGTCAGAGCCAACCCCACCGAGCCTGAAAACAGCGGGGTGTAGCCCGAAAACAGCAAGGCCACCAGGCCGGCAAGCGGCAAGATCAGGTACCAACGCAAGCGTACAGCCGTCCAGGGGTTGGGGCACTCCTCCTTGGGTAAACCAACAAGGCCTTTGCGACCTGCCTCCAGGTGCACCATCCAGAAGGCGGTGAGGAAATACAAAATGGCCGGAATCAGGGCAGCCTTGACGATTTCCACATAAGGCACGTCGATGGTTTCGGCCATGATGAAAGCCACCGCGCCCATCACCGGGGGCATGATTTGACCTCCCATGCTGGCCGTCGCTTCCACACCGCCGGCAAACGCCGGGCTGTAGCCAAAGCGCTTCATCAGGGGAATGGTGAATTGTCCGGTGGTCACCACATTGGCCACGCCTGAGCCATTGATGGTGCCCATCAGTCCCGACGAAATCACCGATACCTTGGCCGGGCCGCCACGCGTGTGGCCCACAGTGCCCATGGCCAGGTCATTGAACAGATTGATCATGCCTGCCTGCTCCAAAAAGGCGCCAAACAGGATGAACAGAAAAATGTAGGTCGACGACACGTAGGTGGGCGTGCCGTAAATGCCCTCGGTACCAAAGCTCATCTGGCTGAGGATCTGGTCCAGTCCATAGCCCCGGTGGGCCAGCGCACCGGGCATGTACTGTCCCCATACGGCATAAGCCAAAAACACCGCGCAAACCACCGGCAAGCCCCAGCCCATGACGCGGCGTGCCGCTTCAAAAACCAGCACCAGCAGCACAGGGCCCACCCACCAGTCAGCCCCCACAATCTCCCCGGCGCGTTGGGTCAAATCAGCTTCAAAAACCCACTGGTAAAGACCAGTGGCAAAACCTGCAAGCCCCAGCATCCAGCCCAGAGCCAGACCGAAACGGCGAACGCTGCTTCGCGCCGATTCGAAGGGGGGGTAGAGCGTGTAAATCAGCAGCAGCACAAAGCCCACATGCAGGGCGCGTACCACCTGACTGGACAGGGGTTGGTAAGACGCCATCCAGATCTGGAAGACAGAGAAGGCAATCGCGATATAAAAAAGAGGGCCCCGCAGGGTCGTTTTGTGTGAGGCAGCGATGTCGGTCATGACGGTACTTCTGTGTGCGGACAAAACGACCCCGGCAGGGCAGGGCCAGAAAAAAAGCTTACTTGATCAGACCCGCTTCTTTGTAAAAGCGCTCTGCACCCGGGTGCAGAGGCACGGGCATGCCCTTGATGGCGTTTTCCAGCTTGATGGCTTTGGCTGCGTTGTGCGCAGCGTGCAGCGTGTCCAGGTTGGCGTAGAGCTGCTTGGCCATTTGGTAGGCCAGATCATCGGAGACGCCGCTGTGCGTGACCAGGAAGTTGGGAATGGCGCAGGTGGCCACATCGGCTGTCTGGCCCGTGTAGGTGTTTGCCGGAATGACCGCAGGCTGGTAGGCCGCATCACCCACTTTGGCAATCACGTCTGCGCCGATCGGCACGATCACGATCTTGATGGCCGTAGACAAGTCACGGATCGAGGCCACGCCCAAGCCGGCGGACTGCAGGGTGGCGTCCAGCTGGCGGTTTTTCATGAGCTCCACAGACTCACCAAAGGGCAGGTATTCCACCTTGCCAAGATCGCTGTAGCTCAGGCCAGCAGCCTTGAGCAAGGCGCGGGCGTTGAGTTCGGTACCCGACTTGGCGGCACCCACAGACACGCGCTTGCCCTTGAGGTCGGCCAGGCTCTTGATGCCCGAGTCCGCATTGGCCACGATCTGAATGTAGTTGTTGTAAGTGGCGGACAGGCCGCGCAGCTTGGAGAGCTTTTGCTTGAAGCCAGCTTCTTCCACGCCGTTCCAGGCGTCAGACACCGAGTCGGCCAAGGCAAAAGCCAACTCGCCTCGACCCGCTTGCAGCAGGTTCAGGTTCTCGGCCGAGGCCTTGGTCACCTGCGCAGTGGAGCGGACATTGGGGATGCTTTTGCCGTAAATCTGGGAAACAGCTACGCCCAGAGGGTAGTACACGCCACTTTGCCCACCAGTGAGCACGTTGACGAATTGCTGCTGAGCCATGGCGGCTCCGGAAATCAGGGCGGCTCCCAGGCCCAGGGCCAAGGTCATTTTGCGAATCAAGCGCATGGTTGTCTCCTTCATGTCGCGCGTTGGAAAAGCGTGAAATGTCATCCTAACGTAAGGCGTGCACTCTGAGGCGGGGGGTGGGTATGTCCTGATGTCTCGCCGGTGACGAGAGCTTCTGACGGGGCCAAGCCCAAGCGAAAGTAAAGACTTATTGCAATCGAACTCGTCGAAATGGTCAAAAAATAAACTTTAAGGCGGATTTTTAGGGAAAATACCGATAAAGATGCGCAAAAAAATACCATTACGTATCTGACATGTACAAAACAATGCAAATCGATATCACAGAATTTGCCCCTAGCGGAGTGTTGTCTGTTGCCGCTATCAACCAACCAATCTTCCAATCAGGAGACGAACGTGAAATTGAAATTCTCTGCCCTCATGGCAGCCGGCTTGCTTGCCGCAGGCGCTGCGCACGCAGCCACCGAACTGGTCATCGCCACCGTTAACAACGGCCACATGATCGAAATGCAGAAACTCAGCCCTGAGTTCGAAAAAGCCAATCCCGACATCAAACTCAAGTGGGTCACTCTGGAAGAAGGCGTGCTGCGTCAGCGCGTGACGACCGACATCGCCACCAAGGGCGGTCAGTTCGACATCATGACCATTGGCATGTACGAAACCCCCATCTGGGGCAAGAAGGGCTGGCTCAAGGAAATCAAGGCCGACGCCAAGTACGACGCTGACGACCTGCTGCCCGCCATGCGCAATGGCTTGTCGGTGGACGGCAAAATGTTCGCCGTGCCTTTCTACGGCGAAAGCTCCATGCTGATGTACCGCAAGGACCTGGCTGACAAGGCTGGCATCAAGGTGGCTGACAAGCCCACCTGGGACGAGATCACCACCCTGGCCTCCAAAATTCACGACCCCAAGAATGGCGTGTACGGCATCTGCCTGCGCGGCAAACCGGGCTGGGGCGACAACATGGCCTTCCTGTCCACGCTCGTCAACACCCATGGGGGGCAGTGGTTTGACATGAGCTGGAAGCCACAACTGGAATCCAAGCCCTGGAAAGACGCCATCGGCTTCTATGTGGACCTGTTGAACAAATACGGCCCTCCTGGCTCTTCGGCCAACAGCTTCAACGAAATCCTGGCGCTGTACAACGAAGGCAAGTGCGGCATGTGGATCGACGCCACCATTGCAGCTTCGTTCATCACCGATGCCAAACAGTCCAAAGTGGCCGACAAGGTGGCCTTTGCACAAGCGCCGACCAAAGTGACCCCCAAGGGTGCCAACTGGTTGTGGGCCTGGGCGCTGGCCATTCCGGCCGGTACCCAAAAGGCTGACGCTGCCCAGAAGTTCGTGACCTGGGCCACGTCCAAGGACTACATCGAGCTGGTGGCCAAAACCAACGGATGGGCCAGTGTGCCTACCGGTACGCGCAAGTCCACTTACGCTAACCCCAACTTCCAGAAAGCGGCCAAATTTGCTGCTGCTGAGAAGGCTGCTATCGACAGCGCCAACCCCAACGACAGCACTTTGCCCAAGAGCCCCTACGTGGGCGTGCAATTTGCCGCCATCCCGGAGTTTCAGTCGATCGGTATCGCTGTGGGCCAGCAAATGAGCGCGGCCTTGGCTGGCAAGACGTCGGTCGATGCGGCTCTGAAAGCTTCGCAAACCGCGGCTGACCGCGAAATGCGCAAGGCTGGTTACTACAAGTAATCGCCTGAATCCGGCAGAGGCGGGTGTCTCTGCCGGGTGTGTTTTTTTCATGGGTTGGAGGTGTCCGTCGCAAGGCGGTCACCTTCTTTGGGATCCCTCGCATGAAACGTTTTTTGCCTCGCGTCCTGATGACGCCCGCCATCCTCACGCTCTTCCTGTGGATGATTGTGCCGTTGGTGATGTCGATTTATTTTTCGACCATTCGCTTCAACCTGATGCAACCCGAGCAAAGTGGGTTCATTGGCTTGGAGAACTTCGAATTCTTTGTCACCGACCCCTCATTCTGGCCGGCCGTAATGAACACGGTGCTGTTGTTGGGCAGCGTGATTGTGATCACCGTGGTGCTGGGCGCCGCGCTGGCACTGTTGATTGATGAGCCCTTCCCGGGGCGCGGTCTGGTGCGTGTGCTCCTGATTTCTCCCTTCTTTGTCATGCCCACGGTCAACGCACTGCTGTGGAAGCACATGATGATGAACCCGATCTACGGGGTCTTGGCACAGGTCTGGCTTTTCTTTGGCGCTACGCCTATCAACTGGCTGGAAGATCTGCCGCTGCTGTCGGTGATCATCATGGTGTCCTGGCAATGGCTACCGTTTGCGGCTCTGATTTTCATCACCTCGTTGCAAAGCATGAACCGAGAGCAGATCGAGGCTGCGCGCATGGATGGTGCCAACTACCTGCAGCAACTGCGCTACCTGTACATCCCACACCTGGCACGCTCTGTGGCGGTGGTGGTGATGATTGAACTGATTTTTCTGCTGAGCATTTTTGCCGAGATCTACACCACCACCGGTGGTGGTCCGGGCGATGCCAGCACCAACGTGGCTTTCCTGATCTTCAAGCAAGCCTTGCTCAACTTCGACGCGGGCGTGGCCTCTGCGGGTGCGCTGTTTGCAGTCGTGTTGGCCAATATTGCCGCCATCTTCTTGATGCGCATGGTCGGCAAGAGCCTTGATAAATAAGGAGCGTTGTGGTGTCTCGTCGATCTGATTTTTCTCTGGTCCTGGTACTGCGCACGCTGGCGGCCTGGGCGGTAACCTTGCTGTTATTTTTTCCGCTGGCCTGGCTGTTGCTGACGGCGTTCAAAACCGAATTGCAGGCCATTTCGGTGCCGCCGCTGATCGTGTTTGAGCCGACTTTGGAGAATTTTGCCGAAGTGCAAGAACGCAGTGATTACTTGTTGTACGCCAAGAACTCGGTCATTACCAGCGTGTTGTCCACGGTGCTGGGTTTGCTGCTGGCAGCACCTGCAGCGTATTCAATGGCCTTTTTCAAGAGCAAACACACCAAGGATATTTTGATGTGGATGCTTTCGACCAAGATGATGCCTGCCGTAGGCGCGCTGGTCCCCATTTACGTGCTGGCACAAAAAGCGCATCTGCTGGACACCCAGTTGGCACTGATCATCGTCTTTACGTTGTCAAACCTGCCCATCATGGTGTGGATGCTGTATTCGCACTTCAAGGACATTCCCCACGAAATTCTGGAAGCTGCCCGCATGGACGGCGCCACCCTTTGGCAGGAGTTCCGTATGGTGCTGTTGCCCTTGGGTATGGGTGGTTTGGCCTCCACGGGCTTGCTGTGCCTGGTGCTCAGCTGGAACGAAGCCTTCTGGAGTCTGAACCTGACCGCTGCCAAGGGGGGCACGTTGGCGACCTTGATTGCCAGCTATTCCAGCCCAGAGGGATTGTTCTGGGCCAAGCTGTCCGCAGCCTCCTTGTTGGCGATTGCCCCCATAGTCGTCTTTGGCTGGTTCAGCCAGAAACAATTGGTTCAAGGCCTGACCTTTGGTGCTGTCAAGTAAGCGCAATGAGCGCAAAGATTCAAGAGTAAAGACATGTCCTTCCTACAACTGAACAACATTGAAAAATTTTTTGGTGAGCACCGTGCCATCAAAGGGGTCAACCTCAACATCGAGCCGGGCGAATTCATCGTCTTTGTCGGTCCCTCGGGCTGCGGCAAGTCCACCTTGCTGCGCTTGATTGCGGGGCTGGAAGCCATTGACGGTGGCCAGCTGTCGCTGGACGGTCGAGACATCACGCACCTGCCATCGAGCAAGCGTGACCTGGCCATGGTGTTCCAGAGCTATGCGCTGTACCCGCATATGAGCGTGTACGAAAACATGAGCTTCGCCCTGAAGCTGGCCAAGGAACCTGAGGCCGCGATCAAGGAGAAGGTCGAGCGCGCCGCGGCCATCCTGAATCTCACGCCGTATCTGCAGCGCACACCGAAAGAGCTTTCGGGGGGGCAACGCCAGCGTGTGGCCATTGGCCGCGCCATTGTGCGTGCGCCCAAGGTGTTCTTGTTTGACGAGCCACTGTCCAACCTGGACGCTGCGCTGCGTGGCCAGACCCGTGTGGAAATCGCCAAGCTCCACCGCGAACTGGGGGCCACCACCATTTACGTGACGCACGACCAGGTCGAAGCCATGACGCTGGCCGACCGTGTCGTGGTGCTGCGCGACGGCCAGATCGAGCAGGTGGGCACCCCCCTGGAGCTGTACGACCGCCCGGCCAACCAGTTTGTGGCGCAGTTCATTGGCACGCCGCAGATGAACGTGACGTCGCTGCAGAACTTGCCCGCTGTGGTGGCTGACCGTGCCCCTGCCGGGGCCAAAGAGGGCAGCCTGGGTCTGCGTCCAGAGGATGTCAACGTGCAAGCGGGTGCCAGCGCGGGCTTGCAAGGCCGTGTCGAATTGATCGAGGCCTTGGGTGCCGAGACCCTGATTTATGTGCACACCGGCGAGGGTGCGCAGCTGGTGTCCCGACAAAACGCGCGCACCGCCCTGCAAGTGGGTGATCAGGTGAGCCTGAGTTTGAACCTGACGCAGGCTCACTGGTTTGATACGCAAGGCCGTGTGGTCTTGCCTGTGTGAAGACATGATGAGCGCCAAACTCTCTGGGAAGGTGGCCGTGGTCACTGGAGCCGCTTCAGGCATTGGGCTGGCCAGTGCTCAAGCCATGCTGTCGCAGGGTGCACGCGTGGTCCTGGTGGACCGCGATGCGCAAGCGCTGGAGCGGGTGTGTGCTGATCTGGGCGAAGCCGCGCAACCTTTGGTGCTGGACTTGCTGGACGCAGGGTCCTGCGCCACGCTGGTGCCACAAGTGCTCGAGCGCATGGGACAGATCGATATCTTTCATGCCAATGCGGGCATGTATGTGGGCGGTGACTTGCTTGATGCCCAGCCGGACGCGATTGACCGCATGGTGCAGCTCAACATCAGTGTGGTCATGAAAAACGTGCGCGATGTGTTGCGTCACATGATCGAACGCCAGACGGGCGATGTCATTGTCACCAGCTCACTGGCTGCGCACTTTCCGACGCCCTGGGAGCCGGTCTATGCCTCCTCCAAGTGGGCGATCGACTGTTTTGTGCAGACCACGCGGCGTCAGGTGTTCAAGCACGGCATCCGAGTGGGCTCCATTTCTCCAGGGCCTGTGATCACCTCCTTGTTGGCTGATTGGCCAGCTGACAAGCTGCAGGAAGCTCGCGAAAAAGGCAGCTTGCTCGAAGCTGCAGAGGTGGCCGAAGTCGTGCTCTTCATGTTGACCCGCCCGCGTGGCATGACTATCCGCGATGTGGTCATGCTACCTACCCAATTTGACCTTTGAACCCTTGAAATTTTGAAACCATGAACGTCATGCTGCATCTGGGTCTGGGCTCGTTTCACCGCGCCCACCAAGCCGTTTACCTTCACGAGCTGATCAAAACAGGCGACACCGCCTGGAGCCTGGCTGGTGGCAACACCCGTCCCGACATGGCCGAGACCATCGACGCCTTGGAAGCCCAAGGTGGGGCCTATACGCTGGAAACCATCTCGCCTGCGGGCGAGCACCGATATGAGCGCATCACTTCCATCCGCAAGGTCATTCCTTGGTCGGCCGATCTTTCCGGGCTGATCGAACAGGGCGCGAATCTCGCCACGCGCATCATCTCCTTCACTGTGACCGAAGCCGGCTACTATCTGGACGCCAACAACAAACTGGATCTGGCCACCTTTGCCGATTTGCGAGCTGATGTCGAGGCTGCCAAAGCTGCTCGACCGGGGCCGACCATTTACGCCACCCTCACGGCTATCCTGCGCGAGCGTATGCGCCGTGGCAGCGGCCCGGTCACGCTGCTCAATTGCGACAACCTGCGCCACAACGGTGACCGTTCGCGCAGCGGCCTGCTGCAGTTCATCGAAATGATTGGCGATGCTGACTTACTGGCCTGGGTGCAGGCCAACACCACCAGCCCAAATGCCATGGTGGACCGCATCACGCCGCGCCCCACGTCAGATGTGCGCGAACGCGTCAAGGCAGCGACCGGCGTGGATGACCCTGCTGCGTTGATGGGTGAGAGCTTCATCCAGTGGGTCATCGAAGACAAGTTCATTGCCGGTCGACCCGCCTGGGAAAAAGTGGGCGTGGAAATGGTCACATCGGTGGATGCTTACGAAGAAGCCAAGATCCGCCTGCTCAACGCCACACACTCGTGCATCGCCTGGGCGGGTACGCTGGTGGGCTACACCTACATTCACGAAGGCACGCACGATGCGTCCATTCGCCAGTTGGCCTACGACTACGTGACCAACGACACCATCCCGGTGTTGGATACACCAGAAGCACCGTGCCCCATCAACCTGCCGCAGTACCGCGATGTGGTGCTCGACCGCTTTGGGAATCCTGCTATTCGCGATACCAATCAGCGTGTGGCGATGGACGGGTTTTCCAAGATTCCGGGCTTCATTGCGCCCACCATTCGCCAGCGCATGGCGCGTGGCGAGAGCATCGACAGCGTGGCCATGCTGCCGGCCTTGTTTCTGGCCTATCTGCAGCGTTGGCATGCGGGGCAAATTGCCTACACCTACCAGGACCAGGCGATGGACCCGGCGGTGGCCCACGCGATGTGCGATGCCCCCGATCCTGTAGCCGCCTTCTGCGCAGACAAACCCCTCTGGGGCGAGATGGCTGGTGATGCGAGGCTAGTCAACGCCGTGCGCAGGGCCTGTGAACGTGTCGCACAATTCGTGCAAGCACACAAGCTGGCCGGCTGAGGCCGAACCTACGCGAATCCCTGAAAAGAAAGTCACTAGCCCATGCCTGCCAAGCACGAACTCATGCCACGCAGTGGTAAACCCGAACGCGAGCAGGACTACAACCGCAGCGCCGCGTTGGGCTATGAAGACACACAGGGCCTGGGCATTGTGCGTTGTCTCTCGCACGGCTACCCCACGCCGCTGGCGCGCTGGCATTACCACGATGAATACGAGCTGCACCTGATCACATCCACCACAGGCAAAGTGTTTGTCGGTGACTGGATTGGTCACTTTCATCCCGGACAGCTGGTGTTGACTGGGCCCCGTCTGCCGCACAACTGGGTGTCTACCGATACGCCAGAGGGCGGTGTACCCGAGCGAGACCTTGTCATCCAGTTCCCGCACGAGCCTCTGGTGGCGTCGGCCAAGCTGATTCCTGAAATGGGTGGTTTGCTGCCCATGCTGGAGCGGGCCAAATACGGGATCGAGTTTTTCGAGTTTGGTGAACGCGGTCGCAGGCATTGGGAACAAGTCAAGTCTGCACAAGGCTTGCAGCGGCTGGCAGCGTTTTACGCGTTTTTGTCGGAGCTGGCGGTGCATACCGACTATCGCCTGCTGTCCAGCGTGCAGCTGCAAAGCGATGACGATGATGCTTCGCTCAACCGCATCGAAGACATGTTCGAAAGCATCATGAATAACCTGGGCGAAGACATTTCTGCTGCCGACATGGCTGCGAGCATGGACATGAGCGAGAGCCAGTTCAGCCGCTATTTCAAAAAGGCCACGGGCAACACCTTTACCGATTTCGTCAACCGCCTGCGTATCAATCGCGCCTGCCAGTTGTTGATGGAGACCGACCAGCTGGTGGCTGCCATTTGCTACGAAGTGGGTTTCAACAACGTCGCCAATTTCAACCGTCGCTTCATGGACATCAAGGGCATGACGCCGACCGAGTTTCGCCGCCAGTCGATGACGCGCTTTAAAGGTGCTGCGTAAAAAGCGACACCTCTGAATCTTTTATCAGGAATTTGACAGTGTTTTTAGGACTGGATCTGGGTACTTCGGAGCTCAAGGCATTGCTGCTCAATGACGAGCATCAGGTGTTGGGTACAGCACATGCATCGTTGTTGGTGAGTCATCCACACCCTTTGTGGTCTGAGCAGGCACCTGCAGATTGGTGGGCTGCGCTTGAACAGGTCATGCAGCAACTGAGAAAAAGCCATCCAGTGGCTCTGGCACGCGTGCGGGCCATTGGCTTGTCAGGGCAAATGCATGGAGCTGTGCTGCTGGATGACGATCGCCAGGTGCTTCGGCCAGCCATGCTCTGGAACGATGGACGCAGTGGTGCTCAGTGTGAGCAGCTCACGCAGGCTTTGCCTGAGCTGGCTGACATCAGCGGTAATTTGGCCATGCCAGGCTTTACTGCCCCCAAACTGATGTGGGTCGCGCAGCACGAGCCTGAGATTTTTTCCCGCGTGGCATGCGTACTGTTGCCCAAGGATTGGCTTCGTTTGATGCTCACGGGGCAAGCCGTGAGTGACATGTCCGATGCCTCTGGAACCTTGTGGCTGGATGTGGGTCAACGCCAATGGTCTGAGGTTTTGCTCAAGGCCACAGGCATGCGGGTTGACCAGATGCCCCGACTGGTTGAAGGCAGCCAGGCCAGTGCGCCTTTGTTGTCCACCTTGGCGAAGGCCTGGGGTTTGCAGGGTGAGGTGATCGTAGCCGGAGGCGCCGGCGACAACGCGGCCAGCGCCGTGGGCATGGGTCTGGTCAAGCCCGGTGAAGGTTTCGTGTCGCTGGGAACTTCGGGTGTGGTTTTTGTGTCCGGTGAACGCTTTGTCCCCAACCCGGCCAAAGCCGTACATGCGTTCTGCCACGCCTTGCCGGCACGCTGGCACCAGATGTCGGTCATGCTCAGTGCGGCGAGTGCTGTGACTTGGGCTTGTCGCCAGCTGGGTTATGCCGATGAGTCAGCACTGATGGCCGATGCCGCAACCTTGGACGCCACGCGTAGGACGCATGCGCCTTTGTTTTTGCCCTATCTCAATGGCGAGCGCTCGCCACACAACAACCCCTTGGCGTGCGCGGGGTGGTTGCATTTGCGCTCGGCCCACGAACGTGCTGATCTGGCCTATGCGGTAGTGGAGGGCGTGAGCTGGGGACTCAAAGATGGTTGGCTGGCGCTCGATGCCAGCAAGCAGCCTTGTGAAGGCCTGTCGTTGGTGGGCGGAGGCTCGCGCAGCCCGTGGTGGGCACAATTGCTGGCCGATGTGCTGGAGGTGCCTCTGCGAATCCATGAGGGCGGCGCCACCGGAGGGGCTCTGGGGGCGGCTCGCCTGGGCTGGTTAGCGGTGGGGGGATCTGTTGAGCAAGTGTGCGTGCAGCCTCCTGTGCAACGTGTCTTTGAGCCGCAAGCCTTGGAGCCGGCTATTGCTCAGCGCTACAGCCGGTTTGGCGAGGCTTATCGGCGACTCTACGCCTGAAACTGCCGGGTATCATGAACCCATGATGCCCGCTTACACCTCTGAAACCCTGACCCGCACCGAACTGGATGCGCGGGTTGAGCCCCTGTTGATCGTTTTTGGTACCAACTGGTGCGGGCACTGCCAGGCAGCCGGTGAGCCCATAGCGCAGGCCTTGCAGCATTGGCCTCAACTTGCGCTTGTGGCTGTAGAGGATGGCCCTGGACGTCCCTTAGGGCGTTCGTTCAAGGTCAAACTGTGGCCCACCTTGGTGTTGGTTCAGCAGGGCGAGGAGCTGGGGCGGCTGGTACGCCCTGTTTCGAAGGCTCAAGTGCAGGATTTTTTGGCCGGTTTGCTGCCCGGTGCGTGAATTTTTCTGTCTGGGTTTTGCGTCCGCTACCGTGTTGCAGTAAGCTACGAGGTTTTCCGCGCAAGTTCTTGAACTGATGGACACTTCCTTGCCCCCGATTCCGGCCAAACGCTACTTCACCATTGGTGAGGTGGGCGAGCTGTGCGGTGTCAAGCCGCACGTGCTGCGCTATTGGGAGCAAGAATTTACGCAGCTTCGCCCGGTCAAGCGTCGGGGCAACCGCCGCTATTACCAGCACCACGAGGTGCTGATGATCCGCCGTATCCGTGAGTTGCTGTACGACCAGGGCTTTACCATCAGTGGTGCCCGCAACAGGTTGCAGGAGATGGCCCATACCCAGCGCCATCCTCAAGAGTATCTGGAAGACACGGAGCCCCATACTTCGTTGCCGGCAGAGGCCGCAAGCGTTTTGGTGGTGGATGAAATTGATGCCCAAGGTTTGACTGCACTGCGACAGGAGCTTGTGCAAATTCGTGGTTTGCTCTCGATTTGACCCCCAAATTCCGGCTATAATTTGAGTCTTGTCGGCGTGTAGCGCAGCCTGGTAGCGCACTTGCATGGGGTGCAAGGGGTCGCGAGTTCGAATCCCGCCACGCCGACCATTTATTTCAGGGGCAACAGAGTGATCTGTTGCCCCTTTTCATTTTGGGTTGCATATGAACAAGCGTTTGAAAATGGGCGTTCTGGGCTGCGCAAAAATTGCCCACGGTTTTGTGCGCGATGTGTTGCCCAGCGATCAGGTCGAGGTGGTGGCTGTGGCCAGCCGGGACCTGTGCAAAGCACAAGCTTTTGCGGCCCAGTTTGGCTTGGCGCAAGCTTGGGGCAGCTATGAGGCCTTGCTTGCCGATCCGAATGTGGACGCCATTTACCTGCCTTTGCCTAACACCATGCATGCGCCTTGGGCCATGGCCGCGGCGCGTGCGGGTAAACATGTGCTTTGCGAAAAGCCCTTGACCCTGACGCGCGATGTGGCGCAAGACATGTTCGATACAGCCCGCCAGCACGGGGTGATGCTGCTGGAGTCGTTCCCGTATTACTTTCAGCCGCAAACAGGCGACATGCTGGCCTTGTTGCAGTCGGACGCCATTGGTCAGGTGCGCTCGGTGCAGGCTTCTTTTGGGTTCACGTTGGCGCCTGAGGCGACGGGCAATATCCGCTTCAACCCCGATCTGGGTGGTGGCGCCTTGCTCGACGCAGGCAGCTACCCCTTGAGCCTGATCCGACTGGTCATGGGGCAAGCGCCAGTGCGGGTGATGGCCCAGTCCAGCTGGGCGGCCAGTGGAGTGGACATCTCCACCATGGCCACGCTGGAATATGCCGACGGGCGCCGAGCCCAACTCATGTGCGCCATGGACGTGGCCAATGTGCGCCGGGCCACCATTTGCGGTACAGCGGGCACCCTGGAGACGGAATACCTTAACCACACGGCCGATGCGGTGGGGCAAAGCCCTTACGGCTATTTGCCCAGCCAGATGCGTGTGCGCCGGGGCATTGCCAACACGCTGGCGTTTGAGGACATTCGTTCACCTTCGGGCAGTGGGTTCCGGTTTGCGGCCGAGGCGTTTGCCAAGGTGGTTCGTGACAAAGACCACGCCGCCATTGCGCGTGCCGCGCAAGCCAGTATCGACAACGCGGCCACCCTGCAAGCTTTGGCCAGCAGCGCACGGTCTGGCGCTGTCGTCGAGCTGACTTGAACTTTGGGCATACTGCAAGGATTGGACAAAGCGAGTTTGCCGGAATGAACACCTCTGCAGCCACCGAATGGATTGAGAACCACACCTACGACGAGCTGGTCGTAGGGCAAGGCGCAAGCCACACGCGCACACTGACCCAAGCCGATATTGCGGCCTTTGCGGCGGTCTCAGGCGACACCAACCCCGCCCACCTGGATCCGGAATACGCAGACCAGACCTTGTTCCATGGCGTGATCGCGCATGGCATGTGGGGCGGGGCGCTGATTTCAGCGGTGTTGGGGACGCAGTTTCCAGGCCTGGGTACGATTTATCTGGAACAGGACCTGAAGTTTTTGCAGCCAGTGCGGGTGGGCGATACCCTGAACGTGCGCGTGACAGTGCTCTCCAAGCAGGACAAACAACATCGGGTCACGCTGGACTGTGCCGTGGTCAACCAGCATGGGCAAGATGTCATTTGCGGTCAGGCTGTGGTGGTGGCCCCTACCCAAAAGATGCGTCGCCCCAAAATCCAGGCACCCTTGATTCAGCTGTTTGATCCACAGGCACGGTTGCAAGCCTTGCTGCAAAAGGCCAAGGGACTCGAGGCTTTGCGCTGTGCCGTGGTGCACCCTTGCGATGCCGAATCCTTGGCTGGTGCACTGGATGCGGCGGCGCATGGGCTGATCGTGCCCGTGTTGGTTGGCCCCGCTTACAAAATTCGCGCAATCGCCGAGCAAGCTGGTTTGGACATTGCTGCAGTAGAACTGGTTGATGTGCCGCACAGCCATGCAGCCGCCGAGAAAGCCGCAGAGCTGGCCGCGCAGTGCGAAGTGCACATCCTCATGAAAGGCAGCCTGCATACCGATGAGTTGCTGCACGCCGTACTGCAGCAACCGCGCTTGCGCACGGGCAGGCGCATGTCGCATGTGTTCCGGTTTGATGTGCCCACCTATCCTAAGCCTTTGTGGGTGACGGATGCGGCGCTCAATATTGCGCCCAGCTTGATGGACAAGGTCGATATTGTTCAAAACGCGATCGATTTCGTTCGGCAAATGGGGACGCCCCAGCCCAAGGTGGCGATTTTGTCTGCGGTGGAGACGGTGAATCCGGCAATTGCCTCCACACTGGATGCAGCGGCGCTGTGCAAGATGGCCGATCGTGGCCAAATTCGTGATGGCGTGCTCGACGGCCCTCTGGCGTTTGACAACGCCATTTCTGCGCAAGCCGCACAGATTAAGCACATCGTGTCCCCCGTGGCGGGTGATGCAGACATTTTGCTGGTGCCCGATCTGGAGTCGGGCAACATGCTGGCCAAGCAGCTGGAATATCTGGCTGGAGCCAGTGGCTCAGGCTTGGTGCTGGGCGCAGGCGTGCCGATTGCGCTGACCAGCCGCGCTGATGGGCCAGCGGCTCGCGTTTCTTCTGCTTTGCTGGCCTTGGTGGCTGGGCATGCGCAGCGTTGCAAATCGCAAGATTTGCAGCAGGCCCGCGAAAAATTCACCACAGCCTGAAGGGTTCGCAGACCATGGCCATCCTGGCAGTCAACGCGGGCTCTTCTTCGTTGAAGTTTTCGGTGCATGTGCGTGGGCCACAAGGTATGCGTGCGGGCGTGCTGGTGGGTGCTTTCACGGGCTTGCAGCCCGATGGCCAACCAGTCTTGAGCTGGAGCTACGAAGGCCAAAAACACGAAGAGGTGTTGCTTGTGGCCGCTAGGCAGTCGCTCTGGCTGGCCGCCCTGGCGCGTTTGCAGACCTTGTTGAACGCCAGCCTTCATTTGCCGCCGATCGCGGCGGTGGCCCACCGTGTGGTGCACGGTGGCACTCGATTTACCAGCAGCGTGCGTGTGACCGATAAAGTGATGGAAGCCTTGGAGGAATTGATCTCCCTGGCGCCGCTGCACCAACCGGCCAATCTGGCAGGGATTCGGGCCTTTGCCCAAGCGTTTGCCGGGGTGCCGCAGGTGGCATGTTTTGATACGGCTTTTCATGCCCACATGCCAGAGTTGCATCAACGATTTGCCCTGCCTGAAGCATTGCATCAACAGGGCATGCGCCGCTACGGTTTTCATGGCCTGTCTTACCAGTTCATCATGGGCCAGCTGCAGCAGCACAGCGACCGCGCACAAGGCCGGGTGTTGATGGCACATCTGGGCAATGGCGCCAGCGTGTGCGCTGCAGTGCAGGGGCGCAGCGTGGCCACCAGCATGGGCTACTCCGCGCTGGACGGTTTGATGATGGGCACCCGCAGTGGCACGCTGGACCCCGGTGTGGTGCTGGAGCTGATGGCGCAGGGCTGGAGCCACGACCGCATCGAAAGCCTGCTCTACAAACAAAGCGGTTTGTTGGGCGTGTCAGGCCTGAGTGCAGACATGCGCGCGCTGCACGCGAGCAATACGCCCCAAGCGCAACTGGCGGTGGATTTGTTCGTGCACCGGCTGGTGCGTGAGAGTGGGGCCATGGTCGCCTGCATGCAGGGGCTGGATGTGCTGGCTTTCAGCGGCGGCATTGGCGAGCACGACGCTGTCATTCGCGCTCAAGCCGTACAGCAACTGCATTGGCTGGGTCTGCGCCTGGATGAACAGGCCAACACGCAGGCGCGTGGCGATGCGGTGGTCGCCATTCATGCGCCAGACAGTGCAGTGCCGGTATGGGTGGTGCCCACCGATGAAGGTCGCGTGGCCGCGCAGGAAGCGGCTGATTTATTGAACCTGAGCTGAAGATCTGGCGAAATCAGCTCAGCTTCATGGCTTGTTGAAAGGCGAGTGCCGCCTGATCGGGCTGCTCGGCAGCGGTGATGGCACGCACCACGGCAATGGAACCAACACCAGTGCGCATCACATCGGGCACGGCGTTAAGGTCAATGCCGCCAATGGCCACCAGGCTGCGCCCTTTCATCAGGCGGGCATAGGCACCCAAACGGCCCAGGCCTTGCGGCGCGGTTTTCATCTTTTTGAGCGTGGTAGGGAACACGGCACCTAAAGCCAGATAGCTCGGGCTCACAGCCTGGGCGCGCAGCAGTTCGCCGTAGCCATGCGTGCTCAGGCCCAGGCGCAGGCCTGCTTGGCGGATGGTTTCCAGCTGCGCCTCGTCCATGTCTTCCTGGCCCAGGTGCACGCCATAAGCACCTTCTTCGATGGCGATTTTCCAGTGGTCGTTGATGAAGAGCAGGCTGCTTGTGCCTTTGACAGCTTGCACTGCGGTGCGCACTTCGCGGCGCACGGCTTCCTGGTCGGTGGACTTGAAGCGCAGCTGAACGGTGGGTACGCCCGCTTGCGCCATACGAGCGATCCATGCCGCATCCGGCAACACTGCGTACAGCCCCAGGTGTTCCGGGCATGGTGCAAAAGCATTGTTGCGCGGCCAGGGGACAAGGCCGAAGTCTTGTGCGCTGTCGGGCCAATGTGTGGGGTCGAAGTGCCCCGTGCGTTGGCTTTGGCGCTGCCAGGCTTGGTCCAGCAAGCGTGCGTCTTCTTCCACAAAGCCCAGCATGCGGCAGGCCTGGCGCACAGCGGCTTGTTCGTCGGGCAGGAAGAGCTCATCGGCGCGAAGTGCTTGCTCGAAGTCGCAGCTGTGCTCGGTTTGCATGGCAGCATGCCGTGCCACCAGCGCTTGCGTCAGGGCCTCGCGTGCATTCATGCGTTCTTGTCCTGGTGCCAAAACGGCGTGCCCAGCACAGGGGTGCTGGGTTGGGCGTGGTCTTGCGCCTGCATGGCACCTGAGCGCCACGCTGCGCGGCCGGCCTGCACAGCGTCGGCAAAGGCGCCGGCCATTTGCACCGGGTCCTGTGCCAAAGCCACGGCGGTGTTGAGCAGCACGGCGTCAAAACCCCATTCCAGTACTTGGCAGGCGTGTGAAGGCAGGCCCAGCCCGGCGTCCACAATCAGCGGCACATCCAGGCGCTGGCGCAGGGTTTGCAAGGCGTAGGGGTTGATGGGGCCTTTGCCGGTGCCAATAGGCGCAGCCCAGGGCATGACGGCTTGGCAACCCACATCCACCAGGCGCTGACACAGCACCAGGTCGTCAGTGGTGTAGGGCAGGACCTTGAAGCCGGATTTGATCAAGCGGCTGGCTGCATCCACCAGTTGCAGGGTGTCAGGCTGCAAGGTGTAGTCATCGCCAATGAGCTCGAGCTTGATCCAGTCGGTTTCGAACACTTCGCGTGCCATCTCTGCGGTGGTGATCGCTTCCTGCAGGCTGTGGCAACCCGCGGTGTTGGGCAGCACCGGTACGTTGGCCTGACGCAGCAAATTCCAGAAGTCTTGCGAGGCATGGCCTGCGCCGGTCTGACGGCGCAACGAGGCTGTCAGCATGGCAGGTTTGGAGCGCTCAATCGCTTCCAGCAGCACAGCAGGCGAGGGGTAACGCGAGGTGCCCAGCAGCAGTCGGGAGTCAAAGCTTTGGCCGTACAGGACCAGGGCGTCAGAGGGGGTAGAGCTCATGAGGGGTCAGCCTCCAGTGATGGGGGAGATGAGTTCAATACGGTCGCCGCTTTGCAGCAGGTGCGTGGCGTATTGGCTTTTGGGCACAAACTGCAAATTGACGGCAGCGGCAAAGGGCGGCTTGATACCGCTGGCTTGCACCGCGTCGTTTAGGCAAGCGCCAGCCGGCAAGGCGTGGGTTTGCTGGTTGATGGTGACGTTGATAGAGGAATCAGTCATGGTCAAAGCGCATGTCAAAGCTTTGCGCCAATTCGGTCGTGTGTTGAGACACCCATTGCATGACCACATCCAGCATGGCGGGTGCAATCATGAAGCCGTGGCGGTACAAGCCGTTGATTTGCAAGGTGCGAGGCGTCAGGGCGCGTACGGCGGGCAAGTTGTCGGGCAGGGTGGGGCGCGCTTGGGTTAAAACCTCCAGAATGCGTGCCTCTGCAAAACCGCTGTGCACGGTGTAGGCGGCACTGAGCAACTCCAGCGTGGAGCGCACGCTGGCAGGCGAGAGGTCTTCAGTCTCGATCTCGGTGGCGCCGATCACGAACACATGGTCCTGCTTGGGGGCAATGTAGATCGGGTAACGCGGGTGGATCAGGCGGGTAGGGCGCTGTAGCGTGACCTCGGGGGCATGCAGGCGAACCACCTCGCCGCGCACGCCGCGTAGCTGGCTCCATTCGGTGCGGGCTCCCAGGCCGCGGCAGTCAAACACCCAGTCGGGCTGACCAGGGGCGCCGGCTGAAAAGTCTGTGACGTCACGCGGGCTGTCGCAATGCACTTCAACACCTTGCCGTGCCAGGTCGGTCCACAAGGCGGACAGCAGCTGGCGGTTGTCCAGCTGGCCTTCGCCGGGGAGGTACAAACCTTGTGCAAACCGATCGGCCACGGCAGGCTCGTGTTCAGCCAGGCCTGTTGTTTCCAGTGCTACGGGGGCAGGCAGGCTTGGCTGGCGTTGCTGGTTGCGTGCAATCAGTTGAGCAAAGCGCCGGGCTTCAGCCTGGTCTTGCCGATGCCAAAGAATAAGGGTGCCGTTTTGTTGAAAGTACACCGGCTCAGGCAAGGACTGCAGCAACTGGGGCCAGCGCGAGAGGGCGTATTCGCCCATGCGCACCACGCCGGGTTCGGTGATGGCCGATTCAGCCAAAGGCGCCAGCATGGCCGCAGCCACGCGGGCGGCAGCGCCTTGCGCATCGGCTTGTTGGGCTTCGAAAAGTTCAACGCGGTGCCCGTTTCGGGCCAGGGTGCTGGCAAGCAAACGGCCCATGAGCCCGCCGCCCAGCACCACACTCCAAGGCTTGAGGTTCATGTGTCGTTCAAGGGGAGGATTTACAGCCTTTGAATTATCGCTGAGTTCCAATAACCAGGCGCTAGAACAACCGCTGTAGGCTATTTGGTCAGGATTAATTTCCCCTGTCGGGTTTTTTGCAGGCGGTAGACCTCACCTTGGTGCCGGATCAGCACGGTTTGCTGGCCTGCGAACAAGGTCTCGCTGTCCAGCACCACGTTCGCCGCGCCCGCAGCGGCCGCGCGAGGCGCTGCGGCGGGTGACACCGCCGGGCTGGAGGGGCTTGGTGGGCGGGAGCTCATGCTTTTGGGGCTTTGGTGCTTTAGGGCTGCTTGCCTTCGGTGACAAAGCCGATCTTGGTCAGACCGGCGCGCTGGGCGGCGGTCATGGCCTGGGCCACATGCTCGTAGGGCACTTTCTTGTCGCCACGAATGTAGAGCTGGGGCTGCGGGTCTTTGCCTGCGTGTGCGCGCAGCGCGTCTTCGAGCGCATCGGCGGCCACAGGCTGTTTGCCCAAAAAGAACTGACCCTGGCTGTCCACCGCCAATTGCAGGTTTTCGGGCGGGGTCTTGTCTTTGCTGCTGCTGGCGCGGGGCAGCTCGACCTTGACCGCATGCTGCACCACCGGGATGGTGATGATGAAGATGATGAGCAGCACCAGCATGACGTCCACCAGGGGCGTCATGTTGATCTCGTTCATCACCTCATCGCTGTCGCTGACTTCAAAAGACATGGCAGGGTCCTCGATGCTCAGTGCTTGGCCGGGGCGGACGCGTTCACGCGGGTGCCGGTCACGTAGTAGGCGTGCAGGTCATGCGCAAAGCGGTTCATGCGGGCGATGATGAATTTGTTGCCACGCACCAAGGCGTTGTAGCCCAGCACCGCAGGAATGGCGACGGCCAGACCCAGTGCGGTCATGATCAGCGTCTCGCCAATCGGGCCGGCCACGGCTTCGATACTGGCGTTGCCATTGACGCCAATGCTTACCAGCGCGTGGTAGATGCCCCAGACAGTGCCGAACAGGCCGACAAAAGGAGCGGTGGAGCCAATCGATGCCAGGACGGCCAGGCCGTTTTGCAGGTGAGTGGTGTGGTCGTCAATCGTGTTGCGCAGGCTGCGGGTGACCCAGTCGCTGATGTCCAGACGGTCGTGCAGTTGTTTTTGTGCAGCCTGGTGGTGCTCAGTGGCTTCCTGTCCGACCTGGGCCAGGCTGTAGAACAGGTTGCCTGGGCTCTGGCTGAGCACGCCCAGACCTTCAGCCAGGCTGGTGGTGTGCCAGAACTGCTCGCTGCCCAGGGCGCTTTGCTTGTGGCGCCAGACGTCCAGCGCCTTGAGCACGATGACGACCCAGCTGAGCACCGACATGGTGACCAGGGCGATGAGGATCAGACGGGTGACAACGTCACCTTGCGTCCAGATGTGGGACAGACCAAAAGAGGTGGGCATGAAGAACTCCAGTAAATTGATCATTTCTTTGGGGACAGATCTTTAGCCCTGTCCCCAAGTGTTGAAGGGGTCAGTCGAGAACAAATCGGATGGGCACGTTGAACCACATGGCTTCGGCCACGCCTGCACGGGTGCCCGGTACATAGCGCCAGCGTTTGACGGTTTCCAGAGCGGTGTCGTCCAGACGGGCGTAGCCGCTGGAAGTGCGGATTTCGGCTTTTTCGGCGCGGCCTTCGGTGTTGATGAAAACGCGAATGAGCACCGTGCCTTGCTCGCCCATGCGGCGGCTCATGCGGGGGTAGGGCGGAGCCGGGTTGTTGAGGTAGTCTGCGTTGGTGGAAGGCAAGGTCACCGTGGGGGCGCTGGTGGATGGGCGCTGGGTGCTTGAGGCTGCAGCTGCCGCTGTGGCCGGCGAAGAGGGTGGGGCGGGCACGACAGGCGCAGTCTCGCTGGGCGCGGTACTGGATACCACGGGCGTGGGGTGCAGCTGCGGCGTGACCTTGGGTTGGGGCAGTGGCTTCGGTTCGGGTTGAGCTTGCGGCTTGGGCGGTTGCGGCTGTGGGGCAGGCGGCGCAGGTGTGTCCATGACCACGCTGGCCATGATGACGTTGTCGGGCTCACCCATGCTGATGCTGGACACCAGGGTTTGACTCAACAGCCAAGCTACGCAGACGTGGGCGAGCAACACCGCACCGGTGACGCGCCAGCTGTCTGCCCTCATGTGTTGGCCCATTGGCGTAGCAGGTTGTGATAGACGCCGGTCAGCGCGATGGTCTCGGCGGTTTCTCCATGTTGGGCGCGCAGTTTGAGCAGGTTCATGTCCAGGTCAAACAGTAGGCGTCGTTGTTCGTCGCTGCGCACCATGCTTTCGATCCAGAAGAAAGAAGCCAAACGTACACCTCGGGTTACCGGCGTGACTTCATGCACGCTGGTGCCCGGGTAGAGCACGGCGTCGCCAGCGGCCAGCTTGACACCTCGGCTGCCGTAGGTGTCCTGCACACACAGCTCACCACCGTCGTAGTCTTGTGGATCGCTCAGAAACACCGTGCAGGAAATGTCGCTGCGCACCCATTCGCTGGTGCTGGCCGAGTGCATCACGGCGCCGTCCACATGTGGGCCGAAGGCATTGGTCTCCCCGCCATAGCGGTTGAACAGGGGGTTGAAGATGCGTCGTGGCAGCGCGGCCGAAAAGAACATGGGGTCGCGTTTGAGTGCTTGCAACACCAGGGTTTGCAGCTGGCGCGAGGCGCTGCTGTCTTGAGCCAGTTGCTGGTTGCTTTTGCGGGTGCGGGCTTGGCTGCCCGCGCTGACGCGGCCATCGAGCCAGGGGGCATCATCACCCAGAAGTTGGCGAGCTTGTTGCACCTCCTCCGGGCTCAGGACTTGTTTGAGCTGCAGCAGCATCGGCGTTTTCCTTAGAACAGGGTTTTCAGACTCAACTCGACCGTGCGTGCAGCGCCGGGGATGTAGTGGCCTCGGTAGAGTGCATCGGCATACCGTTTGTCGGTCAGGTTGGTGATGCTGAGTTTGACCAAGGTGTTTGCGCTGGCGGCGTACTCCACCATGGCGTCAACGGTGGTGAAGGCGGAGGCCGTGATGGTGCGCTGGCCTTCGGGGTTTTGCTCACCTCGGTAGTTCAGACCTGTACCTGCACGCCACAAGGCATTGAGCTTGTATGTGCTCCACAAGCTGGCGCTGTGTTTGGGGGTCAGCGCTGGGCGATCTCCCTGGACTTGCGCACCTGTGCCTGAGGAGCTCAAGGTCACGCTGCTGACGTCGATGCGAGCCTCGGGAATCCAGGTGTGGTTGTAGAACACTTCCCACTGCGGCGTGATGCGGCCGGCAAAATTGAACTCCATGCCCGTGGCGTGGCGCTTGCCCGACAGCAGGTATTGGTTGCTGG
>NZ_JAYPVP010000004.1:28680-51391 GCF_038134685.1 Limnohabitans sp. | reverse complement strand
CAATGCCGAGCAAGGCTTTGCCCTCGAGCAGTTCAAATTTGCTCCCGATTTCAAGGTTTCGGCTTTTCTCGGGCGGCGTGTTCAAGGTGGTGAGTGCCGTGTTGGCTGTGGTGACGTTGTTGCGCGTGACCGTTGGGCTCAGGCCTGTGCTGACGCCATACAGATAGCTGTCACCAGAGGTGTTGTAGGACGTGCCAAAGGATGTGTAGTACGTGGTGCTGGCATCGGGCTGCCAGGTTGCACCCAGCCGTGGGCTCAACAGGTTGTGTGCCGTGTCAGCGCTGTAGTTGGCAGGGTCCTGGAAGGTGGCGCTGAAGCGGTCAAAGCGCAAGCCACCAATCAGTTTGACGTGCTCGGTCAGGCTGAGGGTGTCTTGTGCGTACACGCCCACTGTTTGCGACAGGAACTTCATCATGGGCAAGGTGCCCCGGTTGTCCACTTGGGTATCCCCACTGTTGGCGTTGCCCACAGTGGTTGTGGTGCTGGACAGGCTGCCATTGCTGCCTGTGGTCGCACTGTTGTTGCGCGAAGCGTTTTCGCGGGTGTAATCCACGCCTGCGATCAGTTCATGCTTATGCCCCAGCCAGTTGAAACCGTTGGTGAAGTCGCTCTGGATTTGCGTCACATCGCTCTCGCCCACGCGTGCTTTCGGACGACGCGTCAATCCGGTGCTGTCGGACAGGTTGGAGAGCGACGTGGCGCTGCTGAAGACCACTTGTCCGCTTTTGAGATCACGCGCGTAGCGTCCCTGACGAACAGTGGTTTTGAGATCGCTGTCTTGGTCGAATCGGTGCTTGTGGGTGAAGGTGCTGTAAGTGCTTTCGGTGTTGAGGTGATCGCTGGCCAGGTTGTAGTAATTTCTGGCCGCCAGGACGGGCACGATGGTGCCGGAGGTGTTGTTGCTGGCGATGCTGGTGCCGTTGTCGATCATCCAAGGGTGGTCGTACAGCGGGTTGCCCCGGGTTTCCAGGTGATACAGACCCACACTGAACTCATCTTTCTGGCCAATGCCCCAACGGTAGTTGCCGGCAAGGCCTTTTTTGTCCACGTTGGCGCCCCAGTTGTCAGCTTTCTCAACCATGGCGTTGATGCGCAAAGCGGAGTCTTCTCCTGTTTGTTTGTTGAAGTCTCCCGTGATGCGGCGCTTATTGCCGCTTCCAATTTTGAGGTTGACTTCGTTTTGATCGAGCAAGAAGGGCTGTTTGTTGACCTGGTTGACGATGCCCCCCGTCGAACCCTTGCCAAACAGCATGGAGGCAGAGCCTTTGAGTACTTCTACGCGGTCTAGGTTGAAGGTGTCGCGCTCGATCAGAGGGGCATCACGCAAGCCATCCACATAAATGTCGCCTGCTTGTTGCAGGGAAAAGCCACGCATGCGCACGTCTTCTTCGCCTGTCTCGCCCGCCATGAAAGTCACACCTGCTGTGACCTTGAGTACTTCGCGAAAGTCGTCCAGATTGCGGTCGTCCATCAGCTTTTCGGTCATCACCGTCACGGTCTGAGGAATATCCTTGAGAGCCTGTTTGCCCTTGGCGATGCTGGTTTTCTTGACCAGCAAGGTCTCCTTGGCTTCGGTGGGAGATTCGGCGCTGTCGTGCACCGTCACAGTACCCAGAGTTTTTTCAGGGGCTTGTTGCGCCAGGGCCGGTGCCGCGCTCAGTGAGCCCGCCAGCATCATGGCGGCCAGCGGCAGCATGTTATGCGGGTTGTTTTTGCAAGTTGGGTTCATGGTGATAGAGCCAGTAGGTGTCTGCCAGAAAATGGGTAAAGACAGACGGTTCAAGACAATGGCTGGCTATCACCCCGGTGCGGGCACCGGGTGAATGGCTTGCTAAGAAAAGAGAAAAGTGGCGAGGGCTTTACTTGAAGCCGACGCGGTCGAGCATTTGCTGGACCTTGATCTGGTTCATGCCGACGGCGCTGATGGGAATCAGCTCGCTTTTGAAGCTGCCGCCCGTCATGGCTTTCAAGGCTGGGTTGTCAAAGCTCACGCCCTTGGCGGCGGGCCACTCGTTGTTGCCGTTGGCGAAGTGGTTTTGTGCGCTGGGGCTGGCCAGGTACTCCAGGAACTTGATGGCGTTGTCCACGTTTTTGCTGTGTTTGGCGACTGCGCCACCAGCAATGTTGAGGTGCGTGCCCCAGCTGCTTTGGTTGGGGAAGACGACCCCGACTTTTTCGGCCACTGCGCGGTCGGCAGGGTTGCCCGAGCGCATCAGGCGCGCCAGGTAGTAGCTGTTGCTGATGGCCACGCCGCATTCACCTGCAGCCACGGCCTTGATTTGGTCGGTGTCGCCGCCCTTGGGGCTGCGCGCCATGTTGTCCACCAGGCCTTTGAGCCAGACTTCGGTTTTTTGCGGACCTAGGTGCTCGGTCATGGCGCCAAACAGGCTCAGGTTGTAGGGGTGCGAGCCCGAACGCACGCACAGCTGCCCCTTGAATTTGGCATCGGCCAGGTTCTCGTAGCTGGCGACATCGCTCTTTTTGAATTTGAGTTTGTCATACACCACCACACGTGCGCGAGTGGACAGGCCAAACCAGGCGGTTGCGCCGCTGGCATCAGGCTGGGCGCGCAGGTTTTCCGGAATGGCTTTTTCCAGCACAGCCGAGCGAATGGGCAGGAATTGCTCGTTGACCTGAGCGCGCCACAGGCGCGAGGCATCGACCAGCAAGATCACATCTGCTGGCGAAGCGCTGCCTTCTGCCTTGAGGCGGGCCAGGATACCCGCATCGTCGGCGTCCACGCGGTTGATTTTGATGCCGGTGGCCTTGGTGAAGTCGCTATACAGCGCTTCGTCGGTGGGGTAGTGGCGAGCAGAGTAAATGTTGATTTCCTGGGCGGCTGCCAAGCCAGCGCTGCAGGCGGTCAGGGAGGCGACAAACAGGGTACGAAGAGCGGTCATGAAGGCATCCAAAGATCAAACAATGGATGCAGTATATATCAAATGAGAATTAATCTCAATATCATTTGTCGTGGCGGTGTTGTCGGTTGAGCAGCAACACCGGGATCAGGCCAAACGCGACCAAAGCCAGCGAGGGGATGGCTGCTTCGCCCAGGCGCTCGTCACGTGCAAGCTGGTAGGCCACCACGGCAAGGGTGTCGCTGTTGAAGGGGCGCAGCACCAACGTGGCGGGCAACTCTTTCATTACATCCACAAACACCAGCAGCACCGCAGCGACCACATTGGTGCGCAGCAAGGGCAAGTGAACGCCGCGCCACAGCGCCCAGCCTTGCACGCCCAGCGTGCGCGAGGCTTCGTCCAGCGAAAGGGGGATGCGCGTGTAGGCGCTGTCCACTGACTGCATGGCCACGGCCGTAAAGCGCACCAGATACGCCCAGACCAACGCCACGCCCGTGGTGGTCAGCAGGGCAGTGAGTGGCTGCATGGCGCTGATGGCATGAGTCAACGACAAGGGCAGCAAGATGCCCACGACCACCACAGCGCCGGGAATGGCATAGCCCAGTTGAATCAGGCGCGCCAGTAGCCGGGTCAAAGGCGTGGGCAACAAGCGGTTGCGGGCACCGATGAGCAATGCCAGCGCAACGGCCAGCAAAGCGGTGATACCGGCCAGGCGCAGGCTGTTCCAGCCCCACTGCAGATATTGCTGCCAGCTGGCCACTTGCGGATCGCTGAGCCAGCGCCAAAGCAAAATGGCGCTGGGCAATACAAAGCCCAGCAGTACAGGGATGCAACCCAGGGCCAGCAAGACCCAGCCTTTGCTTGTTTTGGTGAGCGGCGGTCCCGATAAGTTGCTGGCCGAGCTGCGGTTGCTGTAAAAGCGTTGCTTGCTTTGCGCGTGTTTTTCCACCTGCAGCAACACCAGCACCACCACCAGCAAAACTGACGCGAGTTGGCCTGCGACCAGGGGCGCATCCATCGATAGCCAGGCTTTGTAGATGCCGGCCGTGAAGCTCTGGATACCAAAGTAGCTGGAAACACCAAAGTCGGCCAGGGTCTCCATCAGGGCCAGCGCCACACCGGCGGCAATGGCAGGGCGTGCCATGGGCAGGGCAATTGTCATGATCCGGCGTGTCTTGGAAGCGCCAAGCAAACGGGCTGCTTCCATGAGGCGGCTGGCCTGCTCGCGCAAGGCGGTTTTGACCAGCAGGTAAACATAGGGGTAAAGCGTGAGGGTGAACACCAACACAGCGCCCCACAGGCTGCGGACGTCTGGCCACAAGGCGCCTTGCCAGCCGGTGGCTTGGCGCAGCGCGGTTTGCAGTGGGCCGCTGAACTGCAAGAAGTCGGTGTAGGCGTAGGCCACCACATAGGCGGGCATAGCCATCGGCAGCAGCAGCGCCCATTCCAGCCAGCGCTTGCCGGGAAAATTGAACAGGCAAACCAGCGCTGCTGTCGCTGAACCCAGCAGGGCCACCAGCACGCCTACGCCCAAGCACAGCAACAACGATGCCCAGGCGTAGTCCGGCAAGACGGTTTGCACCATGTGCGCGATGAGTTGGGTGTGCTGTGCATCCACGCCCAGCCAGGCCCCCCAGATCGACAAGCTCGGCCAGGCCAGCAACACCGCCACCAGCACCAAAGCTGCGGTGGAGCTGGTGCGTAAAAGGCTGGGTTGGACTGGGGTTGAAGCTGGGCTCATGGCCGCCAAATTGTAGGGACTAGTTTGGGCTGCACGCCGGCTCTGTCAAAATTCCTCCATGTATCTGGATATTCAAAACACCTCGATCCGTTATTCAGGCCAAGCCCAATTTGCTGTGGATGGGGTCTCATTGGGCCTCATGGCCGGTGAAATTGGCGTGCTGCTCGGCCCCTCGGGCTGTGGCAAAACCACCTTGCTGCGTGCCATAGCGGGACTCGAGCCCATCGTGGCCGGCCAGATCCGTTTGGCTGATCGTGTGGTGGCGACGCCCGCCTTGTCGCTGGATGTGAAGCAACGCCGCGTGGGCATGGTGTTTCAGGACTATGCCCTGTTTCCTCACATGACTGTGGCACAGAACGTGGGCTATGGTTTGCATGGCCTGTCCGCCACGGCGCGTGAACACCGTGTGCAGGAAGTGTTGGCGCTGGTCGATTTGCAGGCCAGTAGCCAGGCCTATCCGCACGCCTTGTCTGGCGGCCAGCAGCAGCGTGTGGCGCTGGCCAGGGCGTTGGCACCACAACCCGATTTGTTGTTGCTCGATGAGCCGTTTTCCAATCTGGATGTGGAGTTGCGGCAGCGATTGGCCGATGATGTGCGCCAGATCCTCAAGCGTGCCCGTACCACGGCGCTCATGGTCACGCATGATCAGCAAGAGGCGTTCGCCATGGCCGACAAGGTCGGGGTGATGAAGCAGGGGCGCCTGGACCAGTGGGACACACCTTACGCCGTTTACCACCGCCCGGGCAGCCGCTTTGTGGCCGAGTTTGTGGGCAGGGGCGTGTGGGTGCCTGCGCAGCTCCGGATGGAGGCAGGGCAGCTGTTGGTGCAGACGCCTGTGGGCGCGCTGTCAGACCCGCAGGAATGCCCTTTGCCAGATGCCTACAAGGATGGGCGTTGCGAGGTGCTGTTGCGCAGCGATGACGTGGTGTACGACCCGGCATCAACTGTGCGAGCCACAATCGTGCGCAAGGATTTTCAGGGGGCCGATTTTTTGTACACCCTGGAGCTAGAGGGTGGACTGCAGGTGCTCAGCCTGGTGCCCAGCCACCATCAGCACGAGGTCGGCGAACGCGTGGGCATTCGCCTGGATATGGACCATGTGGTCACTTTTGAGGCAGCATAAGGCTGCTCAGCTGTTGCATGAACTTGGGATCGTTGACTTCAGTGGTACTGCCGTAATGGGCCACGACGCGGCCTGAGCGGTCGATCAGGTATTTGTTGAAGTTCCAGGAAGGTGCTTTGCCGGTGGCTTGTGCCAGGGCTTTGAACAAGGCGTTCGCATCCTTGCCGCGCACGGCAGACTTTGCAAACATCGGAAACACCACGCCATAGGTGTTGTAGCAAAAGTCGGCAATGTCTTTGTTGTTGCTTTTCTCCTGGAAAAAATCGTTGGACGGAAAGCCCAGGATCACCAATCCACGGTCTTTGTACTTTTGATACAAGGCTTCCAGCCCTTGGTACTGGTAGGTGAACCCGCAGTAGCTGGCCGTGTTGACCACCAGCACCACTTTGCCGCTGTATTGACACAGGTTTTGTGGCGAGTCGTCCTGCAGCTTGGGGAAGGTGTGTTTGAGGACGGCCGGGCACGGTGTTGAGCTCTGTACTGAGTCTGCTGCCCAGGCGGTGTGCATGGGCAGCAAAGTTCCAAAAACGGCAGCAGCAATCCAGGGTTTCATGGCGGTTCTCCAGGGAGCTTGTGGGGTGTTCAGCTTGTCAAGGCGCAGGACTTCAACGCATCAAGGGGGATGATGTCCAGAGCGTGTTCATGTGTGCTTTCGAGGGCTACGGGTGGCGCCACGCCAGCTTCGTAGGCTTGCAGCCAGCGGCTGGCGCACAGGCACCAGCGGTCACCGGGTTTGAGGCCCCTGAAGCGGTACTCGGGTCGTGGGGTGACCAGATCGTTACCCTGCGCGACAGAGAAATCCAGAAAAGCCTGCGTCACACGGGCGCACACCAGGTGCAGGCCCGTATCGTCGGGCAAAGTTTGGCAGCAGCCATCGCGCAGATAACCTGTCAATGGAGCGTAGGAACATGCGACCAGTGAGGTGCCCAAAACATTGCGTGCAGTGGTGGTCATGGCGGTATCTTGTGAAGTTGTTAGATCATGTCCAGCTTTTCCAGGCGAGCGGTTTGTTGCCTGATTGCCATCATGGTTTCTGGGGACATTTTGCTGAGTTGGTGGTAGACCACGCCCAGGCGGGGATTGTTTTGGAAGTGTGTGCGGTGGCGGTCAAAAAAGTCCCAATACAAGGCGTTAAAGGGGCAGGCCTTGTCGCCAATGCGTTGTTTGTGGTCGTAGGCGCAGCCCTTGCAGTGGTCGCCCATACGTTGCAAATACGCGGCGCTGCTCACATAGGGTTTGGTGGCGAGCTGCCCACCGTCGGCCCATTGGCTCATGCCCAAGGTGTTGGGTGCTTCTACCCATTCGAAGGCGTCGATGTAGATGCCCAGGTACCAGTGGTGCAGCTCGATCGGATCAAGACCCGCAAGCAGCGCAAAGTTGCCAATCACCATCAGGCGTTGAATGTGGTGGGCATAAGCGTGTTCGAGCGATTGACTGATGGCGCTGGCCACACAAGCCATTTGCGTTTGGCCCGACCAGAACCATTTGGGCAAGGGACGGGTGTGCTGTAAATGGTTGGCCTCGGCGTAGCCGGGCATGTGGGCCCAGTACACGCCGCGCACGTATTCGCGCCACCCCAGAATTTGCCGGATGAACCCTTCGGCTGCATGTAAGGGCGCATGGCCCTCGCGCCAGGTTTCTTCGGTGCGCTGCACCACCTCGCGCGGGTGCAGCATCTTGGTGTTGAGCGCAAATGACAGCAGCGAGTGGAACAGGTGCCAGCTGCGCTGTGAGATTGCGTCCTGGTAGTCGCCAAAGTGGGGCAGGGCATGCTGGATGAAGTGCTCAAGCTGGGTCAAGGCCTCGGCGCGGTTGAGTGGCCAGCGAAAGGCGTGGGCTTGTGGCTCGCCCATGGTCTGCACACCTGCGGCCTGGATGCTTTGCCACAGCGCGCTGTGGTCGTGGCAGGGGCGCATGTCGGCCGGGGCGGCTGGCGTACCCGGCCAGGGTTTGCGGTTGTCGGCGTCAAAGTTCCATTGGCCTGCCTCGGGCTTTCCATCGGCGGTCATCAGCACACCGTGCTTCTTGCGCTGCTGGCGGTAAAAGCTTTCCATCAGCCATTGCTTCTTGCCTGCGAATTGCCGTGCCGCCTCATCGCGCGCAGTGAAGAAGTGTTCGCTGTCCACCATGTGCACAGCTGAACGGCATTGGGTGGCCCATTCGCGCAAAGCGTGGTCGACGCGCCACTCATCGGGCGCTTGGTATTCGACGGCGCTCGCGCTGTAATGCGCAACCAAGGCATCGAGGTTGGCGGTGATGCTGTGTCGGTTGCTTGCATCGTCAATCGCCACATAGCGCACACGGTGGCCCTGGGCTTTGAGCTGCGTGGCCAAGTCGCGCATGGCCGCAAAAATGCCGAGTACCTTTTGCGCATGGTGGCGCACGTAGTCGGTCTCGCTGCGCACTTCCATCAGCACATACACCACATTGGCGCGTACTTCGGCGAACCAGCTGTGCAGCGGGTTCAATTGGTCGCCCAGGATCAGGCGCAGGGTGGGGGTTTTCTCTGTGCTCATGGGTTCGCGCTTTTGCCAGATGGTTTGGCTGTACCGCCCTGGCGGCAGCGGTCCGAGCAGTACTTGACCCGCTCCCAGTCGCGCTCCCACTTGCGGCGCCAGGTGAAGGGCAGGCCACAAGCCGCACAGACTTTTTGCGGCAGATCCGATTTTTTGCGCATCTTCATGGTCAGAAATCCAGCGCCATTTGGTTGGTGGGCGGTTTGGGTTGGCGGCGTGGGGCTGTGCGCTCTTCGCCGAGGGCATCGCGGCTGGCGCCCGGCATGCTGCGACGCGAACCGTGGCGTTCCACCACGGCGGCCTTGGCTGCACGCACTGCAGGTTGGCGGCGCAGCGCGTGCATGCGTGCCTTGGACTCGCGCAGCGCAGCCGTCAGTTCGACGGGCGGCACGGCAATGTCTTGTCCCAGCCGCAGACCGAAACGTGTCGCCACATCATCGCCCATTCGCCAGGGCTCGAACAGCCAGCTGTCGGGCACGCGGCGCAGCGCGGGCAGCCACTGGCGCACAAAGCGGCCTTGCGGGTCGTGGTCCATGGCTTGTTTGATGGGGTTGTAAACGCGGGTGGTGTTGATGCCCGTGGTCCCTGACTGCATTTGTATCTGCGGCCAGTGGATGCCGGGCTCGTAGTCCAAAAACTGCCGCGCCAGCCAGTGGCCGACCGGCCGCCAGTGCAGCCACAGCGGGTAAGCGGCGACCGACACGAGCATGGCCCGCATGCGGAAGTTGAGCCAGCCGGTTTCGCGCAGCATGGCCACGCAGGCATCTACCATGGGCCAGCCGGTGCGTCCTTGTGTCAGGGCTTCAAAGTGGGCCGGGTTCCAGTCGGCTTCGCGCAGGCCGTCGTAGCCGCGGTGCAGGTTGCGCGACTCCAGCTCAGGTTCGCTTTCCAGCTTCTGGATGAAGTGGCAATGCCAGTACAGGCGGCTCACAAAACCTTGCAGGCCCAGGCGCAGGCGTTTGTCTTCGGGCGGCAGGGCGCTCAGCTGCGCGCGCGTGGCCTGCACCACCTCGCGCATGCTCAAGCAGCCGTGGGCCAGGTAGGGCGACAGGCGCGAACAGGCATCTGGCGCCGATAGCGGCGACGAGATGCCGCCACGGTAGCGGGCGCTGCGGTGTTGTAAAAAGTCGCTGAGCACCGCCTCGGCCCGCAGCCGACCGCCGCGCTGGCGCTTGGGTGGCTCAAAGGGGTCCAGGCCCAGCTCGGTCGCCGTGGGCAAGGGACGGCTGCCCGAGGGCCAGATGGGGGCTTGGGGTGCATGGCTCAGGTCTGGCGTGTGCAGCCGGTCAGGAACGCAGGCCTGCAAGGCGGCCATGTGCCGCTCCCAGCGGGGTTGCCATTCGCGCCGGTCGCGCAGGCGGCGAACCACGCCAAACTGCGGCCACTCGTGCCAGCCCACGCCGTGCATGCGGCACCAGCGGCCCACGGCCAGGTCGCGGGCAAAGGTGAAGGCATTGCCGGTTTCTTCGTGAGCATGCACCGCCTCGAAAGGCGCGACCGCGTGCAGGGCGGCTAGTACATCGACCACCTCGCCCACGGCCACAAAAAGGCGGCCGCCCAGCCTTTGCAGTTGCGCGTCCAGCGTTTGCAGTGATTCCCGCACAAAGCCGTAGTGCTGCGCGGCGGCGTCGGGTTGCGCCCACAGCCCGGGCTCCACCACGTACAGGCACAGCACCGGGCCACGCCGGGCGGCTTCGTGCAGCGGCCAGTGGTCCTGCGCCCGCAGGTCGCGCTTGAACCAGACGACGCGGTAGGCCATGCGGATCAAAGCCTTCAGCTGTTGGCGCGGCGTTTGAGCCAGCGCATCAGGCCACCGACCAGCGGCAGCTTTTCGTACAGCTCTTCGGCCGCGTCCCAGTAGTCCCGGTGCAGCGTCACCAGGCCTGCGTCGTTGAACACCAGATGCGTGCCGCCGCGCACGGTCTGCCATGTGGCGGTGTCAAAGCGTTTGAATCGAAAGCGGAAATCCCAGACCAGAAAGCACCTGTTGTTTTGCACGATGCGCTCGGTCACGATGAAATGCGGTGAATCGAGTGCCTCGAACATGTGGGCAAAGATGCGCTCGATGGCGGGCAAGCCTTGCACCTCGTTGAAGGGGTCTTTGAAGCGAGCGTCCTGTGCGTACATTTGCGCCAGCCGAGGCAGGTCTTGCGGTTGCAGCTCTTCGAAAAACTGCACCAGGCGTTCGACGGCATCGTTGGTCGGTGTGGCGTTCATGATTTCAGAGTCCAGTCATGCGGCGCACTGCTGCAAAGTACAAGCGGTAGGGCAGCAAGCGCAGCAACTTCAGCCAGAGGGTGAAGCGCTTGGGAAAGTGGATGTCGAACTCGCCCTTGGCCCAGCCTTGCACAATGGCCTGTGCGGCTTGATCGGGCGAGATCAGGGCGGGCATGTGGAAGTCGTTTTGCGCCGTGAGCGGCGTCTCGACAAAGCCGGGGTTGATCACGCTCACGCCCAGGCCGTGTGGCTGCAGGTCCAGGTACAGCGTTTCGGCCAGGTTGATGAGTGCGGCTTTGGTAGGGCCATAGGCCAGGCTCTGCGGCAGACCGCGAAACCCCGCCACGCTGCTGACCAGGCTGATGTGGCCTTGACCGCGAGCCAGCAAGGCTGGCGTGATGGCGGCCAGCACATGCAGCGCACCGACGGTGTTGACCTCGTGGTGGCGCAGCAGATCGGGCAGGTCCATCGCAGTGGCGCGCATGGCGTGGTAGTGGCCTGCGCAGTAGCACACCAGATCGAGCGGGCCACTGGACAGAACCTGCCGTGCAGCCGTCTGCACGGCCTGGGCGTCGGTCACGTCCAGTGGCAGCGCGATGCTGCCCGGGTGCTGGTCGGCGAAGGCTTGCAGCGCCTCCATCTTGCGGGCTGAGACGATGACCGTGGCCCCCATCGCATGCAGCTGCGAGGCCAGCGCACGCCCAATGCCGGTGGACGCGCCGATCAGCCAGACACGCTGACCGCGCCAGTCGCGGATCGGCGGGTTCAGGCTCATGGCGTTTGCTTCTGGAAAGAGAGGGTCACTTCGCCCAAGCGAATGCCGAACTTGCTCATGGTGGCGCGGTTGAGCATGACGCGCTCGTCGACCAGATACATCCAGTCGTCGAGCTGCACCTCGTAGACCTTGCCGTCAACCGGCAGCTTGAGCGTGTAGGCCCACTGGAAAGCGTTGCCCATGGCACGGCCGCTGGCGGTACCCACCACATCGTCAGCGGTGCCGGTGTAGCGGCCGTCGGCGTGTTTCGTCAGCCGCCAGATTCGGCGTTCCTTTTGCCCGTCCGAATAGCTGAAATGCTCGTCCAGCACGCCTTGATTGCCCTGCCAGCGGCCTTCCATGTCCACCGTGAAGCGCTTGACGACCTGACCACTGCGGTCTTGAAAGATGCCGTGCGCCACGACCTTGCCGTTGAAGTACTGCGCCAGATCGAGCGACGGTTTCTCGGCAGCGTACTGTTCGATGTTCTGGCTGGCGCAGCCCGCCAGGGTCAGGACTACTGCTGCAGCAGCGGCCAGCAGGCGATGTGTGCGTTGAGGGATGTTCATGGGGCCTCCGAGAAAGAAGAGGGAGCAGGTGACAAGCGTCGAACAAAAGCTGTGTAGAGCACGCCAGCGGCCATCAGTTTCAGTAAGCAGGGCAGCACTGCGTAAGCCAAGGTGAGTGCCCACAGGCCTTCGGGCGATGGAGAGCCCGGCCGGTAGCCCAGCAGCTCCAGCATGGGCAAAGCCAGCCCTGCGGCCAGGGCCAGGTTGAGTTTGCTGGCAAGGTTCCACCAGCCAAAATACGCCCCCTCGCGCAGACCGCGGTCGCCACGCTGGGCGATCAGACCCGCCAGCATTGCTCCGGGCAGGGACAGGTCGGCCCCCAAGGCCAGGCCCGAGAGGGCGCAGACCGCGATGAACCCAACGATGTCGCCCGTCGACAGTGTGGCGGCCCACGCGAATACAGTCACCGACAGCAGCATGCCCGCCAGCCAACTGCGCGCCAGACCCCAGCGCCCCACGGCGCGTGTCCACAGCGGCATCGACAACGCAGCCGCCACAAAGTAAGTGGCCAAAAACAGGGGCTCAAGCGCCGGGGTTTGCAAACGGTCTTGAATGAAAAACAGCACCAGCGTGGCGGGCACAGCGCTGGCCATGCCGCTGAGCAAGAACACTGCCATCAGGCGCCGAAAAGGTGTGTGACGCCAGGGGTGTAGCAAATCTTGGCGCAACAGATAAGGGCGTGGTGTTTCCAGGGTGGCAGGCGGGCAGCTGCGACTCCAGGCCCACAGCCCCGCAGCAAGTGCGAGTGCGAAAACGCCCACCCATTCACCCCAGCCCAAAAAACTAGGCAGCACCGAGGCCAGCACCACCCCGACCAGTCCTGAACCTTCGCGCCACGCCACGATGCGGGCCTGCTGCGCTTCGTCTCCGCCCAGCCGTGCGCCCCACGATTGGTGGGTGATGGCCAGGAGGCTGAAGGCCAGGCAGCTGAACATGAGCAAGGCCAGCAGGCCTGAAGGATCGCCAGGATTGGACCAAGGCGGAAAAAACAGCAGTGCCATGCCCGCCACCAACGCTAGAGCAGCCAGCACCGCCGCACTCAACACATGGCGTGGCGAGCGGGCAAAGAGGCGGTCGCCCAAGCGGCCTAGCCAAGGGTCGGTCACCGCATCAAACAAACGCGCCAAGAGCAGCACCCCGCCCAGCGTGGCCAGCGACACGCCGTAGCGGCTGGCGTAAACGTTGGGCAAATGCACATAAAGCGGCAGCGCCACAAAAGCCAGCGGCAGTCCGAGCAGGCCATAGCTCAAGCCGGGCAACCGGACCGCTGGCGGTGGGGCGTTTTTGCGGTTCATCGGCTGCTGCCCGGCGCCTGGCCGAGCAGGGCCAGGCGCATTTCGGGCTCGGATGTGCTCGGGGCCAGCCAGATGCCGAAGAACAAGCGCGCAAAGACGGGGTCATCGACCTGCCCCCTGAGGCGGCCGTTATGCCAAAAGCGCGCGCTTTGTCCTGGCAGGTGCTGGCCGCTGATGCGATCGCCTGCCTTGACGTCCGGAAAGATGCGCTGCATCTCGTCCAGCCAGCGCTGGCCCTGGCTTTCGCCAATGGGGCCAGCCCGCTGCATTTCCTGCAGCGAACGTTCGGCAATCGCTTTGCCCTGGAGGTCACGCAGATATTCCAGCTCGAGCACCAATGGCTGCTCTGTGCTCTGGCCAGGCTTGAAGTCAGGCAGGGTCCAAAGCCTGGCGTGGTAGACCCGCAGGCCTAAAAAGCGCAGGGTTGCCTCCCCCTGCACGCGGCCACCCGGCAGCTGCGGATGAGCCAGTGCTTGACTCGCCGCCAGCACCCCAGCCAACGCGAGCACGGCCGTGCGCTTAGCGGACCAAGGTGTACTGCACCACATTGATGTCTCCGGCGTCAAAGCCGGCCTCGCAGTAGGCCAGGTAAAACTCCCAGATGCGGATGAAGCGTTCGTCAAAGCCCAGTGCCAGCACCTCGTCCTTGCGCGCCATGAAGTCGGCGCGCCAGCGGCGGCAGGTTTCGGCGTAATCGCGACCAAACGGTAACTCGTCTACCACTTTCAGGCCTGCGGCTTGCGCTTCGCGTCTGAATTCGCTGGGGCAGGGTAGACAGCCCCCTGGAAAGATGTATTGCTGGATGAAATCGGTCGACTGGATGTAGCGCTCGAACAGTTCATCCTTGATGACGATGCTCTGGATACAGGCACGGCCACCGGGCTTGAGGAGGCGGGCCACGCTCTGGAAATAGGTGGGCCAGTACTCCTGACCTACGGCCTCAATCATTTCGATGGAGCAAATGGCGTCATAAGGGCCATCGTCAATATCGCGGTAGTCCTGCAGGCGCAGATCTGCCTTGTGCCCCAGGCCTTGCTTGGTCAGGCGTTGTTGCGCCCAGGCCAGCTGTTCGGTGGACAGGGTCACGCCTGTGATCTGTGCACCGAATTCCTGGGTGGCTTTCTCCGCCAAAGCGCCCCAGCCGCAACCGATTTCGAGCACACGGTCACCTCGGCGGACACCGGCCATGTGCAGTGCTCGGCGCACTTTGGCATCTTGTGCCTGGCTCATGTCCTGGGTCGGGTCATCACGAAACAGACCCGAAGAGTAGTTCATGGTTCCATCCAGCCACAACTGATAGAACGCATTGCCCAAGTCGTAATGGGCATGAATGTTTTTGCGACTGTTGGTTTTCGTGTTGCGGTTGAGCAAGTGGCGCATGCGATAGAGCAAGCGACCTGCCCAGGAGCCGTGGATCACATTGTCCAGAGCACGTCGGTTGGCCAGCAGCAGATGGAGCAACTGCGCCAAGTGTGGTGTGGTCCAGTCGCCGGCAATGTAGCTTTCGGCAAAGCCGATGTCGCCGGACTTGAGTGCTGCAGAAAAGGGCTTCCAGTTGTGCAGCTGCAAGCTCACATGTGGTCCTTGACCATCGCCAACAGTCTGCACGCTGCCGTCAGGCAATTGAAGCGTCAATGAGCCGTGCCGCAATTGCTGCAACAGGCGAAAAACAGAACGTGCAGATGCCGGGGCTCTTGCAGGCAATTGCAGATGGGACTGTGCGGTTGCGGTCAAAGTGTTCATGGGCATGTCTCGCAGGTAGTCAAGATCGGGTCACGAATTGGTCCGGTGCAGGCGGCTTGCTGAAAAACTGCACGCGCTTGAGCCACAGTTGCAGTGCCTGCCAATGGATGCGGGCCATGACCATGAGTGTCATGGCCGGGTAACGCCACAGTGCGCGCCGCAAAAGGGTAGGAGAAATGGGCAGGAGCTTGCCGCTGACACTGGTGTTGATGAGGGGGCCATCCGCATCGTCGTGATCTACGCGCACCACGGTACGCGCCTGCCCATCACGCTCGGTGCGCATGAAGCGAAAGCGATAAGTACCTTCAACACGGCAAAAGGGTGAGACATGAAAGCACTTTTGCGCGGGCAATTCGCGGCCGTAGGCGGGAGCATCAAGAACGTAGCAGTGGCGTTCACCAAAGGTGTTGTTGACTTCGGCCACGATGGCGCGCAGGCTGCCGTCAGAGCGGTGACAGTACCAAAAGCTCACAGGCTTGAAGGTGTAGCCCAGCATGCGCGGGTAAGTGTGCAGCCAGACGTCGCCGTCTGCGTCATCAATGCCTTCGTGTGCCAGCATCTCCAGCAACCAGGCTAGCGATCCGCCCTGCTCGGGACCACGTCCGTCACCATGGTCGGCGTCAAAAAAACTGATCGCGGCTCGGCGGTTCACCGCCAGGCCACCCATGGCACCGGGCTGGTGCAACTGACGCATCGGCAGCATCAGGAAAAAGGTACCGTAAGCAAAGGCATGGTGTTTGGGCCGCAGGCGAGTGTGTCGCACTTGACCAAAACCCATGTGAGCCACGGCGGGGGTGTTCATGCGGCGGCCTTGCGTGTTTGCTGTGTATGGGTGAGCAAAGCTTGCGCCGCTGCCAGACCCGATTTGAGGCCATCTTCATGAAAGCCATAGCCTGTCCAGGCGCCGCAATACCAGGTGTGCTGTTCGCCTTGCAGCTCTGGAATGCGCTTTTGTACAGCGATGGCGGCCATGTCAAACACAGGGTGGCTGTATTCGAACTCGGCAAGTACCTGATGCCGCGCGATGGGTCGCACAGGGTTGAGCGACTCGACGATGTGTTGTTCGAACGGCAAAGGTTGCAGCTTGTTGAGCAGGTAATGCAGACACACGCGGCTGGACTCTTTGTGTGTATCAGCAGCTCGTTCATAGTTCCAGGCAGCCCATGTGCTCGGATTCTTAGGCAGCACGCTTGTGTCGGTGTGCAGCACGGCCAGGTTCTGTTGGTACTTGATCGCCCCCAGAACCTGGGCTTCGCTGGCTGTGGGTTGGGCCAGCATGGCCAGTGCTTGATCCGAGTGCGTGGCCAAAACCACATGGTCAAAGCGTTCGCTGCTCTTGTCGGTGTGGATCATCACGCCTGCAGCATTTCGCTCGATAGAGCGGACGGTCGTTTTGAGTCTTGCATCGGCAAGCTCAGCGATGATTTTGTCGACATAGTGCCGGGCGCCGCCCACCACGGTATGCCACTGGGGGCGGTTGTTGACCTGTAGCAGTCCGTGGTTGTGGCAAAAACGGATCATGGTGGCCACGGGAAACTTCAGCATCTGGTCGGTTGGGCAACTCCAGATGCAGCCAAGCATGGGCAAGAAGTACCAATCGCGAAACGCTTGTCCAAAGCGATGGCGGTTGAGAAAGTCTCCCAAAGGTTCGGACAACTCGGTGTCCACACCTTCTGTGGCCAAGCGGGTGCACAAACGGTTAAAGCGCAGCAAATCGGACAACATGCCCCAAAAGCGCGGACTGATCAGGTTGCGCTTTTGCGCAAAAACGGTCGCCAGGTTGTTGCCACTCCACTCCAGCACATCTGTGGCGCTGCGTGCTTGGGGGACGCGAACGGAAAAGGACATGTCCGATTTGGCTGTAGCCACGTCCAGCGCACCGAGCAATGCAATCAGCTCCGGGTAGGTCCGTTCATTGAAGACCAAAAAGCCCGTGTCTACGCCCCATGTCTGTGGACCTTTGGGTGTTGGCAGCGTGATGTCTACCGTGTGGGTGTGGCCACCAAAGTAGTCTGCGGCTTCGTAAAGCGTGACATCCATGTGCTCACGCAGATGGTGGGCTGCAGCCAGTCCGGAAATGCCTGATCCAATGATTGCAACACGCATGTTTTTTACCTTATTTGTCCTAGACAAAACAATTCTATATGAGAAAATAAACCCTGTCTTGCAAAATTTGTCTATGTAAAAATAAGTGCCAAGAATCGAACCAAGATGACAAAAAATTTGCCTTTTGAAGCACTGGATGCAAAGTCTGCCGTTACGGGCTGGACGATTTCCGATGTGGAGCGCGAGACGGGGCTGGGTAAAGACACCTTGCGCGTCTGGGAACGGCGGTATGGTTTTCCCAAGCCACTTCGCAACGGCAGTAGCGAACGTATTTATGGCCGTGATCAAGTCCATAAGCTGCAACTGATCAAGCGCTTGCTGGATGCGGGTGAACGTCCAGGCAAGGTGGTTGCGCTCGAGGAGCAAACCCTTCAGGACATGCTGAGCACAAAGTCTGCCAATGCCTCTAAAGCAGGCAAGGCACTGGCGGGTAACAAGGTCATGGGTCGAGCGAGTACGTCGGAACTTGAAGAGCCCTGGGTTCAGTGGTTGGCAGATGACGAGACCTTGCAAATCAAGCAGGCCTTGCAACAAAAAATCCTGCGCCACGGACTGGGCCAGGTGGTGGGCTCCACGATCGCTCCCCTATGTCAGCGCATCGGAGAGGCCTGGATGCAGGGGCAAATTTCGGTCTATCAGGAACACTTGTTCACCGAAATCCTTCAGGGCGTTTTAAGGGATGCCATCACATCGATTGACGGCGCGATGAATATTGGCAGCCGAAGCCCGAGAGTGCTTTTGACCACGACCCCCAACGAGATGCATGGTCTGGGGCTGTTGATGGCAGAGAGCCACTTTGCGCTGGAGTCCTGCGAGCGCTATGTTCTCGGGACCTCTACGCCACTGTCAGACACGCTTGAGGCTGTTCGACGTTTGCGTATCGATATCCTGGCCTTGAGCTTCAGTGCTTATGCCTCACGCAACGACGTGGTGGACAGTCTGCGCCTGCTGAGGGCGCAGATCGAGCGCAGTGTCGAGATTTGGGTGGGTGGAGCGGGAGCCAAGGCCTGCGCCAAACGCTTGCCCGAGGGAGTGGTTTTGCTGCTCAGACCCAGTGATATTTCGGATCAGGTCAAAGCATGGCGTGAAAACACAAAGCTGCAAGCAAGCTGAAGCACAACACCTATCAGGCTTGCATGTTTCTACCAACGCAGTCTGCCGCACAGGCCTTGATCGATGCGATTGAGCCCGACGCCTACGCAAAAAGCAGAAACTTCTTGGATGGCGCAGTCACCGGCTTGTCGCCTTACATCACACATGGGATTGTCAGCCTGCCAGAGGTCCTGGCTGCTGTCAGAGCGCGCCAGCCGGTGCATGCGCAGCATAAGCTGGTGTACGAGTTTGGCTGGCGTGAGTACTTCCGACATGTCTGGCGCATGCGTGGCGAGGGTATTTTCAGTTCCTTGCACCCAGGCCCTTTGCCCGACGAGGCCTATGCCACACATGTGCCGGTCGACATTCGTGAAGGCACAACGGGTACTCCTGTCATAGATAAGGCCGTGCAAACGCTCTACCAAACCGGCTATCTGCACAATCACGCCCGCATGTGGCTGGCCAGTTACGTGGTGCACATGCGCAAGGTTTACTGGCGTGTCGCCGCAGACTGGCTCTATGGACACCTGCTTGACGGTGACCTCGCCAGCAACCACCTGAGCTGGCAGTGGGTTGCTGGTACCGGCAGTCACAAGCCCTATCTTTTCAATGCCGACAATGTGGCCCGCTACGCCCCACCAGACTGGCACAGCCCTGGTACCCTGTTTGACGACAGCTACGATTCGCTCGAGTTATTGGCCAAAACGCCAATGCGCTTGGAACAGGTGCAACAGCCAGGCACGGATCTTTCAGCGCGTTCGCACGAACACGCTTTGACCTGTGAGCCACCTTCGATGCATGTCGGCCTACCCAATGCATCCGTTGTCGCCGGTCGGGATGTGTGGCTGGTGCACCCATGGAATATGGCGCAGACGGCCAACGAGCTGCCCAAAGATACCTTGGCGCTGGGCGTTTTTCTGTCCGACTTTCATGAAAGGTGGCCCTGGAGCGAGCGCCGCTGGGGTTTCGTGACAAATCGCATGACGCAGCTGACCACCCTCATTTGGCAGGGGAATGCTCAAGCCCTGGCACAAGCGCTGCAAGCTGCGCGCAGTGTTCGCAGTACCTTTGATCAGCACCTTGATCCGTGGCTCCAGCAACTTGCGACATGCGAGCCACCGGCGGCTCTGTTCCCTACTGTAGATCGACGCTGTGATTCCTTTAGCCAGTGGTGGCGCCAGGCTACTCTGCCCCAAAGCGTGCCGACAGTCCCATGACAGACGCTAACTCCAATCCGCGCTCGCACCCGATTGATCCTGCGAGTCTTGCGGCCCTACCTCGCACTTCAGGGATCTACATCTTCAAGGGGGAGGGCGCCTTGCCGCTTTACATAGGCAAGAGCGTTGACATCCGCAGCCGTGTGCTGGCTCACCTGCGTGCAGACGACGAGGCGGACATGATCGCGCAGTCACGACGTGTCGAATACATCGAAACTGCCGGCGAAATTGGCGCCTTGTTGCTTGAGGCACGACGGATCAAGGAACAAAGCCCATTGTTCAATATTCGCCTGCGCCGGTCGCGCAAGCTCTGCACCATTCGTCTTTCACAAGAAGCCGGAGCGATCATGCCTCTTGTGGTTTCGGGCAGAGATGTCCACATAGGCCAAGTAGATGGCTTGTATGGCCTCTTTTCCTCAGTGCACGCTGCCCACAACAAGTTGCGTGAACTGGCGGATCAGCACCGACTGTGTTTGGGCTTATTGGGTTTGGAAAAAATCAGCAATCGCGGTTGCTTTGGTCTGCAAGTCAGAACCTGCTTGGGTGCTTGCATTGGCAAAGAAGACCGACGTGCGCACGACCAACGCTTGTGCTCTGCATTGAAGGACATGCAGGTCCATGCCTGGCCCTTTACAGGAGCGGTGGATCTGGTTGAGCAAAGCGGGAATTGGATTCAGCGTCACCGCATTCAGAACTGGTGCTACCAGGGCACCTGGTGCTCAAGATCGCAGCAAGGCAGTGGACATTCTCAACAAACATTTGACCTGGATACTTACAAGATCTTGGTCAAACCCATCATGATGGGGACCGCTCGAGTGGAGCCAACTCGGTGAGGGAGTGTTTGATGGAGCGGGTGATGGGAATCGAACCCACTCCTGTTAAGTTGTTGATTTAAAAAGGAAAACATCTGGATTTGATGTTGTACCAAGCTTTGTACCAACGCAATGATTGTCTCAAACTAGTTTCAGCCAACCAACCATCATCGACTTATGGTGTGCGGGTATGTGAGTTGTTATAGCTAAATCTTTGATGCTTGATCTTTGGTGTGCTGCTCCATTACATACGCATCTGCAACGAAGGCTGGGCCCTTCATAAGCATGATAATCACGCACCCTATCGCGAGTGTCAGCGCCAGAGACCAATTCAGCACCACTAACCCAACCATTACGTAAAAGAACTGTTCAACAGCTTTTGCGCTTTGAGTTACGGGCTCAAGCCCATCTAGGACATAGACAACAGCACTTACAAGCAATGGGAGTAATGTTCCTACAGCCAAAATTATGTGTAGTCGTTTCCATATTTGCCACTCAAGTCCAGCAGGGGAACTTTCGAAGTTCTTTAGTCTGTTCAGGAGGTTCATTGTGTTCGAGTCAATTGATCAATAGCGGTGGCTAACTCAAAATCTTTTTCCGTCAAGCCTCCTACATCATGAGTCCAAATACGAACCTTTAGGTAAGTATGGCTGGATAGTATTTCAGGGTGATGATCTTGCTTTAGTGCCAGCTGCGCAATCGCATTGAAAAGTTCAATCGCAGCGCTAAAGGTAGGCAGTGTCCAGCTTTTGGTTAAACAAAGCGTTCTATGATGATTGTGTTTGTCTAAAGTCCAGTCAGTAAGGGCTTCCATGGGTAAATCAGCCTTTGATGACTTAATCATGTTTACTTTGTTTTTGAGTATTTTGAAGAAGGCCCTTACTCTAGCACCATGGCTATTTTGAATTAGTTGTTTACGCAGCCAGTCCGGCAGTAATTGGAGGAAAGCTCACAGGCGTACGCAACCAATTTTCAATGGAGGGACTGTATGGCGCTGAAGTTTGGATTTGTAACCGATAGCCGTACCCTCGGAGGTAACTTACGCATTGACCGTAGGGATGGAAGTAAAAACCCCTCTAGAGGGGTTTTTTGACGTCCACAGTCCATAGGCTTGGGGGTTCAAGACTTCACGCGTAGCGCATGGGTCGTCTGTTCATCCAGTTTCAGGCGAATGCCCAACGACCCATTGCCCGATCGCACGGGTGACTTTCGCAGGGCGATTTCGATGTGTTGAATGTCGGGATGCGCCGCACAGGCACTCGCAATGCGCGTGATGAGCCGCTCTTGTGTTTCGTAGTGTCCGTCCGCGGCGAGGCGCTCAATTTCAATAATCAGTGGGTCGTAGTCAAACACATGCGCCATGCCATCTTGCGCTATGACCACGAGATCGGGTGCGATGCCCAGCGTCAAGTCGAGGATATGAACATCGGGCCGAATGTCGTTCGGGCCGTACGTGCCGATGTCGGTTTTCAGTTGCAGATCGCGCAACTCAATGAGGGCAGAATTCGTGGGGGTCATGCCTGAGCCTTGGTTATGATGAATTTCAGCAGGCCATCGCTGGCTTCCTCAATCAAATCCAAAACCTGCTCAAAGCCTGGGTCCTCGCCGTAGTAGGGATCAGGAATCACCGAGGCCTGGGTTGTTTGCAAAAACTCAGCAAAACCCCGAATCTTGTGGGTGTGCTGAGCCGGGCACCGATCTTCCAGCAGGGCGCGGTTGTCCCAGTCCATGGTCAACAGCAAATCGAATTCTTCAAAGTCACTGTCAACAACCGGTCTGGCCCTCAAGTGGGACAGGTCATAGCCTCGTTTGCGCGCGTGTGCCTGGCTGCGTTCATCTGGCGGCGCGTTGGGGTGGAAGTTGTGTGTACCTGCCGAGTCAACTTTGATCCGGTGCAAGAGATCGTGATCGGCCAGCCTTTTTTGAAATACAGCCTCTGCGGTGGGGCTCCGACAAATGTTGCCCATGCAGACGAACAGAATCTTATAAGCAACGTAGTTCATTTCAGTGTTAGATAGGTTGAACGGCGGACTGGTCATGGCAAAAATTTGTTCCCATGGGTTTCCCCCATCAGTTATTTGCGCGTCGGTGATCGGCCACTTGGCGGTCGGCAAATTGGATGTCGGGGCTTCTGAGGGAGCAGTGCTTGGTCTTACGGCCCTTCATGCGTTCGCGCCACATCCGAAACGAGCTGGGTTTCAGCGCGTGGCGCATGAGGCGAATGACATCTGGCTCCGGCGCTTTTCACGTATGAATCAATAAATTCTGGATTTGCCAGTCTGGCAGTACTTGGAGAAAAGCGCACAGGCGTACGCAACCAATTTTCAATGGAGGGACTGTATGACGCTGAAGTTTGAATTTGTAACCGATAGCCGTACCCTCGGAGGTAACTTACGCATAGACCGTAGGGTCGAATTTTCTTGTTAATACGGTGCGCGTAAAGTGCGACGATGCCGGCAGTGTGGTACTTTTTTCCTTGTCCACAAAGGGCGCGGAAGATTTCATCTTGGTGTGCGAAAGTCCTGTACCGCTCGAAAAGCAGTCTGACTACGATGGCCTCCTGCGGTGTCAAGTGTATTTGTTCAGATTCAAGGAACAGAGTTCGATCTTCATTTTCGAAGCGAAGCAAACCATGCTTTGTGAGAATCACCAGCGGACTCTGCACACG
>NZ_JAYPVP010000004.1:8375-28670 GCF_038134685.1 Limnohabitans sp. | reverse complement strand
CACACGCTTGACCATAGCGCGGATCATGGCCTTGATAATGCGTGGATCACTTTCTTGGAGCAGACACCGATCAGCCCCAGCGTCAAGCCAGGCAGTGGTTTGGTGCTCTAGTTGGCGAGGTAGAAGAACTAGCGTCAGGGGAAGGTTGGCAAACTCAAAAACCTCTTTCAGCCTACTCGGCTCAAAAGGATCATCTGTTGGGAGCACCTCTATGACGAGTACACAGCAATCCAGGTTAGCCCTATCGTGTACTCGCTCACGAAGCTTTTTCAAACTCCACAGCTTAGTATCGGCCTTTGTCGCAAGCATGACGTTGTCATAAACGCATGAGCGCTGCTGGCATACCCACAGAATGCTACCGTTGTGTGTGGTGGAGCAATATGTGGATACAAGCATTTGCTTTTTGACTTGGGTCGCACGCGAGGAAATTGTTTAAGCCTGTTCGCGATGCAAAAATAGGGCTAAATCAAATACTGAGTTAGGTGCTATTGGCTTCAGAACGAGAGGTTCTGGTCCAAGGCGAAAACCTAAACGTGCGGAAGGTAGCTCGCAATGCCAAGCAGAGTCTGCTTCGAAGAATTCACCAATGGTCTTATTGGAGAGAAAACTTTTGATTTCGCAATAAAGCGATCTCTCTAGGGAATCAGTGGCGCGATAACTGCAAGATGTGTCTGAATCATCCGGAGTCTCTAATGCACTCACCACGGACCAGACTGACATTTGGGCAAGTTGCCCAGTGGTGCAGTACCCCCCGCCTGGTCCACGCACGGAACGTACAAAGCCCGCTTCGCGCAGCAGTCGCATGATGCTTTCGATGTGTGAAATCGAAATGCACATCTTTTTCGCCAGCTTTTGTGTGGTTATCAGTGCGCTTTCAGGCGCGCTTCCGATGGTCAACAGTACATCGATGCATAGTTGAGTTTTTTTACTGAACATTGTTGGTTGTTCCGTTGAATTGATTTGGCTAAATCTACTCTATGATTGCGAAAAACGCAGAAATAGCAAAAAATATTGGTTATAAATCAATTCAAAACCTCTTCATGTACATGGTTAAATTGGAAAAAACTCTTCACAAAATCGGGGCTGTTTCAAATCTCAGTGGCGTCCCCGTTCCTACCTTGCGCGTCTGGGAGACTCGATACGAGGCTTTTTCCCCTTCCAAATCAGCAGGTAACCAGCGCCTGTACACCGATGAAGACGTGCTTCGTGCAAGTTTGTTGCGGCAGTTGACTTCAAGGGGGCATGCCATCAGCACACTGGCAAATTTGGATATTGCACTTCTGGGGGCAATGCTGAACAAGCAAAGACTCACCAAGGACGTTCAGTTGCAGGGGACTCAAAAATCAAGATCCGTTTCAGTCGTTGTGATAGGTCTAGCGCTTGCAGCCAGATTTCAGGCGAACCCGCATTTACAACGCAATGACGGCGTGAATTTCCAAGTAACGGATAGCCTGATTGATTTGGACTCTGCGTTACAACAGTCTTGGCAGAGTAGGCCAGATGTGGTGTTAGTTCGTATCAATTCACTTCATTTGGCAACTCATGCAGCCCTGCGCCAATTGATTGACAAACATGCAATTGCTAATGTGATTGTTCTCTACAGTTATGCTCAGCAACGAGTTATTGAAGCCATGAGGCTTGCTGGCATCATTGTGCGCAGGGAGCCGATCAACGATCGTGATTTCGCTGAATTGCTTTATTCGATCTTATTGATCGACCCACGCAACGCCAACGATTTCAATAAGCCCGGAGTAATGATTCCGCCGCGCAAATATTCAGACCAGACTTTGACGAGAGTTGCAGGCATATCGACGGATGTACTTTGTGAATGTCCCAAGCATGTTGCCGAACTTATTACTCAATTGGCCAGCTTTGAGCTATACAGTCAAGAATGCTTGAATAACAGCCACGAAGATGCGCAGCTTCATGCGCAACTTTCTGCCATATCTGGTACTGCAAGGGCTTTGTTTGAGCGAGCGCTGGAGCTTGTTGCCGAGCACGAAAGCATAGATCTGTCCATAGGCTGACGATGCCTATATTCTTTGCGCTTAATCGATGAGATACAAAGCTCAAGCTATTGTTCTGGCAATCATTCTGGTGATGTTGCCTGCGATTCATCTTGAAGTGCAGTCTTCAGATGATAGCTGGCTGCTAGTTGTCGACGGTCGTCCAGTTGATGTTGCCGGACTCTTTTCGCAATTCCATGCACAAGTCACGCGCCGTTGCGATAAAGTAAAGTCGATTCACTCCGAAGACCCACTACACGGTGATGTCTTGCGTGTGATAAGGCATTACAGCCCACCTGACTCTCTTTCCCTACACATCGTAGGTATTAGTCAGTTGGAAAATTGGGTGATCACACAAGTTAAATTCCAGCATCTGAACGACGCAGTGGTTCTTCTAAACACAACTTCACAAGGCTTGAAGCTTGTACATAACGGTATCTGGAGCGGTAGCACCCATCCCCATTACCCTGAGCCCGTGATTCGTCGTTACCTAGAAAGCCGGATCCCCGGAGTCCCCAAAGATCTCATAGGGTGTTTTGCCTATCGAGACTGATCACGACAAAGGCAAGGTATCAGTTTCTTCGTAATCCGTATCAAAAACAGTCGGTGTGAGACTCGCTTGAACATCACCGGTCAAATCACTTTGACCGTGAATAAGCCCCAAAGTTGTCAAGCTTGTGCTTGATCTAGTATTGAAAAGTACTGGGAAATAGAAGGGCGGCAGCGAGGTATGGACATATCGTGGATATGACCAATGTTTACGAAGCACAGGGCTATTTCGGTAGGGTCTAGCTTGAAAATATGCCGGAGTGCACTTGATTGGAGGGCTTTTCCGCTGGTTAACGAACTTCCCAGTCCCTGAGCTGTTGCCATCAGCAGCATGTTTTGAATGGCAGCTCCAGCACTCAGTATGCGTTCATTCATAGGAATATCTGTGTAATGGTCATCTGCACGAACGATGCTGAGTAACAGCCAAGGTGCGCGAAGTGCCTTTTCTTTGGCTTGGGTGCATGCGTGTGCACCGGCATATGTGTCCCGTTCAAGTAAAGCAGACGCAAATGCATCTCCTAATGCGGGGCGCGCATTTGCTGGTATTTCTACAAAGCGCCAAGGCATTACCTGATCGTGATCAGGGGCTGCAGCCGCTGCTTCCAGAATGGAAATCTTTTGAGCTGCGGTAGGACCCGGTCCAATGAGTCGCTTGGGAAGTGTGGTGCGTCGACTCTGAATCAAGGTTTGTGCCCAAATGGCAGCATCGATATCGCTGTAGCTCATGGTCGTCATGTGTCCTTGTTTTTCGGACGGTAAATCTTTGAAGAGGCCACAAAGTTCACTGGCCGACTAAAGGTGAGGTGAACTTCGGCCCGCTTATTGCTTTGCATGGAGCATGCCAGAACCTCTTCGCATTGTTGTCATTGTTTCTGATCCTGTTCTCTCGCAAGGAGATGAACAGGCGATCGCACAGGCTGAAAGGTCGCGCCTACTACGGATTGGCCTTCTCGAGGCAGGGTACAACTTGGTGGCGACGCTCCCTGCAGACCCCTTTCTGACTGAACGTCTGGATCAGTTGCAAGCTGATTTGGTGATCGTGGATGCCGAAAGCGATGCTCGCGATGCCTTGGAGCATGTGGTGATGGCCACGCGCGACGAGCGTCGTCCTATTGTTTTATTCACCAGCGATGACGATACCTCGCATGTCCCGCAGGCTGTGGCTGCAGGCGTGACAGCCTACATTGTTGATGGGTTGTCGCCGGATCGTATCCGTCCAATTTTGACGGTGGCGATGGCGCGTTTTCGCCATCAGGAAGCACTGCTGGCAGAGCTCTACAGTGCGCGCGGTGAATTGCAAGAGCGTAAGGTGGTTGATCGCGCCAAGGGTTTATTGATGCAACGTCAAGGTTTATCTGAGCCCGAGGCGTATGCCAAGCTGCGCAAGGCCGCTATGAACAAGGGTGTGAAACTGGTGGAAATCGCTCAGCAAATGATAGATGTGGTCGAACTGCTTGGCTAACAGAGGAGCTTGACAGGCCTCTTGCGGGGCACAAATGCACCAAGGTCGTGCACTCGCCCAAAGAGGGTGCGCGGGTGTCTCATTTTCCACGGGGAAACCCTGGCACGACCCTTGCAATGAACTGAATAAGACCAACGAAGGTCATCGTTTCAAAGCCCAAAGACGGGCTTGACACTCGGACAAAGGCGTCCCCATGCGTTCGCGCACTGCATTGCAGGCGCAAATCGCGTGAGGACGCCTTTATGTTTTCTTATCTCAAGGAGTTATGCCATGACCGACATTCTGAAAACCAGTTTCAATCGCCGCACTGTGTTGCAAGCTGCTGCTGTGGGCGCGGCGGGGATCTCTCCTGCTCTGCGCTCGGTGGTCTATGCAGCCGGTTCAGATGAACCTGAGAAAAAGGAAGTGAAAATTGGTTTTATCCCACTGACCGACTGTGCCAGCGTGGTGATGGCTTCGGTGTTAGGGTTTGACCAAAAATACGGCGTCAAAATCATTCCTAGCAAAGAAGCCTCGTGGGCCGGTGTGCGCGACAAGCTGACCAACGGTGATCTGGATATGTCACACGTGCTTTATGGTCTGATCTATGGTGTCCATTTAGGGTTGGGAAGTCCTAAAAAAGACATGGCTGTGCTCATGTCTATCAACAACAACGGGCAGGCGATTAGCCTGTCAAAAGCCTTGGCCGACAAAGGTGCTGTGGATGGTCCTTCACTGGCCAAGTACATGGCGGCAAATCCGCGTGAATACACTTTTGCGGGCACCTTCCCTACAGGTACACACGCCATGTGGATGCATTACTGGTTGGCAGCAGCGGGCATCAACCCTGTATCTGGCGCCAAACTCATCACCGTGCCGCCTCCACAAATGGTGGCCAATATGCGAATTGGCAACATGGATGGTTTTTGTGTTGGAGAGCCCTGGAATCACCGCGCCATCATGGATGGTATCGGGATCACAGCCAACACAACACAGGATATCTGGAAAGACCATCCTGAGAAAGTTCTGGGCACCACAGCAGAGTTCGTAAAAAAATACCCTAACACCACTCGAGCCGTAATGATGGCGGTGCTTGAAGCGAGCCGATGGATTGATGCCGGTTTGCAAAACAAGCTGAAGATGGCTGAAACCGTTGCTCAGAAGTCTTACATCAATACCAGTGTAGATGTTATCAATCAGCGCATTTTGGGGCGTTACCAAAACGGCTTGGGCAAAACTTGGGATGACCCAAACCACATGAAGTTCTTCAACGACGGTGCGGTCAACTATCCCTATTTGTCGGATGGCATGTGGTTCCTGACACAACACAAGCGTTGGGGGCTCCTCAAGAGTCACCCGGACTATTTGGGTGTGGCCAAGGCTATCAATCAGACAGCGCTGTACAAGGAAGTGGCTGGGGCGATGAACATCAGTGTGCCTAAGAGCGACATGCGTTCCAGCAAGTTGATGGATGGTGTTGTCTGGGACGGTAAAGATCCTGCGAAATACGCTGACGGTTTCAAGATCAAGGCCTAAGCAGGAGTCCATCATGGTCAGTGCAGTCTTTCACTCGCCCCGAGCGAGCACATCAAGCGCGCCATCAATAGCAGGTACGCAAGGCAAAACACCCGTAAATCACGCTCATACAACAGCGGCAACAACGAGGTCCGGTACGAATGCCCTTTGGCTGGCTGTTCTGCCTCCCATTTTGGGTTTTGGGATGTTGTTGGCGATTTGGGCATTGGTGTCCAAGAGCACGCAAGGCAGTATTCCCAGCCCTTATGAAACCGGAGTGCAAGCTGTAGAGATATTCAGCGAACCGTTTTACCGGAATGGCCCCAACGACCAAGGTGTGGGTTGGAACGTACTGATGTCACTCGAGCGCGTGGCCGTGGGTTTTGGTTTGGCGGCACTCGTTGGTATCCCGGCTGGTTTCGTGATCGGGCGTTTTGCCTTCATCTCACGCATGTTCAACCCACTGATTAGCCTGTTGCGTCCGGTCTCACCGCTGGCCTGGTTGCCGATCGGCTTGCTTATCTTCAAAGGCGCCAACCCGGCGGCTATCTGGACCATTTTTATCTGCTCGATTTGGCCCATGGTCATCAACACTGCCGTGGGCGTGCAGCGCGTACCGCAGGACTACATGAATGTGGCCCGCGTGCTCAACCTCTCCGAGTGGAAGATCGCCACCACCATCCTGTTTCCTGCCGTGCTGCCCTACATGCTGACCGGCGTGCGCCTCGCCGTTGGAACCGCTTGGCTGGTGATCGTTGCCGCTGAAATGCTGACCGGCGGCGTGGGCATCGGTTTCTGGGTTTGGGATGAATGGAACAACCTTAATGTCAAGAACATCATCATCGCGATTTTCGTGATCGGTGGAGTTGGACTGATCCTCGAGTACGCACTGATCCGCGCAGCTACCGCCTTTAGTTATGAGGATTTCAAATCATGAATACAGACAAATTCATTCAGATCCAGAACGTTGAACAGACATTCAAAACTGCCAAAGGCTTGTTCCCGGCGTTGCGCGATATCCAACTCAATATCGCCAAAGGTGAGTTTGTCGCGCTGATCGGCCACTCCGGTTGTGGTAAATCCACACTGCTCAACTTGATCGCTGGCCTGACCACGCCTACAAATGGCGTGTTGTTGTGCGCTAATCGTGAGATTGCTGGCCCTGGCCCCGACCGCGCAGTGGTGTTTCAGAACCATTCGCTGCTGCCATGGTTGACCTGCTTTGACAACGTGTATCTGGGCATTGAACGGGTGTTCGGAAAAACAGAGTCTAAGTCGCAATTGCGAGCCCGTACCGATGCGGCGCTTGCCATGGTGAGGCTGAGCCACGCCGCGCAAAAGCGCCCCGGCGAAATTTCGGGTGGCATGAAGCAGCGCGTGGGCATCGCTCGGGCGCTGGCCATGGAGCCCAAGGTTCTGCTTATGGACGAGCCCTTTGGCGCGCTGGACGCGTTGACCCGCGCCAAGTTACAGGACGAGCTTCTGGAGATCGTCGCCAAGACCCAAGCCACCGTGGTCATGGTCACGCATGACGTGGACGAGGCTGTACTGCTCTCCGACAAGATTGTGATGATGACCAATGGTCCTGCTGCAACTATCGGTGAAGTGCTGGCAGTAGACCTTCCGCGCCCCCGCTCACGGGTCGAACTTGCAGACGACCCTCAATACCAGCTCTACCGTAAAGCAGTGATCGACTTCCTTTATACCCGCCAAGGACATGTCGAGAAGGCAGCTTAAGGAAATTCACCATGGACATGCGCGTCATCCCTAAAACGAAAATGAAACTGGTTATGGTCGGAAACGGCATGGCTGGTGTACGAGCGCTCGAGGAGTTGCTCAAGCTGGCCCCCGACCTCTACGACATCACCGTGTTCGGTGCCGAACCGCACCCCAACTACAACCGCATCTTGCTCTCCCCGGTTCTGGCCGGTGAACAAACCTTGGACGAGATCGTTCTCAATGACTGGGCTTGGTACTCGGATAACGGCATCACGCTGCACGCGGGCTTCAAGGTCACTCAGGTTGACCGAGTGCATCGAACTGTGACCGGAACCAATGCCCAGGGTGAATCCGTAAAGACCAATTACGACCGACTGATCTTGGCGACAGGCTCCAACCCCTTCATCCTACCTCTGCCAGGGCACGACCTGCCAGGTGTACTGGCTTACCGCGACATTGCCGACACGCAGGCCATGATCGACGCAGCGGCTCAGTACAAGCACGCGGTGGTCATTGGCGGCGGCCTGCTGGGGCTGGAAGCGGCCAACGGCTTGATGAAGCGCGGCATGCAGGTCACTGTGGTGCATGTGGGTGAATGGTTGATGGAACGTCAGCTCGATAAGGTGGCTGGGCAGATGCTTCAGACCTCGCTGGAGGCGCGCGGCATGCAGTTTCTGATGAGTGCACAAACTTCAGCGTTTCAGGCCGGAGACGCTGGTCGCGTAGCCAAAGTCGAGTTCAAAGACGGCAGTCACGTGAGCGCTGACTTGGTGGTCATGGCCGTGGGCATCCGACCTAACACCCAATTGGCTGAGAGCATGGGCTTGCATGTGAACCGAGGCGTCGTCGTCACCGATACTCTTCAAACAGTAACTGACCCTCGTATCTGGGCCCTTGGGGAATGTGCAGCACATCGCGGTATTGCTTATGGTCTGGTGGCTCCGTTGTTCGAACAGGGCAAAGTGCTGGCTAACCACCTGGCCGAATTCGGAATCGCGCGCTACCAGGGCTCGCAAACGTCCACTAAGCTTAAGGTGACGGGCATTGACCTGTTTTCTGCCGGTGAATTTATGGGCGGCGAAGGAACCGACGAGATCGTGATGAGCGACCCGGCCGGTGGCGTCTACAAGCGCCTAGTGCTCAAGGACGACAAACTCGTGGGCGCCTGCCTGTATGGCGACACGGTGGACGGTAGTTGGTATTTCAAGCTGCTGCGTGAAAGCCGCAGCGTGGCCGATATCCGCGAGAAGCTGATGTTTGGCGAGTCCAACATTGGCGATGTGGGCCATCAGGGTCAGAGCAAGGCTGCCGCCATGGCAGACAGCGACGAGGTCTGCGGCTGCAATGGTGTGAACAAGGGCACGATTTGCAAGGCCATCAAAGACAAAGGCCTGTTCACGCTGGACGAGGTTCGCAAGCAGACCAAGGCCAGCGCCAGCTGCGGCTCCTGCACCGGTCTGGTGGAGCAGATTTTGATGTTCACCGCCGGTGGCGACTATTCGGCCACACCCAAGATGAAGCCGATCTGCGGATGCACCACACACGGACACCAGGCAGTACGCGATGCTATCCGTGAGAACAAATTGCTTACCACAGGCAGTGTTTTTAAATTTCTGGAGTGGCGCACACCCAACGGCTGCGCGAGCTGCCGACCCGCAGTCAATTACTACCTCATTAGCACTTGGCCTAAAGAGGCGCAGGACGATCCGCAAAGTCGCTTCATCAATGAACGCAGCCACGCCAACATTCAGAAAGATGGCACCTACAGTGTGATCCCGCGCATGTGGGGCGGCGAGACTACAGCCGACGAACTGCGTCGCATTGCCGACGTGGTGGATAAGTACCAGATCCCGACCGTCAAGGTCACAGGCGGGCAGCGCATCGACCTGCTGGGCGTGAAAAAGGAAGACCTGGTGGGCGTCTGGAATGACATAGGCATGCCATGCGGTCATGCCTACGCCAAAGCGCTGCGTACGGTGAAAACCTGCGTGGGTAGTGAATGGTGCCGAATGGGCACACAGGACAGCACGCAGATGGGCAAGGACCTGGAAAAAGCCATGTGGCGCATGTATGCACCGCACAAGGTCAAGTTTGCAGTGAGTGGTTGCCCGCGCAACTGCGCAGAAGCTGGCATTAAGGACGTAGGCGTTATTGGCGTGGACAGCGGCTGGGAGATGTATATCGGTGGCAACGGCGGCATCAAGACCGAAGTGGCCGAGTTCTTCGTCAAGCTCAAGACTGCAGAAGAGGTGCTGGAGTACACCGGCGCCTTCATGCAACTCTACCGCGAGGAAGGCTGGTACTTGGAGCGCACTGTGCACTATATGCACCGTGTGGGTATGGACCACATCAAGAAGAAGGTGCTGAACGACGAGACCAACCGCAAGGCACTATGGGCGCGACTCCAGCATGCACTGGATGGCGAGCCCGACCCCTGGTTCGAATTTGAAAAAGCGCATGTGGACACCCGTCAGTTCGAAGCTATGACCACCGTTTAAGAAAGTTACTATGCCCAACTGGAAAGAAATCTGCCGTGTCGACGATATCCCCGTGCTCGGTGCGCGCCGAGTGGCGCGCGACCAAGGCCTGGATGTGGCGGTCTTCCGTAACGAGGAGGACGAGGTGTTTGCCTTGCTCGACCGTTGTCCTCACAAAGGCGGTCCGCTCTCGCAAGGTATCGTATTTGGTCAACAGGTTGCTTGTCCATTGCACAACTGGACGATTGGGCTGTGCGACGGCATGGCGCATGCTCCAGACGAAGGCTGCACACCGCGATTTACAGTCAAGGTCGAATCGGGTGTGGTGCATTTGGATGCAGACGAGCTGCTTGGTCACGCTACCGACCTAACTCGTCCTGTTGCAGGCCCGATGTCGCGCAAGCTCACCTGCGTTTGATGGTGAGAGCATGACAGATGCGCTGTGCCAAACCAAATCGACCTGCCCCTACTGCGGTGTAGGCTGCGGCGTCATCATCGAGTCGCGTGGCTCGCAGATCACCGGCGTGCGCGGTGACCCTGACCACCCAGCCAATTTTGGGCGCTTGTGTACAAAGGGCCAGTCGCTGCACCTGACGGCCGCACCTCATGTCACGGCACAGAGTCGGCTGCTCACGCCTCAGTGGCGCCAGGTGCGCGGACAGGCACCTCAGGAACTGAGTTGGGACAGCGCTATCGAACTAGCCGCCTCGCGCCTGGCCGCTATAGTGCGCGAGCATGGGCCTGATGCATTGGGCTTCTACATCTCTGGCCAGTTGCTCACCGAGGACTACTACGTATTCAACAAGCTGGCCAAAGGGTTGCTAGGCACTAACAACATTGACAGCAACTCGCGCCTGTGCATGAGTAGTGCAGTGGCCGGCTATAAGATGACTCTGGGTGCTGATGCGCCGCCCGCCTGTTACGATGACATTGCACAGACGCAATGCTTGTTCATTGCAGGCAGCAACGCAGCTTGGGCGCACCCGATACTGTTTCGCCGTATCGAAGACGCCCGTAATGTCAACCCGGATCTGAAAATGATCGTGGTAGACCCTCGCCGTACAGATACCGCCGATATGGCCGATCTGCACCTGCAAATTCAGCCCGGCACCGACGTGATGCTGTTCCACGGGCTGCTGCATCTGATGCTGCGCGAGGGCTGGACGCAGCCAGCGTACATTACTCAGCACACCAGCGGATTTGAAGTCTTGCAGGCGCTGGTGGCTGACCATACGCCCGAGCGTGTGACGCAAATTTGCGGCATTTCAAGCCAAGATCTTCTGACGGCTGCCCGCTGGTTTGCCACGGCTCCATCCACCCTGAGTCTGTATTGCCAGGGCCTGAACCAGTCGAGCAACGGCACCGCCAAAAACGCCGCGCTGATCAACCTGCACCTTGCTACCGCACAAATCGGTAAGCGTGGTGCTGGACCGTTATCGCTGACGGGTCAGCCCAACGCTATGGGCGGGCGCGAAGTCGGTGGGATGGCCAACCTGCTCTCGGCACACCGCGACCTAGGCAACCCACAGCACCGCGCAGAAGTTGCGGCCTTATGGGGCGTGCCCGATGTGCCTGCCAAGCCGGGGTTCACCGCAGTCGAAATGTTTGAAGCTGCCGCCGATGGCCAGATCAAGGCCTTGTGGATCGCCTGTACCAACCCGGCACAGTCCATGCCCGACCAGAAGACAGTGCGTCGCGCCCTGGAACGAGCGGAATTTGTCATTGTGCAGGAGGCCTTTGCCACCGCTGCCACTTGCGAGCTGGCCGACCTGCTTTTGCCTGCTACCACCTGGGGCGAAAAAGAAGGCACTGTCACCAACAGCGAGCGGCGTATCAGCCGCGTGCGCGCCGCCGTCCCGCCAGCGGGTGAAGCCCGCCACGACTGGCAGATCGCTTGCGCGATCGGCCAACGCATGGCTGTGGCGCTGGATCGCTCGAAAGACTCCCGCATGCTGGACTACGGTAGTCCCGAGGAGATCTGGAAAGAACACCGCAAAAGTACTCGTGGGCGCGATCTCGACATAACTGGTCTGAGCTACGATTTGCTGGAACAAGCCCCGGCCCAATGGCCCCGATCCGAAGGAGCCGCGCACAGCACAGCACGCCTTTACACCGACGGCCGCTTTGCTACGCTCGATGGCCGCGCGCGATTTGCAGCCGTGCGTTGGGAACCCGTGGCCGAAGAACGGGTATCGCAGTTTCCCTTCTCGCTCACCACCGGCCGCCTGCGCGACCAGTGGCACGGCATGACGCGCACTGGCACCGCCGGCCGCTTGTACGCACATAGCCCTGAGCCCTGCGTGCAGATGCACCCAAAGGACTTGCAACGCTTGGGACTGCAAAACGGTGAGCTGGCGCAAGTGCGCAGCAAGCGCGGTAGCCTGGTGCTGCCGGTGCAGGCCAGCGAACAGGTGGCACCAATGCAGGCCTTCATTGCCATGCATTGGGGGTCCGAGGTGCTTAGCGGTCGCGACGCCCAAGGCCAGCCCAACTTAGGCATTAACGTGCTGACCACGTCAAGCTTTTGTCCCACGTCTAAGCAGCCAGAACTTAAGCATGCAGCAGTGCAGATTACACCCGTCGCACCCGGCTGGCAACTTGTGGCCATGGCCTGGCTGCCTGCTGACAACGTTTGGCGGGCACATCATGCGCTGAAACAGCACCTTACTAGCTTTGAATTTGCCAGCCTGGTGCCATTTGCCGACCCTGCTGCCGACCTGTCCGACCAGACGCCGCGTACGGGCTTGTTGCTGCGCGCCATGTCGCATGAGGCCTGTGTCCCCACCTTGTTGCAAGAGGTAATGGCGCAGCTTGGCCTGGATTCGCCGGACACCCTGCGGTATCAAGACAGTGAACGTGCCCAGCTGCGAACCTTGCGCCTCAGCAAACCCAATGTACAAATTCAGCGAACCTTGCAAGGTTTTGCTGTGGCGGGTGACACCCGTTCGGCCCGCTGGCTGCAAGACCTGCTGGAGCAAGGCCAGGCACTGGACTGGCCCGCACGCCAGTGGCTGCAGGCCAGCAGCACTACGCCGCAAGGCTCGGCCCCGGCCAGCCGCCAGGTGTGCAGCTGCCTGAACGTACGCGAGGAAGCCATCATTGCCTGCCTGCAGGACCAGACGGGCAGCGACAGCGAACGCTTGACGCAACTGCAGGATCAGCTGCACTGTGGCACACGTTGCGGCTCTTGCGTGCCTGAACTCAAACGCTTGGTCCGCCAAGTGCCTCTGCCAGTTTAAGTGCGCATACCTGTATAAAACCAAGCAATCAAGTTTCTAGTCAACCCACACCATGAGCATCAGCCAATACATCAAGAGCATCGGCCGCGGCAAGGACGGCGCGCGAGCGATCGACCGCGTGCAAGCGGCCGACTTGATGGGACAGGTGCTAGATGGCCAGATCACCGAACTAGAGTTGGGCGCTTTTTGCTTGGCCATGCGAATCAAAGGTGAAACACCCGAAGAGTTGGCTGGTTTTCTGGACGCCACGCATGATCGTCTTAACAAGATAGCTACCGGTGGCGTTCCTACCGCAGTGCTGCCCAGCTATAACGGTGCGCGCAAGCTGCCGGTTCTCACGCCCCTGTTGGCGCTATTGCTGGCGCGCGAAGGCGTGGCTGTGGTGGTGCACGGCAGCATGACTGAAGATAAACGAGTACCGGCCGAAGCGGTGTTCGCCGAGTTGGGGATTCAGCCTTCGGCGGGCAGCGCCAACTCGGGCCAGGTAGTGTTCGTGCGCACTTCCACGTTGCATGCAGGACTGGATCGCCTGCTGTCGGTACGCCGCGTGGTGGGCCTGCGCAACAGTGGGCATAGCTTGGTCAAACTGATGAATCCTTGCGATGGTCCTGCTCTGGTGGTGGGCAGCTATACACACCCCGAATACCTGCAGTCGATGTCGGCTACATTTGCACTCACTGGCCAACATGCCTTGCTGCTGCGCGGCACCGAAGGGGAGCCAGTGGCCGATGCACGCCGCACTCCTGCCATGGACGTGTTCAAGAACGGCACCATCCGACGCATGCAAGAGCAACGTGAAGGCTCGCTCGAACAACTGCCTGATATGCCGACCATTGATGCAGCCAGTACTGCCGCCTACATCCATCAAGTGCTGCTCGGTGAACGCGCTGTGCCCGAACCGATTGCTCAGCAAGTGCAACACATCCTTCGAGAGGTTACGCCATGAAACATTCTGCCGTGATTTCTGCCAGCGGCAGCCACTGCACTCTAGTGGGCGCCGGCCCCGGTGACCCGGAGCTGCTGACCCTCAAAGCAGTGAGAGCCATTGCACGCGCCACCGTGCTGCTGGTGGACGACCTGGTCAACGATGCTGTGCTGGAACACGCCAAGCCCGACGCCCGTATCATCCATGTGGGCAAACGCGGCGGCTGCGCCAGCACATCCCAGGCCTTTATCCACAAACTGATGGTGCAGGCCGTGCGCGAAGGTGAGACCGTGGTTCGCCTCAAGGGTGGCGACCCCTTCATTTTCGGACGCGGCGGCGAAGAAGTAGAGCATCTGCGCGAAGAAGGCATTGAGGCCGAAGTGATCAACGGCATCACCTCGGGTTTGGCCGGTTTGACGAGTCTGGGTGCACCGCTGACCCACCGCAACCGTGCGCACGGCGTGGTCTTCATCACCGGACACGCCAAGCCGGGTGACGAGGGCACCGACTGGGTCGCGCTGTCGCGCACCGCCTATCAGGCAAAACTCACGCTGGTGATCTACATGGGCGTGAGCAGTCTGCACCACATTCAAACCGGCCTGCTGCAAGGCTTGCCCACCGACACGCCGGTGGCGATTGTGCAAAACGCCAGCTTGCCGCATCAGCGCGAAGCCCTGACCACATTAGGTCAGCTGGCAAGCACCATGACGCGTGAAGGCTTGAAAAGCCCTAGCATCATCGTCGTGGGTGATGTGGTGCAAGGTGTCCGGGCGTGGGAAACCGAAATGGTTGTCCATCGCAGAGCCGCATAAAGTACGTTTCAAAGGATGTTTGAATATCTGTAGAGTGGGGGCAAGGCAGTGGGGACCATTGTTTCCAAGTCGATGCAGTTAACTACTTTGCATAACCATCAATTTGTGACCCAAATCAATGTCGCTGTGGCAACAAACGTGGGTATGGCCCAGTAGAAAGATGCTCAGGCTGAGTTGTCTCAAAGACAGACTGGTAGTGGGACCAAAATCGTTTTGATAACTGTACAGCAACGAATTCGCTGCTTGTGCGAAGCGGGTGACGAATTTCTGATTTGCCAAGGGCAAGGCGTAAGTGCTTGGGGACGACGAGGCGGAAGTAAAAACCGCTTGTGCGTTTGAGGAGGTGCTGCGTCAGGTATGACATTTCCAAGGGCTTTCTTTGGTCATGGTGGACCAAAGCTTGGACATTTGTACCTCAAGGATTTTGAAAAAATCCTTATAAATCAATAGCTTAAGTGTTTGGAGCGGGTGATGGGAATCGAACCCACGTTATTTGCTTGGGAAGCAAGAGTCCTACCATTGAACGACACCCGCGCTGTTGGGTGGATTGTAGCGCTTTAAGGTGCGCCAACCGACCTGCGCGGTAGCCATTGAAGCACGATGAACAACAGCAGCATCAAGCTCAGGCTGCCCAGATAGTCACCCACCATCATGGCCAGGGTGTTCATGTTCCAGTCGTTGATTTTTTTCAACCCGGCCAGCACGAAATATGTGTTGGTCGTGACCGCGTGCAACAAAATGGTGACAAGGTCGAGCAGGGGGAGCTGAAGTAATTTAAGGTTGCTCAAATCGCGGCGGATGCCCATCAGCCGCATGCTCAGCACAATGCCGGCCCAAGTGGACAGAGTGCTGATGGCGACATAGGGAATGGCCATCTCAATACTCAGCTCTGGCCAAAACGCGGGCACCATGACCAACAAACCCAAAAAGCTCCCAAGCGCTCCCCAGCGGCCGGCGAGCAAGATCGATACGTGTTTCACACCGGCTGGCAAAAACAAAAGCGAAATGCCTTGTCCGTATAAAAACCAGGGGTCTAGGTATTGGTTGAGTTTGAAAGTCAGGAAGTAGGCAACCGTTGCCAGCGCGGTCAATCCGAGTTGTTCTAGCCTAGGCTGCATATCGATATTTGAAATATTCCTAGGAATCTATTCTATGGTTTTGCTCGCGAATTTTTGATTTGCCCTATCCATCGTTAACCCGCATGGTTGCTGCATTGTTTATAGAAATTGAAGTGCATTTGAGTGCATAAGGCCGTCAGCAAAAAGCCCACCGAAGTGGGCTTTGAAATTTGGATGGATTTGGGATTATTTGAGAATGTCCCCCAAGCACAGGTATTTGATTTCCACGTAATCGTCAATGCCGTGGTGCGAGCCTTCGCGGCCCAAGCCCGACTGCTTGACGCCCCCAAAGGGGACATGTTCAGTGGCCAGAATGCCTACGTTGATGCCCACCATGCCGTATTCCAGCGCCTCGCTCACCCGGAAGATCCGGCCCACATCGCGGCTGTAGAAGTAGCTGGCCAGACCGAAAATGGTGTTGTTGGCCGCGTCAATGGCTTCCTGCTCTGTCTTGAACTTGAAGATGGGCGCAAAAGGGCCAAAGGTTTCTTCGGTGGCGCACACCATGTCGGCGGTGGCGTCGGCCACCACCGTGGGTTCAAAGAACTGACCGCTCAGGCGCTTGCCACCGGTGAGTACACGGGCGCCTTTGGCGATGGCGTCTTGCACATGGCGCTCCACTTTTTCAATGGCCGAGGGCTCAATCAACGGGCCCTGGTTCACGCCATCTTCAAAACCGTTACCCACCTTGGCGGTGGCCACTTTGGCAGCGAACTTTTGCGCGAACTGCTCGTACACGCCTTCCTGAACATAAATGCGGTTGGAGCACACGCAGGTCTGGCCCGCGTTGCGGTACTTGCTGGCAAAGGCGCCTTCGACGGCGCTGTCAATGTCGGCGTCGTCAAACACGATGAAGGGCGCATTGCCACCCAGCTCCAGCGACATTTTCTTGACTGTGGGCGAGGACTGCGCCATCAAAATACGGCCTACTTCTGTCGAGCCAGTGAAACTGATATGGCGCACCACATCGCTGGCACAGAGCACCTTGCCGATCGCAATCGAGTTGTTGGCATCTGCGGTGATGATGTTGATGACCCCAGCCGGAATGCCTGCGCGCATCGCCAGTTCTGCGGCGGCCAAGGCGGTGAGCGGTGTTTGCTCGGCCGGTTTGATGATGACGGAGCAACCCGCTGCAATGGCCGGAGCCACCTTGCGGGTGATCATGGCCAGCGGGAAGTTCCAGGGCGTGATGGCCGCGCACACGCCAATGGGCTGGCGAATCACCATCAAGCGGCGGTTGTTGTCAAACTGGGGCAGGGTCTCGCCATTGACGCGCTTGGCTTCTTCGGCGAACCACTCGACAAAGCTGGCGCCATAAGCCACTTCGCCACGCGACTCGGCCATGGGTTTGCCGTTTTCGGCGGTCATCAGGCGGGCTAGGTCTTCGGTGTTGGCGATCAGCAGGTCGAACCATTTGCGCAACAAAATGCTGCGCTCTTTGGCAGTTTTGTTTTTCCAGGCCGGCCAGGCGGCGTTGGCGGCGGCAATCGCCGCTTCGGCGTCTTTCGCGCCCAGGTTGGCCACATCGGCCAGCTTGTGGCCCGTGGCCGGGTCGCTCACTTCAAAGCGGCTGCTGCCTGCGACCCATTGCCCATTGATCAGTGCATCGGTTTTCAGCAGGGAAGGGTCCTTGAGCAGGGCCAGGGGCGAGGTCTTCATGTCCATCAGGTCTCCTTTTGAAGTCAGTTGAGGGTAGAGCTGAAGATCTGCCCTCAAAAATATTTAACTAGTTAAATAAATTGTGCCACGATTCAATCGTCAACAGTTGGCGCAAGCATAAAGTCCTCGCAACGGTGGCGCTGTCACCTTGGGGCAAAACCTATAATGACCTGTTGCTTTTATTTGCCGCATGACACCATGAGCCAAGCCGTTTTTTCTGTTGCAGACATCCGCAAGACCTTCCTCGACTTTTTCGAGTCCAAGGGCCACACCGTGGTGGCGTCCAGCCCGCTGGTACCGGGCAACGACCCGACGCTGATGTTCACCAACTCCGGCATGGTGCAGTTCAAGGATGTGTTTCTGGGCACCGACAAGCGCTCGTATGTGCGCGCCGCGTCCGTTCAAGCCTGTTTGCGTGCAGGCGGTAAGCACAACGACCTGGAGAATGTGGGCTACACCGCGCGCCACCACACCTTCTTCGAGATGCTGGGCAACTGGTCTTTTGGCGACTATTTCAAGCGTGAATCGCTGACCTGGGCCTGGGAGCTGCTGACCGAGGTCTACAAGCTGCCCAAAGAAAAGCTGCTGGCCACCGTCTACCAGGAAGACGACGAAGCCTATGACATCTGGACCAAAGAGATTGGCCTGCCACCCGAGCGCGTGATACGCATTGGCGACAACAAGGGCGGCCGCTACAAGTCCGACAACTTCTGGATGATGGCCGACACCGGCCCCTGCGGCCCGTGCTCCGAAATCTTCTACGACCACGGCGACCACATTCCGGGAGGCCCCCCGGGTAGCCCCGAAGAAGACGGCGACCGCTTCATCGAGATCTGGAACAACGTGTTCATGCAGTTCGAGATGCACGAAGACGGCACTCTCACCAAGTTGCCCGCGCCCTGCGTGGACACCGGCATGGGCTTGGAGCGCTTGGCTGCCATCTTGCAACACGTTCACAGCAACTACGAAATCGACCTGTTCGACCAGCTGATCAAGGCCGCTGCCCGTGAAACCGGCTGCGCCGATCTGTCGAGCCCCAGCCTGCGCGTGATTGCCGACCACCTGCGCGCCACTTCTTTCCTGGTGGTGGACGGGGTGCTGCCCAGCAACGAGGGTCGTGGCTATGTGCAGCGCCGCATCGTGCGCCGTGCCATCCGACACGGCTACAAGCTGGGCAAAAAGACACCGTTCTTCCACAAGCTGGTGCCCGATCTGGCTAAGCTCATGGGGGCGGCGTACCCCAATCTGGCCGAGAATGCCGACCGCGTCATGGCTGTGCTCAAGGCTGAAGAGGAGCGCTTCTTCGAAACCCTCGAAACCGGCATGCAGATCCTGGACGCAGCGCTGGACGGTGGCGTCAAAGTGCTGCCCGGCGAAGTAGCCTTCAAACTGCACGACACCTATGGCTTCCCGCTGGACCTGTCGGCTGACGTGTGCCGCGAACGTGGCTTGTCGGTGGACGAGGCCGGTTTTGCCGCCGCCATGGAAAAGCAGAAGAGCCAGGCTCGCGCGGCCGGCAAGTTCAAGATGGACAAGGCGCTGGACTACAGAGGCGCGGGCAACGACTTTGTCGGCTACGACGAACTGGCCGCGCACAGCAAGGTGCTGGCTTTGTACCTGGACGGCAATGCCGTGACCGAGCTGCAAGCCGGCCAGCAAGGCGTGGTCGTGCTCGACACCACCCCGTTCTACTCCGCCACCGTCGGTCCGGAGGGAGCCGAGGCTCTGTGCAACACCGGCGTTGCCCAGAGCCATGTGCTTGACACGCAGAAAATCAAGGCTGATGTGTTTGGCCACCACGGCGAACTGCAAAGCGGTAGCCTCAAGGTGGGCGATGCCGTACAAGCCCACGTCAACACCGAGCAGCGCGCCGCCACCGTGCGCAACCACAGCGCCACGCACCTGATGCACAAAGCCCTGCGCGAGGTGCTGGGTGGCCACGTGCAGCAAAAGGGCTCGCTGGTCAACGCCGAGCGCACCCGTTTCGACTTTGCGCACAACGCCCCGGTGACCGACGCCGAAATCCGCCAGATCGAAGCCAAAGTCAATGCTGAAATCCTGGCCAACGCCGCAGCTGCAGCGCGTGTGATGGACATTGAAAGCGCCCAGAAGACTGGCGCCATGATGCTGTTCGGCGAGAAGTACGGCGAGACCGTGCGCGTGCTTGACATCGGCTCCAGCCGCGAACTGTGCGGCGGCACCCACGTCAAAGCCACGGGCGACATCGGCCTGTTCAAGATCGTCAGCGAAGGCGGCGTGGCCGCAGGTGTGCGCCGCATCGAAGCCGTGACCGGCGAAAACGCGCTGGCCTACCTGCAAAGCCTGGAAGACACCGTGGCGCAAGCCTCCGGCACGCTCAAGGCCCAGCCTGCAGAGTTGAACAACCGCATTGCGCAAGTGCTCGACCAGGTCAAGGCTCTGGAAAAAGAACTGGCTGCCGCCAAAGGCAAGCTGGCTTCGGCCCAGGGCGACGAGCTGGCCATGCAGGCTGTGGACGTCAAAGGCCTGAAGCTGCTGGTGGCCAAGCTGGACGGTGCCGACGCCAAGACGCTGCGTGAAACCATGGACAAGCTCAAGGACAAGCTCAAAACCGCTGCCATCGTGTTGGCCGCTGTGGACGGCGACAAGGTGCAGATCGCTGCGGGTGTGACGGCGGACAGCATTGGCAAAGTCAAGGCCGGCGAGTTGGTCAACTTTGTGGCCCAGCAGGTGGGCGGCAAAGGCGGCGGCAAGCCCGACATGGCCATGGCCGGCGGCACCAATGCCGCAGCTTTGCCCCAGGCCCTGGCCAGCGTGCAGGCCTGGGTGGCCGAGCGCGCGTGAACCAGATTCCCG
>NZ_JAYPVP010000004.1:0-8365 GCF_038134685.1 Limnohabitans sp. | reverse complement strand
AGGCCGCTCCTACATGGGCTGCTTTTGCTGTGCCTGCCCCTGCTGGCCCACGCCCAGTTTGACAAGCGGCCTTGGACAGGCTCCATGCCCGCCATGGATTGGGTGGACATGCAAGGCAAGAGCTGGACCGCGCAAAACCTCAAAGGCCACACCGTGGTGCTCAACTTCTGGGCGACCTGGTGCCCACCGTGCAAGGCGGAGCTGCCCTCGTTGCAGATGCTGCACAGCATCTCTGACGGGCAACCCATCGTGATCGGCATCAATGTGCAAGAGCAAGGCTCACGCGTGCAACGCTACATGCAGTCGGCGGGCCTGAACTTTCCGGTCGTGCTGGATCCGCGCGCTCAGTTGGCCAAACAGTGGGGCGTTGAGGCGTTCCCCACCACCATACTTATCGACGCCAAAGGCCAGGCCCGCTGGCGCGTGCTTGGCGAGGTGGATTGGTCTGGGCGCGAGGCAGAAGGCTGGATCAAGGGCTTGGGCTCGCGTTAAAAACAGCAAGGATAATCGCTTGGTCTGCTGCATTCGCAGCAGGTGACCTGCCTTCGGGGCATTGGCGGTGTTTGCCGCCTCGTGTGTGCCGACAGGTCTTTCGTTTGATTTCGGAGCTCTTGTTATGAACACCGTTCGCCGTACCCTCTTGCAGGGCGGTGCCGCCATGGGCGCGCTGATGGCCGCGCCCTCGCTGGTACTTGCCAATCCTTCTACTTCCCGCTTTGCACCCCAGCCCGGTGAGTGGCGCACTTTCGATGTGACCACCCGTCTGATGCTGGAGCATCCCCAAGGCGAAAGCCGTGTCTGGCTGCCTGTGCCCAGCATCGAAACTGATTGGCAACAAACCGTGGGCCACAGCTTTCAGAGCAATGGCAAAGCCAGCTTGATGGCCGATGGCGTGGAAGGCACCCGTTTTGTATCTGCCGAGTTTGCAGCGGGTACCCAGCCCGTGGTGGAGGTGACCAGCCGTGTGCGTACCCGCAACCGCCATGCAGACCTGAGCCGCCCGGGCAAGGGCTTTTTGCGCGAAGACGCCGCAGCCTTGCATTACTACACCCGTCCCACCGAGTTGCTGCCCACCGATGGCATCGTGCGCGAGACCGCACGCAAGGCCACCAAGGGTGCGCAGACCGATGTGCAAAAAGTGCGCGCACTCTACAACTGGGTGGTGACCAATGCCTGGCGTGAGCCCAAGGTGCGCGGCTGTGGCGAAGGCAACATTCGCGTCATGCTGGAAACCGGCAACCTGGGCGGCAAATGTGCCGACATCAATGCCTTGTTTGTGGGGCTGTGCCGCGCTGCGGGCGTGCCTGCGCGCGATGTGTATGGCTTGCGCTTGGTACCTTCGGCCTTTGGTTACAAGCAGTTGTCTGGCAACCCCGCCAACTTGTCGGGGGCGCAGCACTGCCGCGCCGAGGTGTATCTGCAGCAATATGGCTGGGTGGCGATGGACCCGGCTGATGTGACCAAGGTCATGCGCCACGAAGCGCCCGATTGGATCAAGACGGTGGATCACCCGTTGGTCAAGCCGGTGTATGACGGTTTGTTTGGCGGTTGGGAAGGCAACTGGGTAGGCTGGAACACTGCGCACGACCTGAAGATGCCTGGCGCGAAAACAGGCGTCCTGAATTTCCTGATGTACCCGGTGGCTGAAACCGCTGAGGGGCGCGTGGACAGCTACACCCCCGCCGAGTTCAAATACATGATCACCGCACAGGAAGTCACTGCTTGATTTCCTGCAGGGTCAAGATCCGGGCGCTTTCAAAGCGCCTGGCCTGACCCGTGACCGGATCTGTAAACGCAATGCTGCGTGCCAGCAGTTGCAAGGGCTGGGCAAAGTCTTCCGCCTCATGCGGTCCGCGTTTGACAATGGGGTAGAACTGATCGCCCACGATGGGCAGGCCCAGGCCATTCATGTGCACCCGTAGCTGGTGACGTTTGCCGCTGATGGGGTGCAAACGGTACAGCGCGTGCACGCCCAAAGGCTGCAATAACTCAATGTGCGTTTCGCTGTTGGGGCTCAGGCCTTCTTGAGCCGTAGCTTCCCGCATGCGGTAAAACGCCTGCTCGTCTTCCAGCATGTGGCTTTTGCGGGTGAGCGGAAAGGCCACGTCAGCTCGCCAAGGGGCAATGGCTTCATACACCTTGTCTACGCGCCGGTCCCGAAACAGGCTTTGGTAGGCATCGCGGTCTTGCGGGCGTTTGCACAGCAGCACCAGGCCGGCGGTTTCGCGGTCAATGCGGTGCAGGGGGCTGAGGTCGGCGTGGCCCAGCTGGGCCTTCAGGCGCACCAGCAGGGTTTCGCGCACATAGCGCCCGCCCGGCGTGACCGGTAAAAAGTGCGGTTTGTCGGCCACGAGCAGGTGCTCGTCTTCGAACAGCACAGTGGCCTCAAACGGAATCGGCGCCTCGTCAAACAATTCGCGCCAGTAGTACACGCGGGCGCCGCCCAAATAAGGGGCATCTGCAGTCAGCGGTTGGCCGTCTTCGCCCAGCACGGCACCGGCTTGCATGCGCTGCACCCATTCGCTGCGGCTGATGCGTGGCAGGCGCTCGGCCAGATGGTCAATCAGTAGGGGCCAAGGGCTTTGCCGCACCCGAGGCAGCGCCACGCAGCTGGGCGAGACGCCATCGCGCATGGCAATGTTCGGGTTTTTAGCAACGTGCGCCATGGCCGCACCAGAGCGTTAAACGCGTTTGAACACCAGGTCCCACACGCCGTGGCCCAGTTTCAGGCCACGGTTTTCGAATTTGGTCAGCGGGCGGTAGTCGGGTTTGGTGGCATAGCCGCCTTGGTCGGCAGCAGCCGTGTTGACCAGCAGGGGTTCGACAGACAAGACCTGGAGCATTTGCTCGGCATAGGGCTGCCAGTCGGTGGCCAGGTGCAGGTAGCCGCCGGGTTTGATGTGTCTGGCCAGGCGCTGCACAAACGGCCCTTGAATCAAGCGGCGCTTGTGGTGACGGCTTTTGTGCCAGGGGTCCGGAAAGAAGATGTGCACGCCGTCCAGGCTGTTTTCACCCAGCATGTGATCCATGACCTCGACAGCGTCGTGCTGCACGATACGGATGTTCCCAATGGCCTCTTCACCGCAGCGCTTGAGCAGTGCACCCACGCCGGGTTCGTGTACTTCGCAGCACAAAAAGTTGTCATCGGGACGCACATGCGCGATTTTGGCGGTGGCGTCGCCCATGCCAAAGCCGATTTCCAGAATCAGCGGTGCAGCCCGACCAAAGGCGGCTTGCGTGTTCAGGCGCTCGATCTGGTAGGGCACGAGAAACTTCGGACCATACAAGTCAAACGCCCGCATCTGCCCTGTGCCCATGCGACCGGCGCGCAGCACATAGCTTTTGATGGTGCGCATGAAAGGCGCTTCGGCCTGCGTTTGTGGCGTGTTGTCGGGCGTGGTCATGGGGTTGCAGAATGGTGTCGCAAAACCTGCAATTATCGTGGTCAGTGAGGGTGCTAAACGATTTTGAAGGGATTGATCAGCTTGACGCCAGCCAGCACTTCGCCTGTCCCCATGTCTTCAGTCAACAAAATGGCGCAGCCGCTGATGCGTGCGCTGGCCACAATCAGGGCATCCCAGTAACTCAGGGCGTGGCTCTGGTGCAGCTCCAGAGCAAGCTCGATGGTGTCTGCTGTGACTGTGGCTGTATCCAGTTGGCGATAACAACGCAGTTGTTCGCGCAGGTGGGCATGTGACAAGCCCAACTTGCGCAGACCAACATGGATGTATTCGTTGAGCACCTGTGTGGACAGGGCTCCCAGCCGTTGTTTGCGCAAGTGCATCAGCAGGTTGATGGCGATGCGTTGCTTAACGGCCTCGTCCGTACTGTCGGCGTAGACGAGCACGTTCGTGTCAACAAAGCATCGTTCGTGTGGCAAGACCAGCGTTGTAGCCCACTGCGGCGAGGGTTCAGCCGCGATCATGCACGGCATCCCGGTCGAATTTCCATCCTTGCAAGCGCCCGCCACTCTTCAGACAGCGTTGCTCCCAGGCGTTCCACTCGCTCTCGATGCGTTCTTGTCCGGCCAACTGTTCGAGGTAGTCGCGCACGGCCTGGTTCAGGCTTTTGCCCATTTTGCGTGCTGCATCGCGAGCTGCTTCGGCCACGCGTTCGTCCACGGAAAGGGTAATGTTCATGTTTGCACCTCCACTTTGCACATATTATGTGTGATTCAGAGCTTGTATGCAATCCATCTTTGGAGTGCCTGTTCTGGGCCTTTCTCAGAGCTGAGGGGTAGACCCAAGGCCAGAGCGGCCTGGTTCAAGGTCTGCAAAGGATCTGTCAAATCCAGCGCCTGTGCGCCATTTTGCTTGCTGAGTTTTTCTCCGTTGGCACCCAACACCAGGGGCGTGTGCATGTAACGTGGTGTAGGCAGACCGAGGGCTTGTTGCAGCACGATCTGTCGGGCGGTGTTGTCGGCCAGGTCTTCGCCACGCACCACGTCGGTGATGCCTTGCGCCGCATCATCCACCACCACGGCCAGCTGGTAGGCCCAGAGGCCGTCGGCGCGGCGTAGCACAAAATCGCCCACTTCCTTTTCGACGTCTTCGGCTTGCTCGCCCAAGCGACGGTCAGTCCAGCGCGTGACAGCGGGCAGGCCGCGTGCCTTGCGCACGGCCTGGACGTTCAGGCGCCAGGCGCGTGCGGGTTTGCCGTTCAATCCGGCACGGCAGGTGCCGGGGTAGACCTGCGCATGGTGTCGTTCGGTGGGGCTGGTTTGTGCGGCCTCAATGTCTTTGCGCGAGCAGCCACAGGGGTAGGCCAGGCCTTGTGCAATCAGCTGGTCAAGCGCTTGCTGGTAAATCTCGCCACGGTGGCTTTGCCAGAGCACGGGGCCATCGGGCACCAAGCCGCAGCGGGCCAGTTGGTGCAGGATTTGCTCGCCAGCGCCAGGGATGCAACGCGGGGTGTCGACGTCTTCAATGCGCACCAGCCAGCGCCCGTGGTGCGCACGGACATCGTGCCAGCTGGCCAGCGCGGCCACCAGCGAGCCCGCATGCAGCAGCCCGGTGGGCGAGGGCGCAAAACGGCCGACGTAGCCCGTCATGCCTCAGCGCTTGCGCAGCACCGCCAGCGCCAGCTCCAGCCCCGAGACAAATGCGTCTTCAACCCGGTGGCCGAGGCACCAGTCGCCGCACAGGCCGATGCCTTCGGACTTGAACCAAAGGTGGCTCTGGCCCAGGGGCTGTGCGGTTTTGGCGTACAGCCAGCGGTGCGCTTCGGTGTGGGTGGGGGTAGCGCGGATGCCGCTGATTTCGCCAAAGGCCTTGAGCAGCTTGGCAGTGATGCGCTCGGCGCTGTCGTTGATGTGCTCGGCCGACCAGCTGGCGCTGGCCTGAATGGTCCAGCGTTCGATGGCTTCACGGCCAGGCTTGGAGGACTCTCGTGCCATCCAGGCGATGCGGTGGTGGGTGCTGCGCGCAGCGCTCCACTGCGGACCGATGGTGATCAGGCCAGGCTGCATGGCCTGGGGCCAGGCGGCCATGAGGGTCCAGCAAGGGTCAAATTTGACGTTGAGCAGGGGACTGGCCAATTCGCTGAGCCCGGAAGCTTGCAGCAGGGTCTGGGCTTGCGCAGCAGGAATGGCCAGAATGACCTGGTCAAATCCTGCGAAGACGTGTTGACTGCTGTCCGTGCCTTCGGTGTGGACTTGCCAGCCGTTTTTCATGAGCGGATCGCGCGAAATGCGGGTGGCGCGGGTTTCGATCTGCACATTGCCGTCTTCCACCAAAGGCTCTGCCCAGGTTTTGACCAGGGCGTTCATGCCGGGTGTCGCCACCCAGTGGCGTTCCCCGCCGGGCAAGGCCGCCTCGATGACGCGGCCAATCGGGTCGAGCACCCGCACCGCGTTGGCGCTCCAGGGGCGGCACAGGCCAGGTACGGTGCCCAGGGCCAGTTCAAATCGCGCATCGCGCACCGTGAAGTACTGCGCGCCGTGGTCAAAGCTGCCAAAGGGGCTGCGGCGCGTGGCCATGCGACCGCCGGGGCCTCTGCTTTTTTCAAACAGCGTGACGTGGTGTCCGGCCTGACGCAGGGTGCGGGCGCATGCGATGCCGGCCATGCCGACGCCAATGATGGCTATGTGTAGTGTGCTCATGGCATTCACTTTACACGCGAAGCGACTGTTGCAGCAATGCAAGACGCGTCTTTTCATTGCCGAGTTGATCGAGCCACCAGCGCAAAGCCGGTCCAGCGGGCTTTTGCCGACTGGCGCGCCAGGCCAGGTGGGCCGTGTTGCTGCGGACCTTGGTGGTCTGGCGGGCCACGAGGCGTCCTGCATCAATGTGCGGTTGTGCCAAGGGCCTTGGCAGAAACCCGGCGCCCAGGCCACGCAGCTGTGCATGCAGCTTGGTGGCCATGTCGGGCACGGTAAAGACCTCCTGTCCGCCCAGCAGGCCAATGGTCAGGCCCTGGCCACGGTGCACGCTGTCGGCCACCGCCACAGCGCGGTGTTGCTGGAGCAGAGCATCGCTCAAAGGTTCGGGCGCTTTGGCCAGCGGGTGCTGTGGGGCGACGGCAAACACAAAGTCCACCTCGCCCAAGGGGGTGTGCTGAATGTCGGAGGACAGGCCCGGTTCCAGCACGGCGCCAATGGCCAGGTCGGCCAGGCCATTCGTGAGGGCCGCCAGCGTGCCCGACAGGGTTTCGTGGCGAATCCGTAGTCGGGTCGGGCTGCCCAGGGCCAGAAAAGCTTCACTCAGGTCGAGCACCACATCACGGGCGATGATGCTGTCTACCGCCACGGTGAGGGCGGCTTCCCAGCCGGTGGCCACGCGCCGGATGCGGTTGGCCACGGCGTCCAGGTCGCCCAGTAGCCGGTCGGCCTCGCGCAGCAGTTCCTGGCCGGCGGCGGTGGGCTGGGCCTGGCGCGAGCTGCGGTCGAACAGCAGCACATCGAGCGCGTCTTCGAGTTGGCGCACGCGATAGGTCAGGGCGCTGGGCACCACGCCCAAGGTGCGGGCGGCGGCGGCAAAGCTGCCTTCACGGCCTATGGCTTGCAGCATGAGCAAGGTGTCGGGGGTGAGCCAGTCGCGTGGGGCGGTCATGGTTTAAGTGCAAATAAGTTGAATGATGCCATCAAATTAAAAGCATGGTTGGGGACGGGGTAGCACCTACATTTGCTACACACTTTTTGAAAGGCACGATCATGCTGACGATTCGCAAATCCAAGGACCGGGGCTACGCTGACCACGGCTGGCTCAAGAGCTTTCACAGCTTTTCATTTGCCAATTACTTTGACCCGCAGCACATGGGTTGGGGCAATCTGCGGGTCATTAACGAAGACCGCATTGCCCCAGGCACCGGCTTTGGCACGCACGGCCACCGCGACATGGAAATCATCAGCTATGTGCTGTCGGGCAATTTGGCGCACCAGGACAGCATGGGCAACATCAAGGGCATTCCGCCCGGCGATGTGCAGCGCATGAGCGCGGGCAGCGGCGTGCGCCACAGCGAGTTCAACCATGCCAAGGGCGAGCAAACCCACTTTCTGCAGATCTGGATCGAACCCAATGTAAAAGGTATTGAGCCGAGCTACGAACAAAAAACCATTCCCGAATCGGTCAAGCGCGGCCAGCTGGCGCTCGTGGCCGCGCCTGAAGCCGCTGAGCACACCGTCAAAATCCACGCCGATGCGCGTATGTATGCGGGTTTGCTGGATGGCGCAGAACAAGCCACCCTGTCGCTGGATGCGCAGCGCAAAGCCTATGTGTTTGTGGTGTGCGGCAGCCTACGCGCCAACGGCCAGCAGCTGAACGCCGGCGACGCCGCCATGCTGGCCGCAGAATCCGCCCTGACCCTGGACCAAGCCCAGAGCGCAGAAGTTCTGGTGTTTGACCTAGCCCCCTGATTTTTCGTTTTCACCCCCTGCCAATCCAAGGAGTTTTCTCATGGCAAAGACTGCTGTTGTTTTCCACTCTGGCTACGGCCACACCCAATTCATCGCCCAGGCTGTGGCCAAAGGCGCCAACGCCCAATTGGTGGCGATTGACGCTGATGGCAATGTGAGCGAGTCCGACTGGGCTGTGCTCGACGCCGCTGACGCCATCGTCATGGGCTCGCCCACCTACATGGGCAATGTGAGCTGGCAGTTCAAAAAGTTCGCCGACGCTTCTTCCAAGCGCTGGTTCACCCGCGCCTGGCAAGACAAGTTCTTCGCCGGCTTCTCCGTCAGCGCCAGCCTGAACGGCGACAAGGGCATGACCCTGGCTTACCTCAATACCCTGGCGTCCCAGCACGGCGGCCTGTGGGTCAGCCTGGGCATGGCACCCGCCAACACCTCAGCCGCCACCCGTGCGGATGTGAACAATCTGGGTGGCTCGGTGGGCTTGCTGGTGCAGGCACCGTCCGACGCCGGCGCCGA
>NZ_JAYPVP010000003.1:118814-142149 GCF_038134685.1 Limnohabitans sp. | reverse complement strand
TGCAGTGGCACTGACCAACCTCAACCCCGGCCTGCTGCGGGTGATGGCCATCACCTCGATCGAGGTGTACGGGGTGATCATTGCCGGTTGGGCGTCCAACTCCAAGTACGCCTTCCTGGGCGCGCTGCGTGCCTCGGCGCAGATGGTGAGCTACGAAATCGCCATGGGCTTCTGTTTCCTGGTGGTGCTGATGGTCACTGGCAGCATGAACCTCACGGACATCGTTCTGGGCCAGCAAAAGGGCCAGTTCGCCGACATGGGCCTGAACTTCCTGTCCTGGAACTGGCTGCCGTTGTTGCCGATCTTCATGGTCTACCTGATCTCTGGCGTGGCCGAAACCAACCGTCACCCGTTTGACGTGGTGGAAGGCGAAGCTGAAATCGTGGCAGGTCACATGGTCGAATACTCGGGCATGGGCTTTGCCATCTTCTTCCTGGCCGAATACGCCAGCATGTGGCTGGTGTCCATCTTGGCCGTGGTCATGTTCCTGGGTGGTTGGGACTCGCCGGTGGCGGCGCTGTCCTTTATTCCGGGCTGGATCTGGTTGGGCATCAAGACCTTTGTGGTGGTGTCCATGTTCATCTGGATTCGTGCCACTTTCCCGCGCTTCCGTTATGACCAGATCATGCGTCTGGGCTGGAAGATTTTCATTCCGGTCACCCTCGTGTGGCTGCTGGTGGTGGGTGCATGGTTGTTCTCGCCCTGGAACATCTGGAAATGAGCGGACACAACATGACTGCTACTTCTTTCTCGATCAAGGACTTCTTCAAGAGCTTCATGCTTGTGGAGCTGTTCAAGGGCATGGCCCTGACAGGCCGCTACGCCTTTGCACGAAAAGTCACGCTTCAGTACCCTGAAGAAAAAACGCCGCTGTCGCCCCGTTTCCGTGGCTTGCACGCGCTGCGTCGCTACGACAACGGCGAAGAGCGCTGCATTGCCTGCAAACTGTGCGAAGCCGTGTGCCCTGCGATGGCCATCACCATTGAGGCGGGTGAGCGTGCCGACGATGGTTCGCGTCGCACCACGCGTTACGACATCGACCTGACCAAGTGCATCTTCTGCGGTTTCTGCGAAGAAAGCTGCCCGGTGGACTCGATTGTCGAAACCCACATCTTCGAGTACCACGGTGAAAAACGTGGCGACCTGTACTTCACTAAGGACATGTTGCTGGCTGTGGGTGACCGCTATGAAAAAGAGATCGCAGCCAACAAGGCGGCTGACGCTCCTTACCGTTGAACGAGCCTGCTTGAAAAGATAACTCTATGGACGTCAAGACTGGTTTCTTTTATCTGTTCTCGGTGGTGCTGCTGTTGTCGGCCTTCCGGGTTGTGACAGCGCGTAACCCCGTGCACGCCGTGCTGTTCCTGATGCTGGCATTTTCGCAAGCCTCGGGCATCTGGTTGCTGCTTAACGCTGAATTCCTGGCCATTGCACTGGTGCTGGTGTACCTTGGTGCGGTGATGGTGCTGTTCCTGTTCGTGGTGATGATGCTGGACATCAACGTCGACTCCATGCGCCAAGGCTTCTGGAAACACTTTCCTCTGGCCGCTGTGCTCGGAGGTGTTGTTGCTGTTGAAATGGGCGCTGTACTGTTGCACGGTTTTGGTCAGACTGAAGCCATTGAAGGTGCCGCACAAGCAGCTGGCGTTCCTAACAGCAAGGCCCTGGGCATCTTGCTCTACACCGAATACCTGGTGCCGATCCAGGTGGCTGCGGCCATCTTGCTGGTGGCCATGGTGGCCGCGATTGCCCTGACCCTGCGCAAACGCAAGGACAGCAAGTTTGTTTCTCCCAGCGAGCAGGTGCGTGTGCGCGCTGCTGACCGTCTGCAGGTGGTGAAAGTGGCTACCACCCAGCCCGCACCCGCCATCCAGGAAGCTGCCCAGGAGGCCCAATCATGATGACCCTGACCCTCGGACATTACCTGACGCTGGGCGCAATCCTGTTTGCGCTGGCGGTGGTGGGGATTTTCCTCAACCGCAAAAACCTCATCGTGTTGCTCATGGCCATCGAATTGATGCTGCTGGCGGTCAACATGAACTTCGTGGCGTTCTCTCACTACCTGGGTGACATGCACGGACAAGTGTTCGTGTTCTTCATCCTGACGGTGGCAGCCGCCGAGTCTGCGATTGGTCTGGCCATTCTCGTGCTGCTGTTCCGCAACAAGAACAGCATCGACGTGCAGGACCTCAACACGCTCAAGGGTTAAGAACAACATGGAACAAACCCTCAACGCAACAACGCTGCTGGCGGTGCCCTTGGCTCCGCTGGTGGGCTCGGCTTTGGCCGGCTTGTTTGGCACCAAGTTTGGCGGCAATCGCATTGGTCGTACCGTCTCGCACACCCTGACCATTTTGGGCGTGTTCGTGGCTTTCCTCATCTCGGCGTTCACGCTCAAAGATGTGATGGCCGGTGCCCGCTTCAACGAAACCCTCTACACCTGGATGACCGTGGGCGGTCTGAAGATGGAAGTGGGCTTCATGATCGACGGCCTGACCGCGATGATGATGTGTGTCGTGACCTTTGTGTCGCTCATGGTGCACATCTACACCATCGGCTACATGCACGAAGACGAAGGCTACAACCGCTTCTTCGCCTACATCTCACTGTTCACCTTCTCCATGCTGATGCTCGTCATGAGCAACAACTTGCTGCAGCTGTTCTTCGGCTGGGAAGCCGTGGGCTTGGTGTCTTACCTGCTGATTGGTTTCTGGTTCAACAAGCCCACGGCCATCTTTGCCAACATGAAGGCCTTCCTGGTCAATCGTGTGGGTGACTTTGGTTTCATTCTGGGTATTGGCCTGATCGCGGCCTACACCGGCAGCCTGAACTACACCGAGATTTTTGCCAAGGCGCAAGAACTCTCGACCATCGAGTTCCCCTGGTATGTGTTTGGTCAGGACGCCATGCTGATCACCGTGATCTGCATTTGCCTGTTCATTGGCGCCATGGGCAAGTCGGCACAGTTCCCGCTGCATGTGTGGCTGCCCGACTCGATGGAAGGCCCGACCCCGATTTCCGCGCTGATCCACGCCGCCACCATGGTGACGGCCGGCATCTTCATGGTCTCGCGCATGTCGCCGCTGTACGAGCTGTCAGACGCCGCATTGAACTTCATCATGGTGATTGGGTCCATCACCGCGCTGTTCATGGGCTTTCTGGGCATCATCCAGAACGACATCAAGCGCGTGGTGGCTTATTCCACGCTGTCCCAGCTGGGCTACATGACCGTGGCTCTGGGCGCATCGGCCTACTCGGTGGCGGTGTTCCACCTGATGACGCACGCCTTCTTCAAAGCGATGCTGTTTCTTGGCGCGGGCTCGGTCATCATGGGCATGCACCACAACCAGGACATCCGCTGGATGGGTGGCGTGCGCAAGTACATGCCCATCACCTGGTTGACCTCTTTGCTGGGCTCTCTGGCCCTGATCGGCACGCCTTTGTTCTCGGGTTTTTACTCGAAGGACAGCATCATTGAAGCTGTGCATGAAAGCACATTGCCCGCAGCTGGCTTTGCCAACTTTGCTGTGCTCGCTGGCGTGTTTGTGACGGCCTTCTATTCTTTCCGCATGTACTTCCTGGTCTTCCACGGCAAGGAGCGTTACGACCAGAATCCGGACGCGCATCACGACGACCATCACCACGACGACCACCATGGTCACGGTGACGGCAAGCCGCACGAATCCCCCTGGGTCGTGACCTTGCCGCTGGTACTGCTGGCCATTCCTTCGGTGCTGATTGGTTATTTCACCATCGAGCCGATGCTCTACGGTGATTTCTTCAAAGACGCCATTTTTGTCAACGCCGACAAGCATCCTGTGATGCATGAACTGGCTCAAGCCTTCCATGGTCCGCTGGCCATGGCAGAACATTCGGTCAGTACATTGCCGCTGTGGCTGGCGTTTGCGGGTGTGGTGGTGTCCTGGTACATGTACCTGATCAACCCCAAGGTGCCTGCCTTCTTTGCCAAAGTGTTGCGCCCGCTGATCGTGATCCTGGAGAACAAGTACTTCATGGACTGGATCAACGAAAACATCCTGGCCCGTGGTGCCCGATTGCTGGGCACTGGTTTGTGGAAAGGTGGCGACCGCGCGCTGATCGATGGCCTGGTCGTCAATGGCTCCTGGAAACTCGTGGGTTGGATTGCCAGCGTTGCACGCCACTTCCAGTCGGGTTACCTGTACCACTACGCCCTGGTCATGATTCTGGGTGTGTTTGCACTGATGACGTCTTTCGTCTGGCTGGCCTGACGCTTTAGAGGAATACAAAAATGGGATTGTTAAGCCTTGCCATCTGGACGCCAATTGCTTTTGGTGTCATCTTGCTTGCCCTCGGGCGTGACGAGCAGGCTGGCGCTGTACGCTGGGTCGCGCTCATCGGCGCACTGGTCAGTTTCCTCGTTACCTTGCCGTTGTATACCGGCTTTGATGCGTCGACTGCGCAAATGCAGTTTGTCGAGAATGCCGCCTGGATCGAAGCCTTCAACATCAACTACCACTTGGGTGTGGACGGCATTTCGCTGTGGTTTGTGCTGCTGACGGCGTTCATCAACGTGATCGTCGTGATTGCGGGTTGGGAAGTCATCGAGCGTAAAGTCAACCAGTACATGGCCGCTTTCCTGATCCTTTCGGGTCTGATGATCGGCGTGTTTGCTGCCTTGGACGGCATCTTGTTCTATGTCTTCTTCGAAGCCACGCTGATTCCGATGTATCTGATCATTGGTATCTGGGGTGGCCCGAACAAGATCTACGCTGCGTTCAAGTTTTTCCTCTACACGTTGATGGGTTCTTTGCTGACCTTGATCGCGTTGGTGTACCTGTACAACGTGTCCGGCGGCAGTTTTGACATCCAGAGCTGGCATCAGTTGCCGCTGGGCCGTACCGAACAGACTTTGCTGTTCTTTGCATTCTTTGCTGCGTTTGCAGTGAAGGTCCCGATGTGGCCGGTGCACACCTGGCTGCCCGATGTGCACGTCGAAGCGCCTACCGGTGGCTCGGCCGTACTGGCCGCCATCATGCTGAAACTGGGTGCCTACGGCTTCCTGCGTTTTTCCATGCCGATTGCCCCCGATGCCGCCCATGAGTGGGGCACTTTCATGATCGTGCTGTCCCTGGTTGGCGTGATCTATGTGGGGCTGGTCGCCATGGTCCAGCAGGACATGAAAAAACTGGTGGCCTACTCGTCGGTGGCGCACATGGGTTTTGTGACTCTTGGCTTTTTCATGTTCAACCCGCTGGGCGTGTCCGGCGCGATTGTGCAAATGATTGCGCACGGCTTTGTGTCTGGCGCCATGTTCCTGTCGATTGGCGTGTTGTACGACCGTGTGCATTCGCGTGAAATTTCCAGCTACGGTGGTGTGGTCAACACCATGCCCAAGTTCTCTGCTTTTGCCTTGCTGTTTGCCATGGCCAACTGTGGCCTGCCGGGGACCGCTGGTTTTGTGGGCGAGTGGATGGTGATTCTGGGCGCTGTCCAGTTCAACTTCTGGATCGGCATGCTGGCAGCGACTGCCCTGATTTTTGGTGCCGCCTACACCCTGTGGATGTTCAAGCGCGTGTACCTGGGCCCGGTGGCCAATGACCACGTGCGTGAGCTGACCGACATCAACGGCCGCGAATTCCTGATGCTGGCCCTGCTGGCGGCTGCCGTGCTGTACATGGGCGTGTACCCCAAGCCTTTCACCGATGTGATGGATGTCTCTGTGGCCGAGTTGCTCAAGCACGTGGCCATGAGCAAGCTGCCGCAGTAACGAACTCAAGAACTGAAAGAACACCATGATGGACTCCACCAGCTGGATGACGATCTATCCTGAAATCGTGCTGTTGGTCATGACCTGCGTGATCGCGCTGATTGATCTGACCGTGAGCAGCCCCAAGCGCACGCTGACCTATGTGCTGACCTTGCTGACCTTGGCCCTTGTGGCCTTTCTGAACGTGAGTGCAGCCGGTATTGGCCAGACCCTGTTCGGTTTTGGGGGCCTGTTTGTCAGCGACACCATGGGCCACTGGCTCAAGGCTTTTGCGGCCGTGGCCACCATGGTCACCTTGGTGTATGCACGTCCCTACGCCAAAGACCGCCAGATGTTGGGCGGTGGCGAGCTGTTCAGCCTGAGCATGTTTGCCTTGTTGGGCATGAGCGTGATGATCTCTGGCCACCATTTCCTGGTGCTGTACCTGGGCCTGGAACTGCTGACCTTGTCGAGCTACGCGCTGGTGGCCATGCGCCGCGATGACATGCGCGCCAGCGAGGCGGCCATGAAGTACTTTGTGCTGGGTGCGATGGCATCGGGCTTCTTGCTGTACGGCATGTCCATGATTTATGGCGCAACTGGCAGCCTGGAACTGTCGGCTGTGTTCCAGTCCATCATGTCTGGCAGCTCGCATCCGCAGGTGCTGATTTTTGGATTGGTGTTCGTCGTTGCAGGGCTGGCCTTCAAACTGGGGGTGGTGCCTTTCCACATGTGGATTCCCGATGTCTACCACGGTGCTCCCACTTCGGCCACACTGCTGATCGGTGGTGCCCCCAAGCTGGCCGCCTTTGCCTTGGTCATGCGCTTGCTGGTCGAGGGCTTGTTGCCCCTGGCCATCGACTGGCAACAAATGCTGGCCCTGCTGGCCATTGCTTCGCTGCTGATTGGTAACCTGGCGGCGATTGCCCAGACCAACCTCAAGCGCATGCTGGCTTTCTCCACCATTGCCCAAATGGGCTTTGTCCTGATGGGGCTGATCGCTGGTGTCGGTTTCGGTGGTGCACCGCAAGCTGTGGGTGCCTACGGCGCATCCATGTTCTATGTGGTGGCGTATGTGTTGACCACATTGGCCTCGTTTGGTGTGATCATGCTGTTGGCCCGCGAAGGCTTTGAGAGCGAAGAGATCTCAGACCTTGCTGGCCTGAACCAGCGCAGCCCGCTGTATGCCGGCATCATGGCCATTTGCCTGTTCTCGTTGGCAGGCATTCCACCGATGGTGGGCTTCTATGCCAAGTTGACCATCTTGCAGGCCTTGATCGGTTCGGGTAACGCGTTCTATCTTGCCTTGGCCATCTTTGCCGTATTGATGTCGCTGATTGGCGCGTTTTATTACCTGCGTGTCGTCAAGGTCATGTACTTTGATGCTCCGCAAGAGCCTGTACAGCCGGTGGTTGCTGGCGCGCAAGAGCGTGTGGTGCTGAGCATCAACGGCTTCCTGATTCTGGGCTTGGGCATTGTGCCCGGTGGGCTGATGGCGCTCTGTGGCGATGCCATCGCACGCATGCTGATGGGCTGATGGCCATGAACGCATCTGTTCAGGTCTGGGTTTTGATTGTGTTGGCTGTTTTGGCGGCCAACCTGCCGTTCCTGACCCGGCGCGTGTTGGGCGTGTGGTCGGCACGAGCCGACAAACCGCTGAGCTGGCGTTTGCTGGAACTGCTGGTGCTGTACATCGTGGTGGGCGGCATTGGCATGGCCATGGAAAACAGCCTGAGCCAGAACGCACCGCAAGGGTGGGAGTTTTACGCTGTCACCCTGACCTTGTTTGTCACGCTGGCGTTTCCTGGTTTTGTGTACCGCTACCTGGCGCACCGTCACTGACCGCAGACTGCCACGGCCTTCGGCCCTGCAGTGACGTGATTCACCCATGTCCGACCAGCACCTCAAAGAACACCTGCACGAGCGGCAGGAACTCTTCAAAGGCAACTTTCTGCATGCCTTGCGAGACACGGTGCGCTTGCCCGATGGCCAGCTGGCCACTCGCGAATATGTGATTCACCCTGGTGCCGTCGTGGTGGTGCCGTTGGTGCAAGGCGAAGATGGTCAAACCCGTGTGGTGCTGGAGCGCCAATTTCGCTACCCCGTAGGCCAGGTCATGGTTGAGTTGCCCGCTGGAAAGCTGGAGGTGGGCGAAGACCCTTTGCTTTGCGGCCAGCGCGAACTGCTCGAAGAAACCGGCTACACCGCCAGCGAATGGGCGAGGGCAGGGCAGATGCACCTGGCCATTGCCTACTCGACTGAAGTTATCCATGTGTACTTCGCCCGAGGTTTGACCTTGGGCCAGCAGCAACTCGACGCAGGCGAGTTCCTGGATGTCTTCACGGCCACGCCGCAAGAACTGGTGCAGTGGTGCCGCAACGGCACCGTGACCGATGCGAAGACGCTGAGTTGCATGGTCTGGCTGCAACAATGGCTGGAACAGCCGGAGTCTTTGGACTGGCAAGCCAGCAAGGGTTGATGCGATGAAAGTGCTCGACCTTCAGTGCAGCCACGGCCACGTGTTTGAGGGCTGGTTTGCTTCGCATGACGACTACGAATCGCAGCGCGAACGCGGTTTGCTGACTTGCCCGGTGTGCGAAGACGCGCAGGTCAACAAAATGCTTTCGGCCCCAAGGTTGAACCTGGCGCAAACGCCTCCGCAGCAAATACAGGCCGCCATGCTCAAGATGGTGCGCCACGTCATGGCCAACACCGAAGACGTCGGCAACCGCTTTGCCGAAGAGGCCCGCAAAATTCACCATGGCGAAGCCCAGGAGCGCAGTATTCGCGGCCAGGCCAGCCGCGAAGAAACCGAAGCCTTGCTTGACGAAGGCATCGACATTCTTCCTCTGCCTGTGCCCGCAGGACTCAAGGAACCCCTGCAGTGATCTAATGCGGATCATGACCCGTGTTCATATCCCTGACGATGAAGTTGCGCTGACAGCCATCCGCGCCCAAGGGCCTGGTGGGCAGAACGTCAACAAGGTCTCCAGCGCGATTCAGCTGCGTTTTGATGTGCGCGCCAGCACCCTGCCCGAAGACATCAAGGCCAGGTGGCTTCACGCACCAGGCAATCACTTGACGCCCGATGGCGTACTGATTCTCAAAGCCCAGCGTTACCGTACCCAAGAAGCCAATAGGCAAGATGCCTGGGCGCGGCTTTATGAAATGCTCGAACGCTATGAGCGGGCACCCAAGGCGCGCAAAGCGACGCGACCCACACGGGCTTCTGTGCAAAAACGACTGCAGTCCAAGGCCCGACACGGCGTGTTGAAAGCCCATCGCCAATCTCCGGTGTAGGAGTGGCTTCTGGCAGCGATTCTGGGTTTATTCGCGGCCAGAGGCCGCTCCTACGTTGATCTTGTTGCTCTTGAAAATTTGGATTGTTTATGATCCAATAAAGACTATTTGATCTATTAAAGAGTCATTTTGGTCAAGCCTGCCACCCGTCCTTATTCTCAATACAGTCTTGATGCACTGGTGTTGCTGGGGCAGCTCGTGCGCGAAGCGCGACTGGCCAAAGCCCTGACCACCAGTGATCTGGCAGCGCGGGCTGGCATTTCCAGGGCACTGCTCCAGCGCATTGAGCGGGGGGATCCTGGTTGTTCTATTGGTGCTGTGTTTGAGGTCGCCGCTGTGTGTGGCGTGCCCTTGTTCGAGGCAGATTCACGCCAATTGGCAGCCCATGTTGCGCGTCAGGGTGAAAAAATGACGCTGTTGCCCAAAGCGGTCAGGGCCGCAGTTGCAGGAGTGAAAGATGACTTCTGAGTCCACAGGCATGTACCAGGAAGCCTACGTTTGGGTCTGGCTACCGGATGCTACCGAGCCTGTGGTCGCCGGTCTGCTGTCCAGACAGGGCCAACAGCTGCTGTTCAACTACGGACGCAGCTACCTGGCCCGCCAAGATGCAATGGCCCTGTATGCCCCCGAATTGCCGTTGCGTGCAGGCGCGATTGCTTTGCTGCCGGGGCTGAACATGCCCAGTTGCATCCGTGACGCCTCACCCGATGCCTGGGGCCGTCGGGTACTGATCAACCGCAAGCTCGGCGCACACGCTCAAGACACGGCGGGATTCGAGCTTGATGAACTGACGTACCTGCTCGAATCAGGCTCCGACAGGATTGGTGCGCTCGATTTTCAGTCTTCACCAATCCGCTATCAGCCGCGACTGGCGCAGCAACCTTCACTGGAGGATCTGCAGACTGCGGCAGAGAAGGTCGAGCGTGGCGTTCCCATCTCGCCCGAGCTCGATCAGGCCTTGTTGCATGGCACGTCCCTGGGGGGGGCTCGTCCAAAAGTGCTCATCGACGATGGTGATCGCAAATACATCGCCAAATTTTCTGCCAGCAATGACCTCTACAGCGTGGTCAAGGCCGAATACATCGCCATGCGTCTGGCCCACAAGGCTGGCCTGCGCGTCGCACCAGTGCACCTGCGCCAGGCCATGGGCAAGGACGTGCTGCTCATCGAACGCTTTGACCGCATCCGACATGAGAACAGTTGGCGGCGACGGGTCATGGTGTCGGCACTCACGCTGTTCGAACTCGATGAAATGCTGGCAGCCTACGCCAGCTATGACAAGCTTGCAGAAATCATCCGCCACCGATTCGTGGACGCCAAGGCCACTTTGCGCGAGCTGTTTGCCCGCATCGTCTTCAACATCCTGTGCGGCAACACCGACGACCATGCACGCAACCATGCGGCCTTCTGGGATGGGCAGCAGCTGGCCCTGACGCCGGCGTACGACATTTGCCCTCAGTCCCGCACAGGGCAGCAGGCCTCACAAGCCATGCTGATCCACGGGGGAGACCGCAGCAGCCAAGTGGCTACCTGTGTGGCTGCAGCGTCGGTATTCTTGTTGGGACGCGAAGAAGCCATCGACATCGTTAACCACCAGGTGGGCGTGATGGAACGCGAATGGCACAGCACCTGCCAAGAGGCAGGGCTGAGTGCCGTTGATCAGGCGCTGTTCTGGCGTCGGCAATTCCTCAACCCCTTTGCCTTCATCAACGCACCCGAAGGTGTGCGCGTGCCCTGAGTTACTCCGTTCGCTCCGAAATCACCACGGTGACGCGCTTTCCACCCACAAGCGCCATCAGCTGCATAGGCAGGGCGCTGTTCTATAGAACTTGCCGAAGCACCTGCGTTAGAGCATTTGGGGCGTCGGCAGCCACAACATGGCGATTGGGCATGCTGCGCAGCCAGGTGATTTGGCGCTTGGCCAGCTGGCGGGTGGCGAAGATGCCGCGCTCGCAAATTTCTTGCTCGCTCCAGCCTTCGCTCAAGCCTTGCCAGGCTTGACGGTAGCCCACGCAGCGCATGCTGGGCAGCTCGGGGTTGAGGTCGCCACGTGCCATCAGGGCGCGCACTTCGTTCAGAAAGCCTTGGGCCATCATCTGCTCAAAGCGCAGGGCGATGCGCTGGTGCAGCCAGGCTCGATCGGCGGGCTCCAGACTGATGACGGGGATGTTGAGCGAGCTGCTAGATGGCTTGGCTTGCTGGTGAAAGGCTGACAGGGCTTGGCCTGTGAGTTGCCACACCTCCAGCGCGCGGCCGATGCGTTGGCTGTCGTTGGGGGCCAGGCGCGCTGCGGTGACCGGGTCCACTTTTTGCAGCTCGGCATGCATGGCGGGCCAGCCTTGCTCGGCAGCGCGCTGCTGGATGTGCTCGCGCACTTGTGGGTCGGTGGCGGGCATGTCGTTCAGGCCCTCAAGCAGGGCTTTCAAGTAGAGCATGGTGCCGCCCACAATCAGCGGGGTTTTGCCGCGTGAGCGGATGTCGGCCATCAACTGGATCGCGTCTTGCGCAAAGTCGGCGGCGCTGTAGCTTTGCAAGGGCTCAATGATGTCAATCAGGTGGTGAGGCACCTGGGCCAGTTCGTCGCGGCTTGGTTTGGCGGTGCCAATGTCCATGCCGCGGTAGACCAGTGCCGAATCCATGCTGATGATTTCTGCGCCGCCTTGTGGCTCCAGCGCCTGGGCCACGAGGAGGGCAGCGGCGGTTTTGCCGCTGGCCGTGGGGCCGACCAGCGCGATGGCGTCAAGCTTCGAGGTTTGCATGTCAGGGTGTGGCACAGGAGACCACTTGCGGGCGACCGTGACGCTGCACCGCTGTCCAGGCAATGGCGGTGATGCAGCTGCCCCACAGCAGCACGCCATCGGCCAGGGCCAGCACGGGTTGCTCCAGGTTCCGGCCGATCCAGCCACCCATGAAGAAGGCGCCCAACATCATCAAAAAGCCATTGAGGGCCGAGGCGGTGCCAGCCCGGTGCGGGAAGGGGCCTACCGCACCACTTTGGCCACAGGGCTGGTGAACACCATGCCCGATCATGAAAATGTAGAAAGGCAGGATCACCGCCCAAGGGCCATACCAGGCTTGGTCATGCCCCCAATGCGCCAGCACTGCCAGTGCCAGCGATCCGGTGAGTGTGAACACGCCGGCCACTGCCACCGTGCGGTGCACGCTGGTTCGACGCAACATCCAGCGGCACCAGAAGGTGCCTGCAATGTAGGACGCCGACATGGTGAACATCAACAGGCCATAGGCGGTGCGGCTCATGCCCATGCTGCGTGTGAACACGAACGAGGACGTTGCCAGGAAAGTGAACAGCCCCAGGTAAGAGGCTGCAGACAAGGCGCACCAAGTCAGAAACACCGGGTTGCGAATGATGTCGGCATTGGCACGTAACAGGGGGGCCAGGCGAAGCGCATGCGGATCGGGCTGTCGGAGTGTTTCTTCAAAGCGCCAGACCAATACGGCCAGGGTGGCTGCGCCAAACACTGCCAGCGCCAGCAGGGCTGCGCGCCAGCCGATCAGGTCGGTCAGGGCACCGCCGATGGGGGCGCACAGGCAGGCAATCACCCCCAGGCCTGTCAGGCCCTTTGACATCATGGTGGCACCTTGTGCGGGGGCGTACAAATCGCGCACCATGGCGCGCGAAACCATCACCCCTGCGCCCATCGCGGCGCCTTGCACAGCACGTGACACGATTAACCAGTCCATGGCCGGACTGAAAGCGCTGGCAATGGATGCTGCGGTGTAGGCCGTCATGCCAGCCAATAACACCGGGCGGCGGCCAAAGCGGTCTGACAAAGGACCCCACACCAGTTGCGACAAGCCAAAGGCCAACAACAAGGCACTGAGCGTCAATTGGGACTGTGCTGCGCTGGCGCCAAATCCTTCGGTGATCGCGGGTAAGGCAGGCAAGTACAGGTCGGTGGTCACGGGTTGCAGGCCCAGCAGCAGCGACAGGATCAGGACGATCAGCGAGGGTGACATGGAGGCTTTCATCAGCGCCCCCTCAGGAACAGGGCATCCAGATCGCGCATGCTCATTTGTCGCCAGGTGGGACGACCGTGGTTGCATTGGTCCGATCGCTCGGTTTCTTCCATCTGGCGCAGCAGGGCGTTCATTTCGGTCAAAGTCAGCTGCCGGTTGGCACGCACCGCACCGTGGCAGGCCATGGTGGCCAGGATTTCGTTTTGCGCGCGCTGCACCACGGTGCTGGCGTCGTGCTGGGCGAGCTCGGCCAGCACGCTGCGCGCCAGCTCCACCGCATCGCCTTGCGCCAGGCTGGTGGGCACGGCGCGCACGGCCAGGGTCTTGGCCGACAGGGGGGCGATTTCAAGGCCCAGCTGCGTCAAGGCTTCGCTGGCGCTTTCTGCGGTGGCCACTTCGGTGGGGGTGGCTGCAAAGGTGGCCGGGATCAGCAAGGGCTGACTGGCAATACGGCCAGCATCAGCGCCCAGCTGGTTTTTGAGTTTTTCGTACACGATGCGCTCGTGGGCGGCGTGCATGTCCACCACCACCATGCCTTGCGCGTTTTGCGCCAGGATGTAGACGCCGTGAAGCTGTGCAATCGCACGGCCCAGGGGCCAGGCGCTCGCATCGGCGTCGGCTGGCAAGGCTTCGCTGAAGGGGGACGATGCCGCGCCGACAACAATGGGTTGTGACCAGTCGTGCGCGTTTTTTTCGTTTGCGGCAAAAGTCTGGGGTGCAGTCGCTTCGCTGGGGGCGCGTGGTGTCCACAGCGCTTTGATGTCAGCCATGGCGCGGTCGCTGTCTACCCGAGGGCTCTCGAAAGCGGCAGCGCGGTCACTCAGCCCAATGCTGCCTTGCCGCCAGCTGGCCGATTCGGGCAGGGTCTTGGGCGCAGGACTTTGAAGTTGGAGTTCGGGCTCGACACGGTCTGCCAGGGCTTGTGAGCGCGGTGCGGCCAGCGCCTGGTCAATCGCGTGGCGCACGGCTTGGTGCACCTCGCGGCTGTCACGAAAACGCACTTCAATTTTGGTCGGGTGCACGTTGACGTCCACCAGCGTGGGGTCGATCTGGATGAACAGCGCGTAGGCCGGTTGCTTGTGGCCGTGCAACACGTCTTCGTAGGCGCTGCGTGCGCCGTGCATGACGACCTTGTCGCGCACAAAGCGGCCGTTCACATAGGCAAACTGGTGGTCTGGCCGTGAGCGGGCAGCATCCGGCAGGCCTGCACGCCCGATGATATGCATCGGCCCCACCTGGAAGTTCACCGCGATCGACTGTGCGACGAATTCGTTGCCCAGCACATCGGCAAGGCGCTGCTCCAGACCGGCCGCGCCCGGGTGCACGCGCCACTGCTCGACCAACTTGCCCTCGTGCCAGATGGCAAAGCTCACGTCCGGGCGGGCCAGCGCGTGGCGGCGCACGGCTTCGATGCAGTGGGCCAGCTCGGTGCTGTCGCTCTTCAAGAACTTGCGGCGCGCCGGGGTGGAGAAAAACAGCTCCTTGACCTCAACCGTGGTGCCCACAGCACGTGGGGCGGGGCGCACTTCGCCCGTGCGGCCATCCAGCGCAAAGGCGCTGGGCTGGCCCTCCATGCGCGAGAGCAGGGTGAGTTCGGACACCGAGTTGATGGCGGCCAGCGCCTCGCCCCGAAAACCCATGGTCATGACCGATTCAAGCTCGTGCAGGTTGCCGATCTTGCTGGTGGCGTGGCGCTTGAGGGCGGTGGCCAGCTCGTCCGGGGCAATGCCGCAACCATCGTCTTCCACGGCAATCAGTCGCGTGCCACCACCCAGCAGGCGCAGCGTGATGTTTTGCGAACCCGCGTCCAGCGCGTTGTCCACCAGTTCGCGCACGACGGAAGCCGGGCGCTCGACCACTTCGCCAGCGGCAATCTGGCTGATGAGTTCGTCGGGCAGCTCGCGGATGGGGCGGCGGGGGGCGGGTGGGATTGCGGTCACCTGTTGATTTTAGAGTGGATTGCCGCAGGCCTCAGGGATAATCCACACCCATGGATATCTTGATGCAATTGGTGGATTTCATTCTCCACGTTGACGTTCACCTGCGTGACTTTGTCGCCGAGCACGGTAATTGGGTCTACGCGCTGTTGTTCCTGATTGTTTTTGTGGAAACAGGCGTGGTGGTCATGCCGTTTTTGCCAGGCGATTCCCTGCTATTCATCGTGGGAACCTTGTGCGGGGCCGAGCTCATGAGCTTGCCGGTCGCCATGGTCTTGCTGCTGCTGGCAGCCATTGCTGGTGATCAAACCAACTACAGCATTGGTCGCTATTTCGGGCCCAAGGTGTTCCAGTGGGAAGACTCGCGCTTTTTCAACCGCGCGGCCTTTGACAAGGCCCATGCTTTTTACGAGCAGTATGGCGGCATCACGATCGTGCTGGCCCGCTTCATGCCGTTTATCCGCACCTTTGTGCCTTTTGTGGCCGGCGTGGCGGCCATGACGCGCAGCAAGTTCACCGCCTACAACGTTTTGGGGGGCGTGATCTGGGTGGTGGGTTTACTATTGGCGGGCTATTTTTTCGGCAACCTGCCTGTGGTTCAGACCCATTTGAGCAAGATCATCTGGGCGCTGATTCTCGTGCCGGGCTTGATCGCCGTTTTCGGAGCCTGGCGCGCACGCCAGGCCTGAAGCAGGTTTAAAAGGCCAAAGTTTCCTGCGCAGAGGGAGGCTGGCAACCCTGGCGACTGCAGTTGATGGCAGCTGCGGCCATGGCCAGGCTCAGGGTTCTATCCATACGCTGCGAAGCAGGGCTGTCGTCCATGGCCCAATCGGCCAGACAGTTGCCCCAGAAGGTGTCACCCGCGCCAACAGTATCGACCACATTCACTTTTGGAACAGGACTCTGAGCATGCGCCCCGTCCATGCTCAGCCAAGCGCCGTCACCCCCAAAGGTCAGGGCCAGGCGCTCAATGCCTTTGGTGTGCAGCTTTTTCGCCTGCTCTGCGGCCTGTTCCAGGGTGGCGTGGCCATAACCCAGGGTTTCGAGGTCTTCGTCACTGGCTTTGAGCCAGTGGGCGCGCAACATGATTTGTTCCACTGCTTGCACATAGCTGGGCAAATCGGGAGCGACAACGGGGCGCAGATTCACGTCTACGCTGATGGTCCAACCCATGGTGCGCGCGCCGTCCAGAATGGCCAGCACTTTCTCGTGTTCTGGTGGAATCAGCAGCAGGGAACCGGTGTGGAAAATGCCGGGTGTGCGCTGGGACAGGGCATTGAGCACGCCTTGCACGGTGTAGTCGCGATCGGCGATGCCTTCGCGATAAAAACCATAGCTGGGCTGCCCGTTGCTCAGCTGCACCACCGCCAAAGAAGTGGGCTGGCGGCTGTCGCCGCCGATCAGTTGGACGCCGTCTTTGATCAGCAAATCAGCCAGACTTCGCCCAAATCGATCTACCGAGAGGGGGTTGAGATAAGCGACCTGTGCGCCACGCAAGGCCGCTGCCCGAGCCATGTTGTAGGGGCTGCCACCCATGAGGGGGCGCAGCTGCCCGTCTGGCTGTGCGATGCAGTCCATCAGGGCTTCGCCCAACACCACGATTTCGCGAGACATACGTGCTTCCAGGTTTATTTCTTGAGCAGATGTTTGCGGCGGATCACGTCAATCCAGACGGCAACAATGACCACAGCGCCAATGGCCATCATTTGCTTGAACTGGGAAATTTCCATCAGGTTCATGCCGTTGCGGATCATGGTGATCAGGACGGCGCCCAGCAAGCTGCCCCAGATGCTGCCACGCCCCCCGAAGAGCGAGGTGCCCCCCAGAATGACGGCAGCAATCGCGTCGAGCTCAAACATCTGTGCCATCTTGCCGCTGGATGAATCCATGCGGGCCATCAGCACGATGGCGGCCATGGCGCAAGCCAGACCGGAAACCACATACACGCCCAGCTTGTACCAGCGGATGTTGATGCCCACCTGGCGGGCACCCATTTCGTTGGAGCCCATCGCGTACACATAACGACCAATTTTGGTGGATGACAGCATGAACGCCATCACCACAAAGAACACGCCCGTGATGAGGGTCGGCATCGGGATGCCCAGAATGTCGCCGTAGCCCAGGAAAGGGAAGGGCTCGGGCAGGCCGGCATTGTCGAAACCACCGGTCAGGTCAAACGCCAGGCCACGCCAAAGCGTCAGGCCACCGAGCGTAACGATAAAGGCCGGAATGCCGACAAAAGCCACCAGATAACCATTGAAGAAACCCACAGCGGCACCAATCGCGAGCGCCACCACCATGGCTGCGTAGGGATCTATGCCTGCCTTGATCATGAGGTGTCCCGCAACCGCACCAGCCAGTGCTGTCAAGGCACCCACGGCCAAATCGACGCCACCCGTCAAGATGACAAAGGTCTGCCCACCGGCAAGCAGGGCAATCACAGAGGCCTGCACCAGAATGTTGGATAGGTTGCCTGCGGTCAGAAAGTAGGGGGAGGCCACACTCAGCAGTGCGCCAAGCACCAGCACGGCCACCAGTGCGCCATACCATTCTTGTCGGGTGATGGACTTCATCATGTCGAATTTCCTTGAATGACAAGACGCTTGCCACACACAAGCGTCAAAAAGTCCCCGCCTGAAACGCATCAAGGCGGGGACTGGGGGTGATCAGACGATCACTTGACCTTCATGAACTGACCCACGCCGGAGTCCTTGGCGAACTGGTCGACGTTGGAAGGCAGCACCAGGAAAGAGCCTGTGTCGATGCGGTTGGAGACCTTCTGGCCCTTGGCTGCAGCGATGGCGGTTTCCACGCCGACCTGACCAATCTTGGCCAGCATCTGTGCGGCGTTGGCTTGTTGCCAGCCTTGCTTCATCATGTCCAGGCCGCCGGGGGAGCCGTCAAAACCAGCGATCTTGACGTCACCGGGCTTCTTGCCAGCGGCCATCAGGGCAGCCTTGGCACCCAGAGCGCCGCCGTCCCATGCGCAGGCAATGACCTTGGCGCCAGGGTTGGAGCGCAGAGCAGCTTCCACACCGTTTTGGGCCATGGTCTGGTCCCAGGTGGTGGGCACTTCCACGATCTTGACGTTCTTGCGGCCGGCGTTCAGGGCGTCAACAAAGCCCTTCTTGCGCTCTTGGCCTGTGGACTGGCCTTGGTCGCCAGTCACATAAATCACGGTGTCGCCGTCCTTGATTTGCTCAGCGGCCCACTTGCCCTGCACATTCGCAGCCTTGATGTTGTCGGTCGCGACATACGAGGTGATGTCAGCGCCGGAAATGCCGGTGTCCACAGCCACCACAGCGATGCCAGCCTTGAGGGCTTTGTTGACGGCAGGGGCGATGCCCTTGGAGTCCACGGGTGCGATGGCAATGGCGTTGACCTTGCGGGTGATCATGTCTTCCACGATGGCCAGCTGCTTGGACAGTTCGCCTTTTTCAGCGGCCAGTTCGATGAACTTGACGCCTGCAGCGCTGCCAGCTTTCTTGGCGCCGCCGTTGATCAGGGTCCAGCCCTCGTTGGTGTTGCCGTTGGTGATGTAGGCCACCGTCACATCGGCTGCAAATGCCGAGGTGAAGAGGGTGGCTGCAGCGGCGGCGATGGCCAGGCGGCCGAATGTGCGTTTGGTGATCATGGGTTTATCTCCGTTGTGTTGAATGGAAGTGGGCACAAAAAAACGCCTTTTTCGTGCCGCAAACGGATTAAACTGCAAAAACCGACTAAATAAACATAGTAGTTTTACTAATGTACTTTTGTCACCGCATCCGCGATGCTTGCCCACATTGCAATGAATTACCCCTTCTGAGAGAAGCACCATGGCCCCTACACCTGTTCTTGAAATCCAGAACCTGACCAAGCACTACGGCGGCGTCAAAGCCCTGACCGATGCGCAATTTCGCCTGATGCCCGGTGAGCACGCCGCTATCGTGGGCGACAACGGCGCGGGCAAAAGCACTTTTGTGCGATTGATCACGGGTGTAGAACAGCCCAACAGTGGTGATATCCGGCTTGACGGGACGAAAGTCAGTTTTGAGTCGCCGCTGGACGCTCGTGAGCAGGGCATCGAAACCGTGTACCAGACCCTGGCTCTGGCCGAAGACCTGGATGTGCCCGCCAACATCTTTCTTGGGCGTGAGCTGACCCACATCAATCTGGGCCCCTTGTCCATCCTCAATCACAAGGCCATGCGCGAAAAATCGGCGCAAATGCTTGCCACGACCGGAGTGAAGATTCAGGACATGTCCGAGTCCTTGCGCGGCATGTCTGGTGGCCAGCGACAGTGCGTGGCCATCGCCCGTGCAGCTGGCTTTGCCAAAAAGCTCATCATCCTTGACGAACCAACCGCTGCCTTGGGCGTTCAGGAGACGGCCCGTGTAGAAGAGATCATCAAAGGTCTGAAAAAACAAGGCATTCCGCTGATCATCATCAGCCACAACCTGCGCCAGGTGTTTGATCTGGTGGACCGCATCCATGTGTTCCGCCAGGGCCGCATCATTTGCAGTCGCCCCAAGCATATGACCAACCCCGAAGAAATCGTGGGCCTGATCACTGGCGCTATTGATCCGGCCAGCCTGCCTGCAGAAACTGCCCAGGAGGCTGTGGCATGCTGAAAGGCATTGATCCTTTGCTCACCCCCGAGCTGCTGATGCACCTGTGTGCCATGGGCCACGGTGAATGGGTGGCGGTGGTGGACGCCAACTTCACGGCAGACTACCTCAGCCAGGGTCGTATTCCCGTGGTGCGTCTGCCCGGCCACAGTCTGGAACGTGTGAGCCAGGCGGTGTTGTCGGTCATGCCGCTGGCCGAAGATGTGACTCAACCTGCAGCTTTCATGAAGGTATGCCACAGCGCAGATGGCCACCGCACCGCTGCGCAACAAGCGGTGGTGGACCTGGTGGTGGCACAAGGTGTGGCGGCTGATCGGGTGGAAGCTGTCGAGCGCTTTGCGTTTTACGAGAAAATCAAGGCTGCGAGCCTGATCGTGCAAAGCGGTGAAGTCACCGCCTATGGCAACGCCATGTACTGTAAGGCTGTGATCCTGCCCTGATCTTTTTTCGGATGAACCCACCTGCTCACACGCGCCAGATGCGCGGCTCCAACCACAGCGGCATGCGCCAGTTCAATGAGCGCATTGTGTTGCAGGCCATCCGCCACCATGGGGCCATTCCCAAGGCTGACTTGGCGCGTCTGACCCAGCTGTCCACCCAGACGGTGGCCATCATCGTGGGGCGTTTGCTCGACGACGATTTGCTGATCAAGCAAGAGCGCATTCGCGGCAAGATCGGGCAGCCCTCGGTGCCGCTGTCGCTCAACCCCGAAGGGGCTTACAGCATTGGTGTTCAGGTGGGCCGACGCAACCTGGAATTGTTGGTGGCCGATTTTTGTGGTCAGCCTGTGTTGCGCCATGAGGTGCACTACGACTACCCCGATCCACAAGTGCTGATGACGCAAATTGCCGAAGGCCTGCACGCGTTGCAGGTGCAATTGGGCGAGCGCTGGGAGCGTGTTGTGGGTGTGGGCCTCACGGCGCCGTTGTCAGTACACAAATGGGCCGATCTCATGCAAGGCGATGCTGCACAAGCGCTGCGCCGCTGGGAAGGCCTGAATCTGCGCGCGCAGGTGCAGGCCTTGACTGATTTACCGGTGGTGTTTGCCAAAGACACCATGGCCGCTTGTGTGGCCGAGTTGCTGCAGGGGCATGGCCAGGACACGCGCAGCTTTCTGTATGTGTTTGTGGGTACCTTTATTGGCGGTGGCCTGGTGCTGGGCGGACATGTGCTGAGCACGGATCGTGGCAATGCCGGTGCGATTGGCTCCATGCCCATGGACAGGGCTGCCAAGACAGGTGGTTTTCCGCCGCAGTTGTTGCAAGTTGCTTCAGGCTGGCAGCTCGAGCAGGCCTTGCTGGCGCAAGGGCATGACCCTTTGCTGATCCATGACGACGCCATCATGCAGCCCACTTATCAGGCGTGTACCGAACCCTGGTTGCAGCAAGCCAGTCAGGCCCTGGCCATGGTGGTCGCCAATTCGGCAGCGTTGCTCGACTTGGATGCGGTGGTGATGGATGGTTCACTGGGGGCATCGCTTATGACGGCCTTGCGCGAACGCACGCTTGCGGCGCTGGCGCAGTACCGCTTTGATGGCATGCACCAGCCGCGTTTGTTGGCGGGGCGTGTGGGTGCACATGCGCGTGCGCTCGGCGGTGCCTTGTTGCCGCTGCACAGCCAGTTTTTCCCTGACAAAGACATCATCCTCAAGCAGGACATCGAATGAAGTTGTACCTCGACAGCGCAGATGCTGCGCAATGGACCTTGCCCGCAGGCGCTCCACACATTGCGGGTGTGACCACCAACCCCACTTTGGTCATGCAAGCCGGTTTGCCGGTGAGTCTTCCTGGTTATTTGCGACTGGTGCGCGAGGCGGGTGCCGCGCGCTTGCCAGAACTCATGCTGCAGCTGCCTCGTGCCGATGTGGGGGAGGCGGCGGAATGGTTGGCGGCCTTGTTGCCTGCGGCGCTGCAGGCGCGCGTCAAGCTCACCATCAAGCTGCCGTGCGATGCGCAGTGGCAGGCGGTGTTGCGTGAGGTGCAGGCCTGGGGTGTGCCTACTTTATTGACGGGCTTGTCCAACCCGGTGCAGCTGATGTGGGCGCAGTCACAGGGCGCAAGCTATGTCGCCCCTTATGTGGGGCGCTTGCAGGCCGATGGGCGCGATGTCTGGGCGCTGATGCAGGCCTGCGTAGCCATGCAGGCCGAAGGTGTCCAGCTGCTGGCCGCGAGCATCAAGTCCGCCGATGTGCTGGCGCGTCTGATGGGCATGGGCGCGCACGCAGTCACTGTACGCCCCGAGTTTGTGGCGCAGCTGGTGACTGACCCCATGACGCAGGCAGCTGTGGCGCAGTTTGATCGTGACATTGAAGCCAGCCAGTCCTTCAGGGCCTGATGGCCTTCAGGCCGAGCGGGTACGCGCCAGTGGCGGGTTGCGCTCGAAGTACTGCACGATGCCTTTGAGAAGTGCTTCGGTCAGCTGTTCCTGATAGGCAGGATCGCGCAGGCGCATTTCTTCTTCCGGGTTGCTGATGAAGGCGGTCTCGACTAACACGCTGGGAATGTCAGGAGCCTTGAGCACTGCAAAGCCGGCTTGTTCCACCCGCGGTTTGTGCAAGCGCCCCACCTGCGAGATGTAGCGCAGCAAGCTGCCGCCCAGCTTGAGGCTGTCGCGAATCTGGGCGGTGGTGCTCATATCCAGCAAGGCTCGCTGCACGTGCTGGTCCTGTCCGCCGAGGTTGATGCCACCAATCAAGTCGGCCTTGTTTTCCTTTTGGGCCATCCAGCGGGCAGCGCTGCTTGATGCCGCACCATCGCTCAGGGCAAACACGCTCGCACCTCGTGCTTGCGGGGTGAAGAAGGCATCGGCATGGATGCTGACCATCAGGTCGGCCTGTACGCGTCTTGCCTTTTGTACCCGTACATGCAGCGGCACAAAGTAATCCGCATCCCGGGTGAGAAAGGCGCGCATGGGGCTGCCCCCCATGCTTTGGCTGTTGATCAATGTACTCAAGCGTCGCGCAATGCTCAGCACGACGTCTTTTTCGCGAGTGCCATTGGGCCCAATGGCGCCCGGGTCTTCGCCTCCATGGCCGGGGTCAATGGCCACCACAATCAATCGGTCCGAAGCGCGCACGGGCTCGGGCGGGCGTGGCGGGTGGTCAGGTCGGTCCATGTACTGGCGCGGTGGGGCGGGCGGCTTGCCTGCGCGCTGGGCCATCAAATCGCCCAAAGGGTCAGCGCCAGCTACAGGCGCGGATGGGGTCGAGCCACTTTCCTTGAGGCGATCGGCGATCAGCTTTTCCAGTGGGTCCACTGCCTGAGTGGGGTAGAGGTCCAGCACCAGCCGATATTGATAAGGTTCAACAGGCTGCAGGGTGAACACCTGTGGCGCAATCGGCTGCTTGAGATCGATCACCAGGCGCACCACGTTGGCGCTGAACTGGCCGACGCGGATACCGGCAATATTGGGGTCATTGGCCTGCACCTTGCCCACCAGCTCGCGCAAGGCGTTGTTCAATTGCAGCCCTTCAATGTCCACCGCCAGTCGGGGCGGGTCGGCCACAAAGGTCTGGGTGGTTTTGAGGGGGGCGTCAGACTCCAGCGTCACGCGGCTGTATTCGGGTGCGGGCCAAATGCGCACTGCCATCATGCTGGCGCCATAACTGAGCTGTGTGCGGCCCAGCAACAAGGACAGTGCACCCATGTGTAGCACTTGGCGACGTTGAAGCCAAGCCCGCTCATGCAGCATCTGCCAGCTCCTTCCACAGGACCAACCAGTGCTGGCCACGTTTGGTCTGCGCCTGGATACGGACTTCGCGTGTCTCGTCGGTGTTGACCTTAAGC
>NZ_JAYPVP010000003.1:46346-118804 GCF_038134685.1 Limnohabitans sp. | reverse complement strand
CCTTAAGCCCGATCACCCAGTCAGCAGGGGGCAGTTGCCCGGCCACTTTGTCCGGCCACTCCATCAGCTTCAGACCGGGGCCGGCAAAGATATCCCTGAAGCCTGCATCCTCCCACTCCTGCGGATCGCTGAAACGGTAAAAATCAAAGTGCCAGACGGGCCACAGGCCTTGCGGACCTTGGGCTTCGTGCGGCTCCACCACAGCATAGGTTGGGCTTTTGATGCGGCCTTGCACACCCGCCGCGCGCAGCAAGTGGCGCACAAAAGTGGTTTTACCTGCGCCCAGGTCGCCTCGCAGCTCGATGCAGGCGTCCAGGCCACCCGGCCAGCGCATCAAAGCGTCAGCCAGTTGGCTCGCAAAAACCTGGGTGTCCTCTTCGCTGCGCCAAAGGCCGCGCCAGTGGCTGGGGGAGGGCGCAGCGCCTTCGCTACCTACAATGGTCGGGTGAGTACCGGACATCGACAAATTGATCCTCAAAAACTGTGGGCCCAGATCCAGGATTGGGCGCGTGATTTGCAATTGTCCCAAATTGCGGTGGCCCCGGTGGATTTGTCCGATGCCGAGCCGGGTTTACTGGCCTGGCTGGAAGCCGGTTTCCATGGCCAGATGCATTACATGCAGTCGCACGGCCTCAAGCGCGCACGGCCTGCCGAGCTGGTGCCAGGCACAGTGAGCATCATTACTGCACGCATCGATTACCTGCCGGATGGCACTCCCTCTGACTGGGTCGATCGCGAGCTGGCACGCCACACGCGTTCGGGTGAAGCCGTGGTGTCCATCTACGCCCGGGGACGGGATTACCACAAGGTCTTGCGCCAGCGCCTGCAGCAGTTGGCCGAACGCATTGCGCAGGAAGTCGGCCCCTTCGGGCACCGCGCCTTTACTGACTCTGCCCCGGTGCTGGAAGTCGAGCTGGCGCAGCGCTCGGGGCTGGGCTGGCGGGGAAAACACAGCTTGCTGCTCTCGCGCGAAGCGGGCTCCCTATTTTTCTTGGGTGAACTGTTTGTGGACCTGGCGTTGCCAGCCACGCCCAGCGTCAGCGCGCATTGCGGCCAGTGCGAGGCCTGCATGAAGTTGTGCCCCACGCAAGCCATCGTGGCGCCTTACAAAGTGGATGCGCGGCGCTGTATTTCCTACCTGACGATTGAGCACGACGGCCCGATTGATGAAGCCCTGCGCCCCATGATCGGCAACCGGGTCTACGGCTGTGACGACTGCCAGCTGGTGTGTCCCTGGAACAAATTTGCGCAGACGCACCCCTTACCCGACTGGCAGCCGCGCGAGGGCATGAGTGGCAGCACCATCGCTCAGCTGCTGCAGTGGGACGAGACCACGTTTTTACGCCGCACCGAGGGCAGTGCCATTCGGCGCATAGGCCATGCGCGTTGGCTGCGCAACCTGGCGCTTGCCGCGGGCAATGCGATGGCGTCAGGGCAACTGACTGCGCAAGAAGCGCAAGCCTTGCGCCAGGCTCTGCAGCGTTGGGCGAAGCACCCTAACGAAGTCGTGCAAGAGCAGGTGCAGTGGTCGCTGGCGCAGGGCGCCGCAAGTCACGCCTGAATCAGGCCAGCACGCCCAGCGCAAAACTGAGGCTGCCCACGCCCAGCACGGTGGACAAAGTGACCAACCCGGCCACAAACGAACCGTTGTAGCCCATACGCGAAGCCAGCACATAGCAGCTGGACGCTGTGGGTAAGGCCGAGAAAGCCAGCAGCATCAGTGTTTGTTGCTGGCTCAAGCCCCACAGCCGTGCAATGCCCCAGGCCATGAGCGGCATGGCCAGGTGCTTGATGCCTAGCACCAGCACGCTCAGCAATTGTCCCTGACGCAAGCTGCCCAGCTGCATGCCAGCGCCTGCGGCCATCAAACCCAAGGCCACAGAGGCAGCGCCAATACGGCTCAGGGTGGGCGCGCTCCGTTCGGGAATTTGAAAGCCCGCCAGATTGGCCAGCAAGCCAGACAAGGTGGCCAGAATCAATGGGTTGCGGGCCAGCTCGCGCCAGATGTGCAAGTTGGCATGCCGCGCCATGGGCCAGACCGCGCCCACATTGAACAGCGGCACACACACGCCAATCAATACCGAAACCAGCTGCAGGCCTTGTGCACCCGCCAGCCGTTCGGCCAGAGCCAGGCCAATGAAAGAATTGAAACGAAACGCCACCTGCGCACTTGACGCATGGTCGCGCGCTTGCAGGTGCTTGCCCAGCCAGGGCCAGTAGGGAAGGCTGTAGGCCAGGGCAATAGCGCTCACGCCCAGACTCAGGCCTGCACCCATCATGCTCGAAGCCACCCTGACATCCATCGGGCTTTTGGTGATGGAGTAAAACAGCAGCACCGGAAAAAGAAAGTAATACACCAGCGACTCCACCGGCTGCCAGACGCTGCGGTCCAGCGCGGTGTAACGGCATAGCAGGTACCCGCACAAAATGAGCGAAAAGTCGGGGAAAAGCAGTTGGGCGTAGTTCATGGAGCAACTCTTGTGCAAGGCAAGGGTATCATCCCCGCGCATGGATGCTGCGGACACCGCCCTGATCGATCGCTTTGCCGATGCCTTGTGGCTCGAAGACGGTCTGTCGCCCAACACACTGGCGGCGTACAGGCGCGATCTGCAATTGTTGGCCGATTGGTTGCAACCTCAGGGGCTGGGTTTGCTCCAGGTGCAAGAGACGCAACTGCAAACCTACTTTGCCGAGCGCCACCCCAGCACCAAAGCCTCCACCGCCAACCGTCGCCTGACGGTGTTCAAGCGCTTTTACCGTTGGGCCCAGCGACAGAGTCTGTGCCCGCAAGACCCCACGCTGCGCATGCTGGCGGCCAAGCAGTCCATGCGCATGCCCAAAACCCTGAGCGAAGCGCAGGTGGACGCCTTGCTGAACGCGCCAGACACAAACGACGAGCTGGGCGTGCGCGACAAAGCCATGCTGGAGTTGATGTACGCCAGCGGTCTCCGTGTGAGCGAGCTGGTGGGCCTCAAAACCCTGCATGTGGCTTTGAACGAAGGGGTTTTGCGTGTGATGGGCAAAGGCAGCAAGGAGCGGCTGGTGCCCTTTGGCGAAGCCGCTGGCGACTGGCTGCAACGCTACATGCCCTTGCGACAGCAACTGCTGGGCTCGCGGCAGACGCAAGACTTGTTCATCACCAGCAGCGGCTCCAAGCCAGGTACGGCCATGTCACGCGTGATGTTCTGGAACCTGGTCAAGCGCTACGCGCTGCAAGCGGGCATCACCGCGCCGCTGTCACCGCATACCCTGCGCCACGCCTTTGCTACGCATCTGCTTAATCATGGGGCAGACTTGCGGGCCGTGCAAATGCTGCTGGGACACGCCGACATTTCCACCACCACCATCTACACCCATGTGGCCCGTGAACGGCTGAAGGTGCTGCATGCGCAGCACCACCCCAGGGGGTAGTCGTTCTGCTGGACAAGAAGCAAGGTAATGAAGTTTTGATTTCATCGCCTTGCGCAGCACCTTAGTAACTGCGTCGAGCACCGCCACCAAAATTGCCACCAAAGCCCCCGCTGCGTGGAGGGCGTGCTTCCATGGGGCGGGCCACGTTCACAATCAGATTGCGACCGCCAAAATTTTGCTCATTCAAGCCCTGGATGGCGGCTTGCGCCTCTTCTGCATTGGACATTTCGACAAAGCCAAAACCTTTGGAGCGGCCACTGTCGCGATCCATCATGACTTTGGCCGATTGAACTTGACCGTAGGCGGAGAATTCTTGTTGGAGGTCTTCGTCGCGCACCGAGTAAGACAGGTTGCCAACGTACAGTTTGTTGCTCATGGTGGAGCCTTTCAGAAAATGTGCCCACCGAAATTTCGGGCACGGGTTGATTGAATAAAACAGGAGGGCCGAAATCAGTGCTTGCGCTTGAACGCCGGCGCACCTGTTCGGGGGGCACGGTTTTCAAGATGGCGGAATGTGATGCGCCCCTTGGTCAAGTCGTAAGGTGACATTTCCAGAGTGATGTTGTCACCCGCCAGGATGCGGATGTTGTGTTTGCGCATTTTCCCGGCGGTGTAGGCGATCAATTTGTGCCCGTTTTCCAACGTGACGCGGTATCGCATGTCTGGCAAGACTTCATCGACCTTGCCCTTCATTTCAATCGCTTCTTCTTTGGCCATGTGGGGTTCCTTTGATGATGAAGTTCAGGTGAATGACGCAGGGTTGAGCATCCAGTAGCGTCCCTGTGCAGCTGCATAAACCAGCGCGCTGTCTTTGCTGGCGAAATCGGGCTTGAAGGTGTAGACGCGGTCGTGGGTTTGTGTGCCTTGACCTCTGCGGATGGAGAGGGCAGCGCTAAAGCGACCAGCGTTGTTCGAACGAATCAAGGGCGTAATCAGAAATTTGCCAACGGTAAATGGCAGTGAGGAAAAGGAAGACATAGGTAAATCAAACTAAACAAGGGCGGGGTGGCCCAGGGTCATGCGTGCAATTTGAATCAGCGCGCATGGGCAAAAGGGACGACGTGCTTGTCGCCAAAAAAGCTTGCCAAGAGAAAAGTGTGACCCCGAATGCGCTAGTGGTTGCTTAGCGGTGGGGCAGGTGTGCGGTGTTGGGGTACCGCTGCCCGTCAGACTTGATGCAGCGAAGGAAAGCAAATAACTGCATCAGTGGAGATTATACCTTTGTTATGAAACCCCATCCCCCGCCAGATAAGCCAGCTCTTCTTCGCTGAAACCGGCTGCCACCCGCGCAGGCGTGTTGAACGGCGGACGCAGGCGGGGGGCTTTGTACTGACGGGCCAGGTGTTTGTAATGAGCCACAGGCTCCAGGCCTTGCTGCTCGCAAAGCCAGCGGTACCAGCGGTTGCCAATATCGACATGGCCAATTTCGTCGCGCAGGATGATGTCCAGCTTGTCGCACACGGCCAGCGCTTGGGGTGTTGCTACTTTGCGCAGTCGCGCTTGAATCAGTGGTGTGGCGTCCAGGCCGCGTGCTTCCAGGGTGCGGGGCACCAGGGCCATGCGGGCGGTGATGTCATGGCGGGTTTTTTCGCACATTTCCCACAGGCCGTCGTGGGCGTCAAAGTCGCCGTAGGCGTAGCCCAGAGTGCCCAGTTGTTCGGTCAGCATGGCGTAGTGCAGGCATTCTTCGTGGGCCACGCGCAGCCAGTCGGTATAGAAGGCTTCGGGCATGTCCGCAAACTGCCAAATGGCGTCCAGCGCCAGGTGAATGGCGTTGAATTCAATATGGCAAATGGCGTGAACCAGCGCCCCTAGGCCTTGTGCGGTGTAAGGGCTGCGGTGGGGGACCAGGCCGGGGTCAATCAGTTTGGGCAGGGGCGGGCGCCCAGGCAGCTCGGGCAGTTCAGACAGTTGGTCGGGCCCTGGCCCTTGCCAGTGTGTGTCAATGTGCAGGGAGCCCGCTTGGTGCGCAGCCCACAGCGCCGCCACTGCCTCCAATTTGGGGGCAATGCTGGGGGCTTGGAGAATGGCCAGGGCTTGGGAACGCAGCTGCATCTTTACAATTGTAGGCAGCAACACCACGGAGAACCCCATATGAGCCTTTACAGCCTGGCCGGCAAAAAGCCCCAAGTCGCGCTCACCGCCTGGGTGGCTGGCAACGCCCAGGTCATGGGCGATGTGCAGGTGCAGGCCGGGGCCAGCATCTGGTTTTCTGCCGTGGTGCGGGGCGACAACGACCCCATTGTCATTGGCGAAGGCAGCAATATTCAGGACGGCAGCGTGCTACACACCGATGTGGGCTCGCCCCTGACCATTGGCAAGAACGTGACGGTGGGCCACATGGTCATGCTGCATGGCTGCACGATTGGCGACGAGTCGCTGGTCGGTATTGGCGCTGTGGTGCTCAATGGTGCAGTCATTGGCAAAAACTGCCTGGTGGGCGCAGGCTCATTGGTGACCGAGGGCAAGGTGTTTGAAGACGGCTCCATGATTCTGGGCTCGCCCGCCAAGGTGGTGCGCAAGCTCACACCCGAACAAATCGAGGGTCTGCGCAACAGCGCACGCCACTATCAGGAAAACGCGCAGCGCTATCAACAGACGCTGCAGGAAATCTAATGTCAGAACTTCATAAATTCATTTTCGATGGCAAGCCCGTGCGTGGCATGCTGGTGCGCCTGACCGACGCCTGGCAGGACATTCTGGCGCGCCGCGCGGCCAACCGTGACACCGGTGCCTACCCACAAGCCGTGAGCGAATTGCTGGGCGAAATGGCGGCTGCTGGTGTGCTGATGCAAGGCAACATCAAGTTCAACGGTGCGCTGGTGCTGCAGATTTTTGGCGACGGCCCTGTCAAGGTGGCGGTGGCTGAGGTGCAACCCGACTTTGCCTTGCGCGTGACGGCGACGCTGACCAGCGCTGTGGACGAGAACGCTGGTTTGCCCGACATGGTCAACCCCGGTGGCCAAGGCCGATGCGCCATCACGCTGGACCCGAAAGACCGCTTGCCAGGCCAGCAGCCCTACCAGGGCGTGGTGTCGCTGGTGGACGAGCAGGGCCAGTCTCTGAACCAGCTCAACGAGGTGCTGGAGCAGTACATGCGCCAGTCCGAGCAGTTGGACACGGTGCTGGTACTGGCTGCTGACGACAAGGTGGCTGCAGGTTTGTTGATCCAGAGGCTGCCGGTGGAAGGCGAGGGCAACCTGGCGGGTACCGCCCAGCCTTCAGCGCAGGCGCAAGATATCGAGCAGGCGTTTGAGCACATTGCCATTTTGTCGCGCAGCCTCAAGCGCGAGGAGTTGTTGGAGCTCGATCCCATGACCATCCTGCACCGCCTGTTCTGGGAAGAGCCGGTGCGTTTGCTCGAAAGCTTCAAGGACGACACAGCGCCGCGTTTTGCCTGCAGCTGCAGCCGCGAACGCGTGTCGCGCATGATCCAGAGCCTGGGTCAGGACGAGGCGCAGTCCATTTTGGACGAGCAGGGCAAGATTGATGTGGGTTGCGATTTTTGCGGTGCCCACTATGTGTTTGATGCGGTGGATGTAGCGCAAACGTTCAACCCGGCCGCAACTTCTGGCGACAGCAGTGCCAGCCTGCATTAAGGCCTTCAAGCTGAGTTTGGGCGAGCCAGCAAGCCGGTAAAAAGTCGGTGCTCGCACTCTGGGTCGCTGCAGGACTCGCAGCGCCAGGGTGTGCGACCGCCATTGAGTGCAAATTGGCGTGACTGTGCTGTTGGGGTGTCAGTCTGCAAACGCAAAGCGACCAGAACGGTGTCCAAGCGTTGTGTGTCGCTGCCTTGCAAAATATGAAAAGAAACGCCGCTGCTGATCAAGGCTATCCTGCAGGCACGTTCGGCTGCCAGACTTTTCTGCATGCGTGGGTCTACGGAACTGTCCCATGCGGGAGGGTGTGACCACAAAAACAAGGCGTCTTGGTTGAGGGTGTCGGGCAGGTTCAGGCAGCGCAACAACCACTGGGTGCCTGGCTCGCGTTGCTGGAGTTGCTGCTCCAGGCGGGTCATGAAAGCCTGTATTTCAGGAGTTTGCTCGGCCAGCAGCGTGATCTGGCGAGCCATGCTCACTTTGAAATCTGGACCAGGATTTCACCGGGCTTGACCATGCCCAGTTCGTGGCGGGCGCGCTCCTCGACCATGCTCATGCCTTCCTTGAGGTCAGTCACTTCGGCGTTGATCTGGGTATTGCGAAGTCGCGCGGCTTCATTGTCCTGCGATTTTTCTTTCAAATCGGCTTCCAGACTGGAGACTGCTGGCAGGCCGCCTTTGCCCAGCCACAGCTGCGCCTGGAGCAGCAAGAGCAGCACCAGGAGCAGGGCAGGGACAAAACGGCGGCCCACAGCGGTCAGGACTTACCGAAGGTTGTAAAACGCGGCGCGGCCGGGGTACACGGCCACATCGCCCAGGTCTTCTTCAATGCGCAGCAGCTGGTTGTACTTGGCCATGCGGTCCGAGCGGCTGAGCGAGCCGGTCTTGATCTGGCCGGCGTTCAGGCCCACGGCGATGTCGGCGATGGTCGAGTCTTCGGTCTCGCCCGAGCGGTGGCTGATGACGGCGGTGTAGCCCGCGCGCTTGGCCATTTCGATGGCTTCAAAGGTTTCGGTCAGGGTGCCGATCTGGTTGATCTTGATGAGGATCGAGTTGGCAATGCCCTTGTCGATGCCTTCCTTGAGGATCTTGGTGTTGGTCACGAACAGGTCGTCACCCACCAGCTGCACCTTGTCACCGAGCTTTTCGGTGATGTGCTTCCAGCCGTCCCAGTCGCCCTCGGCCATGCCGTCTTCGATGGAGATGATGGGGTACTTGTCGACCCAGGTGGCCAGCATGTCGGTCCACTGCTCGGCGGTGAGGGCAATGCCGCCTTCGCCTTCCAAAACGTACTTGCCATCCTTGTAGAACTCGCTGGCGGCGCAGTCCAGGCCCAGGGCGATCTGCTCGCCAGCGGTGTAACCGGCTTTGTCGATGGCTTGCAGGATCAGTTGCAGCGCAGCTTCGTGGTTTTCGACGCTGGGGGCAAACCCACCTTCGTCGCCCACGGCGGTGCTGATGTGCTTGTCGTGCAGGATGGCTTTGAGCGCGTGGAAGACTTCCGCGCCCCAACGCAGGGCTTCGCGGAAAGACGGTGCACCCACGGGGATGATCATCAGCTCTTGCAGGTCGAGCGAGTTGTTGGCGTGGGCGCCACCGTTGATGATGTTCATCATCGGCACGGGCAGTTCTTTGCCAGCCATGCCGCCGAAATAGCGGTACAGGGGCAGGCCAGCTTCTTCGGCAGCGGCACGGGCCACGGCCATGGACACGGCCAGCATCGCGTTGGCGCCCAGGCGGCTCTTGTTGTCGGTGCCGTCCAGGTCGATCAGGGTCTTGTCCAGGAAGGCTTGCTCGGAGGCGTCCAGGCCCAGCACGGCTTCGGAGATTTCGGTGTTGATGTGCTCGACGGCCTTGAGCACGCCCTTGCCCAGGTAACGGCTCTTGTCGCCGTCACGCAGTTCGATGGCTTCGCGGCTGCCGGTGGAGGCGCCAGACGGCACGGCGGCGCGGCCCATCACGCCGGACTCCAGCAACACGTCACATTCGACGGTGGGGTTGCCTCGGCTGTCCAGGATTTCGCGGCCGACGATATCAACGATTGCACTCATGTATGACTCTCTTGAATGTTGAAAAATTGAAACTTAAACGCCTTCAACCACCACCATGCGCATCACGCCAGCGCCTTCGCGCAGGCTGCGTGCATGGGTGTAGGTTTGGCTGTTGTAAAACGCCTTGGCTTTGTCCATTGACTCAAACGCCAGCAACACCAGGCGACTGGGTGTCCAGGGGCCTTCCAGCACTTCAAAGGCACCGCCACGCACCAGAACTTGTGCGCCGTGTTCCTGCATGGCTTTGGTGGACCACTCGCGGTAGTTGGCCATTTTTTCGGCGTCTGTGACGGTGACGTCGGCAATGATGTACGCAGTCATTGGAAATTTTCTTCCAGCAAGGGATTCTTTTTGGTGACGGAATCGAGTTGCACCAGGGTTTCGAGCAGGGCCTTCATCTTGCCCAGTGGCACAGCGTTGGGACCGTCAGACCAGGCCTCGGCCGGGCGCGGATGGGTTTCCATGAACAGGCCAGCCACACCCACGGCCACGCCTGCACGGGCCAGCACAGGCACCATTTCGCGGGCACCGCCGCTGCTGGTGCCCTGGCCTCCGGGTTTCTGCACCGAGTGCGTCACGTCAAACACCACCGGGGCACCGCTCTTGCGCATTTCGGCCAGACTGGTCATGTCAGCCACCAGGTTGTTGTAGCCAAAGCTCACGCCGCGTTCGCAGGCCAGGAAGCGGTCTTCAGACAGGCCGGCTTCGCGGGCAGCATCGCGGGCTTTGTCGATCACATTCTTCATGTCCCAGGGGGCGAGGAACTGGCCCTTCTTGATGTTGACCGGCTTGCCCGATTTGGCCACGGCGCGGATGAAGTCCGTCTGGCGGCACAAAAAGGCGGGAGTCTGCAGTACATCGACCACGCTGGCGACTTCGGCCACCTGGGATTCGTCGTGCACATCGGTCAGGATTGGCAGGCCCAGTTGCTTGCGCACCTCGGCCAGGATCTTCAGGCCAGCGTCGATGCCTACGCCACGCTTGGTGTTGCCGGACGAGCGGTTGGCCTTGTCGAACGAGCCTTTGTAGATCAGGGGAATGCCCAAGGGTTCGCAAGCCTCCTTGAGGCGGCCAGCGACTTCCATGGACATTTCCAAGCCTTCGATCGAGCAGGTACCCGCGATCAGAAAAAAGGGTTTGTCCAGTCCGACTTCAAATCCGCACAGTTGCATGACGATCTCCTTCAGGCCGCTTTGAGCTGCTTGCCCTTGCCCTGACGTTCAACAGCCGCCTTGATGAAGGCGTTGAACAGCGGGTGGCCGTCCCAGGGGGTGGACTTGAACTCGGGGTGGAACTGCACGCCCACGTACCAGGGGTGCACGTCCTGCGGCAGCTCCACAATTTCGGTCAGCTGCTCGCGCTGGGTCAGCGCCGAAATCACCAGACCGGCCGCACGCAGCTTGTCCAGGTAATTGACGTTGGCCTCGTAGCGGTGGCGATGGCGCTCGGTGACCACGTCACCGTAGATCTGGTGCGCCAGCGTACCCTTGGCCACGTCCGAGCTTTGCGCGCCCAGGCGCATGGTGCCACCCAGGTCGGAGTTGGCATCGCGCTTCTGGATGGAGCCGTCGGCGTCCTTCCACTCGTTGATCAGGGCGATCACGGGGTAGGGGGTTTCGGGCTCGAACTCGGTGGAGTTGGCGTTCTTCATACCCGCTTTGTGGCGTGCGTATTCGATCGTAGCCACTTGCATGCCCAGGCAAATGCCTAAATAGGGCAGCTTGTTTTCGCGGGCGAACTGGGCCGTGAGGATCTTGCCTTCGACGCCGCGCTTGCCAAAGCCGCCGGGCACCAGGATGCCGTCGTACTTGGCCAACTGCGCTTGTGTGGCGTTGCTGATGGTTTCGGAGTCCAGGTGCTCGATCTTGACGCGCACATGGTTGCGCAGGCCCGCGTGCTTGAGCGCTTCGTTGACCGATTTGTAGCTGTCGGTCAGCTCAACGTACTTGCCCACCATGGCAATCGTGACTTCGCCTTGCGGGTGCTCGGTTTCGTAGACCAGATCGTCCCAGCGCTTGAGGTTGGCGGGCGGCGTGTTCAGGCGCAGCTTGTCGCAGATCAGGCCGTCCAGGCCCTGCTCGTGAAGCACGCGCGGCACTTTGTAGATGGTGTCCACGTCGGGCATGGAGATCACGCCCCAGCCTTGCACGTTGGTGAAGAGAGAGATTTTTTCGCGCTCTTCATCCGGAATGAGGCGGTCGGCACGGCACAGCAGGGCGTCGGGCTGGATGCCGATTTCGCGCAGTTTTTGCACCGTGTGCTGGGTGGGCTTGGTCTTGAGCTCGCCAGCCGTGGCGATCCAGGGCAGGTAGGTCAGGTGCACAAAGGCGGCGTTATTGGGCCCCAGGCGCAGGCTGAGCTGGCGCACGGCTTCCAAAAACGGCAGGGACTCGATGTCGCCCACAGTGCCACCGATCTCGACGATGGCTACGTCCACGGCTTCGGGCGTGTCAAAACCGGCGCCGCGCTTGACGAAGTCCTGGATTTCGTTGGTGACATGGGGGATGACCTGCACGGTCTTGCCCAGGTAGTCGCCACGGCGCTCTTTTTCGAGCACGCTCTTGTAAATCTGTCCGGTGGTGAAGTTGTTGGCCTTCTTCATCCGGGTGTTGATGAAGCGCTCGTAGTGGCCCAGATCCAGGTCGGTCTCGGCGCCGTCATCGGTCACGAACACTTCGCCGTGCTGGAACGGGCTCATGGTGCCGGGGTCGACGTTGAGGTAGGGGTCGAGCTTGATGAGGGTGACTTTGAGGCCGCGCGATTCGAGGATCGCGGCCAAGGATGCGGAAGCGATGCCCTTGCCCAGGGAAGACACCACGCCGCCAGTGACGAAGACGAATTTGGTCATGTCCAGAACGGGAGTCTTGCGCTCCCGGTAGGTGGAAATCGTGATTATAGACAGTCAGGTCTGCTACATTCGCACGCATGAGCACATTGGCTGGAAAACACATTGTTTTGGGCTTGTCGGGCGGCATTGCGGCGTACAAATCGGCCGAGCTGTGCCGCGCCCTGGTCAAGGCCGGGGTGACGGTGCAGGTGGTGATGACCGAGGCGGCCGAGCATTTCATGACCGCCGTGACCCTGCAGGCCTTGTCGGGCCGACCGGTTTACACCTCACAGTGGGATGCCCGTGAGGGCAACAACATGGCACACATCAACCTGAGCCGTGAGGCTGATGCGATTGTGGTGGCGCCGGCAAGTGCTGATTTCATGGCCAAGCTGCTACACGGACGTGCAGACGATCTGCTCAGCCTGATGTGCCTGGCGCGCCCCATTGACCAGGTTCCCTTGATCGTGGCGCCGGCCATGAACCGCGAAATGTGGGCCAATCCGGCCACGCAGCGCAATGTCGCGCAGCTGCGTGTTGACGGCGTGCATATGCTGGATGTCGGGCAGGGCGACCAGGCTTGCGGCGAAACGGGTGATGGGCGCATGCTCGAAGCCGACGAGATTCTGGAGGACCTGGAAGCGTTCTTCACACCCAAAGTGCTGGCAGGCCGGCAGTTGCTGGTCACGGCGGGGCCGACCTACGAAGCCATTGACCCGGTGCGCGGCATCACCAACCTCTCCAGCGGCAAAATGGGCTTTGCGATTGCCCGAGCCGCCCACATGGCCGGCGCCCATGTCACGCTGGTGGCCGGCCCGGTGAGCCTGCCCACGCCCCGAGGCGTGCGCCGTGTGGATGTGCGCTCGGCGCGAGACATGCTGCAGGCGGTCGAGCAGAACGTTGGCGCTGCCCAGGTCTTCATTTCGACCGCAGCCGTGGCCGACTGGCGCCCGGCTACCTCGGCTGACCAGAAGATCAAGAAAGACGGTTCGGGTCAGACGCCGCAACTGGGATTTGTGGAGAACCCGGACATTCTGGCCACGGTGGCGAAATCGCCGCGTGCGCAGGCGGGGGAGCTGTTTTGCGTGGGCTTTGCCGCCGAAAGCCACGACTTGCTGGCGCATGCCACCGCCAAACGCGAGCGCAAAGGCGTGCCGCTGCTGGTGGGCAACATCGGCCCGGCTACGTTTGGCCAGGACGACAACGCCTTGCTCTTGGTGGATGCGCAAGGCGCTCGCGAATTGCCGCATGCCAGCAAACAAGTGCTGGCCACTCAACTCATTGAAGATATTGCCCGCCGACTGGGCGCGCTGAAAGCCTGAGACACATGGAACTCGACGTCAAAATTCTGGATGCGCGCATGCGCGACCAATTGCCCCAATACGCCACGCCTGGCAGCGCCGGGTTGGACCTGCGCGCTTGTCTGGATGCGCCTTTGACGCTGGCCCCCAATGCCTGGCAGCTGGTGCCCACGGGCATTGCCATTCACCTCAAGGACCCTGGCTACGCCGCCATGCTGCTGCCGCGCTCAGGTCTGGGCCACAAGCATGGCATTGTGCTGGGTAACTTGGTGGGCCTGATTGACAGCGACTACCAGGGCCAGCTGATGGTGAGTTGCTGGAACCGCAGCGATGTGAGCTTCACCATTGAGCCGATGGAGCGTATTGCACAGATGGTCATCGTGCCTGTGGTGCAGGCACGTTTCAATGTTGTGGAAGACTTTGGCGATGTGACCGAACGTGGAGCAGGCGGTTACGGTTCAACCGGCAAGCAGTAAATCTCAGTGCAGGGTGTGGCCGTCTGAGGACGATTCTTCGCCCACTTCGATTTTGAAGAAACCCGTGCCGCAAGTGCCGCGGCCCACTTCGTCCACTGTGGCTTCGCGCACAGAGGCCACCTGAACGCGCAGGCGCAGCGCAATGCCTGCCAAGGGGTGGTTGCCGTCCAGCACCACATGGTCGGGATAGAGCTGGGCAATGGTGTAGAGCACGTTGCGCGGGGCGTCAGGGTTGCAGCCTTGGGGCAGGGCGGTGCCTTCGATGGTCAGGCCTTCTTCGACTTCGGCGGGGAACAGCAAGCGCGGTTCCAGAAAGATGAGTTGGTCGTTGAAGTCGCCAAAAGCGTCTTCGGGTTCCAGGTGCAGGTCGAGTTTGGCACCTGCGGCATGGCCCTGCAGGGCTTCTTCGATTTTGGGCAGCAGGTCGGCGCCGCCGACCAAAAACTCCACGGGTTCGTCGAGGACGTCCAGGGTCTCGCCCAAGGTGTCCATCAGGGTCCAGGTCAGTGCGACCACGCAAGGTGATTTGATTTCCATACGACAATTGTCGCAGTTTGTCTTGCCTCTGAAAGCGCACCTATGGATATCCAGCAGCCTTTGACCTTGCTGGGCGGTCTCTCGCCCGAGCGTTTCATGAAAACCTATTGGCACAAAAAGCCTTTGTTGATCCGTCAGGCCATCCCCGGTTTTCAGGCCTTTTTGAGCCGCAAGGATCTGGTGGAGATGGCTGCGCGCGAAGATGTGGAGTCGCGCTTGATCGTGCATGGTGCGAAAGGCTGGAGCCTCAAGCATGGTCCCTTGGCGCGCCGCAGCTTGCCGCCGTTTACACAGAAGAAGTGGACGTTTCTGGTGCAGGGCGTGGACTTGCACGACGACCGTGCGCACGATTTGCTGCAGCAGTTTCGATTTGTGCCCGACGCACGTCTGGACGATTTGATGATCAGCTACGCCACCGATGGCGGCGGCGTGGGCCCGCACTTTGACAGTTACGACGTGTTCCTGTTGCAGGCCCACGGCAAGCGCCGCTGGCGCATTGGTCGCCAGAAAGACCTGAGCTTGCAGGAGGGTGTGCCGCTCAAGATTCTGGACAACTTTGTGCCCGAAGAAGAGTTCGTGTTGGAGCCTGGCGACATGCTGTACCTGCCCCCGAAGTGGGCGCACGACGGCATTGCCGAGGGCGAGTGCATGACCTGGTCGATCGGGTTTCGTTCGCCCAACGAAGCCGAGTTGGCCGCCGAGCTGGTGTCCGGTCTTGCGCAGGAGGCGGCCGATCTGGTGGGTGAGGCCATGTACCGCGACCCCAAACAAGTTGCGGTCACCCAGCCGGCGGCCATGCCTGCTCAGCTGCAGGACTTTGCGGCGCAGGCCGTTCGCAAGCTGGTCAATCAGCCGCAATGGCTGCAAACCCTGCTGGGCGAGTACATGACCCAGGCCAAGTCGGGCGTGTGGTTTGATGGCGAAGGCTTTGATGTCAGCCAGGGCGTGGCCCTCGATCGTCGCACCCGCATGATGTACGACAAGCGCCAGATCTACATCAATGGGGACAGTTTTCGCGTAGGTGGTGCCGATGGACGACTGCTGCGTCAGTTGGCAGACCAGCGCCAACTGGGGGCCGACAAGGTGGCCAAACTCAGTCCTGATGCGCAAGCGGCATTGCAGGATTGGGCCGATAACGGATGGCTCAAAACCTTGTAAATGTGCAGACGTAAATTTCTGTAACCAAAGCCCTAGGAGAGGCTACGGGTTTGCCCTTAATGCCGCTAGAATCGCGTCTGAACATGAGGCACCGCAATGCCGCATGCTCAAACCGGGGTGAAAGCCTCGGGCAATTTCCGGAAATTGTTTTACATCCTTTCAAGGACCTCAAAATGAAAAAATCTCTCGTTCTGGCTACCCTGATCGCTGCTGCTGCTCTGGCTGCTTGTGGCAAAAAAGAAGAAGCCGCTGCTCCTGCTGCTCCCGCTCCTGCTGCTGCCCCCGCAGCCGCTCCTGCTGCTGATGCCGCCGCTCCTGCTGCTGCCCCTGCAGCCGCTCCTGCTGCTCCCGCAGCTGCTGAAGGCGAGAAGAAGTAATTCTTCGTCGTTGAATGCCGGTGCTTTGCATCGGCACTTCAGCCAAGAAAAAGCCCGCCAATTGGCGGGCTTTTTCTTTGGGGAGATTGTCTGGATATCAGCGAATCTCGGGCGCCAGAAGTTTGAGGATCTTGGTAGCGTTGTCCGCTGACTCAGGCTGGCCTTGCTCGTTGAGCACCTGCACCAGGCTGCCCGTGCCTTGTGCGGACACAGCAATGCGGTACTTGTTCAGCACAGGACCTTCAGACTTTTTGCTGCCGAACATACGGGCAAAGAAGCCGGGTTGTTCTTGCCCTGTACCAGAGACATAACGCACAAAGTAAATGCCTTTTTGGCGGTCGCGGTCTTCTACTGTGAAACCGGTGCGGTCCAGGGCCACACCCACGCGGCGCCAGGTTCGCTCCAGATCATCGGTCAGGACAATACCAGGCTGACCTTGTTGCACACTCACTTGTGCGCTGGCAGGGGCGGTAGCGGCTTGACCCGCTGTTGAAGCTGCTTTGGCTTGTTCTGGCGTTGCACCCAGCTGGACCATCAGGCGGCGCAGAAATTCAATTTCCAGTTCCGGATCGTTGGCGCCGGGCATCCAGATCGTGCGTTCTTTTTGCTGGTCTGCGTATTCTTCGACCATGCGGCGATGGGTGACGTAAATTTCCACGCCTTTGGCTGTGCGCTCGACACGGGTGCGGAAGCGGTCACGTTCGCCGGTGGAGTACAGCGAGTCCAACACCTTGCCCAGGGTCTTGCGGATGAAATCCTGGGGCAGTTTGGCACGATTCTCTGCCCAGTCGGTTTCCATGATGCCGATATCGGGAGCGTCTGTGGTCAACACGAAGCCGTTGTCGCTCCAGAACTTGCGCAGGGGTTCCCACAGCTTGTCCGCTGGGCGCTGTACCACCAGGTAGCGCTGCTGCCCGTTTCGCTGCATGCTGACATCGCCCATGCTGTTGGCGGCGGTGCCAGCATCCTTGACTTGTGCTGCGGCGCTCATGAAGCCCGAAGCAGTAGCCGATGTGCTTTGCAGCACATAGCGCGAATCCTTGGTCAGCTGCGTCAGGTCTGGAGGCACTTCCAGGCTGCTGGCAGGTTTGGCGCTTTTGTAATCGACTTTGCCTTCTTCCAGAACAGAGCAGGCCCCTAAGGTGCCCGTCAGGGTCAGGGCCAGAATCAGGCGCGGGGTGGATGTTGCGTTCATGCGCGAAGCTTCCTCAAAGGGGTTCAGAGCAGGTTGGCAGCTTTGAGTGCTGCTTCCACCACTGGGCGCTGTCCTTCGGACAGTTCGGTCAACGGCAGGCGAATGGCCGAGCCACACAGGCCCATGCGTGCAGCGGCCCATTTGACCGGGATGGGGTTGGCTTCCACAAAGAGGGCTTTGTGCACCGGCATCAGTTCAAACTGCAGCTTCATGGCGGTGGTGATGTCACCGCGCGCAGCGGCTACGCACAGCTCGTGCATTTTGCGAGGGGCAATGTTGGCCGTCACGCTGATGTTGCCAGCGCCGCCCATCAGGATCAGCGCCACGGCTGTGGGGTCGTCGCCCGAGAAGACGGCAAAGCTCCTGGGCAGGTCGCGAATGAGCCATTGGGCGCGCTCGAGGTTGCCGGTGGCTTCCTTGATGCCGATGATGCCAGGCACTTTGGACAGGCGCACCACGGTGTCGTGCTGCAGATCGGCCACGGTACGACCTGGCACGTTGTAGAGCACCACGGGCAGTTTGGGCGTGGCTTCGGCAATGGCCTTGAAATGCTGGAACAGGCCCTCTTGCGTGGGCTTGTTGTAGTAGGGAACCACCTGCAGCTGGGCGTCAGCGCCAATGGATTCGGCGTACTTGGCCAGAGCAATGGCTTCAGAAGTGGAGTTGGCGCCACAGCCGGCAATGATGGGGATGCGCTTGGCTGCTTGTTCGACCGAGACGCGCAGGATCTCGCGGTGTTCCTCCACGTTGACCGTGGGCGACTCGCCCGAGGTGCCAACGATCACCAGGGCATCGGTGCCTTCCGCGACATGCCAGTCGATGAGTTTTCGAAGGGCTGCGTAGTCCACGCTGCCGTTGTCTTGCATGGGGGTGATCAGGGCAGGAATGCTGCCTTTGAGGGAAAGGGAAGCTTGGGTCATGTCGGGCTCTAGTACAGGCTCGGTGAATCTGAAAATACCATTCTAGCGAGTCGCCAGGGGCCAAGGCGCGTTTTCCTGGCTGGCGATGGCGACAATGCGTTGCACATAACGGTCTGGATTGGATGCAAAACCCTGCTCAAACGCCACCACATGCAGGCCAGCGCACACTTCAAGCAACTCGCCACGGCGTAGCAGGAACTCGGGTCGGGCCGGACGACCCACGGTTTCGTTCCCTTCTGCAAAGGTTTCGTACAGCAGCACACCATCGGGCTTGAGGCTGCCCAGCAAGGACGGCCATAACGGGCGCCACAGGTAATTGGTGACGACCACAGCATCGAACTTTTGGGTCAAGGGCCAGGGGTTTTTTTCCACATCCGCTTGCAGCACTGGGCCGTATGCACTGGCGGTTTGCAGGGCTGCAGCGTCGCGGTCCACGCCCAAAACGGTGTGGCCAAGTTGCTGGAGAAACTGCATATGACGACCGTGCCCGCAGGCCAGATCCAGAACCTGGCTGTTTGGGGGTAGCAGGTGGCTCCAGCGTTCGATCCAGGGCGATGGTGTGGTGGAGTGGTGCATTGCCGTGTTCAGAAACAGGCCCACAACTGGTCGGCCATGGAAATCACAAAGTCCGGGCGCAAGTACAGCAAGGACACCAGTAACAGGGCCAGCACGATGCCTGCCCAGACCCATGCCTTGCGCCAGAAAAGGTCGCGCATGGCTCAGGCCGCTTTCAGTTGCGGGCGGCGAATCGCCGACTCGTTGACCGGCAGGTTGACCAGCGCGGCGAACACGCCCAGGGCAATGGCCAGGTACCAGACGATGTCGTAGCTGCCGGTTTTGTCATACAGATAACCGCCGAGCCACACGCCCATGAAAGAACCGATCTGGTGGCTGAAGAAAACAAAGCCACCCAGCATGGACAGATGGGCTACGCCAAAGATCTGTGCCACTGCAGCGGTGGTGGGGGGGACAGTGGATAGCCACAACAGTCCCATGACGGCAGAGAACAGGTACACGCTGGTGGGCGTGAGCGGGGCCAGCAGGAACAGCACAATGCACACCGATCTGGCAAAGTAGATGAAAGCCAGGATTTTTTTCTTGGCCAGCTTCTGGCCCAGCGCGCCAGCAGCGTAGGTGCCAAAGACATTGAACAAGCCAATCAAGGCCAGCGCAAAGCTGGCCACTTGAGGGGCCAGACCATGGTCCTTGAGGTAGCTGGGCATGTGCACGCCAATGAACACCACCTGAAAGCCGCACACAAAGTAACCGGCCATCAGCAGCTGGAAGCTGCGGTAGCCAAAGGCTTCGCGCAGGGCTTGGGTGATGGTTTGTTCACGGTGTGCACTGGCCAGCCCCAGCGCTGGCTCGCGAAGGCCCAAAGCCAGTGGGGCCATGATCAAGGCGGCGGCGGCCAGAATCAGCAAGGCTTCTTGCCAACCGAACTGGCTGATCAGCATGCCTTCTGTGGGGACCATCAGGAACTGACCAAAAGAGCCCGCGGCTGCGGCCACGCCCATGGCCCAGGAGCGACGCTCGGGCGGGACGTTGCGGCCAATCACGCCATAGACCACGGCGTAGGTGGTGCCCGACTGCGCCAGACCAATCAATACACCGGTGGAGACGATGAAGGGCAGCACCTCGCTGGCCTGTGCCATGCCGACGAGGCCCAGTGCGTAGCAAGCCGCACCCACGGCGATGACGCGGAAAGCACCAAATCGGTCAGCCAGCATGCCGGCAAAGATACCGAAAAAGCCCCAGGACAGGTTTTGTATCGCCATGGCCAGTGCAAAGTCTTCGCGGCCCCAGTTCTGGGCCTGGGTAATGGGTTGCAGCCACAGGCCAAAGCCGTGGCGGATGCCCATGGACAAAGTGACGATGGCAGCGCCGCAGGCCAGCACCTGCGCAAGGGAAAGCGGTTTGTGTTGCATGCCCGAGACTGTACCTAAAGCCGCACCACTTTGCGGTCGCGAGCCGGACTCGAATTTGGAGCTGTGTATTTATCCAGTTATTGCTGCTTGTTCCCACTACAATCGCCGCCATGGCAACACAAAGCGAATACTCCGAAGGTTCTATCCGGGTCCTCAAGGGCCTGGAACCGGTCAAGCAGCGGCCGGGCATGTACACCCGCACCGACAACCCTCTGCACATCATCCAGGAAGTACTGGACAACGCTGCCGACGAAGCGCTGGCGGGCTATGGCAAAAAGATCAAGGTCACGCTGCACGGCGATGGCTCGGTCAGCGTCGAGGACGATGGTCGCGGCATCCCGTTTGGCCTGCACCCTGAAGAAAAAGCGCCGGTCATCGAGCTGGTCTTCACCCGCCTGCACGCGGGCGGCAAGTTCGACAAGGGCTCGGGCGGTGCTTACAGCTTCTCGGGCGGCCTGCACGGCGTGGGCGTGAGCGTGACGAATGCGCTGGCCAAGCGGCTCGAAGCCACCAGCCACCGCGAAGGCCAGGTGGCCACGCTGGTGTTCTCGGGCGGCGATGTGGTCGAACCACTGGTGGCGCGTGCCCAACAGGCGGGCGACCGCAGGCAGGGCACCACGGTGCGCGTCTGGCCCGATGCCAAATACTTTGATTCGCCTGCGCTGCCCATGGGCGAGCTGGTGCACCTGCTGCGCAGCAAGGCGGTGCTGATGCCCGGCGTGAGCGTCACGCTGGTCAACGAGAAAAACAAAGAAACGCAAAACTGGCAATACAAGGGCGGCCTGGGCGACTACCTGGGCCAGACCCTGAGTGCGGACCCGGTGATCCCGATGTTTGCCGGCGAGGGCTATGCCGACAAGAGCCACGACAGTTTTGCCGAAGGCGAGGGCGCGGCCTGGGCCGTGGCTTTCACCGAAGAGGGTGCGCCGGTGCGCGAGAGCTACGTCAATCTGATTCCGACGCCCGCGGGTGGCACGCACGACAGCGGCCTGCGCGACGGCCTGTTCAACGCCGTCAAGAGCTTCATTGAACTGCACAGCCTGCTGCCCAAGGGCGTCAAGCTGCTGCCCGAAGACGTGTTTGCCCGCGCCAGCTATGTGCTGAGCGCCAAGGTGCTGGATCCGCAGTTCCAGGGTCAGGTCAAGGAGCGCTTGAATTCGCGCGACGCGGTGCGGCTGGTGTCGAGCTTTGTGCGCCCGGCGCTCGAGCTCTGGCTCAACCAACATGTGGACTATGGCAAAAAGCTGGCTGAACTGGCCATCAAGGCCGCGCAGACGCGCCAGCGCGCCGGTCAGAAGGTCGAAAAGCGCAAGAGCTCGGGCGTGGCGGTGCTGCCTGGCAAACTCACGGATTGCGAGAGCCGCGACATCAGCCACAACGAGGTGTTTCTGGTCGAGGGCGATTCCGCCGGGGGCAGCGCCAAGATGGGCCGCGACAAGGAGTGTCAGGCCATTCTGCCGCTGCGCGGCAAGGTGCTCAACACCTGGGAGGTCGAGCGCGACCGCCTGTTTGCCAACACCGAAATCCACGACATCTCGGTGGCCATTGGTGTGGACCCGCACGGGCCCCATGACACGCCGGACCTGAGCGGTCTGCGCTACGGCAAGATCTGCATCCTGTCGGACGCCGACGTAGACGGCTCGCACATTCAGGTGCTGCTGCTGACGCTGTTCTTCCGCCATTTCCCCAAGCTGATCGATGCAGGCCATGTGTATGTGGCACGCCCGCCGCTGTTCCGCGTGGACGCCCCGGCGCGTGGCAAAAAACCGGCGACCAAGATGTACGCGCTCGACGAAGGTGAGCTGACGGCCATTCTGGACAAACTGCGCAAGGACGGCGTGGCCGAGGGCAAGTGGAGCATCAGCCGCTTCAAGGGCCTGGGCGAGATGAGTGCCGAGCAGCTGTGGGAAACCACGCTCAACCCAGATACCCGCCGCCTGCTGCCGGTTGAACTGGGCCCCTTGGACCTGGCCGCCACCGAAAACCTCATGACCCAGCTCATGGGCAAAGGCGAAGCCGCCGCCCGCCGCGAGTTGATGGAATTGCACGGTGACTCCATTGAAATTGACGTCTGAAATTTTGCTGTCATCGCGAGGTACGACCCGATCTGTAGATGGCTGCGCTGCGCTTGCCATGACGGCTTACTTCTTTGAATGGCTCCATGACCACTGATCTGTTGACTCCCGAACCCGTTGCTTCGCCCGAGGGCGACCACTTGGGTGCTTACGCGCAGCGCGCCTATCTCGAATACGCTTTGAGCGTCGTCAAGGGCCGCGCCTTGCCCGATGTGTGCGACGGCCAAAAGCCGGTGCAGCGACGCATTCTTTACTCGATGGACCGCATGGGTCTGGGCTACAGTGGTCCCAACCGGGCCACGGCCGCCAAGCCAGTCAAGAGCGCCCGCGTGGTGGGCGATGTGCTGGGCCGTTACCACCCACACGGCGACACAGCCGCGTACGACGCGCTGGTGCGCATGGCGCAGGATTTTTCGCAGCGCTACCCGCTGATCGACGGGCAGGGCAACTTTGGCTCGCGTGACGGCGATGGCGCAGCCGCCATGCGTTACACCGAGGCGCGGCTGTCGCGCATCACCAGCTTGTTGCTCGACGAAATCGACATGGGCACGGTGGACTTCGTACCCAACTACGACGGCTCCACCGAAGAGCCCAGCCAGCTGCCTGCCCGCTTGCCCTTCACGCTGCTCAATGGCGCGAGCGGCATTGCCGTGGGCCTGGCCACCGAGATCCCCAGCCACAACCTGCGCGAAGTGGCCGACGCCTGCGTGGCGCTGGTCAGGAACGACAAGCTCAGCGACGAAGAGCTGCTCGCCATCATTCCCGGTCCAGACTACTGCGGCGGCGGGCAGATCATCAGTCCGGCCAGCGACATTGCCGATGCGTACCGCACAGGACGCGGCAGCCTGAAGGTGCGGGCGCGCTGGAAGATCGAAGACCTGGCGCGTGGCCAGTGGCAGCTGGTGGTGACCGAGTTGCCGCCGGGCGTCAGCAGCCAGAAGGTCCTCGAAGAAATCGAGGAGCTGACCAACCCCAAGGTCAAGGCCGGTAAGAAGGCGCTTACGCAGGACCAGCAACTGCTCAAGGCCAGCATATTGGCGGTGCTGGATGTCGTGCGCGACGAGTCGAGCAAGGATGCGCCGGTGCGTCTGGTGTTCGAGCCCAAGACCAGCAAGATCGAACAGCAGGAACTCATCACCGCGCTGCTGGCGCACACCAGCCTGGAAACTTCGGCGCCGATCAACCTCACCATGGTGGGCATCGATGGCAAGCCGGTGCAAAAGTCGCTGCGCCAGATCCTGTCCGAGTGGATCAGCTTCCGTCAGACCACCATCACCCGCCGCAGCCAGCACCGGCTGGCCAAGGTACTGGACCGCATCCACATCCTCGAAGGCCGGCAGCTGGTGCTGCTCAACATCGACGAGGTGATCCACATCATCCGCAACTCGGACGAGCCCAAGGCCGCGCTGATCGAACGCTTCAAGCTCTCGGACCGTCAGGCCGAAGACATTCTGGAAATCCGTCTGCGCCAGCTTGCGCGTCTGGAAGCGATCAAGATCGAGCAGGAGCTGTCGGAGCTGCGCGGCGAACAGGCCAAGCTCGAAGAAATCCTGGGCAGCCCCGCCGCGCTGCGCCGCCTGATGGTCAAGGAGATCGAGCAGGACGCCAAGACCTTTGCCGACGCCCGCCGCACCCTGATTCAGGAAGAGAAAAAAGCCGTGGCCGAGGTCAAGGTGGTGGACGAGCCGGTCACCGTGGTGATCAGCCAGAAGGGCTGGGTGCGTGCGCGTACCGGCCATGGGCATGAGGCCAGCAGCTTCGCCTTCAAGGCAGGCGACGGTTTATACGGCACTTTCGAATGCCGCACCGTAGACCAGATGATTGTGTTTGGAACCAATGGTCGCGTGTACAGCGTGCCCGTGGCCGCGTTGCCCGGTGCACGAGGCGATGGCCAGCCCATCACCACACTGATTGATCTGGAGAGCGGCACCCAACCTGCCCATTACTTTGCCGGGCCTCTGAGCGCCACGCTGCTGCTGTCGGGATCGGGCGGCTACGGCTTTCTGGCCACAGTCGAAGGCCTGGTCTCGCGCAACAAGGGCGGCAAGAGCTTCATCAGCCTCGGCGAGGGCGAAACCGTGTGCGCCCCCTCACATGTCAGCGGCTCCAGTGCGACGGTCAGCGCTGACAAGCCCGCGCTGCCTGCAGCCACCAGCGTCGCCTGCGCCAGCACGGGAGGTCGCATCCTGACCTTCGAAATCAGCGAACTCAAGCTGATGGAAAAGGGTGGTCGCGGCTTGATGCTCATCGACCTCGAGGCCAAAGACACCCTCGCTGGCGCAGCGGCCTACACGCGCAGCATCAAGATCGAGGGTATTGGCCGCGGCGGCAAGGAGCGCGAGGAAACCCTCGAAATCCGCAGCCTCAACAACGCCAAGGTCAGCCGCGCGAAAAAGGGCAAAGTGGCGGATCTGGGCTTTAAACCCAACAAAATTTCACGGGTTGAGTAAGTTGCCTGTTTTATGAGCACTGCGCTGCAAGCCTTGAGGCATCAGGTTTGCAGCGCTTATTCATGCAGTTGTCCACAAGTTTGACCACGACTTGTGGGGAGAGATCAGGCCAGCTCGACAATCAGCTCGATTTCAACGCACGCGCCCAGCGGAATCTGGGCCACGCCAAATGCGCTGCGGGCGTGTGCGCCAGCGGCACCAAACACTTGACCCAGCAGCTCGCTGCAACCGTTGGTGACCAGGTGTTGCTCGGTAAAGTCACCGGTCGAGTTGACCAGGCTCATGACCTTGACGATGCGTTTGATCTTGTTGAGGTCGCCCACTGCTGCATGCAGCGTGCCCATCAGGTCAATAGCGATGGCGCGAGCAGCTTGCTGGCCTTCTTCGGTGCTCATGGTTTTACCCAGCTGGCCGACCCAGGGTTTGCCGTCTTTCTTGGCAATGTGGCCGGACAAAAACACCAGATTGCCGGTTTGCACGAAAGGCACGTAAGCCGCTGCCGGTACGGATACGGGGGGCAGCTGGATGTTCAGTTGTTCAAGTTGTTTGTAAACGCTCATGAGTGGATTCCTCGGGATCAATCTGTTCCAAAGGCTCCACTGTAACGCCGACTTGCAAGCTGTGTGAGGCACCACCTTGCAAAATGCCGCGCAGGGGCGAGACGTCTGCAAAGTCCCGGCCATGCGCCACTTGCACATAGTCCTCGCCGGGGCTGCCCCAGCCCCAGCGGTTGTTGGTGGGGTCCAGATGCAGCCAGCCGCCACTGGCGTGTGCGCGTGCGGCAGGCACATAGACCGCAGCCCAGGCGTGTGACGCGTCGCTGCCCACCAGACGCTCCTTGCCTTCTGGCGGGTGGGTGAGCAGGTAGCCGCTGACGTAGCGCGCGGGCAGCCCCAGGCTGCGCAAACAAGCGATCAGGATATGTGCAAAGTCCTGGCACACACCACGTCGTTGCTGCAGCGCTTGCAGGGCAGGGGTGTGGATGTCGGTGCTCTGACTGGCTTAAGTGAACCCTTTGTAAATTCTTTTCATCAATCTGATGGCCGCCTCCACCATGCTAATTTCCGTCGCAAAGGCAGGGCGTGCGAACTGCGCAAAAGCTTCGTCAATCGGGGCATGATGCGAGGCAAATACAAACTGGCTGTTCAGGTCCGTACTCTGACCGGCTCGGTAGCGAAACTGCTCGCGCACGCTTTCCCAGTTGGCCAGAAGGCTTGCAGGCTCTGGCGCAGACAGCACTTGCGTATGGATCTGACTGTTGGCGCGTACGTGCAAGCGTTGGTGGGCCTGGTGCAACGTCCAGTGGCTCATGACGTTGCCAAAGGCATCGGTGTGCGTGTGTAGCGCAGTGGGTTCGGGGTCAATGCTCAGGGCAAAGCTGTGCACGGTTTGCGTCGCACTGCTGCTGGGCTGTAAGTGCGCCACATGCTGTGCGTTCTCCACAGGTGTGGTGTAGGTGTAGAGCGTGTCATGAAGAATGCGCAGCTGCATGTTCAGGCTCCCACGCTGTGCAAGCCTTGCTGGCTGTGGGTGAAGAACAGGGCGCTCAAACCTTCGGCCATGCTGCGCGCGCAATCGGGCCACTGGGCAAACCAGTCCAGCATGGCTTGCGGTGACGCATCCAGTAAGGGGTACACCGTTTCGGGTTCGAGTGCGGGAATGCGCGAAGCCAGCGACAGTGTGGCGCCACCTGCCAGATGTTGCAGTCGCTTGAGCCGCGAGCGTAGCGTGTGCACCACCCAGGCCAGCGAGCGCGGGTTGTCGGTGTTGAGCACCAGTAAATCCAGCAAGGCCCAGGGGGTGCGGGCTTGCTGGTACTGGGCATGAAAGCTGATGGTGCTGTCAAACAGGTGCAGCACGGCGTCAAAACCAGCCTGGTCGCGCAACAGTTCGTGCTGCCAGGCTTGCGAGAGGGCGTGGCTCAAAAAGTCCAGCCGCTCGATGTGCCGACCCAGCGATAGCATGCGCCAACCATCGTCGCGGCTCATGCGGTCGGTCTGAAAGCCCGTGATGGCAGCCATGCGCTGGCTCAAATCGGTCAGGGTGCGTTGGGACTGCGCTGTGTCAGCCAAGCGTGAAGACACAGCAGGTGCGGCTGCAAAGAATCGTTGCTCGGTGTCTTGCAACATGTGCCAATGTTCGGGCGACAGGCGCTCGCGCACCGAGGTGGCGGCCCCCAGCATGCTGCGCAGGTTGTAGCCCACACCCGTGGTGTGTTCAGTGTCCCACAGCCCCGCCACGATGGAGCGTTCAAACACTCGGTGCGACTGGCTGGCACTGGGAGAGGCGCTGCGCACCAGACCATGCCGCCGCGTCAGGGCATTGAGCCACTTGAGCAGGCGCGGGTGGCTTTGGTGCTCGCTGATGAGCAGCTCCAGCGACAGGCGAGACAGGGCCAAGGTGTTTTCGGTGCGTTCGGAATAACGTCCCAGCCAGAACAGGTTTTCGGCCGCGCGGCTGGTGACCAGGCGTTGCACGGGCCTCGGTTTGACCTCATCGGCCAGCAGGCTTAAGGGGTGCACGTCTTCACGTGAGGGCGCTTGCACCCATACATCGGCACTGCTGCCGCCGCGTTGCATGGAGGCGATGCCTTCGTGCGAGCCCAGCCGGGCCAAACCGCCGGGAAGCACTTGCCATTGGCCTTGTTCGTCCACCACCACAAACACGCGCAGCACCACCGGCCGCGTTTCCACCGCGCCTGGCGCTTCGGCTTTGGGGTTCCAGACGGGCAGATGCGACAACGGCAACCAGGACTGGACCGTGTGCGCCTCGGGCATGCGCAAAATGCGGCCTGCCCATTCATCGCGCTCGCGCTGGTCCATGCCGCGGCCTGGGCGTGGCTCGAAGCTGGGGCGCTGACCATCTTGCGGGTAGGTGGGCTTGATCAAGCCTTCTGGCAGCTGAGCCAGCGCCTCTGGCAAAGCTGCAGCTTCGCCACACCACCAGCTGGGTATGGCGGGCAGCACCAGCTCTTCGTCGAGCAGGTTTTTGGCCAGCGCCGGCATGAAGCCAAGCAGGGCGTTGGACTCCAGAAAACCCGAGCCGGGCGTGTTGGCCAGCAAGACCTGGCCCAGGCGCACAGCCTGCAGCAGGCCGGGCACGCCCAGGCTGGAATCCGAGCGCAGCTCAAGTGGGTCCAGCCAGGCGTCGTCCACGCGTTTGAGCAAACCGTGCACGCGTTGCAGACCTTGCACGGTTTTGAGGTACAGGCCATCGCTGCGCACGGTCAGGTCATCAGCCTGCACCAGGCTCAGGCCCAGGTAGCGGGCCAGATAGGCGTGCTCGAAATAGGTTTCGTTGTAGGGGCCGGGTGTGAGCAGCGCAATGTGTGGTGTCTCGCCTGCAGGCAGAGGACAGCGGGCTTTGAGGCCATTGACCAGGGCTTGATAGGTACTGGCCAGGCGCTGCACTGACAAATGCTCAAACCCTTGCGTGAACAAACGGGAGATGATGAGCCGGTTTTCCAGCAGGTAGCCCAAGCCGGAGGGGGCTTGCGTACGTTGCGACAGCAGCCACCACAGGCCGTCCGGCCCGCGAGCGAGGTCAAAGGCGGCCATGCTCAGGTAACGCCCACCCACAGGCGGGCAACCATGCATGGCGGGCAAGTAGCCCGGATGCCCTTGCACCAACGCAGCAGGCAACTGACCGCTGGCCACCAGGGTTTGCGGGCCGTAAGCGTCGGCCATGATGTGTTCAAGCAGGCGCATGCGCTGGAGCACGCCGCGCTCGATTTGCTGCCAGTGTGTGGGCGAAATGATGAGTGGAAACAGATCCAGCGACCAAGGCCGTTGCGGCTTTTCGCTGTGTGCATACACGTTGTAGGTGATGCCGTTGTCGCGCACCTGGCGCTGTAATTCCTGCATGCGCGGGCTCAAGCTGGCCAGCCCCTGGGGCCCCAGGTGTTGCACAAAGGCAGCCCACCCAGCGTCCAGTTCGGCACTGCTGCTGCCACGCTCAAGCTGGCCGCGCAACTCGTCCCAATGCCCATCGGGGGCGGCAGGGGCGTGCAGTTGCAGCCAGCTCATGAGCTCTGGCGGCTCCTGCGTGTGCTCGAACGGACGTGGGGTGTCAGACATGTAGCCATTTTCACCTCAAATCCAGCGTGAACGGAAACTCGCGGCTGGCGGGCACGCCCAGGGTGGGCTGCACCCCGGCCATGCGCCCCGGGGTGTGGCCCATGCGGAAGAAGCGCGCCAGGCGGCGGCTTTCGGCCTCGTAGGCGTTGACCGGGAAGGTGTCGTAGTTGCGACCGCCCGGGTGCGCCACGTGGTACTGGCAGCCGCCCAAAGAGCGTTTCATCCAGGTGTCCACGATGTCCAGCGTGAGCGGCGCGTGCACGCCGATCGTGGGGTGCAGGGCAGACGGCGGGTTCCAGGCCTTGTAGCGCACGCTGGCGACCCATTCACCTGCCACGCCCGTGGGCTGCAGGGGCAGGCTTTGCCCGTTGACGGTGACGCTGTGGCGCGAGGGGTTGAGGCCGCTCACATGCACTTCGATGCGCTCCAGCGACGAATCCACATAGCGCACGGTGCCGCCGATCGCGCCTTCCTCGCCCATGACGTGCCAGGGCTCGAGCGCGTTGCGCAGTGTGAGCACCATGCCGTCCACGTTGACATTGCCCACTTTGGGGAAGCGGAATTCGAAGTGCGGCGCGAACCAGGCCGGATCGAAATGGAAGCCGCAGTCGCCCAGCTCGGTGAGCACATCGTCAAAGTCCTGCTTGATCCAGTGGTGCATCATGAAGCGGTCGTGCAGCTCGGTGCCCCAGCGGGTCACGGGCGCGGTGTAGGGTTCATCCCAGAAGCGCGCCACCAGCGCACGCAGCAGCAGCTGCTGCACGATGCTCATGCGCTCGTGCGGTGGCATCTCGAAGGCGCGCAGCTCCAGCAGGCCCAGGCGGCCCGTGCTGCTGTCGGGCGAATACAGCTTGTCGATGCAGAACTCGCTGCGGTGGGTGTTGCCGGTTACGTCGATCAGCACGTTGCGCAGGGTGCGGTCCACCAGCCAGGGGGGCATGTCGTTGCCATACACCTTGCGGTTGGCCACGATCTCGCGCAGCGCGATTTCCAGCTCATAGACCTGGTCGTTGCGCGCTTCGTCCACACGCGGGGCCTGGCTGGTCGGGCCGATGAAAAGGCCGCTGAAGAGGTAGCTGAGCGAGGGGTGGTTGTGCCAGTACAGGATCAGGCTGGCCAGCAGCTCGGGGCGGCGCAAAAACGGGCTGTCGGCAGGCGTGGCCCCGCCCATCACCATGTGGTTGCCACCGCCGGTGCCGGTGTGGCGGCCGTCGGTCATGAACTTTTCGGCCGACAGGCGCGACTCGAAAGCGGCCTTGTACAAAAACTCGGTGTGCTGCACCAGCTCGCCCCAATTGTGCGCGGGGTGGATGTTGACCTCGATCACGCCGGGGTCGGGCGTGACCTGCAGCAGTTTCAGACGCGCGTCGCGTGGCGGCGGGTAGCCCTCCAGCACGATCTGCATGCCGAGTGTGCTGGCGGTGGCCTCGACGGCCGAGAGCAGTTCCAGGTAATCCTCCAGGCGCGAGAGCGGCGGCATGAACACGTACAGCTGCGAGCCCTGGCCACCGTGCTGGCGCTCGGCTTTGGGCCCATTGGCGCGCATGGGGTCGCGGGCTTCGACCACCAGCGCGGTGCGCGTGATCCAGGCGGCGGATTCAAAGCGGCTGGGTGAGCGCGTGTCCAGCGTGTTGGCCTGAAGGTGGGCGTGTGAAGGCTGCGCATGGCCATGGGTGTTGTCCCAGGTTGCGTTGTGCTGTTTTCGGATCGTGGCCGTGGGCAAAGGGTTGCGCGGTGCAAATGGGTCTTGCTCTATCTGCCAGGGGTAGTCGCCCTCGCTGACCCAGGGCAGGGTGTCCAGCGGCAGGCGGTAGCCCATGGGCGAGTCGCCCGGGATCAGGTACATGCGCTCGTCACGGAAGAACCAGGGGCCGGTGGACCAGCGCGGGCCGCCGAGCTGCACATCGCCGGCCTGGATCGGCAGGGCATAGCCGATCACGCTGTCCAGCTGCTGCTTGAACACGCGGCGCAGGCGCACGCGCTCCAGTTCGTCATCCAGGCGCGAGTCAAACGGGTCGACGTTGACCGGCAAACGGCGTTCCCGCCAGAGGTAGTACCACGTGTCCTCGTAGCCGGGCTCGACGTATTTGTCGCTCAGCCCTAACTTACGCGTCAGGGTCTGCATGAAGACGCGCGCGTCTTCGCTGGTGTAGTGGTGGGCGTCACGCTCGTCGGCGAAGAGCGTCGGGTCGTGCCAGATGGGTTCGCCGTCGGCGCGCCAGTAGATCGACAGCGCCCAGCGCGGCAGCTGCTCGCCCGGGTACCACTTGCCCTGGCCAAAGTGCAGAAAGCCCCCTTGGCCGTATTCGGCGCGCAGCTTGTGCACCAGCTCGGTGGCCAGGCCACGTTTGGTGGGGCCCAGTGCGTCGGTGTTCCACTCGGGTGCGTCGCGGTCGTTCACCGCCACAAAGGTCGGCTCGCCACCCATCGTCAGGCGCACATCGCCCGCCTGCAGCTGCTGGTCCACCTGTTCGCCGAGCTGGAGCACCTGCGCCCACTGCTCTTCGGTGTAGGGCTTGGTCACGCGGGGCGACTCGTAGATGCGGGTGACCTTCATCTCGTGGCCGAACTCGACCTCGCACTCGTCGATCAGGCCTTCGATGGGCGCGGCGCTGCTGGGCTGCGGCGTGCAGGCCAGCGGGATGTGGCCTTCACCGGCCAGCAGGCCCGAGGTCGGGTCCAGCCCGATCCAGCCTGCGCCGGGCAGGTACACCTCGCACCAGGCATGCAGGTCGGTGAAGTCCACCTCGGTGCCGCTGGGGCCGTCCAGCGATTTCACATCGGGCGCGAGCTGGATCAGGTAGCCCGACACAAAGCGCGCGGCCAGACCCAGGTGCCGCAGCAGCTGCACCAGCAGCCAGGCCGAGTCGCGGCACGAGCCGCTGCGCTTGCTCAGGCTTTCTTCGGGCGTCTGCACACCCGGCTCCAGCCGGATCAGGTAGCCGATGTCGCCTTGCAACTTCTGGTTGATGCCCACCAGAAAGTCGATGGTGCGTTGCTCTTCGCGGCCGATGCCCGCCAAGTACTTCTGGAACAGCGGGGCCTTCGCCAGTTCGGGCGCACAAACCAGATAAGGGGCGAGTTCTTCGCGCAGCTCGGGCGCGTAGCTCAGCGGCACGGTTTCGGCCGAGGGCTCCAGAAAGAAGTCAAACGGGTTGTAGACCGCCATCTCGGCGACCAGATCGACGGTGACCTTGAAGGTGGTGGTCTTCTCGGGGAAGACCAGCCGTGCCTGGTAGTTGGCAAACGGGTCCTGCTGCCAGTTGATGAAGTGGTTCTGCGGCTCGACGCGCAGGCTGTAGGACAACACGCGGCTGCGGCTGTGCGGGGCAGGGCGCAGGCGCACCACCTGGGGGCCGAGCTGGATGGGGCGGTCGTAGCGGTATTCGGTGACGTGGTGCAGGGCGACGTGGATGGACATGGACAGGCTCGGTAGGTGCTGCTTTAATGTCAACAAATAAAGCAAGAGCCGCGCCAGTTTCTTTTCAGCCAGACGGTGTGGCCAACAGGGAGGAGCAAGATGCCTGAACAAAGGCAAGAACGCCATGGCTTGCGCGCTTGGTGGCATGGGATGGCCTTGGCCGGTGTGAGCGGGGTTGCGTTGCAGCTTCAACAAGCGCAGTTGTATGAAGCTGCGGTCTATATGGGGGCGCTCGTGCTTTCGGGGCTGCTGCTTGCGGGGGTGATGCGGCTGGCCTGTGGAGCTTGGCATTGGCTGGCCCTGCCGCTGGTGATGGCGGGCTGCTGGGCCTGGAGTGGCTGGTTGGCGGTTCAGCGCTTGCCCACTTTGCCTGCCGAACTCCAAGGGCGAGACTTCGATGTGCAGGGTGTTGTCACGAACATGCCCCAACGCGGTGCGCAGTCTCTGCGTTTTGTGTTGTCACTCGAGCAGTTCGCGTTGGTGCCTAAACAAGGGGTGCCCGGATTGCCTGCGGGTTTTGTGATGCCCGAACGTCTGTCGCTGAGCTGGTATCCCGGTCGCTCAGCTTTGGACAGCGCTGAGGAGCAGGTGCTGATTGTGCCGGATGTCCATGTCGGGCAGCGTTGGCGCATGCGTTTGCGCCTGAAAACGCCCCATGGTCAACTCAATCCCTCAGGCTTTGATTACGAGCTGTGGATGTGGGAGCGGCGTTTGCGTGTAAGCGGTTATGTGCGCATCACACGCGACGGCCCTGCCCCCGAGTTGATCGCTTCAGGACAGGGCTACCGTCTGGAGCAATGGCGTCAACAGGTGCGCGACAGTTTGTTGGCCAAAGGACATCTCTGGCCTCAATTGCAACCCGTGTACGGCGTGCTGACGGCGTTGGTGACGGGAGATCAGGCGTCCATTCAGCCCGACGACTGGGATGTTTTCAGGATCACAGGTGTCGCGCATTTGATGAGCATCTCGGGTTTGCACATCACCATGCTGGTATGGCTGATGCGTGCCTGGGTTTTCCGTTGGTGGCGCTGGAGCGTGCGTACAGTGCCTGGCCTGGCGCAGAAGCCCTGGGTGTTGCGCTGGCCAGTACAGGGGCTGGCGGCGCTGCTGGCTTGGGGCATTGGATTGGCCTACGCTTTGTTCAGCGGATGGGCTGTGCCCGCGCAACGTACGGTGATCATGCTGGGCATGGTGATGGCGCTGCAGCATTCGGGGCGACGCTGGCCCTGGTCTCTGGTGTGGCTGTGGTGTGCGTTTGGGGTGTTGCTGTTTGACCCTTGGGCTTTGTTGCAGCCAGGTTTCTGGTTGAGTTTTGTGGCTGTGGGCGTGCTGTTGTCGCGGGCTGGTGTCTTGGCTCAGTCGCAGTCTGTGACGCATGATCAGCATCCGGGCGCACCAAAAGCGGGCTTGTGGTTGCATGTGCACCAGTTTGGCGTGTCTGCTGGAAGGTTGTTGCGCGAGCAGTGGGTGATCATGCTGGCGCTGGCGCCATTGAGTGTGTTGTTCTTTGGGCAGTGGTCTCTGGTCGGTTTGCTGGCCAATTTACTGGCCATTGCCTGGGTCAGCTACGGGGTCACTCCGCTGGCTTTGCTGGGCGTGTGGGTGCCGGGTTTATGGGACCTCAGTGCCTGGTTGATGTGGCCTCTGTGGCACATCCTGCATCTTCTGGCACAGTGGCCCTCGGCCGTACTGTTGTGGCCAGTACCGCCATGGCCGGTGGCAGCGGCGGCTTTGTGTGGTGCCTGGCTACTGATGAGGCCTTGGGATATGGCCTTGCGTCTGTGGGGGCTACCCTTGTTGCTGCCACTGCTGTTTTGGCAGCCTGAACGGCCGGTCTACGGTGAGTTTGACGTTTGGGCACCCGATGTGGGGCAGGGTAACGCTGTGCTGGTTCGGACCTTGACGGGCACCTTGCTTTATGACACCGGGCCTCGCTATTCGGAGTACAGCGACGCTGGCGAAAGGGTTCTTGTGCCTTGGTTGGACCGATCACGAGAGCCCTTGCGTGACTTGGTGCTCAGTCACCGCGACAGCGACCACACCGGCGGGGTGCGCGCAGTGTTGATGCGTTACCCGGATCTCACGCTCTGGAGCTCCATGACCGTAGCTGAAGACCTCAGTCGGGTGCGTGAGCTGCGCACATGCGAGCAAGGTCGCAGTTGGGAGCGCGATGGGGTGCGCTTTGCGTTCCTGTATCCGCTGCCCGGCTATGAACAACTGGGGGCTGCAACCAATGCAGGCAGTTGCGTGCTGCGTATCTCCAACGGGAGACGTACAGTGCTGTTGGCGGGCGACATCGAGACATCTCAAGAGGCGCAGCTGCTGGAGCATGCGGTGTTGGCACCGGTAGATGTACTTTTGGTGCCGCACCATGGCAGCAAGACCTCTTCCTCCGAGGCATTCTTGCAAGCCGTCGATCCGCGCTGGTCCTGGGTTCAGGCAGGACACATGAACCGCTATGGGCACCCGGCTGGTGCGGTCATGGCGCGTTATGCCGCTTTGGGTTTGTCTGTGGTGCGCACGGATCAATGTGGCGCACTGCATTGGCGCAGCGATGAGCCCGGGCGCACCGATTGCTGGCGCCAGCAAGCCAGACGGTATTGGCACGACACACCACCTTGACGTGCTTTCTTGAGGGCAGTCAAGTTAAACGGGTACGCATCTTGCTAAGCTCTGGGCAGGAGTAAACGCGATGCGTAAATTTGACGAAATGTACAGCCGCCTGCCAGAGGGCAAAGACAGTGGCGAAGTCCGGTCCCATTACAAAGCCTATGCCCAGTGGCTGGCCGGGCAAGACCACGGCACCATGCAGGCCCGTCGGGAAGAGGCCGAAGTCATTTTTCGTCGCGTCGGCATCACCTTTGCGGTGTATGGGGACAAGGATGAAGACGGCTCCGGCACCGAGCGTTTGATTCCGTTTGACCTGATTCCCCGCATCATTCCCGCGCATGAGTGGAAAAGCATGGAGGCCGGGTTGGTGCAGCGTGTGACCGCGCTCAACCACTTCATTCACGATATTTATCATGACCAGGAGATCCTCAAGGCCGGGGTTGTCCCGCGCGACCAGATCGAGAACAACGCCCAGTTTCGCCCCGAGATGGTGGGTGTGGATGTGCCCAACAACATCTATTCGCACATCAGTGGCATCGACATCGTGCGGGCACCGGACAGCGCAGGCAATGGCGAGTACTACGTGCTCGAAGACAACCTGCGCGTGCCCAGCGGCGTGAGCTACATGCTCGAAGACCGCAAGATGATGATGCGTCTGTTCCCGGACCTGTTCAGCCGCCACCGCGTGGCCCCGGTGGCGCATTACCCCGATTGGCTGCTGGAGACCTTGCGTGCAAGTAGCCCGGCCACCACGGCCGAGCCCACGGTGGTGGTGCTCACCCCCGGCATGTACAACAGCGCTTATTTTGAACACGCGTTTTTGGCGCAGCAAATGGGTGTTCAACTGGTGGAGGGGCAAGACCTCTTCGTCAAGGACAAGTTTGTGTACATGCGCACCACGCGCGGCCCCAAGCGGGTGGATGTGATTTACCGCCGTGTGGATGACGACTTTCTGGACCCCGAAGTGTTCCGTCCCGACTCCACCCTGGGTTGCGCCGGTTTGATGGAGGCCTACAAGGCTGGTCATGTGAGCATTTGCAACGGCGTGGGTACCGGCGTGGCGGACGACAAATCCATCTACCCCTATGTGCCAGACATGATCAAGTTCTACCTGGGTGAGGCGCCCATTCTCAAGAACGTGCCGACCTACATGTGCCGCAAGCCCGAGGACCTGCAGTACACCCTGGCCAATCTGAAAGACCTGGTGGTCAAGGAGGTGCACGGGGCAGGAGGCTACGGCATGTTGGTTGGTCCTGCCGCCAGCCAGGCGGAGATTGAGAAATTCCGCGCAGCGCTGCTGGCCAATCCCTCGCGTTACATCGCCCAGCCGACGCTGAGCCTGTCGAGCTGCCCGACCTATGTGGACAGCGGCATTGCGCCTCGCCACATTGATTTGCGTCCCTTTGTGCTCAGTGGTCGCACGGTGCAAATGGTGCCCGGTGGCCTGACCCGCGTGGCCTTGAAAGAGGGCTCTTTGGTCGTGAACTCCTCGCAAGGCGGGGGCACCAAAGACACCTGGATTTTGCAAGCCTGAGCGCACCCCATTACAGATTCGAAGGACCGCAAGATGTTGTCAAGAACCGCCGATCATTTGTTCTGGATGTCGCGCTACATGGAGCGCGCCGAGAACACGGCCCGCATGCTCAACGTGAGCTACGAAACCTCCATGCTGCCGCAGTCTGCCGCTGCTGCGCAGGCGGGCTGGGAAGGTATTTTGTCCATCAGCGAGCTGCTGCCGTCCTATCGGGCGTTGCATGGCGAGATCACGCCCGAAGGCGTGACCCAGTTCATGGTGCGTGACGAGGACAACCCCTCGTCCATCGTGTCGTGCCTGCGCGCCGCCCGCGAAAACGCCCGCGCCGTGCGTGGCACCCTCACCACCGAAGTGTGGGAAACCCAGAACCAGACCTGGCTGGAGGTCAACCGCATGCTCAAGACCCGTGAGTTCGAGCGTGACCCTGGTCAGTTTTTTGAGTGGGTCAAATTCCGCTCGCACCTCTCGCGTGGCGTCACCGTGGGCACCATGCTGATGGACGAGGCACTGCACTTCATGCGCCTGGGCACGTTTCTTGAACGCTCGGACAACACCGCGCGTTTGGTGGATGTGAAGTTTCACGCCATGAAGGGCGACTACTTTGGCGCACCTGTGCCTGAAATGGCTGCACCTGAGTCCGCGCAGGAGTTTGATTTCTACCACTGGAGTGCCATCTTGCGCAGCGTCAGCGGCTTTGAGGTCTATCGCAAGGTCTACAGCGATGTGATCAAACCCGAACGGGTGGCCGAGCTGTTGATCTTGCGACCGGACATGCCCCGCTCATTGCATGCCAGCATGAACGAAGTCATGAGCAACCTGAGCATGGTCACTTCCGACAGCGCCAGCCAGACCTTGCGCCATGCAGGTCGCCTGCGCGCCGAACTGGCGTTTGGCTGCATTGACGAAATTCTGGCCACCGGCCTGCACGCCTACCTGACGCAGTTTCTGGAACGCGTGAATGTGCTGGGTGCGCGCATCAGCCGCGAGTTTTTGATGCCGCAGCCTTTGGGCTGATGGTTTTAGTGGGTGTTAGGCGGCCGATTTGCGGTTGGCCCACCAGCCTTGCAGGTAAGCGCCCGCAAAAATACCGGTCAGTGCCCACAGCATGTCCATATTGCCTGCGCCCAGGCCAGCAATGGCCGGTCCAGGACACACGCCGCACAGCCCCCAGCCCAGGCCAAAAATGACCGAGCCCAGCACGGTGTCTCGGTCGAGCTTGGCTTCGCGCAGCATGAACTGCTTGTCCATGACAGGGCTGTCCATCCAGCGCGGGGCCAGCTGGTAGCACACCAGGGTGATGGCCACTGCGCCGCCCATGACCAGGGTAAGTCCATAGTCGTTGCCAGTCAAAAAGCCCAGCACCACTTCGGGCGAAATCATGGTGGACAGGGCCAGGCCGTAGCCAAACAGCATGCCGCCGGCCAGCACCACCAACATGGCGACCCAAGGTTGCAAGCGCTTCATACGGCACCTCCGCTGATGAACGCAAATACGCGGGCGGTGACAATGGCCACGGCCATGAAGATCAGCACCGCCACCAGCGAGGGGCGCGAGAGGCTGGCCAGGCCGCAAATGCCGTGGCCGGACGTGCAGCCATTGGACAAGCGTGAGCCGTAGCCAACCAGCAAGCCGCCCACCAACAGCCGGGCCGGGCTGACCAGGGTGTGCTGGGCCTGTTCAGGGCCAGACAGCCACCACCACAAACCTGCACCCAGAACCAGGCCAATCGCACAGACCAGGCGCCACAAACGGGTTTGCACCAAAGGGGCTTGTTGAAAGTAGGGCAGGCGCGAGACATAAGACCAGCTGGAGCTGAAAAACGTGCTCATGCCGACGATACGGCCGAGCAGCAAAAACATGAGTGAGACGCCTGCGCCAATGAGCAGTCCGCCAGCCAGGTAGTGGCCCCAGCCGTGTGGGAAAAATGTTTGCATGGTTGTTTGGGAGGTTCGGGAGTAGCTAGATTGTGCCAAAACGTGTCGATTTTGCGGACGGCCTACACTCGGGCGTATGCGAGGTAAGTAAAGTGCTTGTGCAAAACGTGTGGTTGATCTGGTTTTTGCTGGCGGTGTGCCTGGGTGTCATCGGGTACGCCGGCTACAAGCTGTGCTACTACGGCGATGTGATTGCACAGATCAGTGGCCTGTCGCGTACCTGGGTGGGGCTGGTGCTGTTGGCTACGGTGACGTCCTTGCCCGAGTTGGTCAGTGGCTTGTCTGCTGTCACAGTAGCCCAAGTGCCCGATATTGCAGTGGGCAGTGTGATGGGCAGTTGCGTCTTCAACCTGCTGCTCATTGTGGTGTTGGATCTGCTGTACCGCAAAGAATCCATTTTTACCCGTGCCCGCTTGGGTAATGTGGTGTCTGCGGGCTACAGCATTGCGCTGATTGGCTTTGTGGGGTTTAACTTGCTGTTCTACCGCGACGCGGGCGTGCCGGCCTTGGGTCACGTCGGTTGGTACACGCCTTTGTTGGTGCTGCTGTATGCCTTGGCTTTGCGCTCGCTGTACCGCTATGAGCTGCAGCAGGTGCCGGACGCCGCCCCTGACGACAGCCCGGAGCTGGCCAGCTTGACGCTGGGAGCAGTCATGGGGCGCTACCTTGTGGCTGCCTCAGCCGTGGTGTTGACGTCCTTGCTGTTGCCCTTTGTGGCAGAAGCGCTGGCCAAAGCGATGCAGTGGCAGCAAAGTTTCGTGGGCACCTTGTTTGTGGCGGCCATTACTTCGGCGCCTGAAGTGGCGGTGACGCTGGCAGCCTTGCGCATGGGCTCGGTGGACATGGCGATTGGTAACCTCTTTGGCAGCAATTTGTTCAACATGGTCATCCTGGCCGTGGATGACCTGGCGTATTTGCCTGGGCCCTTGTTTTCCGATGTGTCGATTGCTCACGCTGTCTCTGCTTTCTCGGCCATGATGATGAGTGGTGTGGCCGTGGTGGGCTTGATCTTGCGTCCGGTGTCCAAAGCGTTTCGTACAGTGAGTTGGATCAGCTTGCTGCTGTTTGCCATTTACATCCTGAACACTTTGTTCATGTACCTGCATGACCACTGAACCTGTACCTGAGGCGGTCGTAACCGACGCGCATTTGCACGATCCGGCAGACCTGCTGCGCGAACTGGGCAGCGATGCGCATCAAGGATTGACCACTGCGCAAGCGCAGACGCGGCTGCTGCATGTGGGTGCCAATGCCTTGATTGAGGCCGGGCAGCGGCATCCTTTGCGTATTTTGCTGGCTCAGTTCACCGATTTCATGATCCTGGTGTTGCTGGTTGCTGCCATCATTGCGGGACTGATCGGTGAGCCACAGGATGTGGTGGCGATCGCCGTGATTGTGGTTCTCAATGCGGTGTTGGGCTTTGTGCAGGAGTACAGGGCCGAGCGGGCCATGCTGGCCCTGAAACAAATGATGGCGCTGCAGACCCGCGTGGTGCGCGATGGGCTGGTGCGGCAGATCGATGCCACGCAACTGGTGCCCGGCGATGTGGTCGATCTGGAGGCGGGAAATATTGTGCCGGCGGATCTGCGCTTGCTGGACTTGTGGTCCTTCAGGGTCAATGAGTCGACCTTGACGGGGGAGTCTTTGGTGGTGGAAAAAAGCCTGTCCACACTGCAGTCGAGCGACCTGGCGCTGGGCGACCGGCTGAACCTGGCCTACAAAGGCACCACCGTGGCATATGGGCGTGCACGTGGGCTGGTGGTGGCTACGGGCATGCGTACAGAGCTGGGCAAGATTGCGTCCTTGCTGGACCAGGAAGTTGGTAAAACACCTTTACAAAAGCGGCTGGCCGCGTTTGGGCAAAAACTGTCAGTAGCGGTGTTGTTCATATGTGCAGTGTTGTTCCTGGCTGGCTGGTTGCGCGGCGAGATGCCCATGACCATGTTGCTGACCGCCATCAGCCTGGCGGTGGCTGCGATTCCTGAGGCTTTGCCTGCTGTAGTCACCATCACCTTGGCTTTGGGGGCCGCGCGCATGGTTCGCTACCGAGCCTTGATACGGCGCTTGCCTGCGGTACAGACCCTGGGATCGGTCACCACCATTTGCAGCGATAAAACCGGGACCTTGACGGTGAACCGGATGCATGTGGATGTGCTGGACGTTGCGGATGCTCAAGCGCAGCGAGAGGCATGCAAGGTTTTGAACTTATGCAACGATGCCGTGCGAGGCGCCCAGGGCGTATGGGTGGGGGACCCCACCGAAACGGCTTTGCTTGAGTTTGCTGCGGGGCAAGGTTGGACTCCGGAGCAGGATCGTCGACACTGGCCACGGCTCGCTGAGCTGCCGTTCAGTGCAGAGCGTGCCCGCATGAGCACTTTCCATCAGGATGGTGATGAGGTGCTGATGCTTGTCAAAGGCGCGCCAGAGGCTGTGGTGCCGCGCTGCACGCAGCTGTGGGGCGGCACAGGTGGCCGGCATCTGGATGCCACGGCTTTGCATGAGCAGGCCAGGGGCTTGGCCCGGCAAGGGCTGCGCGTGTTGGCCTTGGCGTGCCGCACGTTACCGGGCTTGCCAGCATCGGGCCATTTGGATGCCTCGGAGTGCGAACTGAGCTTTCTGGGCTTTGTGGGGCTGATCGATCCACCGCGTCCGCAAGCACAAGAGGCTGTGGCGGCCTGCAAGGCTGCAGGCATTCGTGTGGTGATGATGACGGGCGACCATCCCGCCACCGCGGCGGCGATTGCCCGACGTCTGGGCATCATGGACGGCAACGACAAGGTCATGACCGGCAGTGAGTTGCAAGCCCTGTCATTGCCTGACTTTGAGCGTGAAGTCAAACAGGTACGGGTGTATGCACGGCTCAACCCCGAGCAAAAAATCAAAATTGTTCAGGCGCTGCAAGAGCAAGGCGAATTGGTGGCCATGACAGGTGATGGCGTCAACGATGCGCCAGCGCTCAAGAGGGCAGACATCGGCATTGCCATGGGACAGGGCGGAACGGACGTGGCCCGCGAGGCCGCGCACATGACGCTTCTGGACGACAACTTTGCCACCCTGGTTCACGCGGTTCGCGAAGGCAGGCGCATCTACGACAACATCCGAAAGTTCGTCAAATTCACCCTGCCCAGCAACGCCGGCGAGATCTGGACCCTGGTTCTGGCCTCGTTTTTGGTGTTGCCAATACCTTTGCTGCCGATCCATCTGTTATGGATCAACCTGGTGACCGATGGTTTGCCGGGCTTGGCCTTGGCGGGTGAACCGGCAGAGCGCGGAGCCATGCAGCGGCCGCCACGACCACCGCAGGAAAGCATTTTTGCGCTAGGCATTTGGCAGCATACGGTTTGGGCAGGCCTGCTCATGGGAGGTCTTTGTGTACTGGCTCAAGCCTGGGCAATGGAGAGGGCAGGGACGCATTGGCAAAGCATGGTGTTTACCGTCTTGACCCTGTCGCAGCTGGGGCATGTGCTGGCTGTGCGCAGTGAACGCGAAAGCCTGTTTTCGCAAGGCCTGTTGTCCAACAAGCCTTTGTTTGTAGTGGTTTTGCTGAGTGTCGGTTTGCAAATGGCTGTGCTGTATGTGCCTTGGCTTCATCAGGTGTTCAAGACGGCGCCACTTTCCGCCTTTGAGCTACTGCTGTGTTTTGGGCTTGCAGGGGTGCTGTTTGTGGCGGTGGAGATCGAAAAGGCCATGGTCAGGCGCGGCTGGATCTATAAGCGCTGAACTTGCAGGCACAATAGAGGGCGTGCCCCGGTGGTGAAATTGGTAGACACATCAGACTTAAAATCTGCCGCCTTTTAACGGGCGTACCGGTTCGATTCCGGTCCGGGGCACCACAGGAAGACCATCATGCCCAGCTACTCCACCCCTTACGAAATCCATGTTCACGGCGATGTCCCTTTGCGCGCAGAGGTCTCCGCAGCCGCTGTGCAGGACGCGCTCAAGCCCTTGTGGCAATACGCTGGCGCCCGCTCGCTGGGCGAGGGCGCGGTCAGTCTCTACGAAGAAGAGCCCGGCTTGCGCTTTGATGCCGCTGGCCACAAGCTGCAGATGTGCTGGACGGTGCGTGGCGACGACGATTTTCGCCAGGTGCTTGATGAACTGTGCATGAACCTCAACGACTTGTCTGCAGCCGGTGCGCAGATCGAAGTCACGTTCTACGATGCCGAATTTGACGACGAAGACGAGGCCGGTGGCGCAGAGGCACGCGATGATTTCGTGATGCTGTTCGTGGGGCCAGACCCCGCGGCCATCATGCAGGCGCAGCGCGACTTGCTGGTGCACGACGTGGTCAACATGATGGAGCGTCACTTTGACGCCTCGCAATTGGGTGGTGTGGTCTCCGAGATCGATAAATTGTTCAGCGATCGTTTCAACGACTTGGTCAGTTCACTGGACCTGGGGCGCTCGCCGCGCGGCGGCAATAACGGGCATGGTGGCGGTGGCCGTCGCCCACGCCATTTGCACTGAACCGCACTGGCCCCACGCATTCCAGCACGGCCATGAAATCCTTGTTTGCAAACAGCCTGAACCCGGGCGTCAAGCCCCGGGAGCTTTTGGGCTGGGCGATGTACGACTTTGCCAACTCAGGGTACACCACCGTGGTCATCACCGCGGTGTTTGCGGCCTACTTTGTGGGTAGTTTGGCGGGAGGGGCCAGCTGGGCCACATTGGCCTGGACGTTGGGCCTGAGCGTTTCGTATGCAATCGTGATGATCACCATGCCGGCATTGGGGGCCTGGGCTGATCGGCATGCCGCCAAAAAACGACTGTTGCTCATCAGCACCGTGGCCTGTGTGGCCTCGACCGCAGCTTTGGCGCTGGTCGGTCCTGGGCAGGTGGCTCTGGGTTTGTTGCTGCTCATTGTTTCCAACACCTTTTATTCCTATGGCGAATCGTTGACAGCGGCTTTTTTGCCTGAGCTGGCGCGGCCACAGGCCATGGGCAGGGTCAGTGGCTGGGGTTGGGCACTGGGGTACCTGGGGGGGATGTTGACTTTGGGTATTTGTTTGGCTTATGTGCTTTCGGCGCAGGCCAGACAGGAAAGTGCAGCCCAGTTTGTGCCGGTGACAATGCTGATCACGGCTGCCATGTACGCTGCTGCGGCCAGCGTGACTTTCTGGTTGTTGAAGGAGCACAGTGCCCCCAACCCAAGCAGTCAAGGACAAAGCTTTAAAGCCAGTTTGATCCAATTGCGCCAAACTTGGCGTGAGAGCCGACGGTATACCGATTTCCGGCAGCTGATGGCCTGCGCAGTGGCTTACCAGGCGGGTGTGGCGGTGGCCATTTCATTGGCAGCCATTTACGCGGAGCAGGTGATCGGGTTTGCCCCGCAGGAAACGATGGTGCTGATTTTTGTGCTCAACATCGCTGCATTTCTCGGCGCCCTGGTGTTTGGCCATGTGCAAGATGTGGTGGGTCACAAGCGTGCCCTCGGCTGGACGATTGTGGGTTGGATCCTTACATGTATTTTGGCTGCAGCGTCGACCACCAAGGGTATGTTCTGGGTGGCGGCAGCCATTGCAGGTGTCTTTCTGGGATCCAGCCAATCTGCGGGTCGTGCCATGGCCGGCATGTTGGTGCCGCCTGTGCGCTTGGCCGAGTTCTTCGGGTTGTGGACTTTTGCCATTCGGCTGGCCAGCATTGTGGGGCCGTTGTCCTATGGTCTCATCACCTGGTTGACGGGTGGTAACCACCGTCTGGCCATGGTGTCCACTGCGGTGTTGTTTGCGTTGGGCCTGTTGCTGCTCCTGCCGGTGGATGTGGCGCGTGGGCACCGCAAGGCGCAAGACCATCAAAACTTATGACCAAGACACAACTTTCCATGCTGGACCTTGTGGCCGTGCGCGAAGGCAGTACGGTGGCTTAAGCCATTGCCACCGCCGTGCAAACCGCACAGCACGCCGAGCAGCTGGGCTTTACACGCTACTGGTTGGCTGAGCACCAAAATATGCCGGGGCTGGCGTGTTCTTCCACTGCAGTACTGGTCGAGCCTGTTTTCTGCGCAGCTTGCGGCGCAGCGCGGTTTGCCCTATGCCTTTGCGTCCCACTTTGCGCCACGCAAGCCGATGAGTTGATGCTGGTGTGCGACATATTTGACCCCGCACTGCGCTTGCGGGCGCTCGATATTGCAGCGGGCTTTTTGCAGTAGATGGAGGGTTAAATCGTGCTGGCCAGGTGGCAGTCGCCGGCTGGCAGTTGCAGCCAGCGATGGGCGGCTGCTTTCAAGCCCGATAAATCACCAGTGGTGTACAGCGCCACGCGCCCGTGGGCTTGGGCTGGTGCAGCCTGAGGGCTGAGCAGGCTTGCAGCTTCCAGCTGTCGATGTGTCTGGCGCGCTACGGCTTCGCCGGTCGACATCAGTCGCACTTCACCGCCCACCAGCTGTTGTAACTCTTCTTGCGCAAACACATAGTGGGTGCAACCTAGCACCAGCGTATCCATCTGACCAGGGGCCGAGCCAAACTCGCCTAGCTCCTGGATGTATTGTCTGAGCAGTTGGCTCACTTGCGCCTGGGCTTGCTCGGCATGTGCGGGCAGGGTGCTTTGCTCAATCGCCAAGGCCAGACCGTTGCAGGCCTTGACTTCGAAGTGTGTAGCCGGGTCCATGCTGGCGAGCAGGCGAGCGAATTTTTCGCTGCCTACAGTTCCACGGGTGGCCATGACGCCAACACGACCGGTACGCGTGCTTTGCGCTGCGGGTTTAAGCGCGGGCTCGACACCAATCAAGACCAGATGCGGGTAGTGTGTGCGCAACTCGTGAATAGCCGCGGCTGTGGCTGTGTTACAGGCCACCACCAGAGCCTTGATATGGTGTTGTTCGATCAGGTGCTGCGCAATCGCCAGTGAGCGTTGGCGCACAAACAGATCGGTTTTTTCGCCATAGGGTGCATGGCCGTTGTCGGCCAGGTACACAAAGTGCTCGTGGGGCAGGGCAGTCAGCAGCGACTGCAACACGCTCAGACCGCCGATGCCGCTGTCAAACACCCCGATGGGGGCACGGTTGGGCGCGGTCATCACGAGGCGTGAAGCGGCGTGGTGATCCATGTGTTTGGGCTCAACATGGACTGCCACGCTTCGCTGCAGTGACGGGCAAATGAATCAATTGGCCTTGACCGCAATGCCTTTGAACTCGCCGCTGGCGATGCGGTTTTCCCACTCGGCCGGGCCGGTAATGTGCGCGCTGGTGCCGCCCGCGTCCACCGCCACGGTCACGGGCATGTCGACCACGTCGAATTCGTAGATGGCCTCCATGCCCAGGTCGGCAAAGCCGACCACCTTGGCACCCTTGATGGCTTTGGACACCAGGTAAGCGGCGCCGCCCACGGCCATGAGGTAGGCCGACTTGTGGTTCTTGATGGACTCGATGGCGACCGGGCCGCGCTCGGCCTTGCCCACCATGGCGATCAGACCGGTTTTGGCCAGCATCATGTCGGTGAACTTGTCCATGCGGGTGGCGGTGGTTGGGCCTGCGGGGCCAACGACTTCATCGCGCACGGGGTCGACCGGGCCGACGTAATAGATCACGCGGTTGGTGAAGTCCACCGGCAACTGCTCGCCTTTGGCCAGCATGTCCTGGATGCGTTTGTGCGCGGCGTCGCGGCCGGTGAGCATCTTGCCGTTGAGCAGCAGGGTCTGGCCGGGTTTCCAGCTGGCCACTTGTTCTTTGGTGAGGGTGTTGAGGTCCACACGTTGGCTCTTTTCGGTGTCGGGCTGCCAGTCCACTTTGGGCCACAGGTCCAGGCTCGGGGCGTCCAGGTACACCGGGCCCGAGCCGTCCATCACGAAGTGGGCGTGGCGGGTGGCTGCGCAGTTGGGGATCATGGCCACGGGCTTGGAGGCAGCGTGGGTGGGGTACATCTTGATCTTGACGTCCAGCACGGTGGTCAGGCCACCCAGGCCCTGCGCGCCGATGCCCAGGGCGTTGACCTTCTCGAACAGTTCCAGTCGCAGTTCTTCGACCTGGTCGAGCTTTTCGCCGCGGGCGCTCTTGGCCTGCAGCTCGTACATGTTCAGGTCGTCCATCAGGCTTTCCTTGGCCAGCAGCACGGCCTTCTCAGCCGTGCCGCCAATGCCGATGCCCAGCATGCCTGGCGGGCACCAGCCGGCGCCCATGGTGGGCACGGTTTTGAGCACCCAGTCGACCAGGTTGTCGCTGGGGTTCATCATGATCATCTTGGACTTGTTCTCGGAGCCGCCGCCCTTGGCCGCCACGGTGATGTCGACTTTGTCGCCCGCCACGATCTCGGTGAAGATCACGGCGGGGGTGTTGTCCTTGGTGTTCTTGCGGGCAAACAGCGGGTCGGCAACGACCGAAGCGCGCAGGGCGTTGTCGGGGTTCATGTAGCCGCGGCGCACGCCTTCGTTGATGGCGTCTTCCAGGCTGCCGGTGAAGCCTTCCCAGCGCACGTTCATGCCGACCTTGAGGAAGACGTTGACGATGCCGGTGTCCTGACAGATCGGGCGGTGGCCCAGTGCGCTCATTTTGCTGTTGGTGAGGATCTGGGCCATCGCGTCCTTGGCAGCCGGGCTTTGTTCGCGCTCATAGGCGCGGGCCAGGTGCTCGATGTAGTCGGCGGGGTGGTAGTAGCTGATGTACTGCAGGGCGCCCGCGATGGATTCGATCAGGTCGTTTTGCTTGATGACGGTCATGGTGGTACTCGCGTTAAAAATCAATGGTGTTCTTTGGCTGGCCCGTGGTGGGGCAGCAGGCGATCGGCCAGCGCAATCGACATGGCGCTGAACAAAAAGGCAATGTGGATCACGGTTTGCCAGATCAATACTTTCTCGTCGTAATTGGCGGCATTGATGAAGGTCTTGAGCAGATGGATCGAGCTGATGCCAATGATGGCTGTGGCGAGCTTGACCTTGAGTACGGACGCGTTCACATGGTCCAGCCATTCGGGTTGGTCGGGGTGACCTTCCAGATTCAGTCGGGAGACAAAGGTTTCGTAGCCACCGACAATCACCATGATCAGCAGGTTTGAGATCATGACGACGTCAATCAGACCCAAAACCACCAACATGATGATGGTTTCATTCAAGCTGGTGACGGGGGCATCCGACTTGTAGCCAATGCTGCTGACCAAAATGTCCAGCGCGTGCTGGTTGCCGAACACGGCCTCGAGCAAGTGCACCAGCTCAACCCAGAAATGAAACACATAGACGCCCTGTGCTGCAATCAGGCCCAGGTACAAAGGCAGCTGCAGCCAACGGCTGGCGAAAATCAGGTTGGGCAGGGGGCGTAGTGGGCTTTTGCGGGTGGGTTCTTGCATACGAAAAAAGCGTGCGCGAAATAAACCTTGATTTTAGGGCCAGTGGCTTCGGGCGCAGAGAGATCGACTGCAAGTTGTCTGTCAGTCAGTGCTTTGTAAGAGCCAGCGATGACAGTGCGCAGGTTATATTTGTTTTGTCATTCAGGAGACAATCACTATGAGCGAAAACAAACTCTACAAACCCAGCGAAGCCTTTGCCAAGAACGCTTATATCCCCAGCATGGAGGCCTACAACGCCCTGTGCAAAGAAGCCGAGACCGATTACGAAGGTTTCTGGGGGCGCCTGGCCAAAGAGCTGATCAGCTGGAAAAAGCCTTTCACCAAGGTACTCAACGAGTCCAATGCTCCCTTCTTCAAATGGTTTGAAGATGGCACGCTCAACGTGTCCTACAACTGCCTGGATCGCAACATCGAGCGCGGCCTGGGCGACAAGACCGCCATCATTTTTGAAGCCGATGGCGGCGAAGTGACCAAGGTGTCCTACAGCCAGCTCCTGGCCAAGACCTGCCAATACGCCAACGCCCTCAAGAGCATTGGCGTCAAAAAAGGCGACCGCGTGATGATCTACATCGCCATGTCGATCGACGGCGTGGCGGCCATGCAAGCCTGTGCCCGTATCGGCGCGACTCACTCTGTGGTGTTTGGCGGTTTCTCGGCCCAGGCGCTGCGTGACCGTATCGAAGACACTGGTGCTGTGGCCGTGATCACTGCCGACTGCCAGGTGCGCGGCGGCAAACAGCTGCCCCTCAAAGCCATCGTGGACGAAGCCCTGACCCTGGGCGGCTGCGACTCCATCAAGAACGTGCTGGTCGTCAAGCGCGGCACCATGGACATTGCCATGGCCGCTGGCCGTGACCAGTGGATGGCCGAATTGGCCGATAAGCAAGCCACCACCTGCGAACCTGAGTGGGTCGAGGCCGAGCACCCCCTGTTCCTGCTCTACACCTCTGGCTCCACCGGCAAGCCCAAGGGCGTTCAGCACAGCACCGGCGGCTACCTGCTGCACGCAGCCCTGACCACCAAGTGGACCTTCGACCTCAAACAAGACGACGTGTTCTGGTGCACGGCCGACATCGGCTGGGTCACGGGCCATACCTACATCACCTACGGTCCCTTGGCACTGGGTGGTACCGAAATCGTGTTCGAAGGCGTGCCCACTTACCCCGACGCTGGTCGCTTCTGGAAGATGATCCAGGATCACAAAGTCTCCATCTTCTACACCGCCCCCACAGCCATCCGCTCGCTCATCAAGGCTGCCGAAGCCAACGACGCCGTGCACCCCAAGAGCTACAACCTCTCCAGCCTGCGCCTGCTGGGCTCGGTGGGCGAACCGATCAACCCAGCCGCCTGGGAGTGGTACCACCAGCACGTGGGCGGCGGCCGCTGCCCCATCGTGGACACCTTCTGGCAGACCGAGACCGGTGGCCACATGATCACCCCCATTCCTGGCGCAACTCCTCTGGTGCCGGGCTCCTGCACGCTGCCGTTCCCCGGCATTCAGGCTGCCATCGTCAGCGAAACCGGTGAAGACATGCCCAACGGCCAAGGCGGCATTCTGGTCGTCAAGCGTCCATGGCCTTCCATGATCCGCACCATCTGGGGCGACCCGGAGCGCTTCAAGAAGTCCTACTACCCCGACGACTTCAAGGGCAAGTACTACCTGGCTGGCGACGGCGCGATCCGCGATGAAAACACCGGCTACTTCACCATCACCGGTCGTATCGATGACGTGCTCAACGTGTCCGGTCACCGCATGGGCACCATGGAAATCGAATCTGCGCTGGTCAGCTGCACTGAGCTGGTGGCCGAAGCTGCTGTGGTGGGCCGTCCTGACGACACCACCGGCGAGGCGATTTGCGCCTTCGTGGTGCTCAAGCGTGCCCTGCCCAGCGGCGACGAGGGTAAAGCGATTGCCAAGCAACTGCGCGACCACATCGCCAAGGAAATTGGCCCGATCGCCAAGCCCAAGGACATCCGCTTTGGCGAGAACCTGCCCAAGACCCGTTCCGGCAAGATCATGCGCCGCCTGCTGCGTTCGCTGGCCAAAGGCGAGGAAATCACGCAGGACACTTCCACCCTGGAGAACCCGCACATCCTGAGCCAGCTGGGCCAGGCTTACTGATCTTCGAATCAGTTCAACAAAAAAGCGCCCGCGGGCGCTTTTTTGTTGTCCGCTCAGGCGTGATCACTTTGGAGTCAGACGAATGGCCCCATCCAGGCGGATCACTTCGCCGTTGAGCATGTCGTTTTCAAAGATGTGCTTGGCCAGGCGGGCGTAGTCCTGCGGGGTACCCAGGCGGCTGGGGAAGGGGACACCAGCGGCCAGTGCGTCTTGCACTTCTTGGGGCATGCCAAACAGCATGGGCGTGCCAAAGATGCCGGGGGCAATCGTCATGTTGCGAATGCCGTTGCGTGCCAGGTCACGGGCAATCGGCAGTGTCATGCCGACCACACCGCCTTTGGAGGCTGCGTAGGCGGCCTGCCCAATTTGCCCGTCGTAGGCGGCCACACTGGCGGTGGAAATCAGCACGCCGCGCTCGCCGGTGGCTTCGGGTTCGTTCTTGCACATGGCCTCGGCGGCCAGGCGAATCATGTTGAAGGTGCCGATCAGGTTGACCGTGATGGTCTTGGTGTAAACCGCCAGGCTGTGAGCGCCATTTTTGCCCACCGTTTTTTCGGCAGGGGCGATGCCTGCGCAGTTGACCAAACCCATGAGTTTGCCCATGGACACGGCCTTGGCCACTACAGCCTGGCCGTCGGCTTCGTTGCTGACGTCACATTTGACGAAGGCGCCGCCCAGTTCTTTGGCGATGGCTTCGCCTTTTTCGGCCTGCATGTCAGCAATGACGACCTTGCCGCCGTTGGCCGCCAGCATGCGTGCCGTGCCTTCGCCCAGTCCCGATGCACCGCCAGTGACGATGAAAACCTTGCATTGAATGTCCATGTCTCGCTCCTTGGTGTATGGATTCAATTGACGTTAACGTAAACGTCAATTATGCATGGATGCAGGAAAGGCAGCGACAGGTGCCCGGATTACTTGATCTTGTTCAAGAACAAGCGGACAAAGAACACGCCCATGCCAATCATGAACAAAATGCCCGCAAGGCTCATCAGGCCGTAGTCAGTGGAAAAGAGGTCGATCAATGCTTTCATGGTCATCTCCTGTTGGGATGTGTTCATTTCAATCCGATTTCAGTCATGAAGCATGATCTATCGCAAGCCTGTGGCGCTATGCTGCGGCATATTGAGCAAGATCAACATTTGGAGCATGTATGAGTCATGAGGGGGCAGTGGTGCTCGATGAGTTGGAGGTTTTGCAGAGTTGTCTTGGAACGGGTGTTCAAAGCTTGCTTGAGCTGGGCTGTGGCCGCGCGCGGTTGGCTCGGCAATGGATGGCACAAGTCCCCGGAAGAAGTTATTTTGGGGTTGATCTTGATGAGCGGGCCATGACTCGTAATGCGCAAGAGCCTGTAGACGGGATGCGCTTTGAACTTGCATCTGCAGCCCAAGTCCCGGCTGAGAACGCGAGTTTTGATGCGGCCATGATGCTCAAGTCACTGCACCATGTGCCGGTGTCTGAGATGGATCAGGCCCTGCAGGAAATCTGGCGCGTGCTCAAGCCGGACGGTTTGCTTTATGTGTCCGAGCCGGTATACGCTGGCGCGTTGAACGAGATTGTTCGCCTCTACAACGACGAAGGTGTGGTGCGCGCTGCCGCGCAAGCTGCACTCGACAGGCTCACACGCCAAGGCTTGTGGCAAGAACGCGAGGCGGTTCGGTTCACGCAGCCTGTTCATTTTGCGGACTTTGCTGCGTTCGAGTCCCGCATGCTCAAACCTACGTTCATTGATCTGGACATTGACGCGGACTTGCTGGTGCGAATTGCTCAGGCGTTTGCACCGCACTGTGATGACAACGGTGCGGACTTTACCCGCCCTATGCTGGTCAGGGTGTTCGAAAAAGTTCAGGAGATTGAAGGATGAGTGCTTTTCTGGATTCGACTCGGCGACTCTCTTTGCCTGCTCGCTTGCTGGCTGTATTTGCAGCGCTGTCTGCTTTGGCCAGCGTGGTGCTGGGGGCGATGGCCGCCCATTTGCCTGTGTTTGCCCAAGGCATTCCTGCCAGCTTTGCATCGGCGCAGCAGATGATGCAGTTTCATGCGTTGGCGATGCTGGTGGCACTGGTGTGGAGTTCACACAGCAACAAGCGTACAGCCTGGTGCGCTGCAGCTGGGTTGTTTGCGACGGGTATTGTGCTTTTCAGCATCAACATTGACGTGCGTCTGTTGTTGGACTGGCAAGCCACACGGGGTTTGGTACCTTGGGGTGGTGGCGCCTTTATGTTGGGGTGGCTGTGCGTGTTGTGGGCTGCTATTCGGGCTTGACACTCGCTATTGGACTAATAGTGAATATCAATCGATAAGGTCTATTCTATTGCTTTTATTCCGATACCATTACGGTCATTGTCAGTTCCCAAACCTTGTAACCCTCGAAAGGAAAATCCATGTCTCTGATCAACACCCAAGTCCAGCCCTTCAAGGCTCAAGCTTTTCACAACGGCAAGTTCGTTGAAGTCACCGAGCAGTCCTTGATGGGCAAATGGTCCGTCCTGATTTTCATGCCGGCTGCTTTCACCTTCAACTGCCCCACCGAAATCGAAGACGCTGCCAACAACTATGAGGCTTTCCAGAAAGCCGGTGCCGAGGTGTACATCGTCACCACCGACACCCACTTCTCTCACAAAGTGTGGCACGAGACCTCCGCTGCTGTGGGCAAGGCCAAGTTCCCCCTGGTCGGCGACCCCACCCACGTGCTGACCAACGCTTTCGGCGTGCACATTCCTGAAGAAGGCCTGGCGCTGCGCGGCACCTTCATCATCAACCCCCATGGCCAGATCAAGACCATGGAAGTGCACTCCAACGAAATCGCTCGTGACGTTTCCGAGACCCTGCGCAAGTTGCAAGCTGCTCAGTACACCGCCGCTCACCCCGGTGAAGTGTGCCCCGCCAAGTGGAAAGAAGGCGCCAAGACCCTGGCTCCCTCCATCGACCTGGTTGGCAAGATCTAAATCTGTCAGCCTACGCCCTGCATGCAGGGCGTTGACCTCAGCGCATGGCTCGATCCGTGCGCTGTACTCAACGATTTCCCACCCTTGAAACTCAGGGGCCAGCGTCACAAGCGCATGGCTCAGGATTTCTGCACCCTGAAAAAGGAGAAAACCATGCTGGACGACACCCTCAAAGCCCAACTGCAGCAATATCTGGGTTTGTTGCGCCAACCCATCACGTTGATTGCTTCGCTGGACGACAGCGAGACCGGTGTGGACATGAAGAGCTTGCTGGAGACCATCGTCAGCCTGTCCGACAAAGTCACGCTCGACACCAGTGGCACAGACGCACGCAAGCCCTCGTTTGTGGTGGCACGGGCTGGCGAAACCCTGGGCGTGCGCTTTGCAGGTTTGCCGCTTGGCCACGAGTTCACCTCGTTGGTGCTGGTACTACTGTGGACCGGCGGCCACCCGCCCAAGGTCGAGCAAGACGTGATCGACAGCATCAAGGCCTTGGACGGTGACTTCAACTTCGAGGTGTACATGTCCCTGAGCTGCCACAACTGTCCGGACGTAGTGCAGGCTTTGTCGCTCATGGCCATATTCAACCCCAAGGTCAAGACTGTGGTGATTGAGGGGGGGGCTTTCCAGAAGGAAGTGCAAGAGCGCCAGATCATGGCTGTGCCGATGGTGTTTCTCAATGGCGAGGTGTTCGCCTCGGGTCGCATGAGTGTGGAAGAAATCGTGGCCAAGCTCGATACCGCTGCGTCCAGCCGTGAAGCCGCCAAGCTCAGCGCCAAGGAAGCATTTGATGTGTTGGTGGTCGGTGGTGGCCCCGCTGGGGCTGCTGCTGCGGTGTACGCCGCCCGCAAGGGCATCCGTGTCGGTGTGGCTGCCGAGCGCATGGGCGGTCAAACCAACGACACCATGGCGATTGAAAACTACATCTCGGTGCTGGAAACCGATGGCCCCAAATTCTCCGCTGCATTGGAAGCGCAGGTGCGTCACTACGGTGTGGATATCATGGGCCTGCAACGTGCAGCCCAGTTGGTGCCAGCCGGCGCCGATGGGCTGGTGCAGATTCAGACCGAAAGCGGCGCCACACTCAAGGCCAAGACCGTCATCCTGTCCACCGGGGCTCGCTGGCGCAATGTGAACGTGCCTGGCGAAGCCGAGTACAAAAACAAAGGTGTGGCTTATTGTCCGCACTGCGATGGCCCCTTGTTCAAAGGCAAGCGCACAGCGGTGATTGGTGGTGGAAACTCAGGCATTGAGGCGGCCATTGACCTGGCCGGTATCGTCGAACACGTGACCGTGATCGAGTTTGCCGAACACCTCAAGGCCGATGCCGTGTTGGTGGCCAAGCTCAACAGCTTGCCCAATGTGACGGTGCACACCAATGCCCAGACCACCGAAATCACAGGCGACGGCAGCAAGGTCAATGGCATTCGCTATCGTGATCGCGCCACTGGCGCCGAGCACCATGTGGCATTGGAGGGTGTGTTCGTACAGATTGGCCTGGTGCCCAATACCGAGTGGCTCAAGGGAACGGTGGAGCTGAGCAAGTTCGGCGAAATCGTGGTGGACGCCAAAGGTCACACCAACGTAGCAGGCGTGTTTGCTGCTGGTGACTGCACCACCGTGCCCTACAAACAGATCGTGATCGCCGCGGGTGAAGGTGCCAAGGCTGCACTCAGTGCTTTTGATCACTTGATCCGTTTGCCGCAGGCTGTCTGAACACGGGGCAGGGCCACCCACGTCAAAATACGCAGTCTTGAAGATTGTGAGTGTGTTGCCCATGCCAGTTTTTTCTGATGTTTTACGCTCCGGTCGGCGCTCGATGCGCTGGCTGGGCTTGCTCCTTTGGGTCGCTTTACTGGTCGGTTGCGCCAGCAGTCCCAAACTGCCCCGCTCTGAGGTCGGGGAAGCCGTGACCCCGTTGCCCGCTGGAGATGAGGTGCGCATTGGCTTGGCCCTGGGCGGGGGGGCTGCGCGAGGGTTTGCGCATGTAGGCGTGATTCAGGTGCTGGAAGAGGCAGGCATTCGCCCGCAGTATGTGGCAGGCACCTCAGCCGGTAGTCTGGTGGCTGCCTTGTACGCCAGTGGCATGAGTGGCGCTCAGCTCAGGCAGGTGGCGGTTGCCATGCAGGAAGCAGCCATCACCGATTGGGTCCTGCCGCTGTTCAACCGGGGAGCGCTCAAAGGTGATGCGCTGGCGCAATACGTCAACCAGCAAGTGCAGGGCCGCCAGATTGAAAACATGTCCTTGCCTTTGGGCATTGTGGCGACCGATTTGCGCACGGGCGATGCGGTGGTGTTTCGACGTGGCAACACGGGCACTGCCGTGCGCGCGTCCAGCGCCGTACCGGGCGTCTTCCTGCCGGTAAAAATCGGTGAACGAGAGTACGTTGACGGCGGGCTGGTGGCGCCCGTGCCGGTGCAACAAGCCCGGCAGATGGGGGCCAATTTTGTGATTGCTGTGGACATTTCGAGCGACCCGCAATCAGGCGAAACGGGCGATGTTTTCAAAATTTTGCTGCAGACCTTCACCATCATGGGACGCAGAATCAACGCACTGGCCTTGCGCCAGGCCGACGTGGTGGTGCAGCCCTCGCTCAATGGTGTGGGCAGTGCGGACTTTGCTTCGCGTGAGCGCTCGATCGAACAAGGTCGTCAAGCCATGCTGGTGGCCTTGCCCAAGTTGCGCGAAAAACTGCTTGCACTCAAACGCTGAAGAAACGCTGAAGTGAGAGACAAAAAAAAGGGCTGATCTTGCGATCAGCCCTGTAAATGGATCCCTGAAATCTGATTTCGAAAGGATCCGAGGAGACAACTGGTTCGTCGATCAGCGCTTTTTGCTGGTCTTGGCAACGCCAGAAGCGGTTTGGCTCATGGCGGCGAAGTTGGACTCGGCCAGGTCAGAAGCTTGCTTGACGGCTTTTTGCACGGATTCGAAAGCGTTGTTGGCAGCGGTCACGGCGCTCTTCATCATGGCCACAGCGGACTCGGAGCCAGCGGGGGCGTTTTGGGTCGCGGTGTCCATCATGGAAGCGAACTGTTTCTGGGCCACAGCAGCTTGGGCTTCGAAAGCCTTGGTGAATTCGTTGCCGGTGTTGGAGGCAATGTCGTACAGGTGACGGCTGTAGGCAGCGGTCTTCTCGGCCAGAGGCTGGAAGAGGGCGGCTTGCAGGGCCAGCAGTTCCTGGGCGTCTTTCACGCTCATGGCGGCTTGGGTGTTCTGTGCGGATTCGCCCAGGGCAGCCTTGGCGGCGGTCATGTTCAGGTCGACCAGTTTTTCCACGCCTTCGAAGGCTTTGGCGGTCAGGCCAAACAGGGTTTCCATGTTGGCTTTGTTGGAAGCGGCGATTTGTTCAGCGGTCATCATGTGAATCTCCAAAAGTTAAGGTTCAAGGGACTGCGCTGAAACTGGCCTGAGGGCCGATACAGCATGTTGCAGTGCAGCATGACTAGAAGTATAGGGGCCTGAATGGGGATTGCAAGGCTTTGCGGGCGCTTTAGAGAGGACTTTCTAAAATGTCCACTCGCCTTCAATCTGACATGCAAGCCTTCTACGCCGACCACTTTGTTTTACCTTTGCCCGAGGGGCACCGCTTTCCCATGGCCAAGTACCGTCTGTTGCGCGACGCCTTGGCGCTTGCACTGCCCGGCCTGGAGTGGGGCGAGGCTCCTGCAGCGTCTGTGGGCGAATTGGCCCTGGCGCACACCCCGGCTTACATTCGTGCAGTGGCAGAGGGCACGCTGGCTCATGACATTCAACGCGAAATAGGCTTTCCCTGGTCTGTGCAGATGGCCGAACGGGCCGTGCGCAGCGTGGGGGGCACCATTGCTGCCGCCAGAGCGGCGAGCAGCCAAGGGCTGGCCGGCAGCCTGGCTGGGGGCACGCACCATGCCAGCGCCGAGCGCGGGGGTGGGTTTTGCGTGTTCAACGACCTGGCGGTAGCTGCTCGTTTGATGCAGGCCGAGCATGCCCGTCACAGCCGGGAGGTACTCAAAGTGGGTATTGTTGATCTGGATGTGCACCAGGGCAATGGCACGGCCAGTATTTTTGCCACGGACCCCAGCGTGTTTACGCTGTCGATCCATGCCGAGAAGAATTTTCCTTTTCGGAAGGTCGACAGCGACTTGGACATAGGCTTGCCCGATGGGTGCACAGATAAGCACTACTTGGCCGCGGTGGACGAGGCATTGGCGCAAATGTGGTCACGCTTCCAGCCACAGTTTGTGTTTTATCTGGCCGGTGCAGACCCCCATGAGGGTGACAGGCTGGGGCGGCTGAAGGTCAGCAGCGAAGGGATGCGAGAACGTGATCAGCGCGTGTTCGACTGGGCTTGGGAGCACCGTTTGCCGGTGGCGTTTTGCATGGGTGGGGGCTATGGCCGACAGATTGAAACCACTGTGGCTGTGCAGGTGCAGACCTGGCAGGTTGCCTTTTCATCCTGGCAACGCTGGCAAAATAAGGCCAGTCGCCAGTTTGCTTAAGACGGCCACAAGAAACTCAAACCTTTGACGGAGACCTTGGCATGACCCAACCCGCTTTGCCTCAATCTCAAGTGCAGACTGCCGTAGCTGATCCATCCAGCGTGGATGCGGCCATGCTCAGTCGTTTTTCGGCGCGCGCTTTTGAAAGCCGCCCGGTCGATCGCGATGTCATCATGGACTTGCTGCAAGTGGCCGGTCGTGCGCCCAGCGGCACCAACACCCAGCCCTGGAAGGTCTATGTGCTGCAGGGCGCGCGTCGCGACGAGTTGGTGCAAAAAGTCTGCGCAGCCCACGACGCCGTCACGGCAGACCCTGGCCTGGCTGCGCAATATGCCGAGGCTTACGACTACTATCCCCAGCAGTGGGTGAGCCCCTATATCGACCGCCGCAGGGCCTGCGGTTTTGGCTTGTATGGTGTGTTGGGTATCGGCAAGGGCGACAAGGCGCGCATGCACGAACAGCACCAGCGCAACTTCAAGTTTTTTGATGCGCCGGTGGGTTTGATGTTCACCATCGACAAGGTCATGGGCCGTGGCAGTTTGCTGGACTACGGCATGTTCCTGCAAAACGTCATGCTGGCAGCGCGTGCCCGTGGCCTGCACACCTGCCCGCAAGCGGCCTGGAACAATTTTGCCAACATCATCCTGCCTTTTGTCGGTGCTCAGGAGCAGGAAATGCTGGTGTGTGGCATGGCTTTGGGCTATGCCGATACCTCGGCGCTGGTCAACACCTTCGAAACCGAGCGCGAACCGGCCACGGCTTTTACCCACTGGGTGGAATAAGCGCTTTACGCTAAGGACTTCATGCCCGGTTTGGATAGCCTGGCGATTCAGCTGCTCAACGGGCTGAGTCATGCCACCACTTTGTTTTTGATGGCCGCAGGGCTGACGCTGATTTTTGGCGTCACCCGTGTGGTCAATTTTGCGCACGGCAGTTTCTTCATGCTGGGCGCGCTGGTGGCAGCGCATGCAGTGACGGGCTGGTTTGAGCTGTATGAGCCTTCGGTCTGGGGGTATTTGCTGGCCATGCTGGCAGGAGCAGCAGCGTCAGCAATCGCGGGCGCTCTGATGGAGTTGTTGGTCTTGCGTCGCATGCGCGGTGTGCCGCACTTGTATCCTCTGCTGGCCACATTTGGTCTGACGCTCCTGATGCATGACGCGATGCAGGCAGTGTTTGGCGTGGAGGAAGTGTTTGCGCCACGTTTTCCGGGACTGGAAGGCGCCTTGGCGCTCGGAGAGGCCTATTTCCCGAGTTGGCAATTGCTGATGATGGTACTCGGACCCCTGGTGTGGTTGGGATTGCATGTCTTGCTCAAACAAAGCCTCTGGGGCCAACGTGTGCGCGCAGCCACACAAGATGCTGCCATGTTGTCTGCTTTGGGGGTGCGGCCTGCCCCCCTGATGCTGGGCGTGGTGGTGCTCGGTTGTGCTTTGGCAGGGCTTGCGGGTGCATTGCAGTTGCCCAGGGAACCCGCGAATTTGCAGATGGACATGCAAATCGTCGTCGAGACCTTTGTCGTGGTGGTGACAGGCGGCCTGGGCAGCATTGGCGGGGCCTATGCTGCAGCCGTGTTGATTGGCCTGATTCACGCCTTGGGGGTGACTTTTTTCCCGCAAGCCACGTTGGTGCTGGTTTTCTTGACCATGGCGGTGGTTCTGATCTGGCGACCACAAGGGCTGGCCCGCTCGCGCATGTCGCAAGATGCTGTCGAAGAGGCGCAGGTGTTTGAACTTCGGCCTGCCTCCTGGGGCCTGACGCTCTGGGTAACAGGCGTATTGCTGCTGTCTCTGTGGAGCTGGTGGCAGGGTGGGGACTATGGGCGCAGCTTGTTCGAAGACGTCTTGGTGCTGATGCTCTTTGGCTGGAGCCTGCAAATCATGATGGCGCTTGGCGGACTCGTCAGTTTCGGGCACGCGGCGTTTTTCGCACTGGGGGCCTATGCGGCGGCGCTGTCGCATCTGCATGCGGCTTGGCCTTGGCTGTGGGCCTGGCTTTTGGGCGGGGTGGTGGCTGCGGCCTTTGCAGCTGCGTTCGGCGGGTTGATGCGGCGCAGCAGCGGCGTGTATTGGGCCATGTTGTCCCTGGCCTTGGCCCAGTCTGTCTGGGCCTTGGCTTCGCAGTGGACCGAACTGACGGGGGGCGACAACGGCCTGATTGGTTTGCAGCTTGTGACGCCAGCCAACCGCAGCATCGCAGACCTTGTTTTGCTGATGCTGGCTTTGGCCAGCATATGGCTCATGCGCCGCTGGGTGCGCTCGAGCATGGGCGCTGGACTGCAGGCCTTGCGCGATGCGCCTTTGCGGGCCCAGGCCAGTGGCCTGCGCGTTCAGCGTATGCGTTATCAGGTCTTTGTGCTCAGTGCCTCGGTAGCGGGTGTTGCAGGGGCCATGTTTGCCAGCTTCAAAGGTGCTCTCTTTCCTGCAGTGGCCTCTGTATCTACCTCGGTTGATGCCCTGCTTGTGATATTGCTGGGAGGTGTGCACCAATGGGCCGGAGCCTGGCTGGGCAGCGGTTTGTTGACCTTGGCGTCTGCAGAGCTCTCGCAAACATGGGCATATTGGCGTGGCTTGTTGGGCGCCTTGATTGTGGCGGTCATGCTGTTGGCTCCCCAAGGGGTGATGGGTTTGCGCTGGCGGCGCTTGTCGCTGGGGAGCGCGCATGACTGAGCGGTCAGTTGGATTGCGCGTGCAAGGGCTGAGCCACAGCTATGGCGGCGTTCGCGCGCTCGATGATGTCGGCTTTGAGGTTGCCCCCGGGCAGTGCGTGGCCCTGATCGGGCCTAATGGCGCAGGGAAATCGACGTGCTTTGCTGCGCTTGCCGGACAACAGAAGGTCAGGCAAGGGCAGGTGAGCTGGCGCAGTCAGTCCCTGCTGCATTTGGCGCCGCATGAGCGCCTGCAGCAAGGGGTGGCGAGGACCTTTCAGGTTGCTCAATTGTTTGAAGCCTTGACGGTGCAGCAAAGCCTACAGCTGTGTTTGAAGGCGCCACAGGGCTTGAGCTGGGCGGATCGGCTCGACGAGCAGCTGGTTGCACCTGCACTGGCTTTGCTCACGCAAGTGGGTTTGTTTTCGCATGCCCAAGCGAGAGTGCAGGGTTTGGCTTATGGCGCCAAAAAACGGCTGGAATTGGCTATGGCACTGGCGGGTTTGCAAGCCGTAGGCCAACGCGAGCAAGGATTGCTTTTACTCGATGAGCCTGCTGCAGGGCTTGGCCCTGAAGAGCGTGCCGAGATGATGGCTTTGGTGCATGACTGCGCGGCACAAGGCCTGGCAGTGCTCTATACAGAACACAATATGGATGCCGTGTTTGGCGTGGCAGACAGGGTGATTGTGCTGATGCGTGGCCGTGTGGTGTGCGATGGCTTGCCGCAAGAAGTGGCCGTGCACCCCGAGGTGCGTGCTTCGTATCTCGGCGATGCTTTGCAGGGATGGATGCAACGCGGAGGCCAGCATGCTTGAGTTGCGGCACTGGAGTGCATGGCATGGACACGCGCAAGCCCTTTGGGACGTGAATCTGGAGGTGCTGCCTGGTCAGCTGGTGGTTTTGCAAGGGCTCAATGGGGCAGGCAAGTCCACCTTGATTCAAAGCGTGATGGGCTTGTTGCCCGACACGCAGGGCCAGCTGCTGTGGCAGGGGCAGGATTTGACGGCGCTGCCAGCGCATGCACGCGCTGGCGTCGGCTTTGGATATGTGGCGGAAGACCGGCGGTTGTTCACTGCCTTGACGGTACGCGAGAACCTCTGGGTGGGCGTGATGCCCGCAGGTCGTCAGCAAGCGCGACAACGTTTGTCGGATGTCCTGGCCTGGTTTCCGGTGTTGGGCGAGATGATGGAGCGTCCTGCGTCTCAAATGAGTGGAGGAGAGCAGCAAATGCTCGCGCTGGCACGCACCTGGATGACCTCGCCACAGGTGTTGCTGCTTGATGAACCGTGTGAAGGTATTGCACCTGTGCTGGTGCAGGTCATGCGCGATGCCTTGCTCGATTTGCGTGCCCGTGGGGTGACGCTTGTGGTGGCTGAGCAAAACCAAGTTCTGTCTCCTTATGCGGACCAGGTGTTGCGCATGAGTGGTGGCCAGTTGTCGAAAGTGCTTGTGCCTGGGTCATCCGTTAAACTGCAGCCTCAGCCCTAACCAGCCGTGTCCGTACGCCAGCGGATGGCCTTGTACCTGTCATGATCATTACCAGTCTGCTGGACACCGACCTCTACAAATTCACCATGATGCAGGTGGTGCTGCATCAGTTTCCGAGTGCGCAGGTCGAGTACAAGTTCAAGTGTCGCAATCCGGGCGTTCAATTGGCGCCCTTTGTGGACGAGATCCGCAGCGAAATCCGGTCCCTGTGCAGCTTGTCGTTCAAAGATTCCGAGCTGCGCTACTTATCGTCGTTGCGCTTCATCAAAAGCGATTTTGTCGATTTTCTGGGGTTGTTCCGGCTGAACGAAAAGTACATCACCGTCACACCCTTGCAAACGGGGGAAATTGACATCACCATTTCGGGGCCCTGGCTGCACACCATCTTGTTCGAGATTCCGGTATTGGCCATTGTCAACGAGGTGTACTTCCGCAATACCCAGCGCGTGCCTGATTTGATGCATGGACGTCAACGGCTGGATGAAAAAATTGCGCAACTTCAGGGCGCTGATTTGCAGGCCCTCAAAATTGCTGACTACGGCACCCGTCGTCGCTTTTCGCGGGCATGGCATGAAGAAGTTTTGCGTGTTTTGTCTGACCGTCTGGGCACAGGGCCGACTGGCCAGTTTGCTGGCACCAGCAATGTGTACTTCGCGCACATGCTGGGTTTGACCCCTTTGGGGACCATGGCGCACGAATACCTGCAAGCCTGTCAGGCTCTGGGGCCTCGCCTGCGTGACAGCCAGGTGTTCGCGTTTGAGTCCTGGGCGCGCGAGTACCGGGGCGACCTGGGCATCGCCCTGAGTGATGTGTACGGATTCAAAGCCTTTTTGCGCGACTTTGACATGTACTTTTGCAAACTGTTTGATGGTGCTCGTCATGACAGCGGCGACCCGTTTGCCTGGGGCGAGGGCATGATCGAGCACTATCGGCGAAACCGTGTGGATCCGCGGACCAAGACCCTGATCTGGAGTGATGGGCTGACCATTCCACGCACCATTGAGTTGTTCAAACAGTTCCATGGTCGCTGCCAGCTGGCCTTTGGGGTGGGCACAAATCTGACCAACGATCTGGGCTACGATCCACTGCAAATTGTCATCAAGATGACCCGATGCAACGGGCAGCCTGTGGCCAAACTGTCAGATTCGCCGGGCAAAGGCATGTGCGAAGATGAAAAATATCTGGCGTATCTGCGTCAGGTTTTTGAGCTCGACCAGAATGGCTGATTTTCATCAGCCCTTAAGATCGGGTTCCTAGAAGTTATTCATACACTGGAGGAGTACCCATGTTCAATCTGCGACCACTCGCGTGGCCCATGGCGGCCATGCTGCTGAGTATGCTGCCGGGTTTGGCGCATGCCAGTGAATTTGACGGTGCACAGCTGTCTGTTCTTTGGGGTGTGCCCTTTGCGGGTATTTTGCTCTCGATTGCCTTGATGCCATTGTTGGTCCCGCACTTTTGGCACCATCATTTCGGCAAAGTAGCAGCAGCCTGGGCTTTGGCCTTTTTGTTGCCTTTTGCAGTCGTGTTTGGCGCTGGGGAGGCGGCTTCCAACTTTGTACATGCTCTGGTGGCTGAGTACATCCCCTTCATTGTGTTGCTGACTGCCTTGTATACCGTCTCGGGCGGTATTTACATTCGAGGTAACCTGCACGGTTCGCCCTTGCTCAATGTGAGTATTTTGGGGATCGGTGCTGTGCTGGCCAGTTTCATGGGGACCACTGGGGCTTCGATGCTGCTCATTCGCCCGCTGATTCGTGCCAACGACAACCGCAAACATGTGGCTCACGTGGTGGTGTTCTTTATCTTTATCGTGTCCAACGCTGGTGGCTCCCTCACACCGCTGGGCGATCCACCATTGTTTCTGGGTTTCCTCAAGGGCGTGGATTTCTTCTGGACAGTCAGTCACATTTTCCCCGAGACCCTTTTCCTGGTGGGGTCCCTGCTGGCCATTTTCTATGCATTGGACTGGTGGTTTTATCACCACAAGGAAGAGGTCATGCCTCGCGACCCCACGCCCGACACCCGACGCATTGGTTTTGACGGGGGCTTCAACTTTGCCTTGCTCCTGGTCGTGATGGGGCTGGTGTTGATGAGCGGATTCTGGAAATCCGATATTCACTTTGAAGTAGCCGGTGCTCATATGGGCTTGCCAGGCGTGCTGCGTGATCTGGGCCTGGTGCTGGTGACCTTGCTCTCGCTGAAGTTGACGCCTGCACTGGTGCATGAAAGCAACCAGTTCTCCTGGGGCCCGATGCAGGAAGTGGCCAAGTTGTTTGCTGGTATTTTCCTGACCATCATTCCGGTGATCGCCATGCTTAAAGCAGGCGCAAACGGCCCGTTTGGTGCGGTGGTGTCGGCAGTGACCAATGCTGATGGCTCGCCCAACAACATGATGTATTTCTGGGTCACTGGCGCACTCAGCTCTTTCCTGGACAACGCACCCACCTATCTGGTGTTTTTCAACACAGCTGGCGGTGATGCCCAGATGCTCATGACCGCAGGTGCCAGCACCCTGGCTGCCATTTCAGCGGGTGCGGTGTTCATGGGGGCCAACAGCTACATCGGTAACGCGCCAAACCTGATGGTGAAAGCCATTGCGGAAGACCGTGGCATCAAGATGCCCAGCTTCTTTGGCTATTTGCTGTGGTCTGGGGCGATTCTGGTGCCCTTGTTCATCATCATGACGCTCATCTGGTTCATCTGATGCCCGCCAGCCTCTTTTCCAAAGGGCATCGCTCATGATGGATTGGGCCCTTTGGGGAGGTTTGGCCTTGCTCCTGCTGATGTTGTGGGCAGGGGTCTTGCTGGTGTTGCGCCGATCCGCAAATGTTGATCTGCAACCTGTTGAGCAGCAGCTGCAACAACTGCAAAGTGCTCTTCAGTCTCAAAACGAGCGACTTGAGCGCGAGTTGCGCGCAGAGGTGAGTTTGACAGCAGTCAACTCTCGCCAGGAAAACATGCAGACCTTGACGCTGTTTCAGCAAAGTCTGCTGCAGCAAGGTGCTGAGACCACGCGCACGCAAAATCAGCAAATCGATGCCTTGGCGCAGCAAGTGGCATTGCTGCAGAAAAACCTTCTGGACAGTTTGGCACATCAAGTGCAAATGCTCAGCGAGACCAATGCGCGTCGGTTGACCGAGATGCGAACCACCATGGAAACCCAGCTGGCTCAGCTGCAGCAAAGCAACAACGCCAAGCTCGACGAGATGCGTCAGACGGTGGACGAAAAACTGCAGGCCACACTGCAGGCACGCTTGGGCGAGAGCTTCAAGCAAGTGGCCGAGCGGCTGGAGCAGGTCCACAAGGGCCTGGGCGAAATGCATTCACTGGCCCAAGGTGTAGGCGATCTCAAGCACCTGCTGACTAACGTCAAGACGCGCGGCATGTTCGGTGAGGCGCAGCTCGGCGCCTTGCTTGAGCAGGTGCTCGCACCCGAACAGTACGCCACTCAGGTAGCCACGCGTCCGGGCGACAAGAATCGGGTGGACTTTGCCATCCGCCTGCCGGGCCGCAGCGACGACGGCCAGCCCGTCTGGCTGCCGATTGACGCCAAATTTCCGAACGAAGATTACGAGCGCCTGCTGGACGCGCAGGGCAGGGCAGACGCGGCTGCCGCCGAACTGGCCGCCCGCGCGCTGGAAGCACGCGTCAAACTCGAAGCCAAGTCGATTGCTGACAAATACCTGGAGCCGCCGCATACCACCGACTTTGCGGTGATGTTCCTGCCCACCGAAGGCCTGTACGCCGAGGTGCTGCGCCGCCCCGGCCTGATGGAGCTGTTGCAGCGCGAGCACCGCGTCACGCTGGCAGGGCCAACCACGCTGTTGGCCATGCTCAACTCGCTGCAGATGGGCTTTCGCACACTGGCCCTTGAAAAGCGCAGCAGCGAGGTCTGGCAGGTGCTGGGTGCAGTCAAGACCGAGTTTGGCAAATTTGGCGACGTGCTGGCGAAGGTGCGCAACCAGACGCAGACCGTGCTCAATACGCTCGATCAGGCGCAGACGCGTACGAATGTGATGAACCGCGCGCTGCGCCAGGTTGATGCTTTGCCTGATGATCAGGCTCAAAGTCTGCTGCCGGGGCGTGAAGAAGGCGATCTTGATCGCCTTCAGTCAGGCGCTCAGTAGGGGCAGAAGTTTTCCTTGGCTGTGGGCAGGCAGTAAAACTCACAGATGGTGCGCCAGGCATCTTCGGGAGTGTCGACATAGCTGAAGATCTCCAGATCTTCAGCGCTGATGGTGCCGGACTCCACCAGCACTTCCAGGTTGATCAGCCGCTTCCAGTAAGCGCTTCCAAACAGCAAAATGGGCACAGGTTTGGCCTTGCCCGTTTGTACCAGTGTGAGCACTTCAAACAACTCGTCCAGTGTGCCAAAACCGCCCGGGAAAGCCACCAAGGCTTTGGCTCGCATCATGAAATGCATTTTGCGTATCGCAAAGTAGTGGAATTTGAAACTCAGTTCAGGTGTGACATAGGGGTTGGCGCTTTGCTCGTGGGGCAGCACGATGTTCAGCGCTACTGAGGGGACACCCGCTTCTTGCGCGCCGCGGTTGGCGGCCTCCATGATGCCGGGACCGCCCCCTGTACAAATGAAGAGTTTGTCAGCTTCGCGGTGCCCGGCGCTGTTGAGAGCCACCAGTTTGGCAAATTCGCGGGCATGTTCGTAGTGCTCGGCGTTTTGCAAGGCCAGGCGAGCACGGGCAAGCGCCGTGGGGTCGCCACTGGCTTGAGCGGCTTGAAACTGGGCCTGTGCCTGCTCGCGATCCACAAACCGCGCACTGCCAAAGACCACGATGGTGTGTTCAATGCCCACTTTGTTTTGGGCCAGATCGGGTTTGAGCAGTTCCAGCTGCATGCGTATACCCCGGGTTTCACGACGCAGCAAAAACTCCGGATCGGCAAAGGCCAGCCGGTAGGACTCCGGTTTCATCAGGTCCTCATGATTGGCTTGCGATTGAAGTTCTGCCCAAGCATCGGGCAGGGCGCTTTCCTGGATGTTGTGTGTGGACTTCATGCGCACATTGTGCGGCAAAGAAAATAAAAAAGGCCCTGAGAGGGCCTTTGTATGGGACGCTGAACGGGTCAGACGCGCTTGCGGTATTCGCCGGTGCGGGTGTCGATTTCGATCTTGTCACCCTGGTTCACGAACAGGGGCACGGGCACTTCAAAGCCAGTAGCGATCTTGGCGGGCTTGAGCACCTTGCCAGACGTGTCGCCCTTGACGGCGGGTTCGGTCCAGGTGATCTCGCGCACCACGCTGGTGGGCAGTTCCACAGAGATGGCCTTGCCGTCGTAGAACACCACTTCGACTTCCATGCCGTCTTCGAGGTAGTTCAGGGCGTCGCCCATGTTTTCGGCTTCGACTTCGTACTGGTTGTATTCGGTGTCCATGCACACGTACATCGGGTCAGCAAAGTAGGAGTAGGTGCATTCTTTTTTGTCCAGAATGATCTGGTCCATCTTGTCGTCGGCCTTGAACACGACTTCGGTGCCGAAGTTGGCGATCAGGCTTTTGAGCTTCATGCGCACGGTGGACGAACCGCGACCGCCGCGTTGGTATTCGGTGCGCAGGATGACCATAGGGTCCTTGCCGTGCATGATCACGTTGCCGGCGCGGAGTTCTTGAGCTGTTTTCATAGGTGCTTCCGTGGGGGAAAGGAAAAGGTAGCACCTGTGACAGGTGCGAAACCCATCATTTTAGCCTTTTTCGCCAGCCAGACTGCGCAATTGGCTGCACAGGTCTTCCTGTTCCAGCACACGTTGACGTGCGCGTCTGGCGCAATCGGCCCACTGAGCAAGGTTTTCCGGTGTGAGCGGCGGCAGGTCTCCTGTTTCCAGGCCGTTCCAGATGTGGTGAAACTGCCGCAGGCTGGCGGGGGCCTGCAGCCAATCCAGAAAGGCTTCGAGCTTGGCATGGTGGGCCTGGTCGTCCTGGGGGTAGATGTGCCAGACAAAAGCCTGACCAGCCCAGAGGGCGCGCACCAAGGAGTCTTCGCCGCGCACAAAGTTCAGGTCACAAGCCCAGAGCATCTGGTCAAAGCCGGTTTGATCGGTGTAGGGCAAGGCACTCCAGCTTGGGCGTGTTTGTGCCTGAGGCCAGCTAGACAGGGCTTGTTGAACCACAGCTAATGGGCGACCAGGGGTGACGAGCAAGTGGTGCGTCGTGCCCGCGAGTTGCTTGAGCAAGCTGGGCAGCGCTGCGGGTTCGTAGCAAAACAAGCTGAGCAGCAGCGCGTTGGGCTCTGATTTTGGAGCGTGTGCATGCCGCCAGGCACGGCGGTCAAAGCTTTGTTGCTGCTGGAGCAGGTCGACTTCGCGCAAAAGACCCCCTGTGTCCGGAGTGAAACCGGGGTAGAAAAAGCGCTTGGTCCAGCCCCGTGCAGGGCCACTCATGACCGGCGAGGGCAAGCGGTGCATACGGCCCACCCAGTTTTCGGCACTGAGGTATTCGAGGTTGATCCACGCAGCTTGCGCAGCGCGGGTGGCTGCCCCGTGGGCGACAAAGGCTTGTGGAATTTCGCAGCCAAAGGCTTCAATCCAGACATCGGATGGGGGCAGGGTGGCCAACACTTGCGGGTCTGAAGCTTGTGTCCAGGCGCGAAGCTCAATGCCAGGCTCCAGGCCTTGAGCAGCGGCGGGGGCCATCCAGGTCAGGGCCGAGGCGTCGTCCACCCACAGACGCACACGTTGACCTGCATCGCGCAGCTGGCGCGTCAGGCGCCAGCACACGCCCAGGTCGCCGTGGTTGTCGATGACGGTACAGAAAATGTCCCAGAGTTGGCCGTGTCGCATGGGCCGATTGTCGCCGGTGTTGTCGTTGTTGTTTTCAAAGACAATACGCACCATGACCAGCCCTCACGATGAAGCTCTACTTGCGCAAGTCGCCGCGCTGCCCGCCTTGCCCGGCGTGTACCGCTACTTTGACGCGCAGGACCAGCTGCTCTACGTGGGCAAGGCGCTCAACCTCAAGCGCCGGGTGTCGAGCTATTTCCAGAAGGACCATGGTGGCACGCGCATCGGCCACATGGTCGGCAAGATCGTGCGCATGGAGACCACGGTGGTGCGCTCTGAGGCCGAGGCGCTGCTGCTGGAAAACAACCTCATCAAGACCCAGCACCCGCGCTTCAACATCCTGTTCCGGGACGACAAGAGTTACCCCTACCTCAAGCTCACGGGCAATGGCCGCGTGGCACTGCCTGCCGTGGTGACGGCGCCCGAGGCACAGCATTACCCGCGTGTGGCGTATTACCGGGGTGCGGTCGAAAAGAAGCACCGCTACTTCGGGCCGTTCCCCAGCGCCTGGGCGGTCAAGGAATCGATCCAGCTGATCCAGAAGGTGTTCAAGCTGCGCACTTGCGAGGACACGGTGTTTGCCAACCGCACCCGGCCTTGCCTCCTGTTCCAGATCAAACGTTGCTCCGGCCCTTGCGTCAACCTGATCAGCCCCGAGGCCTACAAGGCCGATGTGCAGCACGCCGAGCAGTTTTTGCGCGGCGAGACGCGCGAGCTGATGCGCGAGATGGAAACGCGCATGATGGACCACGCGGAGAAGCTCGAATTCGAGCAGGCGGCCGAAGTGCGCAACCAGCTCGCTGCGCTGTCCAAGGTGCTGCACCAGCAGGCGGTGGACACGGTGACCGACACCGATGCCGACATCCTGGCGGTGCGGGTGCAGGGCGGCCGCGCCTGTGTGAACCTGGCCATGGTGCGCGGGGGGCGCCATCTGGGGGATCGGCCCTACTTCCCAACGCATGTGGACGATGCCCAGGCTTTGCAAGGCCTGGAGGAGGGCGAGGTGGAACGCCCGGTCGATGTGCAGGTGCTCGAAGCTTTTCTGGCCCAGCACTACATCGGTGTACCCGTGCCGCTGGTGCTGGTGCTCAGCGCCCCGGTAGACAAAGCGCTGATTGCCGCCTTGACTGAACAAACCGGAGTGAAAATCAACGTGGTGCACCAGCCGCGCGAGCACCGCCGCGCCTGGCTGGAGATGGCCGAGAAAAACGCCGAGCTGCAGTTGGCCCGTTTGCTGGCCGAAGAAGGCTCGCAGCAGGCCCGCACCCGTGCGCTGGCCGAAGCGCTCGATCTGGCGCCCGACGATCTGGACCAGCTGCACATCGAGTGTTTCGACATTTCGCACACGGCGGGCGAAGCGACACAGGCGTCCTGCGTGGTGTTTCGCCAGCACAAGATGCAAAGCAGCGAATACCGGCGCTACAACATCGAGGGCATCACCGGAGGTGACGACTATGCCGCCATGCGCCAGGTGCTGACGCGCCGCTACGGCAAGCTGGCCGAGGCTTTGAGAACCGGCGACGGTAACGCCCGCATGCCTGACCTGGTGCTGATCGACGGTGGCAAGGGGCAGGTGGCCATGGCCCGCGAGGTGTTCACCGACCTGGGGCTGGACCTATCGCGCATTGTGGGCGTGGAAAAGGGCGAGGGTCGCAAGGTCGGTCTGGAGGAGTTGGTGTTTGCCGATGGACGTGAGAAGGTCTACCTGGGCAAAGACTCGGCGGCGCTGATGCTGGTGGCGCAGATCCGCGACGAGGCGCACCGCTTTGCCATCACCGGCATGCGGGCGCAGCGCGCCAAGGTGCGGGTGGGCGGCAGCAAGATCGAGGAAATTCCCGGCATTGGCCCCCGCAAACGGGCTCGGCTGCTGCAGCGTTTTGGTGGCGTACGCGGGGTGGAGGCGGCCAGTGTTGAAGATTTGGCACAGGTCGAGGGCATCTCGCAGGAATTGGCCGAGGCCATCTACCAGGCATTGCATTGAGTTTGGTGCACAATTGCCTCATGTTTTTCACCATTCCCACGATTCTGACCTGGACGCGCATCGTCGCCATCCCACTCATCATCGGGGTCTATTACCTGCCAGGCATGTTGGCGGCGACTCAGAACCTGATTGCCACAGTCATGTTTGTGCTGTTTGCCGTCACTGACTGGCTGGATGGCTTTCTGGCCCGCAAACTCAACCAGACTTCGGCCTTCGGCGCCTTTCTGGACCCGGTGGCCGATAAGTTTCTGGTCTGTGCATCCCTTTTGATTCTGGTGCACATGAACCGTGTTCACGTGCTGGTGGCGCTGATCATCATTGGACGTGAGATCGCCATCTCAAGCCTGCGTGAATGGATGGCCCAGATTGGCGCCAGCAAGAGCGTGGCCGTACACATGGTGGGCAAACTCAAGACCACCGTGCAAATGGTGGCGATTCCTTTTTTGCTCTATGACGGCATGCTGCCTGGCGGACTGGACTCGCGTTTGTGGGGTGAAGTTCTGATCTGGGCCGCTGCTATTTTGACGGTATGGTCGATGGTTTATTACATGCAAAAAGCCCTGCCTGAGATTCGCGCACGCGTCCAATGACAGACTCCCAAAACACGGCGTGGATCAAAGCCATGCCTGCTGTCTTCGTGCTGATCTGGAGCACGGGCTTCATCGTGGCACGTTACGGCATGCCCTATGCCCCGCCATTCACATTTCTGCTTTGGCGTTATTTCTTTTCCATTCTTTGCTTTTTGCCCTGGATCGTGCTCGCCCGAGTGGCTTGGCCAATGGAGCGAAAGCAGTTTTTGCACCTGGCGGTGACGGGCGTGCTCATGCATGCCGGTTATTTGGGCGGTGTTTGGGCGGCCGTGAAAGCCGGGATGGGGTCTGGCCTGTCGGCGCTGATCGTGGGTATTCAGCCCGTGCTGACTGCCATTTGGTTGTCAGCCATGGCCTCGGGTGGAGGCCAACACCACGTCACGCGAAGGCAGTGGTTGGGTTTGTTGCTGGGATTTGTCGGCTTGGTGATGGTGGTCTCACGCAAATTTGTCCAAGGGACGCCTCTGGACCATGTCACGCCGCAAAACATGGCCTGGGCGGTGATGGCTTTATTGGCCATCACGACGGGTACCCTTTACCAAAAGCGATTTGTCAAACCCTGTGATGTTCGTACAGCCAACACGGTGCAGCTGATAGCGGCAGCTGCAGTGACGATTCCCCTGGCGGGGCTGGAGCCCGAGGGGATGCAATGGAATGGCCAACTCATGGGTGCCATGGCCTGGTCCGTGTTGGGCCTCACGTTGGGCGGCTCGTCTTTGTTGTACTTGCTGATTCAGCGCGGTGCAGCGGCCTCGGTGGCCAGTTTGATGTATCTGGTGCCGCCCACCACCGCATTTATTGCCTGGGTGTTGTTTGGCGAGCAGATCACCACGCTGACCTTGCTGGGCACGGCCATTACGGCAGTGGGGGTGAGCTTGGTGGTCAGACCCGCCAAGCCGCGCTGAGGCGATTTATTCAGTATCAAGGAGTAGTTCCATGGCTCGACATCGCATTGCTGTGATTGCAGGCGACGGCATTGGCAAGGAAGTGATGCCCGAAGGCTTGCGCGCACTGGAGGCGGCTGCACGCAAATTCAATATCGATTTGCACTTCGATCACTTCGATTTTTCCAGCTGGGACTATTACGAAAAGCACAGCAAGATGCTGCCCGATAACTGGAAGGACCAGATCGGCGGGCATGATGCCATTTACTTTGGAGCGGTAGGCTGGCCCGACAAGATCGCAGACCATGTTTCGCTGTGGGGCTCTTTGTTGATGTTCCGCCGCGAGTTTGATCAGTACATCAACCTGCGCCCGGCTCGTTTGATGCCGGGCATCATTGCGCCCGTGGTGCGCCGGGATGGCAGCCCGCGCCAGCCTGGTGAGATCGACATGTACATCGTGCGCGAGAACACGGAAGGCGAATACTCGAGTATTGGCGGGCGCATGTACCCGGGCACGGAGCGTGAAATTGTCATGCAGGAAACCGTGATGAGCCGAGTTGGTGTGGACCGCGTGCTCAAGTTTGCTTTCGAGCTCGCTCAATCGCGTCCCAAAAAACATTTGACCAGCGCCACCAAATCGAACGGTATCGCCATCACCATGCCCTACTGGGACGAGCGCGTGGCAGAAATGGCGAAAGCCTACCCTGGCATCAATGTGGACAAATTTCACATCGACATCCTGACCGCGCACTTTGTACAACGTCCAGACTTTTTCGATGTGGTGGTGGCCAGCAATCTGTTTGGCGACATCCTGTCGGATCTGGGGCCGGCCTGTACAGGCACGATCGGCATTGCGCCCAGTGCCAACCTCAACCCGGATCGTAAGTTCCCGTCCTTGTTCGAGCCCGTGCACGGCTCGGCACCCGATATCGCGGGCAAAGGTATTGCCAACCCCATTGGGCAGGTCTGGTCGGGCGCCATGATGTTGGAGTTTCTGGGCCACAAAGCGGCGCATGACTGCATGCTCCAAGCCATCGAGGCTGTTCTGAGCCCCGGAAGTGGAGCCCCTCGTACCCCCGACCTGGGTGGTACAGCTGGTACCCAGGACCTGGGCAGGGCATTGGAACAGGCGATTGCCGCTGCCTGAGCAGGTAAATATCGACCAACGTCAAGGATGGGGCGTTTTCGCCGCTAAAATCTCTGGACTGATGCACTGAATTGATTGCAGAGTTGAAGGAGGGGTGCTTAGCTCAGTTGGTAGAGCGGCGCCCTTACAAGGCGTAGGTCGGGGGTTCGAGCCCCTCAGCACCCACCACCCCCTCCGCACAAAGGCGAACCACGGTGTTCGCCTTTTTTGTTTGAAAACCGAGAGACAGCCA
>NZ_JAYPVP010000003.1:37442-46246 GCF_038134685.1 Limnohabitans sp. | reverse complement strand
CACAAAGGCGAACCACGGTGTTCGCCTTTTTTGTTTGAAAACCGAGAGACAGCCATGTTCGATACCGTCCGTAACAACGCCAAGCTCATGATGGGGCTGTTGTTTCTGTTGATCATTCCTTCGTTTGTGTTGCTCGGAGTCGATGGCTACAACCGCGATGGTGATCGCGGCGCGACGGTGGCTGAAGTTGATGGCAAGGCCATCACGCAGGCCCAGTGGGATGCAGCGCATCAGCGCGAGGTTGACCGTATTCGCTCAACTTCGCCGAATGTAGACCCCAAGTTGCTGGATTCACCCATGGCCAAAATGGCGACACTGGAGCGACTGGTCAATGAAGAGATCCTGCGCGTTGCAGCACGTCAATCCTTGCTTGTGACCACGGATACCCGTCTGGCGCTTCAGCTGCAGAAGGACCCCGTGATTGCAGGACTACGCTCGGCCGATGGCAAACTGGACCTTGATCGTTATCGACAACTGCTCGCCTCCCAAGGCATGACGCCAGAGATGTATGAAAGCCAGGTACGTGAAGGTTTGTCCGAACAGCAAGTGCTACAGGGCCTGGACAGCACGTCCTGGGCCAGTCTGGCGCAAACCGAAGTGGCGCTGAATGCCTTCTACCAACGCCGTGAAATTCAGGTTCAAACCTGGACACCTGCTCAGGTGGCCAGCAAGGTTAACGCCAGTGATGCTGACCTCAAGGCGTTTTACGACAAGCACTCCGAGAGGTTCCGGACTCAGGAAAGTGCAGATGTGGAATATGTGGTGCTGGATGCTGCCCAACTGGCGTCAGCTATTCGTTTGCCCGAAGCAGAAGTCAAAAGCTACTACGAGCAAAACCTTCAACGCCTGAGCGGGAAAGAAGAGCGTCGTGTCAGTCACATCCTGATTGCGGCCGACAAGAGTGCATCCCAGGCTGATAAGGACAAGGCGCTTGCTCAAGCCGAAAAGCTGCAGCAAGAACTCCAGAAAAGCCCGGCCAAATTTGCAGAGCTGGCGCGAAAGTTTTCCCAGGATCCAGGCTCGGCCACCCGCGGCGGTGATCTGGATTACTTTGGCCGTGGTGCCATGGTCAAGCCGTTTGAAGATGCTGCATTCAGCATGAAAAAGGGCGACGTCAGCCCAGTGGTGCACACTGATTTTGGATACCACATCCTTATGCTGACCGATGTCAAGCAAGCGCCTGTTCCTTCCTTTGAATCGATGCGTGCTCAAATCGAAGCGGACCTGCGCAAGCAGCAAGCGCAAGCCAAATTTGCCGAAGCGGCTGAAGTTTTTTCCAATACTGTTTACGAGCAGTCGGATAGTTTGGCACCTGTGGCCCAAAAACTGAAACTTGAAGTCCGCAAAGTCTCTGGTGTGACTCGCCAGGGAATACAAGCTGACAAGGGCATGCTGAGCAACGCCAAGTTGCTGCAGGCCCTGTTCTCTGAAGATTCGATTGCCAAGCGCCGCAATACCGAGGCGGTAGAGGTTGCTCCCAATACGCTGGTTTCCGCGCGTGTGGTGAACCACCAGGCGGCAAAAGTGCAGGACTTTGCTCAGGTTCAGGCACAGGTGCGAGCCTTGTATGTGCGGGATGCCGCTGTCCAGATGGTGCGTGAGCAGGCGCAAGCGCAGCTCAAGGCTTGGCAACAACACCCCGAACAAGCCCAGTTGGGTGCAGTCAAGGTGGTGTCTCGGCAGCAAAGCGCGGGTGTCCCTGAGTCGGTGGTGGCGGCTGCACTGCGTGTCGATCCCTCCAAGTTGCCCCAAATGACGGGTGTAGATCTGGGAGATGAGGGTTACGCCGTGGTGCGTGTGAACAAGGTGCTGCCGCGTGAAGCGCAAGCTGCTCAGACCGAGCAAAGCCGCCAGGAGTTTGAGGCTCTGTGGGGACAGGCGCAAGGCCAAGCGTATGTGGATGAGCTCAAAAAACGTCTGAAGGTCAAGGTCATGGCACCCATGCCCAAATGAATATCTTGAGCAAAAGGGTAAACCCGCGCCTGGAGACGCTATAATCTCGCTCTTACGGTGGCTATAGCTCAGTTGGTAGAGTCCCAGATTGTGATTCTGGTTGTCGTGGGTTCGAGTCCCATTAGCCACCCCAGACATGAAAGCCCCTTTGCAAACGCAAAGGGGCTTTTTTATTGGGCGATTAAAGAGATCCGTCATCCTACTTTGCATGCAGCACCTACAATCTTGGTATGTCCGATCGACGCCTCAAAATACTCCTGTCCAATGACGACGGGTACCGTGCTGAAGGGCTGGCGGCCTTGCATGCTCAGCTGAGCACTTTTGCCGATGTCGAGGTGGTGGCGCCTGAGCACAACAACAGCGCCAAATCGAATGCCCTGACCCTCAATGCGCCTCTTTATGTCCACAAGGCAGACAATGGTTTCAGGTTTGTTAACGGCACACCTGCTGACTGCGTGCATATTGCGCTGACTGGCCTGCTCGGCTACAGGCCAGACCTGGTTGTATCCGGGATCAATAATGGCGCCAATATGGGTGATGACACGGTGTACTCTGGTACCGTAGGGGCTGCCATGGAGGGCTATCTTTTCGGTATCCCCGCCATCGCTTTTTCGCAAGTTGACAAGGGTTGGGCGCATTTGGATGCCAGTGCACGTCGTGCAAGCGACATCATTGCGCAGATGCATGCCCAGGGTCTGGTGCAAACAGCACCCTGGCTCTTGAACATCAATATTCCCAATAAACCCGATGAGCAGCTGGGGCACAACCGGCTGTGCAGACTCGGACGCAGACACGCTGCAGAATCAGTGATCACCCAAATCAGTCCGCGCGGCGAGACCATGTACTGGATTGGCAGCGCGGGGCCTGCTCTGGATGCGGGGGAGGGCACCGATTTTCATGCTACTGAGCACGGACACGTCAGCATCACACCGTTGCGTGTGGATCTGACTGATCACGATCACTTGGGATACTGGGCCCAAACGATGGCTCGCTTGTCTTCCAAGGGGCAGGCATGACCAAGCGCCCCGGGTTTCCTGTTCAGCTGGACCGTGTCAGCTCGTCTTTGGTACGTGCTGGCTCGACGCGAACGGGCGCTCAGACGATGCCTGTCACCAAGACTTCAGTCTCTGCGCGAGCTCCAGCTCTTCAAGCGGTCGCATCGGGTTTGGGGCTGGATTCTCAGGCCGTTCGCTCGCGCATGGTGGAAAAGTTGCGCGCGCAAGGTGTGACTGACGAGGCGGTATTGTCTGCCATGAACCAGGTGCCACGTCATCAGTTTGTTGAGAGCGCTTTGGTCAACCAGGCCTATGAAGATACGAGCTTGCCGATTGGTTTGGGGCAAACCATCTCCAAACCCAACGTGGTCGCACGCATGATTGAATTGTTGCGAGCAGGGCGTTCTGGCAAGCTGGGGCGTGTGCTTGAAATAGGTACAGGGTGCGGTTATCAGGCGGCAGTATTGAGCTTGGTGGCGACAGAGGTTTACTCGATCGAGCGCTTGCGCGGGTTGCATGACAAAGCCAAAGAAAATCTGCGTACCCTGCGCTTGCCCAATGTGCACCTGATTTTTGCTGACGGGATGATCGGTTTCCCCAAAGGCGCTCCCTATGCCGGCATTATTTCTGCTGCCGGAGGCGAACAAGTGCCGCAGCCTTGGCTGGATCAGTTGGCTGTGGGGGGGCGTCTGATCGCTCCTACGGCGACGGCACAGGGCCAACAGGCCTTGGTGGTGGTTGAGCGCACTGACACAGGGTTTCAAAAAGAGGTTTTGGAGGCTGTTCATTTCGTACCTCTAAAATCGGGAGTAGCCTGAAAGTTATCATTGGTCTATGAAGTTTGTTTCTCCAAATGTTTTTCGTTTTGGTGCCAGTGCTCTGGCACTGATCCTTGTTTCTGCCTGTACCAGCACGCGTGTGCCAGCGCCAGTGGAGGACCGCAGCAGCAGCCGGACCATGGCTGGCCGAACGACGACGATCGCTTCAAGCGCTCCCATGCCGGGGGCTGAAAATGCAGGTAAACCTGGTTACTACACAGTCAAGCAAGGTGACACCTTGCATCGCATTGCGTTGGACCATGGCCAAACCTGGCGTGATTTGATGCGTTGGAACAATTTGTCCAATCCGGATGTGATTGAGGTTGGCCAGGTCCTGCGGGTGGCCCAGCCTGGTGCCGTGGTGGAAAGCACGGGTGTGGTTGTGCAGCCGATCGCTGCGCAGCCTCCAGCGTCAACTGCAGCGACGGAGGACAGCAAACAAGCTGCAGCCTCGAAGGCGGCACCTGCACCGCTCAGTGACGAAGGACTGGGGTTCATCTGGCCTTCCAATGGTGCAGTGGCTGCTGGTTTTGACGAAGCCAAAAACAAGGGGCTCGACATCACAGGAAAGTCTGGTGATCCCGTGGTGGCCGCAGCAGATGGCCAGGTGGTCTATGCCGGTGCCGGCCTGCGTGGCTATGGCAACCTGATCATTCTCAAGCACAACAACACCTACCTCACTGCCTACGCCCACAACAAGGCACTGCTGGTCAAGGAAGATCAGCGCGTCAAGAAGGGCGAAAAAATTGCGGAGATGGGCAATACCGATGCCGACCGCGTCAAGCTGCACTTTGAAGTGCGCCGCTTGGGCAAGCCGGTAGACCCCATGCGCGTGTTGCCTGCACGCTAAGCTGTGCATTGAATTTACGGGCAGCGTCGTGCAGCCCGTCAGAGCCTGAGACAATCGGGGCATGAGTGAAGCATTGAGTTCAAACACCCCCGACGTCCTCGATGGACTTTCCCTGGAAGAACTGAACGAACAAGAGCAGCTGCCTGAGGGGTGGTTGCGCGTGCGTTCTTTGGACATGGATGCCCAGGGCATCGCCCGCCGTCCCGATGGCAAGGTGGTTTTCATTGAAGGCGCACTGCCTGGTGAGCTGGTCGAGGTCAAGGTCGGCCGAAAGAAAAACAGCTGGGAACAGGGCACCGTCACAGACATTCACAGCGAGTCCTCTCAGCGTGTGACGCCCGGCTGCCCTAACTTCGGTTTGCACCAAGGGGCTTGCGGTGGTTGCAAGATGCAGCACCTCGACCCGGCTGCCCAAGTGGCCATCAAGCAGCGCGTGCTGGAAGACAACCTTTGGCACCTGGCCAAGGTCAAGCCAGAGTCTCTGCTGCGACCGATCCAAGGCCCGGCCTGGGGTTATCGCTTCCGCGCGCGTTTGTCAGTGCGCTATGTGCAAAAACGCAGTGAGGTGCTGATTGGCTTTCACGAGCGCAAGAGCCGCTACATCGCAGACATGAAGGTGTGTCCCATCCTGCCGTCCAAGGTCAGCACCATGCTGATGCCTTTGCGCGCCTTGATTGGCAGCATGCAGGCCAGAGAGACTTGTCCGCAAATTGAATTGGCTTGTGGTGACGAGGTTACCGCATTGGTCTTGCGCCACCTGGAGCCTTTGTCTGACAGCGATTCGCAAAAGTTGCGCGATTTTGCAGCTGAGCATGGCGTGCAGTGGTGGTTGCAACCCAAAGGCCCGGACACCGTGCATTTGCTCGATGAGGGGACGCAACTGGCCTATGGCTTGCCCGACTTTGGCATCACCATGCCCTTCAAGCCCACAGACTTTACCCAGGTCAACCCTTACATCAACCGCGTTTTGGTGAGCAGAGCGCTGCGATTGCTGAAGGCCGAAAAAACAGACCGTGTGATTGACTGGTTTTGCGGTTTGGGTAATTTCACCTTGCCGATTGCCACCCAGGCTGGCGAGGTGCTGGGCATTGAAGGCTCGGATGCGCTCGTGCAGCGCTCTCACCAGAACTATGCCTTCAACCAGTCGGGTAGGGCGCAAGCTTTGGCGCCAACTTCTTTTGTAGCCCGCAATCTATTCGAAATGACGCCGCAAATGCTGGTGGCCGATGGGGTGGCCGACAAGTGGCTCGTGGACCCCCCCCGTGAAGGCGCATTTGCCCTGGTCAAGGCTTTGGCGGAATTGCATCAGCAGCCAGAGTTGTGCCAAGACTGGATACCGCCCAAGCGTATTGTTTATGTCAGCTGTAACCCTGCCACCTTGGCGCGTGATGCGGGCTTGTTGGTACACCAGGCTGGTTATCGGTGCGTGTCGGCGGGCGTCGTCAACATGTTTGCCCATACCGCGCACGTGGAAAGCATGGCGGTGTTCGAGCTGGCCTGATACCCTTCGTCATCACGAGCGCAGCGTGGTGATCTCAATGCAAAGTAAAAAGGGCTCCTTGAAAGGAGCCCTTTTGCTGGAAGCAACTGCGGTCAGTCGCGCTCGCCGCCCATGATGCCCAACAGGGCCAGCAGGCTCTGGAACACATTGAACACATCCAGGTACAGCGCCAAGGTGGCACTGATGTAGTTGGTTTCGCCGCCGTCCACGATCTGCTTGAGGTCGTGGAGCATGTAGGCGCTGAAGATGATGATGGCCAGCGTGGACAAGACCATCATGCCAACGGGCGAGCCCACAAACACGTTCACGATGCCGCCAATCAGCAGGCCAATGGCGCCGACAAACAGCCATTTGTTCATGCCCGAGAGGTCGCGTTTGATGGTGGTTGCCAGTGTGGCCATGACAAAAAACACGCCTGCCGTACCGGCAAAAGCCGTCATGATCAGCTCGGAGCCGTTTTTGAACCCCAGCACCATGGCCAGCATGCGCGCGAGCATGAGTCCCATGAAGAAGGTGAACGCCAGCAGGACAGGTACACCTGCTGCGGAGTTCTTGGTTTTTTCAATGGCGTACATGAAACCGAAAGCCCCGCCCAGAAAAACGATCAAGCCAAGGCCACCACCCAAAGACGCGGTCATGCCTGTGGCCACACCGAGCCAGGCGCCCAGTACGGTTGGTACCAGAGACAAGGCCAGCAGCCAGTAGGTGTTGCGCAGTACTCGATTGCGCGATGCCAAGTCGGTGCTGTGGCCCCAAGTGGAAGATGTCGTGATTCGGCTCATGCGGATCAACTCCTGTTTAAAAACCAGCCTTCATTTTAGGCATCCGGCTTCGGTAAGGTGTTAATACCGTGATCACATGGGGCTATTGAGCAATTCAGTTTTGCGCACAGGTGAAGCAATCAGGGCTTGTCGCCCGTGTATGCTCAACTTCTTGTTAGCCAAACTGTGAAATCACATGAAAACTCAATCCGTTCTCGAATTGTCTGACGTCAAAGCCATTGCCGCTGCCGCAGAAGCTGAAGCCCAGCGCAACAACTGGGCGGTCAGCATTGCCATTGTCGATGCGGGTGGTCACCTGTTGCATTTTCAGCGTCTGGATGGCGCGCCTGCCATTTCCTCGCAGATCGCACCGGCCAAGGCGCACACTTCGGCCATGGGCCGTCGCGAAAGCAAGGGGTATGAAGACGTCATCAACGGTGGTCGTTACTCCTTTCTGTCTGCGCCTGGCATTTCGGGCATGCTTGAAGGGGGTGTGCCGATCATGAAAGACGGCGCTTGCATTGGTGCTGTGGGTGTGAGCGGCGTCAAGTCCAACGAGGATGCCCAGATTGCGAAGGCGGGTATTGCCGCCATTGGCCTGTAATTTGCCTTTTCCAAGCGCGACTTTTGTGGCAGGCCCGCCGTGTGCGGGCCTGTTTGCGTTCGGGCGTCTGGAATAATAGAGCGTTATCGCCAAAAGACTTTGCTGGAGCCAGTCATGCCCGCTTACCGTTCCAAAACATCCACTGCCGGCCGCAACATGGCGGGTGCCCGTTCCCTGTGGCGTGCCACAGGAATGAAAGACGACGATTTTTCCAAGCCTATCATCGCGGTGGTCAACTCCTTCACCCAGTTCGTGCCCGGCCATGTGCACCTCAAGGACCTGGGCCAATTGGTGGCCCGCGAGATTGAAGCTGCAGGCGGTGTGGCCAAAGAGTTCAACACCATTGCCGTGGACGACGGCATCGCCATGGGCCACGACGGCATGCTGTATTCGTTGCCCAGCCGCGACGTGATTGCCGATTCGGTGGAGTACATGGTCAATGCCCATTGCGCCGATGCGATGGTCTGCATCTCCAACTGCGACAAGATCACCCCCGGCATGCTGATGGCCGCCATGCGCCTGAACATCCCGGTCGTCTTCGTCTCGGGCGGCCCCATGGAGGCCGGTCGCGTTCGCTTGGCCAATCCCGAAACCAAAACCATCGAGATCAAGAAGCTCGACCTGATCGACGCCATGGTCATGGCCGCCGACAGCAAAGTGAGCGATGCCGACGTGGCCGAAGTCGAGCGCTCGGCCTGTCCGACCTGTGGCTCGTGCTCGGGCATGTTCACCGCCAACTCCATGAACTGCCTGGCCGAGGCGCTGGGCCTGGCCCTGCCAGGCAACGGTACCGTGGTGGCCACGCACGCCGACCGCGAGCAGCTGTTCAAGCAGGCTGGCCGCAAAATCGTCGAGTTGGCCAAGCGCTACTATGAGAACGACGAGACCGGCATCCTGCCCCGCGCCGTCGGCTTCAAGGGCTTCGAAAACGCGATTGCGCTGGACATTGCCATGGGCGGCTCGACCAACACCATCCTGCACCTGCTGGCGATTGCACAAGAGGCCGAGATCGAGTTCACCATGGCCGACATCGACCGCATGTCCAAGGTCGTGCCCCAGTTGTGCAAGGTTGCGCCCAACACCAACAAGTACCACATTGAAGACGTCCACCGTGCGGGCGGCATCATGGCCATCCTGGGTGAGCTCGACCGCGCTGGCAAGCTGCACACCGATGTACCCACCGTGCACGCCAAAACCATGAAAGACGCGCTGGACCAGTGGGACATCGCCCGCAATCCATCCGAGGCGGTCAAGACTTTCTACATGGCTGGCCCTGCCGGCATCCCCACGCAAGTGGCCTTCAGCCAAGCCACCCGCTGGCC
>NZ_JAYPVP010000003.1:25460-37432 GCF_038134685.1 Limnohabitans sp. | reverse complement strand
AGTCTGGACACCGATCGCGCTGAAGGATGTATCCGCTCGTTTGAGCATGCCTTCAGCAAGGAAGGCGGCTTGGCAGTTTTGCGCGGCAACATCGCCCAGGACGGCTGCGTGGTCAAGACCGCAGGCGTGGACGACAGTCTGCTGGTGTTCGAAGGCCCGGCCCACGTGGTCGAAAGCCAGGACGAAGCCGTCGAAAACATCCTGGGCGACAAGGTCAAGGCGGGCGACGTGGTCGTGGTCCGCTACGAAGGCCCCAAAGGCGGTCCTGGCATGCAAGAGATGCTGTACCCGACCAGCTACATCAAGTCCAAAGGCCTGGGCAAAGCTTGTGCACTGCTGACCGATGGTCGTTTCTCGGGCGGTACATCTGGCCTGTCCATTGGTCACTGCTCGCCCGAAGCGGCAGCGGGCGGCAACATTGGCTTGGTGCGCAATGGCGACCGCATTCGTATTGACATCCCCAATCGCAGCATCGACGTGTTGGTGAGCAATGAGGAGCTGGAAAAGCGCCGCGCCGAGCAGGACAAGCTGGGCTGGAGGCCCGCCAAGGCGCGTCCGCGCAAAGTCTCTGCCGCCCTCAAGGCCTATGCCTTGCTGGCCACCTCGGCTGATAAAGGTGCGGTGCGCGATCTGTCTCGTCTTGAAGGCTGATGCTCCGATGCCAGGGCCCCGCAAGGGGCCTTTTTCCCTTGTAGTTCCATGTTGACCCAACCCGAATTTGATCCCGTTGCACTGCAACTTGGCCCCATCGCGGTGCACTGGTATGGCCTGACGTACCTGGCTGCTTTTGCGCTTTTTATGCTGCTGGCTCGCCGCCGTTTGAAGCATCCGCCATTCGTGAATCTGTCAGCCTGGAAAGCGCAAGATGTCGAAGACATCCTGTTCTTGGGTGTGATGGGCGTCATCTCGGGCGGTCGTATCGGCTACTGTATGATTTACAAACCCGACTATTACGCGAGCCATCCTTTGGAAGTGTTTGCGGTCTGGCAGGGCGGCATGAGCTTTCATGGCGGCATGTTGGGTGTGATTGTGGCCATGGTGTGGTTTGCCCGAAGCCGGCAGCGTCCGTTTTTGCAGGTGATGGACTTTGTGGCCCCCTGTGTGCCCACAGGGCTCGCTGCAGGGCGCATAGGCAACTTCATCAACGGCGAACTTTGGGGGCGTGCAGCTGCTGCCGACTTGCCGTGGGCCATGGTGTTTCGGGGTGCGGGGGATGTACCACGTCACCCTTCGCAGATCTACCAGTTCTTGCTTGAAGGCTGTTTGCTGTTTGTGGTGTTGTGGCTGTATGCGCGCAAGCCCCGTGCAACAGGGCAGGTAGCGGCAGTTTTCCTTGGAGGCTACGGCTTGCTGCGGTTTGTAGCCGAGTATTTCCGCGAGCCGGACGCGTTTTTGGGCTTGCTCTCGCTGGGCCTGAGCATGGGTCAGTGGCTGTGCGTGCCCATGATGCTGGGCGGTTTGCTCTTGTGGTGGTGGGCTGGTCGCTCTGCGCAGGTGGCGCATGGCTGATCAGGCATCGGTTCACTGGTCGCAAGCAGACGCTGTAGCTCGGGTAGTGATTGATCGTCCTGCGCGCTTCAATGCGATGACCCGCCAGATGTGGCGAGACCTCAAGCGCGTGTTTGGTGAGCTCAATTGCAGGAGCGATGTGCGTTGTGTGCTCCTGCAGGGCCAAGGTGATCACTTCTGCGCGGGTGGGGACATTTCCGAATACCCGATGTTTCGACACGATGTCGAAGCGCTTCGCACCTTTCACGAAGAAGAGGTCTGGGGCGGTTTGCAAGCCATTCTGGATTGCGACGTTCCAGTGATTGCCGCCATTCGCGGCAATTGCATGGGGGCCGGGGTGGAGATGGCCAGCTGCTGCGATTTGCGCATAGCGACAGACGACGCTCGTTTTGGTGCCCCCATTGGCAAATTGGGTTTCCCAATGGCGCCGCGCGAAGCCTTGCTGGTGGCCGGCGCTTTGGGCGATGGCCTGGCTCGTGCGATGTTGCTGGGGGCGCAGATTTTCAAGGCAGAGCGCTTGCTGGGCAATGGATTCCTGTGTCAAACGCTAGAGTCTTTGTCTTTTGACGATGCTGTCGAACGCATGACAGAGCAAGTGCTGAGCCTGTCCACACTTTCCGCACGCCTGAACAAACAAACCCTGCGAGCCTTGGCTGCGCAGGGTTTGAGTGACGCTGTGTTGGACCGTGCCTACGATTACGCAGCGCACGAGGAACACCGCGAAGGAATTGCAGCCTTCCTGGAGAAGCGCCCGCCGCGTTTTTAACGAGCAGCGGGCCCGGTTTTTAGCGCAGAACCAGGACAGGAATGTGCGAGTGGGTCAACACCTGTTGGGTTTCGCTGCCCAGCAGCAAACGCTTGATGCCTTTGCGTCCATGGGAGGCCATGACGATCAAATCGGCCTTGTGTTTCTTGGCAGTAGCGATGAGGGCATCGGACACAACATCGGACTTGACGACCACAGGCTTGACGGCAACACCTTTGGCGCCAGCGGCTTTGGCCACGGCGTCCAGACTTGTTTTGGCAGCATCGGCCCATTGCTGCTCGACTTTGGCGATTTCCTGGGTGCTCAGTGGAATGCCGCCTTCAAAGTAGGCTTGCGGATAGCGGGGCACGACCTTGACCGCGACCAGCGTTGCGCCACAAGTAGCGGCCAAGGAAATGGCGCTGGCAATGGCTTTTTTGGACAGACTGGAACCATCGGTGGCGACCAAAATGCGTTGGTACATGGCAATCTCCTGTGAAGTTGTGGATGGATGATGTCAGATTAGGCGCTTGGACGCTATGCTGTCTTGATGTGCATCAAGCTTTTGCAAGCTCGATGCCTCTAAGGTAACGAGCATGACAGATATCACCAGCTCCACGACTGGAGCCCCCCTGACTGTGGCCGAAGAAGATCGGCAAGCCTGGCAATTGCTGGATGAGCCACAGGAGTGGCAAGTTTTCAGCCAGACAACGCCCGGGAAACCAGAGTGCTGGTCGTCCAGCGTTGTGTTTGAAGGGATGCATTGCGCGGCGTGTGCCATCACGATTGAGCAGGCGCTCAAGGCCATCCCCGGTGTGCAAGAGGTTCAGGTCAGTGCGGCCAGCCACCGTGGGCGCATCACCTGGAAGGAAAGTGTTACTCGTCCCTCGCAATGGATGGCTGCTGCGGCCCAGGCAGGTTACCGTGCCTTGCCTGCCAACGACGTACATGCCCATGAACGCCGTCGGCACGAAGCGCGCCAGATGGTGTGGCGAGTGTCTGTGGCGGGCATGTGCATGATGCAGGTCATGATGTACGCCACGCCCAGCTATGTCACTGCGCCTGGCGAGATTTCTCCCAATTTGATTGGATTGCTGCGTTGGGCATCATGGGTGTTGTCGCTGCCGGTCATGGTGTTTTCATGCAAACCGTTTTTCGTGAATGCGTGGCGTGACCTGAAACAGCGTCAGATCAGCATGGATTTGCCAGTAGCACTGGGCATGTTGATCGCCTTTGTGGTCAGCTCCCTCGGGACGTTTGATCCCGAGGGGTTGTTTGGCTCGGAGGTGTACTTCGATTCGCTGACCATGTTTGTGTTTTTTCTGCTGACGGGGCGCTGGCTGGAGCTGCGTATGCGCGACAAGACGGCAGGAGCGTTGGAGGCGGTCATGAACCGCTTGCCTGATCAGGTGGTGCGACAAGTGGGTGATCAATGGCAGAGGGTATCCATTCGCAAGCTCGTGGTTGGTGATGTCATCGAGGTTTTGCCCGGACAGGCTTTTGCCGGCGACGGTGTCTTGATAGCGGGACATTCTGAAGTGGATGAGGCTTTGCTCACTGGAGAGTCGCGACCCTTGACTCGTGGCGTGGGCGATGCCGTGATTGCAGGTAGCCACAACTTGTCGGGCCGAGTGCTGGTACGCATCACACAGGTGGGGGCTGCTACGCGGTTTGCACAAATCGTGAACCTGATGGAGTCTGCTTCGGTCACCAAGCCGCAAGTGGCTGTGTTGGCTGACCGCTGGGCCAAACCATTCTTGTGGGGAGTGTTGATCGCAGCCAGCGCGTCGGCATGGTACGGGTGGCAGCAAAGTCCGGCTCATGCGGTGATGGTGGCCGTGTCTGTGCTGGTCGTCACTTGCCCATGTGCGCTTTCGCTGGCGACGCCCTCTGCCATGTTGGCCGCTGCAGGCGCTCTGGCCCGAGGCGGTGTTCTGGTGCGGCGCCTGAGTGCGCTGCAACGTTTGACTGAAGTCGATACCGTCATTTTTGACAAAACCGGTACGCTAACGCGCGATGACTTCACTGTGTCGAGCGTTCATGTGCGCGACGGTGTATCGCCTCAGCAGGCCGTGTTTTTGGCCTCGGCCCTGGCAAGGCAATCCATACATCCGGTCTCGCGCGCCTTGGTGGCGTACGCGCGACAGACCATGCCTGCACAAGACGCGGCGCTCGAACTCCAGGGCTTTGAGGAAAAGTCAGGGCAGGGCCTGCAGGCGCGGCTGCAGCGGGATGGGCAGACGATGGACTTGCGCCTGGGCTCGGCAGCTTTCTGCGGTGCCCCGGCTTTGAGCTCTGATCAATTGCAGGTCAGCCTGGCTGATGCCCATGGTTGGATGGCGACCTTTGAGTTGAACGAAGCTTTGCGCGAGGATGCGGCCGCTATCGTCAAGTCCTTGCAGGACAAGGGGCTGGATGTGCGCATTCTTTCCGGTGACGGTGTCGCTGCCGTGCAACGCGTGGCCCGTGCACTCCATGTTGAGTCGGCTCGTGGTCTTTGCACCCCGCAGGACAAGTTGCAGCAGCTGCAAACGCTGCAAAAGCAGGGACATCGCGTGGCCATGGTGGGCGATGGCCTCAACGATGGGCCTGTTCTTTCTGGGGCAGACGTGTCTTTTGCGCTGGGGCAAGCAGTGCCGCTGGCCCAGGCTCAGGCAGATTTTGTGTTGTTGGGTGGGCAATTGCGCGATTTGCTGAACGCTTGGCAGCACAGCACTTTGACCATGAAGATCGTACGTCAGAATCTTGTTTGGGCCTTGGTGTACAACCTGGCCTGCATTCCACTGGCTCTCTTGGGCATGTTGCCGGCATGGGCTGCTGGCTTGGGCATGGCCACCAGCTCTTTGGTGGTGGTGCTCAATGCGCTTCGACTTTCCACGAACGCGAAGCAAAAGAATTCTTAATGATTAGAAGTATGCATAAGGACAAAGCATGGATATTCTTTACTTGCTGATTCCCTTGTCGGTCGTTCTGGTGTTTTTCATCCTCGCAGGCCTCTGGTGGGCCATCCAAAGGGGGCAATTTGAAGACATCGAAGCAGAAGGTGAGCGCATTCTGCGCAACGATTGATATTCATCAAGTGTTTGGAGCTGTAAAGCCCTGACACTCGGACTGTTAATTTGTGTAAATACGAGGTGAAAATGAAATTTGCCAACACGCAAGCCTCTGTCTACAACGATACCGTTGTCAGACAATTCGCCATCATGACGGTGGTGTGGGGCGTGGTCGGTATGCTCGTCGGCGTCATCGTCGCGGCGCAGCTGGCCTTTCCGGAGCTGAACCTGGGCCTTCCATGGACCTCGTTTGGGCGACTGCGACCACTGCATACCAATGCCGTGATCTTTGCTTTTGGTGGTTGCGGCCTGTTCGCCACTGCCTACTACGTCGTTCAGCGTACCTGCCAGGTGCGCCTGTTCAGCGACAAGCTGGCGGCCTTTACCTTCTGGGGTTGGCAGCTGGTCATTTTGTTGGCTGCCATTTCGCTGCCTTTGGGTTACACCAGCGGCAAGGAATATGCCGAACTCGAGTGGCCCATCGACATCCTGATCACTTTGGTCTGGGTGGCTTTCGCAGTGGTCTTCTTCGGTACCGTGGGCACACGTAAGGTGCGTCACATCTATGTGGCCAACTGGTTCTACGGCGCTTTCATCATTGCGGTGGCCTTGCTGCACCTGGTCAACAGCGCTGCGTTGCCAGTGGGTGCCCTCAAGTCCTACTCTGCTTATGCCGGCGTGCAAGACGCCATGGTGCAGTGGTGGTACGGTCACAACGCGGTGGGCTTTTTCCTCACTGCAGGCTTCCTGGGCATGATGTATTACTTCATCCCCAAGCAAGCAGAGCGTCCCGTGTACTCGTATCGCCTGTCGATCGTGCACTTCTGGGCCCTGATTTTTACCTACATGTGGGCAGGTCCTCACCACCTGCACTACACCGCCTTGCCTGACTGGACCCAGTCGATTGGCATGGTCTTCTCCCTGATCCTGCTGGCCCCCAGCTGGGGCGGCATGATCAACGGCATCATGACGCTGTCGGGCGCCTGGCACAAGCTGCGTGATGACCCCATCCTGCGCTTCCTGATCGTGTCCCTGTCGTTCTACGGCATGTCCACCTTCGAAGGCCCGATGATGTCCATCAAGACCGTCAACGCCCTGTCGCATTACACCGACTGGACCGTGGGCCACGTGCACTCTGGTGCCTTGGGTTGGGTGGGCCTGGTGACCATGGGTTCCATGTACTACCTGATCCCGCGCCTGTTTGGCCAGAAGAAGATGTACAGCATCAAAGCCATTGAAATCCACTTCTGGACCGCCACCATCGGTATCGTGCTGTACATCGCAGCCATGTGGATTGCCGGTGTGATGCAAGGCCTGATGTGGCGCGCCATCAACACCGACGGTACCCTGACTTACACCTTCGTCGAGTCGGTGAAAGCCTCCATGCCGTTCTTTGTGTTGCGTCTGGTGGGTGGTTTGCTGTACCTGGGCGGCATGTGTCTGATGCTGTGGAACGTCATCAAGACGGCTACCATGGGCCGTTCCACCGAAGTGCAGATTCCTGCTGTTACAGCACACGCCTGAGGAGAAAAACAACATGGCAAACAACCATCAATCTGGCGGTCTCTCCCACGAGAAAGTGGAAACCAACAACTTCCTGATGATCGTGCTGATCTTCATCGTGCTGCTGTTTGGCGGCCTGGTGGAAATCGTTCCGCTGTTCTTCCAGAAGTCCACCACTCAACCGATCGAGGGTCTCAAGCCCTATACCGCGCTGCAAGTGGCCGGCCGTGACGTTTATGTGCGTGAAGGCTGCTACAACTGCCACTCGCAGATGATTCGTCCCTTCCGCGCTGAAACCCTGCGTTATGGCTCCTACTCCCTGGCCGGTGAGTTTGTGTATGACCACCCCTTCCAGTGGGGCTCCAAGCGTACGGGTCCCGACCTGGCGCGCGTGGGTGGCCGTTACAGCGACGAGTGGCATCGTATTCACCTGGTCAACCCGCGTGACGTGGTGCCCGAGTCCATCATGCCTGCCTACCCATGGCTGGAAAAGAACACGGTGGATGCCTCGAGCATTGGCGCACACATGAAGGGTCTGCGTACCTTGGGCGCGCCATACAGCGATGAAGAAATCGCCAAGGCGCCTGAAGAGGTCAAAGGCAAAACCGAAATGGAAGCGGTCATCGCTTACCTGCAGGTTTTGGGCATCCATCGCAAGTGAAGTGACAGGGGAACTGTATGGACATCAATACTGCTCGCTCGATCGTGACTGTGCTGACCTTCATTGCCTTTTTGGGCATTGTCTGGTGGGCTTGGTCTGGCCGTAACAAGGCCAAGTTTGACGAAGCTGCTCAGCACCTGTTGCGCAACGATGACTGAACGCGGTTCCCTTTCCACAAATACAAGGAATAAAAATGAGTGACTTCATCAGCAACTTCTGGTCTCTCTATGTGGCCGGGATCACCCTGGTCAGCATCATCGCCTGTCTCTTGCTCCTGTGGTTCTCGGGCAAAGCCAAGGCCATGACGGCCAACGACAACACCACGGGTCACGTCTGGGACGGCGACCTGCGTGAAATGAACAACCCTCTGCCGCGCTGGTGGGTGGGGCTGTTTCTGATCACCATTGTGTTTGCCCTGTTGTACCTGGCGATGTACCCCGGTGCGGGCTCTTTCGGCGGCAAATTCGGCTGGTCTTCACATGGCCAGTGGGACGCCGAAATGGCCAAAGGCAATGAGCAAGTGGCACCGGTGTATGCCAAGTTCTCGGGCATGGCCGTGGAAGAAGTGGCCAAGGATCCGCAAGCCATGGCCATTGGTGACCGCCTGTTCATGAACAATTGTGCCCAGTGCCACGGTTCTGATGCGCGCGGCAGCAAGGGCTTCCCCAATTTGGCGGATGGCGACTGGCTCTGGGGCGGTGCTCCCGAGGCGATCAAGGAAACCCTGGTCAATGGTCGTCAAGGCATGATGCCTCCGATGGCTGCTGCAGTGGGTTCGCCTGACGATGTGCGCAACCTGGCTCACTATGTTTTGAGTCTGTCTGGCGCGCCCAATGACTCCGTCAAGGCCGCTTTGGGCAAGTCCAAATGGGGCGCCTGTGCTGCCTGTCACGGTATGGACGGCAAAGGCATGCAGGCCATGGGTGCGCCCAACCTGACCGATGACGTCTGGCTGCACGGCTACGGCGAAAACGCGATTGTTGAGCGTATCAACAATGGCAAGCATGGCGTGATGCCAGCATGGAAAGACAAGTTGACCGAAGGTCAGATCCATGTCCTGTCTGCATACGTCTGGGGCTTGTCAAATATCAAGACCGCGAACGCCAAGTAAGCGTACATTCAAAGGGCACCTCTCGGGGTGCCCTTTTTTGTTTTGTCGGGAAGAAAAGATTGAGCTCACAAGATTCAAACAGCACCTCGCAAGCTTCCAAACAGGTGGATGCTGAAGACAGCACACAACTGGTTTCCTTGTACGTCGCACAAAAGAAGATTTACCCGCGCAGTGTGCAGGGCTTGTTTGCAAAGTGGCGCTGGGGCTTGGTCATCCTGACGCAAATCATTTTTTACGGTTTGCCCTGGCTGGAGTGGGGGCAACGACAGGCGGTGCTGTTCGATCTGGGCGCGCGTCGCTTCTATATTTTCGGGATCGTGCTGTATCCGCAGGACTTTATTTACCTGACAGGGCTGCTGGTGATCTCTGCGCTTTCCCTGTTCCTGTTTACGGCGGTGGCGGGGCGTTTGTGGTGTGGCTATGCGTGTCCACAAACGGTCTATACCGAAATTTTCCTTTGGTTCGAGCACAAGTTTGAAGGTGACAGGTCTGCGCGCATGCGCCTTGATGCGGCTCCCTTCAGTCTCAAAAAGTTGTGGCGCAAAGGCGGCAAGCATCTGGCCTGGATTGCTTTCTCCCTTTGGACTGGCTTTACCTTTGTTGGCTACTTTGCACCGATTCAACAATTGGGCGGCGACTTCATCGCAGGGCAGGTGAGCGCCTGGGGTATTTTCTGGATTCTGTTTTACGGCTTTGCCACCTACGGTAACGCTGGTTTCATGCGCGAACAGGTGTGCAAATACATGTGCCCCTACGCACGTTTCCAGAGCGCCATGTTCGACAAGGACACATTGATCGTGACCTATGACGAAGAGCGTGGTGAGCCACGTGGTGCGCGCTCGAAGAAGGCTGATCTGTCGACCCTGAATCTGGGCTCGTGTGTGGATTGCAGCCTGTGCGTGCAGGTGTGCCCCACAGGTATCGATATCCGCCAGGGGCTGCAATATGAGTGCATCGGTTGCGGTGCTTGTGCAGACGTGTGTGATACGGTCATGGACAAGATGGGATACGCCCGTGGACTGGTCAAGTATTCCACGCAAAATGCCATGGTCAACAAGTGGGATGGCAAGCAGACCCTGCGCCGTGTCATGCGGCCACGCGTGCTGGTTTACACGGGTATTCTCTGGCTCATCATCATTGCGGTTTTTGCATCCCTGCTGATGCGCACACCGTTCAAGGTTGATGTCGTGCGTGACCGTGCTGCATTGGCCAGGATTGTTCAGGGTGGCAAGGTCGAGAACGTGTATCGCCTCCAGTTCATGAATGCAGCAGAGCATGCGCTCGATTTCAAACTCACCGCAGAGGGCATCAATGGGCTGCAAATCGTGACTGAAGACACTGTCAATGTGCCCGCCACAGAAGCCCGCTGGGTGACCGTGCGATTGCAAATGCCTTACGATGCTGCTGCATCTGGCACGCACGCGATACATTTCAACATTCAGTCTGTGGATCCGCAAGGACAGGAAGTCGGTCATTTGAGCGAGAAATCCATGTTCCTGGTTCCACGCTGACTTTGGAGGGAATAATCATGACGCAATCAATGTCTAAACCATGGTGGCGATTTGGCCATGTCTGGCTGGTGATTCTTGGCCCCGTGGTCGTGATGATCGCCAGTTTTGTGACCTATTATCTGGCTGCCAAAGCCCAGGATCCGGTGATCAACACGCAAGCTTATGTACCGGCAGAGGACGAGTCCAGCGCGCGCAATATTGGAGCTGCGCCGGCCATGCAAGCTCGCAACCATGCGGCTACGGGTGTCATGCCCGAAGCCAAAGATAAAAAATAAATGATCAAAAGTACCGTCGTCCAATCGAAACAAAAAGGAGACTGATATGTTGGGACAACGAGTGATGTGGGTGCTCTGGCCGGCTTTCCTGGTCGCAGGTTTGCTGGAAGTGCTGGTGTTTGGCTTGGTGGATCCGCAGGACCTTTCCTGGTTTGGACATCCGCTGGCCGTTTCGCGTGAGGCGGTCTATACCATCGGCTTTTTCCTGTTTTGGGGTCTGACGATTTTGTCCAGCGCCTTGACCACCATGCTCAGCATGTCGCCGTTTGAGGTCAACCGCTGCCCAGTGCCGGAAAACCAGCGACCTGCAGACTGTGCCAAAACAGCCTGCTGCCGCTGAAAAAAAGAGCCCCTGCTGGGGCTCTTTCTTTTGTGACACCGATACTTTGCAGTTTTAGCAGTTGGAACAGGACGATTGGTTGTTCACCAGGTTTTGCAGAGACTGTGTGTTGAGGATGCGAACATGCCGCTGCTTGACCTCCACAATGCCTTCTTCCACAAACTTTGAAAAGGTTCGGCTGACGGTTTCGAGCTTGAGGCCCAGGTAACTGCCAATTTCCTCACGGGTCATGCGCAGCACCAGTTCTGATTGGGAAAAACCACGTGCATGCAAACGCTGCACCAGGTTGAGCAGGAAGGCGGCGACACGCTCTTCGGCGCGCATGCTGCCAAGCAAAAGCATCACGCCATGTTCACGCACGATTTCGCGGCTCATGATCTTGTGCACATGGCTTTGAAGGGCAGTGACTTCGCGTGAAAGCTCTTCAATCCGGTCGAAGGGCATGACGCAGACCTCAGCATCTTCGAGGGCGATGGCATCGCAGGTATGGCGATCGTGAACGATGCCGTCGAGCCCAATGATCTCGCCAGCCATCTGAAAGCCGGTCACCTGATCGCGGCCATCCTCAGTGGCCAATGCAGTCTTGAAAAACCCAGTCCGGATGGCGAAAAGCGATGTGAATTTGTCGCCATTGTTGAACAGCGTATCTCCGCGTTTCACCTTGCGGCGAGTGGCCACGAGCTCGTCGAGTTTGATCAGGTCCTGATCAGACAGGCCAACCGGCATGCACAACTCACGCAGGTTGCAGTTGGAGCAGGCGACTTTGATGCTTTGTTTGTCCATAGAGTGTGAGGGGCTTGTTTGCCCCAGATCAAGTGGCTAGCTTAATACGTTTTGCCCCGCTGCATGTTGCGTAGCTCTTTATTGTGCATATTTCGGGTGAAAACGCCGGAAAAGTTGATGTGTATCAAGGCCGAAAAGTGATTCAGAGGTCACAGTACGGCATCCATCTTGATCAGACTGCAGCACGACCATGAGTGCCATCACCTCCGAATCGCTGACCCGCTTTGATGTCCCCGGGCCACGCTACACCTCTTACCCTACTGCAGACCGGTTTGTGGAGGCTTTTACGGAATCGGATTATTTGCAGGCGCTCGATCAACGCAGCGGCAGCGCGGCAGCCCGGTCACAACCGCTGTCCTTGTATGTGCACATTCCGTTTTGCGAGTCCTTGTGCTACTACTGCGCCTGCAACAAGATCATCACCAAGCACCATGAGCGCGGCGCCGAGTACCTCAAGTACCTGGAGCGCGAGGTGCAGCTG
>NZ_JAYPVP010000003.1:0-25450 GCF_038134685.1 Limnohabitans sp. | reverse complement strand
GCACAAAGACCGTGCAGAAACCTACCTTCGCTACTTGACCCGCGAAGTGGATTTGCACATGGCTCATCTGGGCCAAGGCCACAGTGTCATTCAGCTGCATCTGGGCGGCGGGACCCCCACTTTCCTGAGCGACGACGAGCTGCGCGAACTGATGCATATGCTCAAGCGTAACTTCAGTTTTGTACCGGGGGGCGAGTATTCCGTCGAGGTCGATCCGCGTACCGTGGACGAAAAGCGCCTGGCCGTCTTGGCCGAACTCGGCTTCAATCGTTTGAGCTTTGGCGTGCAGGATTTTGACCCTGCCGTGCAAAAGGCCGTGCACCGCATTCAACCCGTGGAGCAGGTGTTTGCGCTGGTTGAGGCTTCGCGAAAACTTGGTTTTGAATCGGTCAATGTGGACCTGATTTATGGTTTGCCACAGCAAACTCCCGAGTCCTTTGACCGTACCCTGGCTCAAGTCAATGAACTGCGCCCAGACCGTATTGCCTTGTATGCTTACGCGCATTTGCCAGAGCGCTTCAAGCCTCAGCGCCGTATCCATGCAGCCGAGCTGCCCTCCGGGGGCGCCAAGGTGTCCATGTTGGCGCGCTCGATCGAAGCGTTCGAAGAAGGTGGTTACGTGTATGTGGGCATGGACCATTTTGCATTGCCCAGCGATGCTCTGGCTGTGGCCAAGCGCCAGGGGCGATTGCATCGCAACTTCCAGGGTTACAGCACACAACCTGACTGTGACCTGATCGCTCTTGGGGTATCCGCCATTGGCCGTGTGGGTTCGACTTACAGTCAGAACGCCAAAACCATGGATGAATATTGCGACCTGCTCGATCAGGGGCACTTGCCCGTGGTACGCGGCTTGGCGCTGACGCGTGACGACATCATTCGCCGCAACGTGATCATGGCCATCATGTGCCAGGGCAGTTTGCAGTTCGAGTCCATCAATGCTTCGTGCCTGATTGACTTCAAGCAGTACTTTGCCAACGAGCTCGCTCAGCTCAAGGCGATGCAGGATCAGGGCCTGGTCGAGGTGACGGAGCAGGGCATCCAGGTCACTCCCATGGGCTGGTTCTTTGTGCGCGGTGTCGCCATGGTGTTTGACCGCTACTTGCAGGCCGACCGTAACCGGGCACGCTTTTCCAAGATCATCTAAGCTCACGCCAGCAGCCCTTTAGGTGAGGGCTGGAGGATAGGTTCATGCAAAGTTCTTTGGCCATCACGGCATTGGTGATGGGACTGGCCGGTGGGCCGCACTGCATTGCGATGTGCGGCGCGGCTTGCGCAGGCTTTGGGCAAGCTGCCGGTGAGCGCCGGACACAGGCCATGTGGTCCTTCCAGTTGGGACGCGTGTTGGGCTACAGTGCGCTGGGCGCTTTGGCTGCAGCTACCGTTCAAGGCTTGGGTTGGTTGACGACACAATCCGCAGCGCTCCGTCCTGTCTGGACTATGCTTCATGTTGCCGCTTTTTTGCTGGGTGTGTTGCTGCTGGTACAGGCGCGTCAGCCCTTGTGGCTGGACACGGCGGCCAGTCGCCTGTGGGCCAGGGTTCGGGCATTCAATCAGCGTTGGGGAATGGCAGCACCAGCCATCGTCGGGGTGCTTTGGGCCTTGATGCCATGTGGCTTGCTGTATTCGGCGTTGATGGTGGCAGCCTTGTCCAGCCAGGTTTGGCAAGGTGCTGTGGTGATGGCGCTGTTTGCCTTGGGCTCCAGCGTCAGCTTGTGGGCCGGGCCATGGCTGCTTCTCAAATTAGGAAATTTGGGCGATGGCCGCTGGGGCATGCGCCTGGCGGGCATGGCTTTGGCCGGATTGTCGGCTTGGGCCTTATGGATGGGCTTGGTCCATGATCAAGCCCCGTGGTGCGTGACGCCGGTTTGAGCCCCCTTAGTGACTTAAACCCTTGTACAGCATGTAAAACGCCAGTGCATACAACACGCTGGCAAAGACCCGTTTGAGTTTCTTGACGGGTAATTTGTGTGCAGCAGACGCGCCCACAGGCGCCATGAGCACGCTGCATGACGCAATCACCCCTAAAGCAGGCAACCAGAGGTAGCCGAAAGAGTAGGGCGGCAGATCGCTCATGCCGACACTGGCCAGGATGTACCCAGACACATTTGCCAAAGCAATAGGAAAGCCCAGTGCTGCACTTGTGGCTACGGCGTTGTGGATGGCTACGTTGCACCAGGTCATGAAGGGGACGCTGATGAAACCACCGCCGGCACCAACCAGGCCGGAGATCAATCCGATCACACCGCCTGCACCGACCTGTCCGGCCAGGCCTGGCATTTGACGTGCCGCGGCTGGTTTTTTATCAAGAAACATCTGCGTCGCAGAAAAGCCCACAAAAGCAGCAAACAGCAGAGCAAGCGAGCTGCCTTTGATGAGGGCAAAAATCCCCAGGCTGCCGATCATGCTGCCCAAGACGATTCCAGGCGCCAGACCTTTGACCAGGTCCCAACGCACAGCGCCCTTTTTGTGGTGGGCGCGAACGCTTGAAACCGAGGTGAAGATGATGGTGGCCATCGAAGTGGCAATCGCCATTTTGACCGCCAGGTCAGGACTTACCCCTCTGTGACTGAGCATGTAGGTGATAAAGGGCACCAGGATCATGCCGCCCCCGATGCCCAGCAATCCAGCCAGAAAACCGCCACACAAACCCAAAGCGGCCAACTCCAGGACCAGGGCAATATCGATCATGAGAACAACACCAGAACGAGGGTAGAAAGGTGTCTGCAAGTGCCGCCGAGCCGTCATCCTGAACCGGGGGTTCAGGTGGGCGAGGGCAGACTCCCCTTGGGTTCATCTGACGCGAGACGATCACGCTGGAGAGACGATGTACCAAGCCCGAGCTCAATGAGCATTGGTTCAAGGAAATATAAAGCCCGGCGCGCACCGCAGACAGCACTGATTGTAGGCTTTTGGCAGCGTCATTGCGAACGCAGTGAAGCAATCCCCGCGACGGTGATCGTCAGATCAGCTGACCGTCTTGATTGAGGGTCTGGTCAAGGCGATGGAGCAAAGACACCAGCCGGTCTGAGCCGTGTGCCGAAAGTTCAGGGTTGCTGCTGGCGACAGGGGCCGTAGTCGGCGTGTTTTGTTCAAAGGCCAGATTCAGTGCGGCCAAGACGGCGATGCGGTCGCGGGCCTTGATCTTGCCGGCATCGCGAATTTTGCACATGGCCGCATCGACACGGTCCACCGCAGCGCGCAACTGCGACTCGCCCTCTTCGGGGCAACCCAGCAGATAGCTTTGGCCCATGATCTGGACTTCGACTTGTTTGGCGCTCATGCTTGCTCCTGCTCGGTGGTGCCGGGAAGGCGATCGATCAAGGCGTCGACCCGGGCGCGTGCGGCACTCAGGCGTGACTTGAGCGAGTCGCGCTCATGCGTCAAAGCCTGAACTTGCTCGGCCAGCAAGTCGTTGGTGCGTTGCAGCTCTTCGTGGCGAACCAGCAGGCGCTCGACGCGCTCGGCAATTTGATCAATCAAGTCTGGGCTGGACATGGCGGGCGATGGGGTGATCGGGGTGAGGCCCTCATTGTAGAGGTATCGCAGGCTGCTCGGCCTATGATGCCGCCATGGATACATTGCCCCTGCAATCCTTGCTGAACGAGGCTGGCTTGAACCGTCAGCATGTCTTTAACCTGGTCGACTTGCCTGGCGATGTGTTGGCACCTTTGGGCGTGGCTGGGCATGAGCGCCAGCTGATTTTGTTTGGACATGCCGGGCGCCAGCTGTGGACGCGTGTGCAGGCTGAAGGCCTTGAGGCACAGCACCCAATTGACGACTACAGCGTGCGCACCGTTCAGGCGTGGTTGCAGCTGGCGCTGCCCCAGGCGCGTGCCCGTTTTGTGTTTCCTCATGGTCTGCCTGAAGGGCAGCACCTTGGTTTGCAAAAGCTGGGCACCTTGGCGGGCTGGCACCATGCGTCGCCTTTCATGGTGGGTATTGATGCCCATTGGGGCAGCTGGTTTGCGTATCGGGCGGCTATCGTCACCGACACGACGCTGCAGCCATCGGCAGTGGAGGACTTGGGGGATCCCTGCGTGAACTGCGTGGACAAGCCTTGCATTGCTGCTTGTGCGGGCCGGGCGCTGGATATTGGACAAATGGATGTGCAGGCCTGCTTTACCCAAAGGTTACGGCCTGAATCGGTGTGCGCCCTGAGTTGCCCTGCGCGCCTGGCTTGCCCGGTGGGCGCCAAACACCGCTACGAAAACAGTCAGATCGCTCATGGCGCCAAATACTCGCTTGCCGCCATCCGCGAGTTTGCCCTGCACAAGGCGTGCTGAAGTCGCCGTAGGGTTGGTGACAGGCAGGGTCGTAAAATAACTCCCTGTTGGTGCTCGCGGTCCGGTTCACGGACTGCAGTTCAACGGGAAGCAGGAGGGAACGCCCCACAAGCGAACCTAACCTGCGCTGCCCCCGCAACGGTAAGCAGACGAGCCCTGTGCAAGCAGGCTCCGCTTTCATCTCACAAGCCACTGGCCACCCTGAAACAGGTGCCCGGGAAGGCGATGAAGGTCGCATCTGCCAGCCCGGATACCGGCCAACAAGGTGGCGCGCCCGCAATGGCGCGCCGTTAAGCCCAGCACTGTCGGGGAAGACGGTCAGGGCGATTGACTTGTTTGTTTCTTATGAAAATCTCGAAAATCGTGCGTAGCAGTGTTCCGGCCATGTCTACGTTGTTTCTGGCTATGTACGCGTCACAAGCTGCGGCAGTTGAATTTGAGCCTGTGGTTATTTCCGCGATGCGGCTTGAGCAGCCTCTCTCGGCAGTGCTGCCATCGGTTTCACTGATCACTCGCCAGGATATCGATCAATCTCAAGCGCAATCTCTTGCAGATTTGCTGCAAGGTCAAGCGGGCTTTGAGTTCGGTCGCAATGGTGGCGCGGGTGCAGTGACATCTTTTTTCCTCCGCGGACAAGACAGTGTCAATGTGGTGGTAATAGTTGATGGTTTGCGTGTGCAAACGGATAGCATTGGTGCATTGCAGATCACCGACGTACCTCTGGACCAAATTGATCGCATTGAAGTGTTGCGTGGAAATGCCAGCGCCTTGTATGGCGAGGCGGCCATTGGTGGTGTGATTCAAATTTTTACGCGCCGAGGCCAAGGCGCACCTGCAGCCTATGGGTCAGTGTCTGTCGGCTCTTTTGATACACGATCGGTCGATGTGGGCTATGCGGCTCGTCAAGGTGATTGGCGCTATGACCTGAACGCTGGAGATACGCGTAGCGATGGTTTTTCGGCTATCAATCCTGTGCAGAAGCCGCGTGCGAACCCAGACAAGGATGGGTATTCGAAGCAATTCATCTCCGCTAATGCAGAAAAAGCCGTGGATGCGAACACTCACCTGGGATTGCGTTTGAGCAGTCGTCAGTCGTGGTCTGATTCCGATGATGCAGGTTCGGGTAATGTCAATACCGACACGCACCGGTTCAAGCAAACCAACCAGACCTTGGCAGGTTATCTGCGAAAGGCCTGGGCATCTGATTTTTCAACCGCTTTGGACATGTCGGCTGGTGAGTTGAAGTACGAGGACTTGAAAAATGGTGTTCCCTATACGTCTGGTGATGGCAGCTACAAGAATGGCCTGATGCTTGGACATCAGTCATTGATCCGCTTGGCCAATGAATATGCATATTCGCCTGGGACAGTGCTTTCGTTTGGCGCCGAATACAACAACGAACGGTTTGATGCGCGAGGCGACAACGCGTACAAGATGAAACGTCTGACGCAGGCTGGATTTGCGGGGTGGAGTCGTCAATGGGCTGCATGGTCTACCCAATTGAACGTTCGTCATGATGACGTGACTGTGGATCAGGCAAATTCACGGTCTGGCAACCGTAACCACACTTCGGTCAATACAGGTTTGGTAGGTTTGGGTTACCAATTGACCCCGTTGTGGCGTATGACGGCCACAGCCTCCACTGGATTCAGATCGCCGACGGCGTACGACGTCTCTTCCAACCCATCGATCAAGTCTGAAAACCACCATGCATCCGAAGTGGGGGTGGTCTATACACAAGGGTCAACGAATGCCCGTGTGGTTTATTTTGAAACACGGACCAGTGATGCCATTGGTTATGACAGCAACTACAACACGGTCAACATTGGCCATGCACGCAACAGTGGTGTAGAGCTGAGCATGAAGACGCAGTGGATGGGCCACGATGTGAGTCTTTCTGCCGTCTCGCAAGATCCTTGGAGCGTGACGTATTCAGAGCCATTGGCACGTCGTGCCAAGAATTACGGTACTGTGGACATTTCTCGACCCATTGATCAGTACCGTGTCGGCGCGAGGGTTTACGCCGCGGGTGAGCGTAAGGATTCGCATTACACGAGTGTGATGATGCCGGGTTATGCCACGCTTGCCTTGTACGCCAGCCGCAAAATCGATGACAACTGGACAGCTCGTGCCCGACTGGAAAATGCTTTCAACAAGCAGTACCAGCTGGCTTATGGCTACAACACGCCCGGTCGCGGCCTGTACCTGACCCTGCAGTACAGGCCCAAGTGATGAATCTGAATGCTCTCGGCCCTCAACGCATCGTCTGCCTCACGGAGGAAACGACGGAGTGGCTGTATGCGTTGGGGCAGGAGCATCGGATTGTGGGGATCTCGGGCTACACGGTTCGTCCGCGCCGTGCCCGCGAGGAAAAACCCAAGGTCAGTGCCTTTTTAAGCGCCAAGATCGACAAGATCCTGGATCTCAAGCCGGACTGTGTGTTCGGCTTTTCTGATTTGCAGGCCGACATTGCGGCGGCGCTGATTCGTGCAGGCGTGCAGGTGACTGTGTTCAACCAGCGCAGCGTGACCGAGATTTTTTCTATGCTCTATCAGGTGGGCGCGATGGTGGGGCAGGCCGATCAGGCCATTCAACGTATCACGCAAATGCAGGCTGAGCTGAAGCGCATGAGCGAACATGCTGCCACTTTCAAACGCCGTCCGCGTGTGTATTTCGAAGAGTGGGATGGCCCGCACATCAGCGGTATTCGTTGGGTGTCAGAGCTGATCGAGATCGCTGGCGGACAAGACATTTTTCCGGAACTGGCCGTTCAGCCCATGGGCAAGGATCGCATCATTGCGGATCCGCAGCAAATCGTGGACCGTGCACCCGACATCATCATCGGTTCCTTGTGCGGCAAGAAGTTTCGTCCCGAGTCGGTCATGCAACGCCCGGGTTGGCAGGGCGTTCCTGCTGTTCAATCCGCGCAGGTGTTTGAAATCAAATCTGCCGACATCCTGCAACCCGGCCCTGCTGCTTTGACCGATGGCGTGGCGCAGTTGCACCAGATTTTTGAGCGTTGGGAGCAGCAACATGCGTAAACACGGCTCGTGGTGGCTGGCGGTTTCGATGGCGCTGTGCACGCTACAGGCACAGGCCGTGACAGTGCAGGACGATGCGCAACAGGCGGTTGACATCAAGACACCGGTGCGCCGTGTGGTCAGTTTGCTTCCGTCTTTGACCGAGACGGTTTGTGCCCTGGGTGCTTGCGACCGTTTGGTGGGTGTAGACCGTTACAGCAACTGGCCCGCTTCGGTTCAGGCTTTGCCCAAGTTGGGCGGCGGTATAGACCCCAGTATTGAAGCCGTGGTGGCCCAGCGGCCCGATGTGGTGCTCATGGCCAGTTCCACCCGTGGGGCCGATCGTCTGCAGGCCTTGGGCGTGACTGTGTTGCGGCTGGAGCCTCGTACCCGGGCAGATGTGCAGCGGGTGTTGCTCACTGTGGCCATGGCTTTGGGTTTGCCGGCCACGACTGCGCAGCGAACCTGGCAGGAGTTGCAGTCCGGGGTGGACCAAGCGGTGGCTCAGCTCACGCCGCAAGCCCGTGCGCAGCGGGTGTATGTGGAGGTCAGTCCTGCGCCTTATGGGGCCAGCGAGTCTTCCTTTATTGGTGAGAACCTGATGCGCATGGGGGTGAGCAACATCTTGCCTGCTGCCATGGGGCCGTTTCCCAAAGTGAACCCGGAATTTGTGGTACGTGCTCAGCCAGACGCCATCATTGCGGGAGACAGTTCGCGCCAAAGCATGTTGATGCGCCCGGGCTGGTCGCAGCTCAGGGCTTTGCGCGAAGAGCGTGTCTGTGTGTTTGCGCAGGAGCAGGCAGACATTCTGGTTCGCGCTGGTCCGCGTATGGCCGAGGGTGCTCGCCTGATTGTTGACTGTCTCAATCGCGCTGCTGCCAAGGCGAGCAAGGGGCGCGGATGATGCGAACCTCCACCGCCTTGTGGGCCTTTGTGCTGTTTCTGCTGTCGGCTTTGTTGATGGCTTTGAGCTTGGGAGCTGGTAGCCAGGGCTGGGAATGGCCTTCGCAAATGCTCGCGGTGGGTGACGCCGTGCAGGCACAGATCTTGTGGGATATCCGTTTGCCGCGTAGCCTGGGCGCCTGGCTGGCGGGGGCGTTGCTGGGCTTGGCTGGTGCGGTGGCTCAAGGTTTGTTTCGTAACCCCTTGGCCGATCCGTATTTGCTGGGCAGTGCATCGGGCGCTTCATTGGGTGTGAGTGTGTACATGGGTGCCTGGGGCGGTTCGCTCACAGCCACAGGCTGGGCCACGCGCTTGGGAATGACAGGTGCGGCTTTCGCCGGTGCGGTGCTGGCGGTGCTGCTCACCTTGATGCTTGCCCGGGGTGTGCACCAGACCTTGCGCGTGCTGCTGGCCGGTGTGGTGGTGGGCGTGGTGCTGGGAGCCGTGACTTCGCTGGCAACCTTGCTGCATCCCGAGGCCTTGCTGGCCATGCAGGGGTTTTTGTTGGGATCGACCGCTTTTGTAGGCTGGAGCGCCAGCCTGACCATGGGCCTGGCCTTGCTGTTGTGCCTGGTGCTGGCACTGGCCATGGCGCGGGTGCTGGATGCGCTGGCCTTGGGTGAGGCAACGGCGCGCAGCTTGGGTATGCCTTTGGGCACGGCGCGTGTGGTCCTGATAGCGGTGTTGTCGCTGGCCACGGGGGCTGCCGTGGCGCAAACGGGTTTGATTGCCTTTGTGGGCTTGGCAGCGCCGCACGCAGTGCGCTCGCGGGTGCACACCACCCATGCCGGCTTGTTGTTGCTGTCCACTTTGATGGGCGGCTTGCTGTTGCTGGCGGCAGACCTGTTGGCCCGCAGCGCGGTGCCCGCACAAGAATTACCAGTGGGCGTGTTCACGGCGGTGCTGGGCGGTGGTTATTTGCTTTGGCGCATGCGTGCAGCGCAGCAAGGGGCGCAGTCATGAGTGCGTTGCAAACCTTGGCACTGCAAGCGAAAGATCTGAGCGTTAGCCTGGCCGATCGTGCGGTGTTGCATGGTGTGAGCCTGGATGTTCCTGCCGGGCAGTGGACTTGTGTGGTGGGGCCCAATGGTGCAGGAAAGTCCACCTTGTTGCGTGCTCTGGCAGGACTGCTGCCTGCGCAGGGACACATTGCGTGGCATGGTGTGGCGTTGTCCAGTCTGGATCGACGCTCTCGTGCGCGCCAGTTATCCTGGTTGGGGCAGGGCGAAGTGGCTATGCTGGATTTGCGGGTGCGCGACGTGGTGATGCTTGGGCGGCTCCCTTATCAAGACTGGTTGGCAGCACCCAGCGCCTACGATCACGCGATGGTGCAAGCTGCGCTGGAGGCTACGCAAGCCTGGACCTGGCGCGACCGCGCTTTGGGCGAGTTGTCGGGTGGCGAGCGGCAACGTGTCCTGCTGGCCCGTGCGATGGCAGGCAACGCTTCATTGATGTTGATGGACGAGCCCCTGGCCAACCTGGATCCACCCCACCAAGTGGACTGGCTGGAGCAGGTGCAATGTCTGCGTGCGCAAGGTACGACGGTGGTCAGCGTGCTGCACGAAATAGGCATGGCTTTACATGCCGATCGCATCGTGGTCATGCAGGCCGGGCGCGTGGTGCATGCAGGCCCGGCCGACGAGGTGCAGACGCACCGCGCCATCGAGGCCGTGTTTGGCGAGCGTGTGCGCATCGTGCCACTAGAGGGGCAATGGGTGGTGCTGCCCAAAAGTCAAGGTAGGCCCGCATGACAGCGCGTTGCATCATGGTGCTGGGCACATCCAGCGGGGCAGGCAAGAGCTGGTTGACCACGGCCTTGTGTCGACATTACGCGCGCCAGGGACTCAAGGTGGCGCCCTTCAAGGCGCAGAACATGAGCAACAACGCAAGGGTTGTGGCCAGCGCAGATGGCATGGGTGAGGTCGGCAGCGCGCAATATTTTCAGGCGCTGGCGGCGATGGCTGAGCCTGATGTCCGTATGAACCCGCTGTTGCTCAAGCCTGAGGCTGACACGCGCAGCCAGGTGGTCTTGCTGGGGCAAGTGAGCGCGCAGCTGAGCGATACGCCTTGGCGCGGTCGCAGCGAAAAGGTCTGGCCACGCATTGCGGCAGCGTTGGATGAGCTGATCGCTGAAAACGATGTGGTGGTCATTGAAGGCGCCGGCTCTCCCGCAGAAATCAACCTGATGGACAGCGACATCGTCAACCTGCGTGTCGCTCGGCACGCCAACGCCCGTTGCCTGCTGGTGACCGATATTGACCGCGGCGGAGCTTTTGCACACCTGTACGGTACCTGGGCGCTGTTGCCCCCAGAAGACCAACAACGTGTTCAAGGCTTTGTACTCAACAAGTTTCGAGGTGATGCCAGCTTGCTCGCACCCGCACCGCAGATGTTGCAAGAACGTACAGGCGTGCCCACTGTCGCCACGCTGCCCATGTGGTGGCAGCACGGCTTGCCCGAAGAAGATGGCATGTTTGACGATCGCAGCCTTATGCAAGGGGCTGTGCGCAAAACGGTGGCTGTGATCGCCTACCCACGCATCAGCAATCTGGATGAGTTTCAGCCGCTCAAAAACGTGCCTGGTGTGCGCTTGCTGTGGGTGCGTAGCCCGGCTGATCTGGCGGGCTTGGAGCCGCAGGACTGGGTGGTTTTGCCTGGCAGTAAACACACCAGTGCTGATCTGGCCTGGTTGCGCCAGCAAGGGCTGGACGCGGCTGTGACGGCGCATGTACAGCAAGGCGGTGCGGTGCTGGGCATTTGCGGTGGACTGCAAATGCTGGGCGAGGCCTTGATCGACACACATGGCATTGACGGTAATGCGCCTGGGTTGGGTTTGTTGCCGTTGGTGACACAGTTTGCGCAGGACAAAACCGTCACTAAAACACAGGCCATATTGGGCCTGGTGCATGGCCCGTGGTCAGCGTTGAGCGGTGTGGCCGTGGCGGGGTATGAAATTCACCATGGACAGACCCAGGCGCACCCGGCCATGCTGGCAGCGGGGACTGTTTTGCACGACATCACACCTGGTCTGGTTTGGCAAAGCGGAGACGGGCAGGTGCTGGGCACCTACTTGCACGGCTTGTTTGAAAACCTGCCAGTGTTGCAAGCCTTGTTTGGTGCGCAGGTGCCCACGCTGGAGACCGTGTTTGAAGGACTGGCTGATTACATTGAGCAGCATTTCCAGCCAGGCGTACTGGAGTCACTGATTCGCTAAGCGCTCGATATCCAAGATTGGTACATACTGGGTGCCCGAGGATGATTGTATGAACACCACTCTTCTTGACCAATGGCTGGCACGTGAGTCTGCGCTACGTGCTCAACATGCGCTAGGTCCGGGACCAGGCGTGACTGGCATCGAAACTGTGCGTGCCAAAACGGGGCTGGAACTGATGCAAGGCATCATGAATGGGACCGATCACACGCCCTCTATCGGCAATACGCTCGACTTTTTACTGGTCGAGGTCTCGCACGGAAAGGCGATCTTCCAGGGGGCACCCGGACAGGGACACCTTAACCCCATGGGGACTGTGCATGGAGGCTGGTTTGCCACGCTCCTGGATTCGGCATTAGGGTGCGCCGTTCACAGCACATTGCCGGCAGGACGTGCTTACACCACAGCTGAATTGAGTGTGAACATTGTCAAAGCGCTGACGCCCAGAGTGCAGCGTGTGCGGGCTGAGGGCAAGGTCATCCACTGCGGTCGGCAATTGGCCACGGCTGAGGCACGCTTGTTGGGGCCGGACGGCACCTTGTATGCGCATGCCACCACCACCTGCCTGGTGTTCGATTTGCCTGCCTAAAAACGATCCCGTAATGACGGCAGCACTTCATGCAGATGTGCGGGGCTTGCGTGGGCTGCTTGTTTTACGCGATACGGTTTTGGTGGCGGTTGGGGTGACAGCGTTTTCCAGCACCATCAAGGTGTTGACGTAGGCCACAAAGCGCTGCAGATAGTCGGGTGAGAGCTCGCGCATCAAACCCAAGGCGCGTAACACCAGTATGTGCGAGTTGATGGGGCCTGCGTTTTGTGGGGCCTGTGCAATGGCGTGTGAGACCTGTTTTTGCACGCTGATTTTGCGAAGCTGTTTGCGAAACTGCTGTACACGCGGGCTCTCGCGGTGCGTCTCAAGAAAGCTGGCTTTGCCAGACAAAGTGGCTGGTGGTGGGGCCATTTCCTGCAGCAGCAAAGTCATGGGTGAGGGCGTTATTGCTGCGGCTGGCTCGGCTGGAGACTGGTTGGCTGCAGCCATGCGCATGTCCAAATGGGTCAATGCAGCCTGCAGCTTCGCTTGCAATAGGGCTTGCGCTTGTTTTGACTGATTGCGCGAGCGTGCTGCCAGTGTTTCGATGTAATGCCATTGCACTGCATCAACACCTGCTGCGCCTGCCAGGCGCAAGCGCTCCATCTCAGTATCGAGCGTTTCGGCTTGAGTGAGCGCAGTCATGCTCATGGTTTGTTTTTGACCTCGCCGGAAGCACGGGGCACGGGCGCAATTTCCACGCGTCGGTTTTGGGCACGAGCTTTGTCACTGCTGTTGGGCACCAGGGGCTGTTCCTGTCCAAACGCAGCGGCAAACAACATGCTCGGTGGCATGCCTTCCTCAATCAGGGTGCGCGTTACGGTCAGCGAACGCTGGGCCGAGAGCTCCCAGTTGTCGGCAAATTGTCGATTGCTGCTGGTGACAACCTTGTCATCGGTGAAGCCGCTGACCATCAAGATCTCGTCGCGCATGGCCAGGTAGCTGCGCAGCGGCCCGACCAGGCTTTTGAGCAATTGGCGGCCTTCGGGTTGCAGCTGGTCGGAGTTCAGGCCAAACAGCAGTTTGCCGCTGATGCCGATGCGCCCGTTGCTGAGCGTGATGCGCCCGCTGGCCAGTGGAATCGCCAAGGCTTGCTCCAGCGACTGGCGCTTTTGCTCTTCGATGTGGCGCTTTTGCACCTCGGCTTCCAGGGTGGACGCCATCTCCAGTTGCGCCGCCATGACGCCTACCAGCAGCAGCACAAACGCGCCTAGCAAGCCGGTCATCAAGTCGGCAAAGGCGATCCACGTGGGCGTGGTGCTTTCGCTTTCGGCTTCCATCTCCAGCATCAGGCAGCTCCCTCGCTTTGCCGCTGCTGCAGGGCCTCGAGCACGTCTTTTTGACTGCTGATGCTCAGGTCGATCAGCTCTCGCGCCTGGGCCACGTAGTAGGCCAGCTGCTCATCGCTGCGCTGCATCGATTGGGCAATGGCCGCTTCAATGCGTTGCAGGTTGCTGGCCAGCTTGTCGCTGTTGTCGTTGAAGGCGCGCACGGCAAAGGCAAAAGTCTCGCCCAGGCTGGCCACGTCCACGGCGCTGGCCGTGACCTGTGCCGCAACGGCGCCCAGCTTGTCACTTTCCTGCGTTACATATGCCTGGAAGTTTTCACCGCTGCGCGCCAAAACGGAGTGGAACTCGCTGCTGGTCTGGGTCAGGGTGGACTGGCTGGATGCCACGAGCGCATCGATCACGCCACGCTGCTCGGTGGACGCGTGGTTGATGGCGTCCAGCAGTGTGCTCAAGGTCTCCAGAATGCGGGTGCGTTCTTCAAGCAGTGCGTTGTCGCGTGCCACGCTGACCGAAATTTCCTGCCGCAGCTGGCCAATCACTTCTGCTGCGGCTTTTGGCGCTTCGGATGCAGTTTCGATGAGGCGGGTAATAGGTGCTTCCAGAGCTGTGCCCAATCTGCTCAGATGTTGTGTGACTGTGGTTTCGAGCGTAGCCAGCCGTGCTACAGCTGCTTCGCCGCGCTGGGCTTCTTGCTCACGCAGTGCAGAGAGTTCTGTACGCAGCAGCTTGGCCAGTTCTTCGGCGCGTTGGTTGTGCTGGATGACCGCCTCGGCTTCGGTCGTCATGCGTGCTTGTACCAGGGCTTCGCTGCTGGCCAACAGGCGGGTGATTTCGGCCACGGTCTGTGTGCTGTGGGCTTGCAGACCACTAGCGATTTCGCTGAGCGAGGCTTTCCATCCATCCAGGCGTGCCTGATCGGCTTGGATTTGCTGGGTTTGCTGTTCGCTCCATGTACTGCGCAAGGCCGTGATAAGGTCTTGCGATCGGGTGTCGAAGCTCTGGTTGAGGTTCTCCAGCTGCTCGCGGGTGCTTGTCACCATCCGTTCGTGCTGGCTCTGTGCTTGCTGCGTCATGTCGGCCAGGGTGGACTGCACCACGGGGCGGATGCTGTCGCTGGCCACTTGCATGCTCTGGCTCAGACTGCTGCGAAGGCTTTGATCCACCGACTGGGCCAGCTCGGTGTAGCTGGTTTTGACATCGCGGTGGAAGCTGTCTTGCTGCGTGCGCAGGCTGTCGCCCAGATGCTGGCTGTGTTGCTCCACCCGGGCCATGAGGGTGCTCAGCTGCTCGACCACCAGAGGCAGAGCCTGGGATTGCTGCTGCAGGGCTTTGTAGGTTTCCTGACGCTGGTGCGTGAGCGAGAAAGTGCGCAGCTGTTGGCCCATCAAACGGTCCAGCTGGTGTGCAGCACGGGCGCGTTCGCGGCGCGCCAGGCTGGACATCAACCCCAGCATGGCCGAGGTGGCTACGCCAGCGACCGAAGTGCCAAAAGCCAGGCCCAGGCCTTTGATGGGCTCTGAAAACGCAGCGCGCATGCCCTGAACGCTGGAGGCGTCTTCCAGTGCAAACACCGCACCATTGAGCGTGACCACCATGCCAAGGAATGTGCCCAACATCCCGAGCATGACCAGCAGGCCCACCAGATAGGGCGTGAAGGCCGGGCCGGGTAGGGCAACACGCTCGCCTTCCACACGCTGGCGCACAGCGTTTTGCAAACTGTCCGGAATGCTTTGCAGCCAGGTGTGCAGGTCCTGCACGATGTCTGTTGTTTGTTCCAGGGCTTGTGCCAACTGAGCTGTTCGCTGACGGTAGCGGTGCAACTCCATCGCACCATAGCCATAGACGGCGGCCACCAGCAAAGTCATCACCAGCACCAGCGGGTTGGTGGTGGCCACGGCTGCAGCCACCCACAGCACGGCCAGTGCGCCCAGGGCAAAAGCGAGGGTAAAAGCGTTTTTCTTCATGGGGTCGGTTTCTTCTTGTTGTGGGTGAGGGCGTCAATCAGGCCCTGCACCGGTTGCAGGCGAATGCCCAGTTCATGCAACAGCGCAATTTGCATGGCCTGGCACAGCGCGGGCAGCCACGAGTGGGTGTCTGGCTGCTCGGTGTCGTTCTCGTGCGCTTCCTGGCTGGCCTTGATGTGCTTTTTCAGGAGTTGGTTAAAGCGTTTTTCAAAATGCGTGTTCAGACGGCTCAGCAGGCGTGTCTGCCGATCGCCCAGCATCGCATCCATGGCCGCGTCCAGCATACCCAGCTGTTGCCATTGCGTATCGCCTTTGCCCAGCATGCTGCGCAGCTGCGCACGCAGTTTGGCGATGACGCTGTCCATTTGCCGTTGGTGTGCGCCCAGGTAGCGGCGAAACGGTTCAAACGCGGTTTTGGGGTCAACGGGCAGCAGCAGTTCGGGCGCAGGCGTTTCAATTCGGGCCAGGCCGAGTGCCGGTGGCACGCCTTGCGTAATACTGCGCTCCAGGGCATGGCGAACGTCGTCAAAGCGTTCATGCAGCACCTGTGCGTTGATGCGGATGCTGGCCGCCTGTGCGGGCGCCTGGTTCATGAGTTCGGTCTGGTCCAGCAAGCCCTGCAAGGCAATGGCGTGGCGAAAGTCAAGCCAATCGCTCAGTTTTTGTCCGACCTCGACAGGTTCGCGCGTGTCCAGCACAAAGCCTTGCTGTCCTAAAAAGTGCAGCAATGGGGTGTCGTGGAGGCTGGCGCGTGAGGTGGCTCGCGTCATGAAGTGCAGTCTGGGCGGGGCAAGGAACAGGGGCCCTCATTTTACCCGCGGGGGTGCGATCAACTGGATGCTTTGGTACGCTTTTGCGTGGGTTTGGCCAGCGTTTTGCTGCCCTGGTCGCACCAGGCGGAAACCGCACATTGTGCGCACTGCGGGCTGCGCGCCTTGCACACATAGCGGCCCAGCAAAATCAGCCAGTGGTGGGCGTGCACGCGGTAGGCTTCGGGAATGCGTTTGAGCAGTTTGAGTTCCACCGCCAGAGGGGTTTTGCCAGGCGCCAGGCCGGTGCGGTTGCTGACCCGAAAGATGTGTGTGTCTACCGCCATGGTGGGTTCACCAAAAGCCACATTCAGCACCACATTGGCCGTTTTTCGGCCCACGCCGGGCAGGGTTTCCAGCGCTTCGCGGGTGCGGGGCACTTCACCACCGTACTGGTCCACCAGGATGCGGCAGGTCTGCATCAGGTGTTTGGCCTTGCTGCGGTACAGACCAATGGTCTGGATGTAGTGCTCCAGCCCCGCCTGACCCAGGTCCAGAATCTGCTGGGGCGTGTTGGCCACCGGGAACAGCTTACGTGTAGCCTTGTTGACGCCCACGTCAGTGGCCTGCGCCGAGAGCAAAACGGCGGCGAGCAACTCGAACACGCTCGTATACTCCAATTCGGTTTTGGGCTCGGGATTGGCTGCCTGCAAGGTGGCAAAGAACGGCTCGATGAATTCTTTTTTCATGCTCAGATTGTCAACCATGGCCATCCCTTTTGCTGACCGCCTCAACAACGTCGAAACCTCTGCCATCCGCGAGTTGTTCAAACTGCTGGGCAAGCCCGGCATCATAAGTTTTGCGGGAGGTTTTCCGGACAGCGCCATGTTTGACGTGGACGGCATCCGCGAGGCCAGCAATGCCGCCCTGGCGCAAGACCCCGGTGCGGCGCTGCAGTACGGCGCGACCGAGGGCTTTGGCCCCTTGCGCGAACAGCTGGCGCACTTCATGGGGCAAAAGGGTGCCAAGGATGTGGCCCCTGAACAATTGATCGTGACCACAGGCAGCCAGCAGGCGCTGGACCTGCTGGGCAAGACCTTGGTCAGCCCTGGCGACAAAGTCATTGTGGAGGGCCCGACCTTTCTGGCCACCATCCAGTGTTTCCGTCTGTATGGTGCCGAGCTGATCAGCGCGCCCATTGACGGCAACGGCGTGCAAATCGACAAGCTGGAACAACTGATTGCCGAGCACAAGCCCAAGTTTGTGTACTTGATTCCGACCTTTGGCAACCCCAGCGGCGCCATGCTGAGTGCCGAGCGCCGCAAGCGCGTGCTCGAACTGGCCGTCCAATACAACACCCTCATCGTCGAAGACGACCCTTATGGCGACCTGTACTTTGGCGAGGCACCGCCACCCAGTCTGCTGGCCATGAGCCCGCAGGTGTCCGGCAGCCGTGAGCTGCTGGTGCATTGCGGATCGCTGTCCAAAGTGCTGTCGCCCGGCCTGCGCGTGGGCTGGATGATTGCGCCCGCCGAGCTGCTGGCCAAGGCCACCATGTGCAAGCAGTTCAGCGACGCGCACACCAGCACCTTTGCCCAAGCCACGGCGGCGCAATACCTGAAAGCGGGGCGCATGCCCGCCACGCTGGACAAGGTGCGCAGCGTGTATGCCAAGCGAGCCCAAACCATGGGCGATGCCCTGCGCAGCGACTTGGGCGATGCGGTGAGCTTTGTGCAGCCGCAAGGCGGCTTGTTTGTCTGGGCGCGCCTCACGGGCGCAGGGGGCAAAGTGGCGGACGGCAATGCTTACGCCAAATGTGCGATTGACCAGGGCGTGGCCTTTGTGCCGGGCTCGCCATTCTTCTGTGCCAACCCCGACCATGCCACCTTCCGCCTGAGCTTTGCTACCGTGGGCGAAGACAAGATTCTGGAAGGCGTCTCCCGATTGGCCAAGGCGCTTTGACCTTCTTGCATTGAACCCTGAAGACCTGCTCAAGCTCGTCAGCACGCCCATGCCTTTTGGCAAACACAAGGGCGTGTTGATCGCCGACTTGCCTGGCAACTACCTGAACTGGTTCGCCCGCGAGGGCTTTCCCAATGGCGAAATCGGACGTCTGCTGCAGCTGATGCAGGAGATCGACCATAACGGCCTGGGCGGCTTGCTCAAACCATTGCGTAGCCAGGCCCAGGGCATCAAGCGCCCGTGAAGCGCACCCACCACAAACGCGCCCACAGCCCCAGCGTGGTGGTGTAGCCCATGCTGGCCGTCGCGACGCGGCCGTCGCGGTCCAGGATGATGGTGGCCGGTACCGCACGTACGCCCCAGGCACGAGCCAGTTCGCCCTCGGTGTCCAGGGCCGCCAGCCAGGGCAGTTCGTTGTGTGCCAAATGTTTTTGCACGGCTGTAGCGGGGCCCGACTGCATGGCCACAGTCACCATGGGCCAGCTGCCGTGCAGGCGCTGCACATTGTCCTGGGACGCTTTGCAAATGGGGCACCAGGTGGCCCAGAAATGTACCGCCACCACTTGGCCGCGATGCTGCGTCAACCATCCTTGGAGACTTGCGTCCTGTGGGCCAAGGGCATTGATCAGCGGCGCATCCAGCGATGGTGCTGGGCCCTTGGACACGTTGCGCGATTGCCAGGCATTGATGGCCAGCGCGATGACCACCAAAATGGCCAGGGTTTTGAGGTGGCTGCGCCAGTCGCACAACCAGCGCCACAAGCCTCGCAGCACGGTATTCGACATGTCGTTCAGGGGTGAACCACTTCCAGCAAGCGGTCCAGTCCACCCTCGTGAATGGCGACCATGGCCTGCTCGCGTACTTTGGGCTTGGCGTGGTAGGCCACCGACAGACCGGCCTCGCCCATCATGGGCAGGTCGTTGGCCCCGTCGCCCATGGCGATGCACTCGTGCGGCGCAATGCCCAGCAGGCTGGCCACTTCGAGCAAGGTGCGGCGCTTTTCGGCTCCGTCGCAGATGTCGCCCCAGGCTTGTTGAACCAGGCCGCCAGTGAGTTCGCCATTGATGATCTCGAGTTGGTTGGAACGGGCAAAGTCGATGTTCAGCCTGGCCTTGACGCGGTCGGCAAAGAAGGTGAAACCGCCCGAGACCAGCAAGACCTTCATGCCGGCCTTCTGGCAGGCCGAGATCAATTCGGCCGCGCCGGGGTTGATGCGCAGGCGCTCGGTGTAAACGCGCTCCATGTCGGCCACGGTCACGCCCTTGAGCAAGGCCAGGCGGCGGCGCAGGCTGTCTTTAAAGTCGGTGATCTCGCCGCGCATGGCGGCTTCGGTGATGGCGGCCACCTCGGCCTTGCGGCCCACAGCGTCGGCAATCTCGTCCACGCATTCGATATTGATCAGCGTCGAATCCATGTCGAAGGCGATCAGCTTGAACTGCGAGAGGGCAAGGGGGGCAGTGAAGCCTTGTATCACAAGGCCGGGGGCGAATTCGTTGGCAGTGCTCATAACGAGATTATCGAAGATCGTGGATTCAATCAGGCCAGTGTGGCTTCGGTCTTGGGCGTTCCCAGACTGCGCAAAATGTCCCGCACCATCTGCGCACGCATCTTCGGGTCGGGCAGTTCGCGTTCGATGCGCAGCTTGTCGTTGCCCGCCAGCTTGATGTGCTTGTTTTTCTGGATCAGGCCGATGATGGCCATGGGGTCGATGGGTGGGTTGGGTTTGAAGCTGATCTGGATCACGCCTGGCGCGGCATCGACCTTGACCACGCCGTAGGGCTGGCTCAGCACGCGCAGGCGGTGAACGTCCACCAGGGTCTGGGTTTGCGCCGGCAGTTTGCCAAACCGGTCCACCAGTTCTTCGAGCAGGGCGTCGATCTGGTCGCTGGTTTTGGCGGTGGCCAGTTTTTTGTAGAAGGACAGGCGCAGGTGCACGTCGCCGCAGTAGTCGTCGGGCAGCAGGGCGGGGGCATGCAGGTTGATGTCGGTGGTGGCCGACAGGGGGCTGAGCAGGTCCGGCTCCTTGCCGTTTTTCAGGCTGCGCACGGCTTCGGACAGCATCTCGTTGTAGAGCTGAAAGCCGATCTCCATCATGTTGCCGCTCTGGCTCTCGCCCAGCACCTCGCCCGCGCCCCGGATTTCCAGGTCGTGCATGGCCAGGTAAAAACCGCTGCCCAGTTCTTCCATCTGCTGAATGGCGTCCAGCCGCTGCGCAGCTTGTTTGGTCAGGCCCTCGATTTCAGGCACCAGCAAATAGGCGTAGGCCTGGTGGTGGCTGCGGCCCACGCGCCCGCGCAACTGGTGCAGCTGGGCCAGGCCGAACTTGTCGGCGCGGGAGATGACGATGGTGTTGGCCGTGGGCACGTCGATGCCGGTTTCGATGATGGTCGAACACAACAGGATGTTGTAGCGCTGGGCCACAAAGTCACGCATCACGCGCTCCAGCTCGCGCTCGGGCATCTGGCCATGGGCCACGGCGATGCGGGCTTCGGGCAGGATTTCTTCGAGCTTTTGCTTGCGGTTCTCAATCGTCTCGACCTCGTTGTGCAGGAAGTAGCACTGGCCGCCGCGCTTGAGTTCGCGCAGCACCGCCTCGCGGATCACGCCCGTGCCTTCGTTGCGCACAAAGGTCTTGATCGCCAGGCGCCGTTGCGGCGCTGTGGCGATCACGGAGAGATCCCGTAGGCCTTCGAGTGCCATGCCCATGGTGCGGGGAATCGGCGTGGCCGTCAGGGTGAGCACGTCGACTTCGGCGCGCAGCTGCTTCATGGCCTCTTTGTGGCGGACGCCAAAGCGGTGTTCCTCGTCGATGATCAGGAGGCCCAGGTTCTTGAAGTGGGTTTTTTCGCTCAGCAGCTTGTGGGTGCCCACCACGATGTCCACCGTGCCGTCTTCGATGCCTTTCATGGCGGCGTTGACTTCCTTGGTGGAGCGGAAACGCGAAATCTCGGCCACCTTGACGGGCCATTTGGCAAAGCGGTCTTTGAGGGTCTGGTAATGCTGCTCGGCCAACAGGGTGGTGGGCGCGAGCAATGCCACCTGTTTGCCACCCGTCACAGCCACAAAGGCGGCGCGCAGCGCGACTTCGGTCTTGCCAAAGCCCACGTCGCCGCACACCAGCCGGTCCATGGGGCGCGGGCTGATCATGTCCTGGATGACGCAGTGGATGGCGGCCTTCTGGTCGGCGGTTTCCTCAAAGCCGAAGTCGTTGGCAAAGGTCTCGTAGTCCTGCGGGCTGTAGCGGAAGGCGTGGCCTGCGCGGGCGGCGCGGCGGGCGTAGATGTTGAGCAGCTCGGCTGCAGCGTCGCGCACCTGCTCGGCGGCCTTGCGTTTGGCTTTTTCCCACTGCCCGCTGCCCAGCTTGTGCAGCGGGGCCTCGTCGGCGCTCACGCCGGTGTAGCGGCCGATCAGCTGCAGCTGGCTCACCGGCACGTACAGCGTGGCCTTGTCGGCATATTCGAGGTGCAGGAACTCCTGCAACGCGGGCGTGCCGTCGGGGTTCTTCTCGCCCAGGTCCATGTTGACCAGGCCACGGTAGCGGCCGATGCCGTGCGCGCTGTGCACCACCGGGTCGCCCACGTTCAGCTCGGAGAGGTCCTTGATCAGCGCTTCAACGTCGCTGACCTGTTCCTGTTTCTTGCGGCGGCGGGTGGTGGCCCCGGCGGCAAAGAGTTCGGTCTCGGTGACGAGATCGATGCCGTGCTCGAACCAGTGAAAGCCGCTGGCGAGCGCGGCGGTGGCCATGCCGACCTTTTCGTTGCTGGTCAGGAATTCTTCGAGGCTGTCGAACACCGGCGGCGCTAGGCCGCTGGAGCGCACGAAGTCGAGCAGGCTTTCGCGGCGGCCATCGCTTTCAGCCAGGATCAGCAGCCGGTGCGGGCTGGATTTCAGGTGGGCGTGCAGGCGCGAGAGCGGGTCGTCGGCGCCGCGCACCACGGTGAGTTCGGGCAAGGGCTGGGCGAGGGTGTTGTCTTGCACATCGCTGCTGCCTGGCCTCAGGGCCAGCTGGGCGTGGGCATTGGCGTGTGTGTAGAACTGCTCGGCGCTCAGGAACAGCGCTTCGGGCGGCAGCACCGGGCGTTCGGGGTCACCGTGCACCAGGCGGTGGCGCTCCTTGGTGTCTTGCCAAAAGTGCTGGAAGGCCGGTTCCAGATCGCCGTGCAGCACCAGCGTGGCCGTCTGACCACCGACGTCCAGGTAGTCAAAGACCGTGGCGGTCTCGTCAAAGAACAGCGGCAGGTAGTACTCGATGCCGGCGGTGGCTACGCCGTTGCCCATGTCCTTGTAGATGCGGCTCTTGGTCGGGTCCCCTTCGAGCAGTTCGCGCCAGCGGCTTCTGAACCGCGCCCGCGCCGCTTCGTCCATCGGGAACTCGCGCCCGGGCAGCAGCCGCACCTCCGGCACGGGGTAGAGGCTGCGCTGGCTGTCGGGGTCAAAGGTACGAATGGAGTCGATTTCGTCGTCGAACAGGTCGACGCGGTAGGGCACGGGCGAGCCCATGGGAAACAAGTCAATCAACCCGCCGCGCACCGCGTATTCGCCAGGGCTGACCACCTGGCTCACGTGGTTGTAGCCGGCCAGGGTGAGTTGGCTCTTGAGCTGGGCTTCGTCTAGCTTTTGCTTGACCTTGAACTCGAAGGTGTAGCCTGCAAGAAAAGACGGCGGTGCCAGCCGGTACAGCGCGGTGGTGGCGGGCACCAGCACCACATCGGCGGCTTCGGGGTGGTTGCGTTGGCGGATGCGCCAGAGCGTGGCCAGACGCTCGGAAATCAGGTCCTGGTGCGGCGAGAAGGTGTCGTAGGGCAGGGTTTCCCAGTCGGGGAACATCACGCAGCGCAGGTCAGGAGCGAAGAACACCATTTCGTCCATGAGGCGCTGGGCGTCGGCGGTGTCGGCAGCCACAATGGCGGTGAGTTTGCCTTCGGCTTTTTCTCGCTCGGCCAATTGCGCTAGCAGTACCGCATCGGCAGAGCCGATGGGGCGGGGCAGGGTGAAGCGTTTCCCGGTGTGGAGGACAGGCAGTTTCATGGCGCGCAGGGCAGTTCCGAAAGCACAAAACCCCCCGCCAAGAATGGAGGGGGGTGAAAGCGCTATTGTAAATAGCCGCTTCTACAATAGACAGCAATGACTTCGTTTCACGCTTTGATCCCCTGTGCCGGCACCGGCAGTCGCGCAGGCACGCCTCAGCCCAAACAGTACCAGCGGGTGGCTGGGCAACCCATGGTCATGCACACGGTGCAGGCTTTGGCGGCTGTGCCTGCTTTGGCCAGTGGCTGGGTGGTGCTGTCGCCGGACGATGACTTTGCCTGGCCGCAGCAAGGCTGGCCTGCGCATTTCAAGCGTGTGGCTTGTGGGGGTGCCAGCCGGGCGCAAAGCGTGTTCAATGGTTTGCAGGCCATGCTGACTGCCGGACTGGACCCGCAAGACTGGGTGTTGGTGCACGACGCGGCGCGTTGCCTGGTGCAAGCCGAAGCGGTGATGCGTCTGATCGATGCCTGCCGTGAAGACGCCGTGGGCGGCTTGCTGGCCTTGCCCTTGCCCGACACCCTGAAAACCGAGGCCGCTGGCCGTGTGCAGGAAACCGTATCGCGCGAGCACAAATGGCTAGCGCAAACACCGCAAATGTTCCGGCTTCAGGCGTTGCACGATGCTCTGGCCGCTGCGGCCAGCACGGGTTTTGAGGGCATTACCGACGAGGCCAGCGCCATGGAACGATTGGGGTTGCAACCCCGCTTGGTTGAGGGCTCTGCGCAAAACTTCAAAGTTACCTACCCAGCCGACTTCGCTTTCGCTGAGGCCATTCTTCAAAGCAGAATTCAAAGCAGGACACGCACATGAACATTCGCATTGGTGAAGGCTGGGACGTGCATGCCCTGGCCTCGGATCGCAAACTGATTTTGGGCGGTGTCCACATTCCGCACAGCCTGGGTTTACTGGGCCATTCCGATGCCGACGTGCTGCTGCACGCCATCACCGATGCGGTGCTGGGTGCTGCGGGGCTGGGGGACATCGGGCGCCATTTCCCGGATACGGATGCACAGTTCAAAGGCGCGGACTCTGCCGAGCTGCTGGCCGAGGCCATGCGCCGCGTGCGCGCTCAAGGCTGGGAGTTGGTGAATGTTGACAGTACCATTGTGGCGCAAGCGCCCAAGCTGGCGCCACACATGCCGTCGATTCGTGTCTCGGTGGCCAAGGCGCTGGGCGTGGACGAGGATCAAGTCAACGTCAAAGCCAAAACTGCTGAAAAACTTGGACCTGTAGGCGAAGGCAAAAGCATGGAAGCGCGCGCCATTGCCCTGCTGGTTCAGCGCTGATTCAGGTGGTCTGACGCAAGACGATAGAGGCTTGCAGACCGCCCTCAGATGGCGTGGAAAACATCAGCTGGCCTCCCATGCGCTCAATCGAACGCTCCACAATGGACAGGCCCAGACCCGAACCGAGAGCTGCGGTGCGGGCGCTGTCTGCACGGAAAAAAGGTTGTGTCAGCTGGGGCAGCGCGATTGGGCTCACGCCAACGCCTTCATCGCGCAGGGTGATGCGAACTCTTTGCGAGTCCAACGCCTCAGCCTGAATGTGCACTCGCGTGATGCCATCGAGCTGGCTTTGTCCATAGCGGCGTGCGTTTTCGAGCAAATTGTCAAAAACCCGGCCCAGCTCAATCTCGTCAGCCTGCACCAGCAGATCCTCTGGAATGTTGAGCTCGATGCGCATGCTTTTGTTATTGCGAAAGGGCGCAATGCTGCGACTGAGCAGTCCAGCCAAGGCGACAGCTTGCAAGGGCGTTTCACCGGGGCGGGCGTAGTCCATGAACTTGCCGATGATCTGATCCATCTGGCTGATGTCGGCAGACATCAGCTCCCGGGCCTCGGGGTCAGCCACACTTAACTCTGCTTCCAGACGCAGCCGTGCCAGCGGCGTACGCAAATCGTGCGAGATGCCAGCCAGCATCAGACTGCGCTCTTGCTCGGCCTGCTGGAGCTTGTGCACCATGCTGTTGAAACCTTGGTTGACCTCACGGATCTCGTCCACGCGCACCTGCTCGTCCAGTTCGGGGCCCTGCATATCGCCATCGCGCATGCGTGCGAAAGCTTGGGAAAGCTGTTTGAGCGGGCGGTTGATCAATCCAGCAATCAAGGCCGAGCCCAGCAAGGAAAGCATGGCGGTCAGGAGCATCCACTGCAGCCATGACTTGCCGCCCAGGGGCTGTAGGCGATCGGGGTCCATTTGCAGCCAGTAGCTGTCGCGTTCGATCCTGAAGCCGACCCAAAGCCCTTGCGTCCCGTTGACTTCGGAGGCGAGGACGGTGTTCTTGCCTAGGCGTGCAATCAGAACCTGGGACAGCCTTTGCTCGATGTCTGTCTTGCCGAAGGGAACAAACTTATCACCAGGCTCACGTGTGGTGATGACCACAGATTCCTCATCGGCGAGGGATTTGAGC
>NZ_JAYPVP010000002.1:119243-163882 GCF_038134685.1 Limnohabitans sp. | reverse complement strand
CACGGCAGCCTTCGGTGTAGGCACGCATGGTCATGAGCATGCGGCGCACGTCCGGGTGGTGAATGATGGGGCCAGCGGCGCTCAGGCTGCCGTCCACGGGGCGGCTTTGCACGCGGTCACGGGCGTACTGCACGGCCTTCTGGTAGGCGCGCTCGGCAGTCGCAATGCCCTGCACACCCACGGCGTAGCGGGCGGCGTTCATCATGATGAACATGTACTCGAGGCCACGGTTTTCCTCGCCCACCAGGTAACCAATGGCACCACCGTGGTCACCGTACTGCAGCACGGCGGTCGGGCTGGCCTTGATGCCCATCTTGTGTTCGATGGAGACGCAGTACACATCGTTGCGATCGCCCAGCGAACCATCGTCTTTCACCATGAACTTGGGCACCACAAACAGACTGATGCCCTTCACACCTTCGGGCGCGCCCTGCACGCGGGCCAGCACCAGGTGGATGATGTTGTCGGCCATGTCGTGCTCACCGTAGGTGATGAAGATCTTGGTGCCGAACACTTTGTAGGTGCCGTCGGGCTGGGGCTCGGCGCGGGTACGCACGGCGGCCAGATCAGAGCCAGCCTGGGGCTCGGTCAGGTTCATGGTGCCGGTCCACTCGCCCGAAATCAGCTTCTCCAGGTACTTGGCTTTCATCTCGTCGGAGCCTGCAGTCAGCAGCGCTTCGATGGCGCCATCGGTCAGCATGGGGCACAGTGCAAAGCTCATGTTGGCCGAGTTGAGCATTTCGCCACAGGCGGCGCCAATGGTTTTGGGCAGGCCCTGGCCACCGTATTCAGCCGGGTGCTGCAGGCTTTGCCAGCCGCCTTCGGTGAACTGCTTGTAGGCGTCCTTGAAGCCAGGGGTGGTGGTCACCGAGGTGCCGCTGTGCGAAGACGGGTTCTTGTCGCCTTCCCAGTTGAGCGGGGCGATGACTTCGGCATTGAGCTTGCCGCACTCTTCGAGCACAGCCTGAGCGGTTTCGAGGCCGGCATCTTCGAAGCCAGGAATCTGCGCAATCTGGTCAATGCGGGCAAGATGCTCGATGTTGAACAGCATGTCCTTGAGGGGTGCGGTGTAGCTCATGAGGTTCTCCGTATGAATTTCTTTTATTGAATTTGTGAGGGCTGCAAAAAAGGCCTCGGGTAGGAGGCCTTTTTGCAGGGGTCAGCACATCACAGTGCGTTGGTCAGTTCGGGCACCGCCGCAAACAGATCGGCTTCAAGGCCGAAGTCGGCCACGCTGAAGATCGGGGCCTCCGGGTCCTTGTTGATCGCCACGATCACCTTGGAGTCCTTCATGCCAGCCAAGTGCTGGATGGCGCCGGAAATGCCACACGCCACATAAAGCTCTGGGGCAACGATCTTGCCGGTCTGGCCGACCTGCAGGTCGTTGGGCGCGTAGCCCGCATCGACCGCGGCGCGGCTGGCACCGATGGCAGCGCCCAGCTTGTCAGCCAGGGGCGTCATCACTTCGTTGAACTTCTCGGAGCTGCCCAAGGCACGACCACCGGAGACGATGATCTTGGCAGCTGTCAGCTCGGGGCGATCGCTTTTGGCGATTTCGCTGCCCACATAGCTGCTCTTGCCGTTATCGGCCTGGGCTGCGGCGGATTCCACGGCAGCAGAACCGCCAGTGGCGGCAGCAGCGTCAAAGCCAGTAGTGCGCACGGTGATGACCTTGACGGCATCGCTGCTTTGCACGGTGGCAATGGCGTTACCCGCATAGATGGGACGCTCAAAGGTGTCGGCGCTGTCGACCTTGGTGATGTCGGAGATCTGGGCCACGTCCAGCTTGGCGGCCACGCGGGGGGCCACGTTTTTGCCGCTGGCGGTGGCCGGGAACAGGATATGGCTGTAGTTGCCGGCAATGGCCAACACCTGCGCCGCAAGGTTTTCGGCCAAACCGTGCGCCAGGGCGTCGCCGTCGGCGTGAATGACTTTGGACACGCCGGCAATTTGGGCAGCCGCTTGCGCAGCAGCACCAGCGTTGTGACCCGCGACCAGCACATGCACATCGCCACCGCAAGCGGCGGCAGCAGTCACGGTGTTGAGGGTGGCGCCTTTGATGGAGGCGTTGTCGTGTTCGGCAATGACGAGAGCGGTCATGATCAGATCACCTTTGCAACGTTCTTGAGTTTGTCCACCAGGGTGGCCACATCGGGCACCTTGATACCGGCGCTGCGCTTGGCAGGCTCGGCCACTTTGAGGGTTTTGAGACGCGGCGTGACATCTACGCCCAGGTCTTCGGGCTTGAAGGTGTCGAGCTGCTTTTTCTTGGCCTTCATGATGTTGGGCAGCGTCACATAGCGCGGCTCATTCAGGCGCAGGTCGGTGGTCACCACAGCAGGCAGGCTCACCGACAGGGTTTCCAGACCACCGTCGATTTCGCGGGTCACGTTGGCTTTACCGTCAGCGACCTCAACCTTGGAAGCGAAAGTGGCTTGAGGCAAATCGGCCAGCGCGGCCAGCATCTGGCCAGTCTGGTTGGCGTCGTCGTCAATGGCTTGCTTGCCCAAAATGACCAAGCCGGGTTGCTCTTTGTCCACCAAGGCCTTGAGCAGCTTGGCCACAGCGAGGGGTTGCAGTTCTTCGGCAGTTTCGACCAGGATGGCGCGGTCTGCACCGATGGCCATGGCGGTGCGCAGGGTTTCCTGGCACTGGGCCACGCCGCAGGAGACGGCGATCACTTCGGTGGCCACGCCTTTTTCTTTCAGACGCACAGCTTCTTCAACGGCAATTTCGTCAAAGGGGTTCATGCTCATCTTGACGTTGGCGATGTCAACACCGCTGTTGTCGCTCTTGACGCGAACCTTGACGTTGTAGTCCACCACCCGCTTGACGGGAACCAGAATTTTCATGAAGTCATCTCCTGAACTGTTGAATGCTGTCCGCTGGTCAAATTGACGTTTACGTTAACGTCAATTGTGCATCAATTTTCGTGAGCGGTAAAACCACCCGCAACGTTTGGTCGACAAAAAAGCACGGTCGTGCAAATTTTACAGACCTCTGTCGACTGTCTGTTCGGAATGGTAACCCCGGGAATTCACCAACCACGCGGTCGGACTATCAGGGTTAGCATGGAGAACAGTCTGACCAGAAATGGATTAGATTATGTTTTGTAACCAATTTAACGGAGACATGCAATGCAAAAAACCCTTGTCACCACTGGCCTCGTGGGCCTTTCCTTGTGGGCTGGCCTGGCACAGGCACAAACGGTACTCACCGCTTCGAGCTGGGTTCCTCCTACTCACGGCTTGTCGGTGTCTCAAAAAGAGTGGTGCGACACCCTTGCCAGCAAAACCTCCAACCGGGTCCGTTGCAACATCCTGCCCCGTGCAGTCACCCCGCCACCCGGGACTTTTGATGCCGTCAAAAACGGACTGGTGGATATCTCCTTCACCGTGCACGGCTATACCCCAGGTCGTTTCGTGCTGACGCAAATGGCCGAACTGCCCTTCCTGGGCGACAAGGCAGAGCCCATCTCGGTCGCGTTCAACCGCGTGGCCAGCAAGCACCCTGAATTCACTGCTGAACACCAGGGCGTCAAAGTACTGTCCTACTTTACGCATGGCCCCGGGATCGTTTTCAACACCAAACGTCCGATCACCCGTGTTGAAGACCTCGCCGGTCTGAAGTTCCGCGTCGGTGGCGGCATGGTGAACGAGATTTCCAAACAGCTGGACATGAACGTCACCCTCAAGCCAGCCCCGGAGTCCTACGAGCTGCTGTCCAGCGGCGTGATGGACGGCACACTGTTCCCTGCCGAGTCCACAGACTCTTTTAAGATTGACAAGATCATCAAGCACGCCACCCAATTCCCTGGAGGTCTGTACAACACCAGCTTCGTCTTCATGATGAACCCGGCCAAGTACAACGCGCTGTCGGCTGATGACAAGAAAGTCGTGGACGAACTGTCTGGTGAATACGCCGCTCGCTTGTTCGGCAAAGCCTGGGACCGCGTCGATGCCGCTGCTCTTGCCAACATGCAGAAAAACGGTGTCAAGGTCATCCAGGCCGACAGTTCGCTGGTCAGCGGCGTCACCATCCGCGTGAACAAGCTCGAGCGTGATTGGGCGGCCGCAGCTGGCGCCAAAGGCCTGAAAAACGCTTCGTCCGTTCTGGCAGACTTCCGTGCGGAAATTGCCAAACTTCAAAAACAGTAAGTTCAATCGCTGACCACTGCAGTGGCAGCAAGGCGGCCCCGGTCAGTACGAAGGGGCCGCCTTTTCATCTTCTAGGAGTGTCCGATCTTGAAAAAATGGCTTGAAACACTGTCAGCCTTGCTGGCGGGGATTGCTCTGTTTTCGATCATGGTTCTGACGTTCCTGGATGTGGGTGGACGAAAGCTGCTTTCACATTCCATCCCTGGGTCTTTGGAATTGACTGAATTGCTGATGGTGGTGGTGATCTTCGGAGCCCTGCCTCTGGTTTCCGAGCGTGGCGAGCATGTGGTGTTCGATTCCCTTGACGGCGTCCTTCCTCAAGCCATCCGAAAGTTCCAGCAGGCCACGGTTCATGTCATTTGTGCTGTCGCATTGCTGGGACTGGGCTGGCTGATGTGGCACACCGGCAATGATTTCCTGGCCAGTGGCGAAACCACAGCTCAACTCAAAATTCTCAAGGCACCTTTCATTTACGGCATGGGCCTGTTGTGCGCCTTTACCGGACTGGTGCATCTTGGACTGATGTTCCAGCCTCAGGATCAACACGAAGGAGGCACGCTGTGACAGCTGCATTGTTGGGCTTTGGTGCCATTTTTCTGCTCGCATTGCTGCGCATACCGCTGGCTTTTGCCATGGGACTGGTCGGACTTGCAGGAATAGGCCTGACCGTGGGCTGGGCTCCTGCGTTGGCCAGCACTGCAAACGTGGTGTATGAGACGGGATTCGCCTACACCCTGTCTGTCATTCCCTTGTTCATCTTGATGGGCAATTTTGTGGCGCGTGCTGGACTTGCCCATGAGCTTTTCCATGCTGCCTACACCTTCATAGGCCACCGCCGCGGCGGTTTGGCACACGCCACGATCGCCGCTTGCGCAGGCTTTGGCGCCATCTGCGGCTCATCGATTGCCACAGCAGCCACCATGAGCAAGGTAGCCTACCCCTCCATGAAAAAGCTTGGCTACAGCGACGCCATGTCCGCTGGCGTGATCGCCGCTGGAGGTACGCTGGGCATCATGATCCCGCCGTCCACCATCATGGTGATTTACGGCATCATCACCGAAACCCATATTGGAAAATTGTTTGCAGCAGGCGTGATCCCAGGTTTGCTGACAGCGGCACTGATGATGTTTGCAGTCGTGCTGATGACATGGCATAACCCCTCTCATGCACCTGCAGGTGAAAAATTCAACTGGCACCAACGACTGGTGGCCCTGCGTGGCATCTGGGGGGTTCTGGTTCTGGTGATCGTTGTGCTCGGCGGCATCTACGGGGGGCTCTTCACCGCGACTGAAGGTGCCGGCATCGGTGCCATGGGCGCCTTCTTGTTTGCACTTGCACGCCGGACCTTGAGCTGGGCGATATTGCGCCAGGTTCTGATCGAGTCGGCACGTACCACGGCCATGCTCTTCACGCTGCTGATTGCAGCAACCATCTTTGCCAACTTTGTCAACTACACCACCATGCCCATGGATTTGCAAAGCTGGATCACCGGGCTGGGGCTGTCACCCGTCATGATTGTCGGTGCCATGATGCTGATTTACGTTCTTCTGGGTACTGTCATGGAAGAACTGACCATGGTCCTGCTGACCATCCCACTGTTCTTCCCGATTGTGGTGCAGTTGGGCTTCGATCCCGTCTGGTTCGGTGTCCTGATCGTGATGGTGATTCAAATCGGACTGGTATCACCCCCTGTAGGCATGAACCTGTTCGTCCTGAACACACTACTGCCCAATGTAGGATTGACCACCATCTACCGTGGGGTCTGGCCGTTGGTGCTGGTGCTTGTCCTCACACTGGGAATTTTGCTGTTTTTCCCGAGCATCAGCCTGTGGCTGCCCTCCATGATGGATTGAGCACGCCGTTCAGGGCGTGCACTTCACTTGTTTGATGCGCGCGTCACGGGGGCGGGCGTGTGAATGACACGCTGTGGATACGGAATTTCAATGCCCCGTGAACGCAGACTGCTCAAAATCGCGCGGTTGATATCGGACTTGAGGTTGAGCTGTCCGTTTTCAGGATCCTCGATCCAGTAGATCACCGTGAACTCCAGGCCGTCAGCACCAAAAGCTGACAAAGCCACCGATGGGGCTGGATCAGCCAGTACCCTGGCTTGATCAACACAGGCCTGCCTGAGCAGATCCATCACCTCCTCCACCGGACTGTCGTAAGCCACAGAAACCACGGTGGACTGCCAGACTTTAGGATCCGTTAAAGACAGGTTCTCGACCCGCTGGGTGATCAGCAATTCATTGGGAACGATGGATTCCCTTCCCGTCGGAGACCGAATCACGGTATAGCGTGCCTTGATGTCCGTGATGCGTCCCTCGAAGTTGTCCACTTTGACGCTGTCACCAATGCGCATGCTGCGCTCGGCAAGGATCACAAACCCGCTGACATAGTTGGCTGCGAGTTTCTGCAAGCCAAAACCAATCCCCACGCCAATGGCACCGCCCAACACCGACAGGGCCGTCAAGTCGATGCCCACCATCGACAAGGCCATCAGCACACCGATGAACATCAACAATGCGCGAACGGTATTGCTGATGACTTTACGCAAGGACAAATCACTGCCCGTCGCTGACTTGAGCAAACGGCTTTCAATCGCCGATGAAATCCACAAGGCCACAATCAAAACAGCGCCAGCGGTCAAACTTCCCTCGATCAGCGTGCGCACTGACAAGGTACTGCCCCCCACCTTCCAGCGGATCTGGTCCAGCTCTTCGAGCAGCAAGGGCAACACACCTGTGACCCACAAGACAACAGCTACCCAGGCTCCCCACGAGATGGTGCGCTCGAGCGCGCGCACCATGGGCGTAGCGCCCAAGGCTACCTGCATGACCTTGACCCCCAGTCGAATGGCTGCCAAGGAAATGCACACCGGCAGCAAAACTGCAAACAAGGCGCCCTGGTGCTGACGCGTCAAGACAATGCTGGCTGCATAGGTTGTAGCCAGCAACAGCGCTGGAAACAACACCCCATCTACCAGCCTCTGGCCCAACAGAATATTGAAGTCTCCGCTTCTGAGCGTTCGACGCAGCGCCCAGACCAGGCCCCAGGAGATCCCAATACACAGGGCAAAAGTGCCCATCACTGATAAAGCATCCGTCTGCGTAAGCGCATCCATCCAGGCCAAGGGTTCTGACATTTTCGAGGTGCTCTCGCTACTCATGGTTTCCAAAAATCCTTACACATCTGCCAAGGTTCGCACATGGGCTTCCACACTGCGAGACAAGGCGCTGAGGTTGTACCCTCCCTCCAGGCAGCTGACCACGCGGCCTTTGGCACATTGCCTGGCGACATCCATGATGCGGCGGGTGATCCAGACATAGTCTTGCTCCACCAAGCCAAGCTGTCCCATATCGTCTTCCCGGTGCGCATCAAAACCGGCACTGATGAAAATCAGCTCAGGTGCGTACTCCAGCAAACGCGGGACCCAAACGGTATCCACCATTTCACGAATATCCATGCCCTTGGTGTAGGCTGGCACTGGCACGTTCAGCAAGTTGGAGGCATCGGAGGTAGACCCCCCTTCCGGATAGAACGGATGCTGGTAAAAGCTGACCATCAGGATACGCTCGTCACCGGCCACGATGTCTTCGGTGCCGTTGCCGTGATGCACATCGAAGTCAATGATGGCCACACGTTTGAGACCGTGACGCTCGACCGCATGCTTGGCGGCAATCGCCACATTGTTGAAAAAGCAAAACCCCATGGCCTTGTCACGGCAAGCATGGTGGCCAGGCGGACGGGTGGCGCAAAACGCGTTTTCATATTCCCCCGCCAACACGGCATCGGTCGCCGCAATTGCAGCGCCAGCAGACAACAAGGCCGCTTGAAAAGTGAATTCATTGATGGATGTGTCCGGGTCCAGCTGAGCATGCTCGGGGCCGCCAGCCGCCATGTCTTCCTTGAGCACATCGGTCAAGCCGCGCAAAGCTGCAATGTGCATACGGGTGTGCGCCAACTCCAGGTCGGCCAGCGCAGCGGGAGCAGGTTCCAGTCGTTGCAAAGCCATGTCCACACCCGTGATCAGCAACCGGTCTTCAATGGCGCTCAGGCGCTGGGGGCATTCCGGATGACCCGGCCCCATATCGTGCTTGAAACAAGTGGGATGCGCGTAATAGGCAGTGTGCCCCATGATGACATCTTTCCAAGAGTGCAGCCACAGACGTGACATGAGCTTAGCATGATGGCGACAACGCACTGGCAACTGTAAACTGCCCATATGCAAGTCCGTCCAGCCTTCAAGTTCATCTTCAGTGTAGCCCTGCTGGCTTTTGCCAGCTTGAGCCCAGTCAATCCGGTATGGGCCAAGGTTGAAACCAGCAAACCTCTACACAAAAAATCCAGCAAGGCCCACAAGTCAAAACACGGACAGGGCCAGACGGCCCGTACGGCAGTGGCTCCCACCTACGAAAAACGCGAGGACGCATTCCAATGGGGCCAGGAATTGGTCGCCCGGCAAAACCTTCCAGAGGCTTGGGTGCGAGGTGCCCTAGCCGATGCGCGCATGCTGCCCAATGTGGCCCGCCTGGTTACCCCTTCGGTCAAGCCAACTGCCAAAAACTGGAACACGTATCGCGAGCGCTTCATCGAACCCCGTCGCATTGCTGCTGGCCTTGCATTTTGGCAAGAACACGCCGCCGATCTTGCCCGTGCCGAGCATACTTATGGCGTACCCGCTCGCATCATCGTGGGCATTCTGGGCGTGGAGACCCTCTACGGACAACACACCGGAAATTTCCGAATCCTCGACGCTTTGGCCACCCTGGCTTTTGACTTTCCCCAGGCACACCCTCGTGCGCAGGAACGTCAAGCTTTTTTCAAGCAAGAGCTGGAACACTTTCTGCTCATGACCCACCAGAACCGGGCCGACCCACGTGGTCTCAAGGGCAGCTATGCCGGAGCCATGGGTTTGCCGCAGTTCATGCCCTCGAGCTGGCGGCGCTACGCCGTAGATTTTGATGGGGATGGTCGCATCGATTTGTGGAACAGCACGGCAGACGCGATTGGATCGGTGGCCAACTACTTTCGCGCTTTCGACTGGCAGGTGGGACAGCCTACAACCTTTGGTGTACAGATCAACAGCAGCCCGGAACAGTTGGAGAAGCTGCTGCTTCCCGACATCTTGCCCACCTTCAATGCCCAGAGCATGCAATCACTCGGGCTGCTGCTGCCACCAGAGGCCACGCAATACCCGGGGAAATTGGCCCTGATCGAGCTGCGCAATGGCGAAGATGCTCCCAGTTTCGTGCTGGGCACCGAGAACTTCTATGTCGTCACCCGCTACAACTGGAGCAGCTACTACGCGATGGCGGTGATCGAGTTGGGGCAAGCGGTTGAGCGTGAACGCATGGCCACCTTCACGGCCAAAGCCCCTTAACCCCACCCCATTTCAGCCACCATGCGCGGCGAGAGCCTTAGCCACTTCGTGCTGCCCCTGCTCCGACCCTGAGCCCGGCACCAGATCGCCCACGCGGTTGCACACCGCTTCGAGCTGGCGCAACAACTGCTCGGGCACATCGTCGCCCACGCCCAAATGCACGCCCTGGGTCAGGGTGATGTTGGCCACCTCGAAGCTGCCAGCCCCCGCACACAAAATGGTGCGATTGGGCGCCTGCTCACAAGCCATGACCAGCATGGCGGGCACCACAGCTTCGGGTTGCAGGGCGCGCAACACCGCTTCAGGCATCAGGCCTTCGGTCATGCGGGTGGCTGCCGTAGGAGCCAATCCATTGACGCGAATATCGTATTTCTGCCCTTCCAGTGACAAGGTCTGCACCAGTCCGGCCAGCGCCATCTTGGCTGCCCCGTAATTGGCCTGGCCAAAATTGCCATACAAACCTGTGGATGAGGTGGTCATGACAATGCGGCCATAGCGTTGCGCCTGCATGATGGGCCACACGGCCTTGGTGCAATGCACCGCGCCCATGACATGGACGTCCATGACCAGACGAAAATCATCGATCTCCATCTTGGCGAAACTCTTGTCGCGCAAGATGCCCGCGTTGTTGACCAGAATGTCCACGCGACCCCAGGCATCCATCACCTGCTGCACCATGGCTTGCACCGCAGCAAAGTCGGTGACCGATGCGCCGTTGACCAGAGCTTGGCCACCCGCAGCGCGGATTTCATCCACCACTTTTTGCGCGGCGGAAACCGAACCGCCTTCGCCGTGCACATCGCCTCCCAAATCATTGACCAGCACTTTGGCACCACGCTTGGCCAGTGCCAGCGCATGTTGGCGCCCCAGCCCACCCCCTGCACCCGTCACGATGGCCACTCGGCCGTTGAAATCAATCGTCATTTTGTTTTCCTTCCTTGGGCATTGACGCCCAAACGACAAAGCGCAATCTCTGAGTCGTGGCATCATGACTGCAATATATACAAAAGACTGTCTCATGGAGCTCAACTCAGAAATCGTGACCACCCCGCCACGCGATGCATCCACCGTGGTTCTGCTGCGCGACAGTGCTCAAGGTCTGCAAGTCTTGATGATGCAGCGCCACAGCGCCTCTCAGGTGCTCGGTGGTGTGCATGTATTTCCAGGCGGAAAGCTCGACGATGACGACATGTCTCCACTTGTATTGAAATGGCTGAAGGAAGACAACGCTCAGCTCCATCGTCTGCTGCAAGAACCCGGGCTGGATCAGCAACGCGCTGCAGGCTTGTATGTCGCCGCCTTGCGCGAACTACACGAAGAAGCCGGCATTTTGCTGGGCAGCGCGGTTGCCAGCACCCCCCCTTCAGAACCCTGGCATCAAGTCGTGAGCAGCTTGGGTCACCAGCTGCAAGCCACACTGTTGACTCCGTGGTCACGCTGGATCACCCCCAAACAACCCTCGGTCACCAACAAACGCTTTGATACCCGGTTTTTCCTGGCGCACGCCGAGCCACAGCAAGAGGGCCGTCACGACAACCACGAGGCCACCGAAATCCGTTGGCTCAGCCCGGACGAAGCGCTGCGCGCCTACTGGGATCGCCAAATTGAACTGGCCCCACCCCAAATCATGAGTCTTGCGCATCTGCGTCAATACACCCAAGCCGAACAAGCTCTGGCCGATGCACGACAGCGACCCCCGGCCCTGGTTGAACCGGAGGCGCATGACATCCATGGTGAACGCATGATCTGCTATCCCGGCGACCCGATGCACAGCGTGCGTACCGCCGCGTTTTCTGGTCCGACTCGTCTGTACTTTCGCAACAAACGCTTTGAGCCCGAGGGAGGTCTGGCGGCCTTGATGATGTAAGGCCTCAGACCAGCGTCAACACGCCCGGCGAATCGGGAGACATTGCCGGCAACTGCGCATCCAGCCAAGCCTCCAGCTCGCGCGCATCGCGCAGCAAACGCAGCTCGTCAAACGCAGCTTGTCCCTGCGGATACGCTTTGCGCAAATAGTTGAGCCACTGCTTGAGACGACCAGCACGGTGGCGCGCCTCCACATGCGCGCACATGCGCGGCCACCAGACTTGAGCCAACACCCGAAGAACCGCAGACCATGGCAATGCTTGTCCGGGCAGGTGAATCCTGCCGCTGGCATCGTGCTGTTTCAAAGCCAAGGCCAGCCCTGGATCGGTGACCATGCCGCGTCCGATCATCACGTCCTGCACGCCGGTAACAGCACGGCAACGCAGCGCATCGGCCACACTCCAGATCTCACCGTTAGCCACCAAGGGTAACTTCACCACTTGGCGAATGTCGGCAATCCTGTCCCAGTACGCCGGTGGTTTGTAACCGTGCACCTTGGTGCGGGCATGCACGACCAGCTCACTGGCACCCGCCGCCTCGATGGCACGCGCGCAATCTTCAGCCAGCGCGTCATCCTCATAGCCCAACCGCATCTTGGCCGACACCGGCACATGCTCAGCCACCGTGCGACGTACCTCGCTGACGATACGGTGCACCAAGTCAGGCTCCTGAAGCAACACGGCTCCACCGCGATGTCGGTTCACCGTTTTGGCTGGACAACCAAAATTCAGGTCAATCCCGTGCGGTCCCAGCTGCGCCAATGCCGCCGCGTTGTCGGCCAGGCACGCCGGATCGGAGCCCAGCAGTTGCGCACGCACAGGCACCCCAGCCGCTGTGCGCCCGCCATTGAGCAATTCGGGCATGACCCGAACAAAAGCACGCTTGGGCAAAACGCTGTCCGTCACGCGGATGAACTCGGTCACGCACATGTCGACCCCGCCAAAACGGGTCAAGGCATCGCGCAGGCTGTGATCGAGCAAACCCTCCATCGGCGCAAGCCAAACCCGCCCCGCAGCCGACCGCTGGGCAATGGGTGTGGTGGTGTGGGGTGTATTGCGCATGACCAGTATTTGAAACAGGCCACATTTTCGCTGTTTCACGGCACCTCAGAAACAAGGCGCTGATCGGTTATCTTTGGGTGATGCTCCAGACCTTGTTTCGTCAAACCCTGCCTCTGTGGATCGTCCTGCTCTGCGCGTCAGCAGTCCCCGCAGCACCCATCAGCACACCCGAGAACATGGCTGAACGCGTGCGTGCCTGTACCGCCTGCCATGGTGAACAAGGCCGTGCCGCTCCAGATGGTTACTACCCGCGACTGGCCGGTAAGCCTGCAGGTTATCTGTATCACCAGCTTCTCAATTTCGCTGAAGGGCGCCGTCGTTATGGGTCGATGGCCCAGTTGGTGCAACCTTTGTCCGATGACTATTTGCTGCGTATGGCTCAGCATTTTGCATCGCTGGACATACCGTACCCCGCCCCCAGCCGCGAAGCCCCTCGTATCAGCCCACAGGACCTGGAGCGTGGACGTCAACTGGCTGTACATGGCAATCCCGCACGCCAACTGCCCGCCTGCACTGCGTGTCACGGCGCGGCCCTGATGGGCACCGAGCCCAATGTGCCAGCCCTCCTTGGGCTGCCTCTGGACTATCTGACCGCACAGTTGGGCGCCTGGCAAACCGGCGAACGCCGCGCACACGCTCCTGACTGCATGGCAGCCATCGTGCGACGCATGACTCCCGGCGACATCATTTCCGTGGCCAGCTGGTTATCCATGCAACCCGTTCCTGCAGCCGCTCACGCCCGCACTCTGCAGCAAGGCCTGGTGCTGGACGACTCTTTGCGCTGCGGCAGTGCACCAGAGCTGAACCCTCAACCCCACAAGAAAGGCCAACCATGAAAAAATGGCCTTTGTGGATACGCGTACCGCTGCAGGTCAGTGCAGCCTTGTGGCTGCTCATGGCCGCGTGGGTGCTTTGGGACAATTGGGGACGACAAGCGCCAACGCCCTCCACAGCTGAAACACTTGCAACAACGCATACTGACCAGCAACAGATCGAACGAGGCCAATACCTGGCTCGCGCCGGCAACTGCATCGCTTGCCATTCGGTGCGCGGTCAACCCCTGATGAGCGGTGCCCGTGCCATCGACACACCTTTCGGCACGGTTTACAGCAGTAACCTCACCCCTGACCCCGAAACCGGCCTGGGTGGCTGGTCTGCACAGGATTTTTGGGTCGCACTGCAGTTGGGACGAACACCCACTGGCCGTTTACTGGTTCCTGTCTTTCCCTACAACCACACTCGCCTGATCAGCCGCAGCGACAGCGATGCTTTGTGGCAATGGCTGCAAAGCCTGCCACCGGCGCACCAAGCCCAGCCCGCCCACACTTTGCGCTGGCCTTTGGGAACGCAAGCAGCGCTGGCCGTTTGGCGCAGTCTGTACTTTGATGCAAGCACCAAGGTCGATGCACCGCCTGAGGCCCCCACAGCCATGCAGCGCGGCGCCTACCTGGTTGAAGCCCTGGGCCATTGCGCAGCCTGTCACGGCCAACGCGATTTGCTGGGCGGGTTTCCTGATGTGCAAGACCTCTATGGCGCAGCCATGCCGACACAAGGCTGGTACGCCCCCGACCTGCTCAGCGATGCGCAAACAGGCATCCTGAGCATGGACACCACCCAATGGCTACGCCGCCTGCAAACCGGTTACCACGATCGCAGCGTGGCCTCTGGCCCCATGGCAGAGGTCGTGCAACACAGCCTGCAGTACCTTAGTGAAGCTGATGCACAAGCCATGTTGGTTTACCTGCAAAACCGTGCACGCCAGCAAACGCAAATCCACAACGCACCTGCACCTGCGCCACGCTGGAGTGTGCTGGACATCGGCCAGGACATTTACAAAAACCAATGTGCCCAATGCCATGGCAAGCAAGGTGAGGGAATGCCACAAGCCTACCCATCACTGGCGGGCAGTCTGGCTATTCAACAAAGCGACCCGACCAATTTGGTGTTGTCTGTTTTACAAGGCGGCTATGGCCCTTCCACCCAACTGCGCCCATCACCTTACGGTATGCCACCTTTCAAGCTGACCTTGGACGACAGGCAAATTGCTGCCGTGCTCAGCTACGTGCGCTCACAATGGGGCAACCAGGCCAGCGAAGTCACGCCCTTGCAAGTGAACCGCATTCGCGCCAGCACGGACCATTGACGCATGTCAGGCGCCTTTAACGTCATCTACGAAGACGAGCACCTTTTGGTGCTCGACAAACCTTCAGGTCTGCTCAGCATTCCTGGTCGCGGTCCAGACAAGCAGGACTGCCTGCTCGCCCGGGTGCAAGCCGCGCACCCCGAGACCCTGCTGGTGCACAGACTGGACATGGCCACCTCGGGCTTGCTCATCATGGCGCGCAGCCCGCAGGTGCAAAAACAGCTGGGGCAGTGTTTTGAAAAGCGCGGCATCCTTAAACACTATCAAGCCGTGGTGTTGGGAAACATGGGCTCTGAAGGCGATACAGGCTTGATTGACTTGCCAGTGCGCATTGACTGGCTCAACCGCCCGCGCAGCATCATTTGCCACCAAAACGGCAAACCCAGCCAGACCCGATGGACCAGCCTGGGCGCTGGTCCTTGGCCTGGAACCACACGCCTGCTGCTGGAGCCTCATACTGGCCGCACCCACCAACTGCGAGTGCATACCTTGGCACTCGGACACGCGATCGTCGGCGATCCTTTGTATGCACCTGAAGATGCCCCCGTGACTTCTACACGCTTGCTGCTGCACGCGTGGCAGCTCCAGCTGCCGCATCCTGTCACCGGAATCGCCATGCACTGGCAAGCGCCCATGCCCTTTTGAAATGGCTATGAACCTGGGTTTGCCACCCTGTTCAAAGACGAAGTCTCGCGTTAGCATGTATGGATGAAGCCTCATCTGTACGTGCTCACAGGTGCTTCGCGTGGCCTGGGCTTAGCCATGGCTCAGCAACTGATGCAACCCGGCAACAGTCTGCTGTGCATTTCCCGTCACGCCAATGCTTTGCTGGCACAAACGGCTGCGCAAGCCGACATCCCCCTCACGCAGTGGACACACGATCTCATCGACGGCGAAGCCTTGAGTCGCCGCCTGCAGGACTGGTTGGCACTGCAAGGTCCCGAGACCTTTAGCTCGGCCACTCTCATCAACAACGCGGGCATGATCCCGGCCATCACGCCGCTGGGCAATGCCCACCCCGCAGACCTGTCACGCGCCATGCGCGTGGGGCTGGAAGCGCCGATGCAAATCACAGCTGCGTTCCTTCATGTGACCCACCACTGGTCCGTTCCCTTGAAAGTGCTCAACATTTCTTCCGGGCTGGGGCGCAGACCCATGGCTTCTCAGTCGGCTTACTGCGCAGCCAAAGCAGGGCTGGATCATTTCACACGTTGCCTGGCTCTTGACGAAGCCCAGCGGGAACACGGTGCACGCGTGTGCGCGCTGGCACCGGGCGTGGTGGACACCGACATGCAAGTTGAGTTGCGCAGCGCCAGCACCGAACAATTCCCCGACCAGCCTCGTTTTGAAAAACTCAAAACACAGGGCCTGCTCACCTCCAGTCAAGAGGCTGCTCGTCAGGTCCTCGCATACCTGGCCCGCCCCGATTACGGCAGCCAGAGCGTAGCCGACGTTCGCGATCCAGACCAATAAACCCTACTGTCAGTTGCTTGTAGCTTTTGAGCTGGACACTGATGTTTCTTACATTTTTCAATACAACCGGAGACATATCCCATGAGCCGTGAAGTCGTCGTCGTCAGCGCAGTTCGTACAGCTATTGGCACCTATGGTGGCAGCCTCAAAGACACCCCTCCTACCGAACTGGCCGCACTGGTTGTCCGCGAAGCCCTGGCTCGTGCCAGCACGGATGGCAAGGATGTCGGCCATGTTGTGTTTGGTCATGTGGTCAACACCGAGCCCAAGGACATGTACCTGTCTCGCGTTGCGGCCATCAACGGTGGTTGCGCCCAAAGCACGCCCGCGTTCAACGTTAATCGTCTGTGCGGCTCGGGTCTGCAGGCCATTGTCAGCGCCAGCCAGGCCATTGCCCTGGGTGACTGCGATGTTGCTATCGGCGGTGGCGCTGAAAACATGAGCCGTGCACCGTATGCCAGCCTGACCAGCCGCTGGGGCGCCCGCATGGGCGATACCAAGATGGTGGACATGATGGTTGGTGCCCTGCACGACCCCTTCCACAACATTCACATGGGCGTGACCGCCGAAAACGTGGCTGCTCAGTTCGGCATCAGCCGTGAGATGCAAGATGCGCTAGCCCTTGAAAGTCACACTCGCGCCGAGCGGGCCACAGCAGAGGGTCGTTTCAAAGACCAGATCGTGCCTGTGATGCTCAAGAGCAAAAAAGGTGATGTAGCCTACGCCACCGACGAACACTTCCGCACCGGTGCCAAGCTCGAAGACTTCTCCAAGCTCAAGCCCGTGTTCGTCAAGGAAAACGGCACCGTAACAGCAGGCAACGCTTCGGGCATCAACGATGCAGCTGCCGCAGTGGTATTGATGGATGCCGCCGCTGCCAAGGCTCGTGGCCTGGCCCCCATGGCCCGCCTGGTGGGTTATGCACACACGGGGCTGGATCCCAAGATCATGGGCGTCGGTCCCATCAGCGCTACACAAGCCGTGCTCAAGCGTACGGGCCTGAGCGTGAACGATCTGGATGTGATTGAAGCCAACGAGGCCTTCGCGGCGCAAGCCTGCGCTGTGAGCAAAGAGCTTGGCCTGGACCCCGCCAAGGTCAACCCCAATGGCTCGGGCATTTCGCTCGGTCACCCCATTGGTGCCACTGGCGCACTGATCACTGTAAAAGCCCTTTATGAGCTGCAACGCATCAAAGGCCGCTACGCGCTGGTGACGATGTGTATTGGTGGCGGCCAGGGCATTGCCGCCATCTTCGAGCGCATGTAAGCATCTCGCGCTCAATCTGTAAGCCCGCTCTCTCAACAGAGCGGGCTTTTTGATGGCTTTTCAGATTTGTGGGTCATCCAAAAACCGCTGCGCGCGCAAGGTGATGACCAAAGTATCCCGCGTCCCCGCCTCCCCACCTGAGGGTTGAATGGGAGTGGACTCATGAATCACGCGCGTATCGTCCAGCAACAGCACTGACCAGGGCTCGGTCAAAGTAAAGCGCTGGCCTTGAGGACCTTTCACATCAAACACACGGGTTTCACCGCCTTTGATGCCTTGGCGCCCCACCATGAACACGGCCACCAGGTCCACACCGTCACGATGAGCGCCCTCAGGCGTGGGGCGACCAATGCCATCGGTCGTGTCAATGCGAAACTGGTGCGCTTCGGCAAACCAGGGCTGAGGGCTGCGCAGGCCCGAAGTCACCTGCCCCAGCCAGACCAGCAAATGGGACCAGAATGCCTGTTGAAGCCATTGAGTCTTCATCGGATCAAACCAGCGCTGCATTCCTCCGTGCAGCGCGTTGTAGGACAAGGGCTGCCAATGCGCACGATGCGGCATCAACTGGCACTGCTGTCCATCGATGCGCAAGCTGGCATGACGACGGCGTCGATAGCGACCACCGTCCTTGAGGTATTGATCGGGTGGCAAATCGGCCCAATCGTGCGCAAACGCTTGCAAATCAGACAACGCCACTCCCGACAACGAACAGACATCATGGGCCGAGAGGACCGCAAAACCGTGTGTACGCAACTGCTCCTGCAACTGAGTCGCAGGCGTCAAAGGAGGGGCGAGCATTTGTTCTGGCATGGCGGTTGAGGACGCGTGGGGAGACAGACTTGCAAGCATACCCGCTGACAAGGCGAGAACAGAAATAGGGGCATGATCGAGATCAAGCAGCCATCGAGCATCGGGCGTATGCTGACCCACATTGCTCAATTGTTCACCCCGGCTGTCATGATGTCCACTCCCCTATGGTCGCTTTTGGCGTTGGCACTGAGTTTGTTGACAGCACTTTGGGTACGACCCTGGCGCCAGCTGCGCAACCCGCATATTTGGACGCCTGTGCTGGCCAGCCTGGTCTTTCTTCCCTGGTTCTGGGCCCTTCCGCGTCTGCACGCCATGCCTTTGCAACTTCAACTGACAGGCTCGGTGCTGGTGACTCTGATGCTCGGGTGGCCGATGGCTGTATGGGTTCTGCTTTGCATCGCCTGGATTTCCAGCTGGATCGCCCCTACTGCCGAAGGCGTTTGGCTTGAACAATGGTTTGAACTGGCCTGGCTACCCAGCAGCCTGGCCTTGCTGCTGGGAGCTGCCTTGCGTCGTTACGCTCCACCCCATCCCTTCATTTTTATTCTGGGACGAGGTTTTCTGGGAGCGGCACTGTGCATCTTCGCCGCGCGAGGCCTGACTGTTTTGCTCGATGACACCCCCAGCACAGTCGACCCAGGTCTGTCCTTGGTGGCGCAGTGGCTCATGGCCTGGGGTGATGCTTTTCTCACCGGACTGTTAACCGCCGTTTTTGTCGCCTTCAAGCCTGAATGGTTAGCGACTTGGTCTGACCAGCTGTACTTGCACAAATCCACCAGGGACTGAGCTTTCTCGGCACTCATTTCTGCTTTGCCGGCCCTGATTTAATAAGCATACTTACCATGTTGACAGGGATTGATAAGTACAGTTATTATTCAACACATCTCGCAATCCAGATACCCGCCTCACACAACGGAGAGACAACATGCAGTTCTACAAAGACGGTTTTCGCGGCGGAAACCCCGACATCAAACCTGCGGCACCCAATCGACGTAACCGTGGCGTCAACGAGCCGCTGCCGGAAAAAGTCGACGTTCTCATCTCGGGCACAGGTCCAGCCGGTTTGTGCTTGGCTGCACAGTTGTCGCAGTTCCCCGAGATCGAAACCCTGATCGTGGAACGGATGCCAGCCAACATCATCAAGGGCAAGGCGGACGGCATCAACACGCGGACAATGGAAATGTTCCAGGCCTTCGGTTTTGCCGATAAGGTCAAGCGCGAAACCTATTGGGTCAACCAGACCGCGTTCTGGATGCCTGACCCCAAGAACCCACAGCACATTCGACGTGCAGGTCGCGTGCAAGACGTGGCCGATGACAGTTCGGAAATGCCACACATCCTGATCAATCAGGCACGTTTGCACGAGCTATTCCTGGAGGTGATGAAGAACTCCCCTTCGCGCCTGGAGCCTGACTACGGCTGGGAAGTCGAGAGCCTGACCATTGATCCGGATGCCACCGAATACCCCGTCATCGTGACGCTCAAGGACGCAACTGGCATCAACTGGTGGGCCACACGTACTGTGCGCGCCAACTATGTGGTGGGTTGCGATGGCGCCCACTCCAAGGTACGCAAATCCATTGGTGGTGAACTGCATGGAGACGCAGCCCACCAGGCCTGGGGCGTGATGGACATTCTGGCCAACACCGATTTTCCGGATGTGCGCCAGAAGTGTTTGATTTCTTCGGCCAACGAAGGCAATGTGCTGATTTTGCCCCGCGAAGGTGGATACGTGTTCCGCATGTATGTGGAGCTGGACAAACTCAATGTGGGCGAAAAAGCGGCGCAGCGCAAGCTGACTCAACACGACATGATTGCAGCGGCTAACCGCATCATCAAACCCTACACCATCGATGTAAAAGAAGTGGTCTGGTGGTCCATCTACGACATTGGCCACAGCATCACCGACAAGTTTGACGACATTGGCGAAAACGGCAGCGGTAACCCCCGCGTGTTCACCGCAGGCGATGCCTGCCACACCCACTCGCCCAAGGCCGGCCAGGGTATGAATGTGTCCATGCAAGACACCTTTAACCTCGGTTGGAAGCTGGTACACGTGCTGCAAGGCCGTGCCGATCCGAGCCTGCTGCGCAGCTACTCCAAAGAACGCTTAACCGAAGCCAAGCGCCTGGTCGAAACCGACCACGAATGGGCACGCATCATGTCCGCCCCCACCACCCAAGCCGAGCGTGATGGTACCGAAGAGCCGCGCATCATTCGTCAATTCAAAGCCAACCTCGAATTCACAGGCGGCACCGCCGTCAAATACGACCATTCTTACTTGTTTGCCGCCTCTGCCTATCAGGCCTTGGCCAAAGGCGAAGAAATTGGCCGACGCTTTCACTCCGCTCCAGTGGTGCGTGTGTCCGACGCCAAGCAAATGCAGCTCGGCCACGCCGCAGAGGCCGATGCACGCTGGCGCATTTACGCCTTCGCTGGTGCGGGCGATCTGGGACAACCAGACGCGCCCATGGCCCAGCTGGCCGACTGGCTGGAAAAGCACCCCGACTCTCCCGTGGTCAAACACACACGCACGGGCGAGGACATTGACGCCATCATCGACGTACGCGCAGTGTTCCAACCCACCTTTGACCAGCTGGCCTACGAAAAAATGCCTTCACTGCTCAAGCCTCATACCGGGAAACTGGGATTGCAGGACCACGAAAAAATCTTTTGCGTGGACCACAAAGGCTTGGGCGACATTTACGACATGCGCGGCATCGATCGTCAGCAAGGCTGCATGATCGTGGTGCGCCCCGACCAGTATGTTGCGCATGTTCTACCCTTGAACGCTACTGCCGAGTTGTCGACGTTCTTCACTGGGGTACTGCGATAATTCGGGCTACCTCATGGCCAGAATATGCACGCCGGCACTGAAATCAACCAACAACGCCACTCCCAAATCGAAGACCTCCTGGCTCTGGTGGCCGGGTGCATCTTGATGGCGCTGTCGGTCACGTTTTACCGCCATGCGGGTTTGCTCACCGGAGGAACCACAGGACTGGCCTTTATTGCCCACTACGTCAGCAACTGGCCGTTAGGAGCTATTCTTTTTGTCGTCAACCTGCCGTTTTACGTGTTCTCCTGGCTGGCGATGGGCAAGACATTTACCCTCAAGACATTTGCAGCCGTACTGGGCTTTTCAGTCATGACCGAGTACATGCCTTCGCTATTGCGACTGGAATACATGCATGCCACTTACGCTGCCATCGCAGCAGGTTTTCTGGCTGGCACTGGCATTCTGATCTTCATCCGACATGGTGCCAGCTTGGGCGGCATTGGCGTGATGGCCCTTTACCTGCAAAAGCGCAAGGGCTGGCGGGCGGGTCATATCCAGATGGCCTGCGATGCCGTCATTTTGCTGTCGGGTATCACGGTCATCCCGCTCAAGGCAATGGCGCTGTCTTTACTCAGCGCGCTGGCCCTGAACCTGGTGATCGCGATGAACCATCGACAAGGCCGATATTTCGGATGCTGATCAACCCACAAAGACTCCATGAGTGAAAAATTGTCCCCACCTGCGCAGCCCAAAAATCCGCTGCACGGCCTGACACTTGAAGCAATGGTGAAGGCACTTGAGAGCTACTACGGCTGGGAAGATCTGGGACAGCGAATTCCCATACGATGCTTTACCCATGATCCAAGCGTCAATTCCAGTCTGAAGTTCTTGCGAAAAACGCCGTGGGCACGCGAGAAAGTCGAAGGCCTTTACCTGTACATGGAGCGAGAAAAACGTCGTATGCGGTGACGGCACCTTTTTGCTGCACCGCAACATGCAAAACCGACCAAGCACCACAAAAATCGGGAAAGTACTGATTCTTGGAAGCTATCCGAGGATCAAGATAAACGATCCAACCACTCCCAGAGCCAGCCATGTATGCACGAGTCAGTACGATTCAAATCGACCCTGCCAAATTAGCCGAGATGAAGGCGGCCATGCCTTCAGCTGGCGCGAAACTCAAACAAATTCCCGGCATCTTGGAGTGCATCACGTGTTGGGATGACTCCGGGAAAGGAACAGTTTTCGCGGTGTATGAAAGCCAAGCTGCCGCAGATGCATCAGCTGAGAGCATCCGGTCTGTCTGGGGCGGGTTGATGAGCAACTTAATGGCTCCGCCGTCTGTTTTTGGCGCCAACAACGTAACGAACTTGTTGCGGTAAAAATTCAATCTTTACTCACCGACAAAACATGCGGGTACTCAATCATGTCATCAAGTTTGCATTACTGATTTCTTGTTGCCTGAGTGCTACAACGCATGCTGCGAGCACAACGGAGTCGTATCCGTTGAACGATAGAAAATTCGGCACCAAATCAATCCCGGTAGAGCTGACCTTTCCAGAAGCTGGTTCTGCACCCTATCCATTAATCATCTATCAGCACGGTAGTAGCCGTGATGGCTATACCTTTGATGGTGGTGTCGGGACCACGGATGAGCATGGGACACGTCTCAAGAAAGCCGCTCTGGCCAAAGGATTTGCATTTGCTGCGCTGGATGCGTTCTATGACAAAGGGCTTTCGCCAAGCGATAAAACCCAATTCCCCAAAGCAGAGCAATACGCTGCGCAATTAAGGGGGCTGTTACTACGCAAGTACCCCCAACTCGATGCAGCAAACACTTTCTACAGTGGATTCAGTTATGGCGGAGATGCCGTCATGAACCAACTCTACTCCCCAAAGAGCCCAGCGTGGACCGCTTTGGTTGCTGCAGAACCTGCGTGCAATGTGGTAGCCAAACCTCAACCACTTCGCTACCCCGTCCTGATTTTGAAGGGCACGCAAAGTCACTATTACCCCATCGCTTGCGAATTGGTGACGAAACGACATCAAGAAATTGGCAATCCCGTCAGACTATCCATGATTGAAGGCGCAAACCATTACTTCAGCTTGAACGGGAAAATTGTCACGAATGGCATTGCCTTCAATGGTTGTGCAAAAAACCCAATCTTCATCGATACGGTTTCCTTCCAAATTGCACACTATGACGGTACTGTTTTGACACGGGATGATCTTCAAAAGTGTTTCACCAAAGAGGGGGGATCAGGTCAAAGTCGTGAGCGACTTGACCAAGCGATTGCTCAAAGCATCGCATTCTTCGAAGAGAACAAGAAGCCTACCTCAACCAAGCAGCCCGCTTTGCTCGAGAGTAAAACAGTTGTTGCAATTGAAGCTGCGGACTGTCGTGGTTCGACCTTAAGAAAGCCCAGCGTCTCAGGCATGGAGGTTGATGGTGACTTATCCGGCTTTGACCCATGCCATCCCAGTGTTGAGTTAAACATGCCCGCTGGGAGGAAAGACGCCCCGCTGATCATCGCAGTGCACGGAGGTGGGGGTAGGCATGATGCTCAGTCGATCACCAATGCATTTGCCAAAGAAGGTTATTCAACGCTCATCTTCGACGCCTACCGACACAACGGTGTTCCGCCAAGGTTAAGTAATGCGGCGCGTCAAAAGATGATCTACAGGATCGCAAAGCAAGCCTATGAATGGGTACTGGAGCAAAAGTACATTTCGCCCAATACGATCTATCTGTATGGCATCTCCAATGGCGCATCAGTTGTCTTAAACCTCGCCACAGTGGTCGATCCGCAACGAGTTAAAGGAGTCATCTCGGAAGCACCCACTCCCGTTGGTATCGGATATCCATGGAGCATTCGTGTTCCAACGCTGATTGTTTTCGGGAACGAAGATGATCTCGGCGCCCCTATTGGTCAACGTCGTTGGATGATTTCCAGTCCATGCCGATTTGCAAGCGTATCGCCAGATGCCCCGAAAGGCACCACAGAAGAATGCAGCGTAGAGAACCCATCCGGCAGGATGCTGTCCACCATGGAGTGGCTCGAAAAAGTCAGAAGGGAAGATGGCGCCACCATAGATGTTGAGTTCTTCGATGGCGTCGCACATGGTGCATTTCTCGGTGAACTACGCAAAGAGACTTTTAGTCAGTACAGCGCTCGAGGAGGACTCCTGCAAAACACCTCAACACTAGACTTTGGTTGGAGTCAGGGCGCCACCGAGGAAGGTCGACAAAAAGTGTTCACCAAGATGGTTGAATTTTTACGCAGCCATTGACGGTTTCATCCCAACATCTCTAACAAGAAATGGCATGCACGTTCTTGTGATGGGGAAGATCATGGCGATGGTCAAATTGCTACCAAATCTGCTACCAACTCGAAAATCACTCTACGGACCCCAGAAAGAAAAAAGCCTTCTAAATCAGTGACTTAGAAGGCTTTTTATCTTTTGGCGGAGTGGACGGGACTCGAACCCGCGACCCCCGGCGTGACAGGCCGGTATTCTAACCAACTGAACTACCACTCCTGGTAGATAGCTTTGCTACAACTTGCGTTGCAGCCAAGTGCTACAAACTTGGCGACCCTACGGGGATTCGAACCCCGGTACTCACCGTGAAAGGGTGATGTCCTAGGCCTCTAGACGATAGGGTCAAAACCTGGACTGTTTCTTGCGAAACGTTCGACACATTTGGTGGAGGTAAACGGGATCGAACCGATGACCTCTTGCATGCCATGCAAGCGCTCTCCCAGCTGAGCTATACCCCCATTTGGTTTCACACTTGGCATTGCTGCTTTGCGTTACACCGCGTTGGTGTCGAGACTCGAATTATAGACAGGTTTTTCAGCGTTTTGCAAGTCGCTCCAAAACTTTTTCGCGACCACAAAGCAAAAGCACCTGATCGACCGAAGGCGTCTGAGGCGTGCCCATGACCAGCACGCGCACCGGCATGGCCAATTGAGGCATTTTCAGTCCGGCTTCGGCCAGCACCTGCTTGAATGCAGTACTGATGGCTGGCGCCGTCCACTCCACATCCTTGAGCTTGGCTGAAAGCAAATCGAGCGCAGGTTGCACCGCCAATGTGACGTGTTGGGCCAGGTCTTCGGCCTTGGGTTTCACATCCTCGTAGAAGGCACGCACCCAGGCGGCCAAAGCCACCAAAGTATCGCAGCGGTCCTTGAACAGACCACAAATACCCACCAGACGATCGTCAGTGACCAGGCCCTTAAGGTACGGCTGCACGCGTTGGGCCAGCTCGGCGTCGGGCATGGCCTTGAGGTGCTGGGCATTGACCCACAGCAGCTTGGCTGCATCCCATTGCGCCGGGCTCTTGGACAAGTGCGTGCCATCGAACCACTGCACCATCTGCTCCAGACTGAAGACTTCGTCGTCGCCATGACTCCAGCCCAGACGGGCAAGGTAGTTGTTCATGGCTTCGGGCAGGTAACCGGCTTCATCGTAATTGGACACAGCAACCGCACCACGGCGCTTGGAGAGCTTTTGACCATCGTCACCCAGGATCACGGGCAGGTGTCCGAACTGCGGCAACGCAGCGCCGAGCGCACGGTAGATGTTGATCTGCCAGGGCGTGTTGTTGATGTGCTCGTCACCGCGAAACACATGGCTGATGGCCATATCCCAGTCGTCCACCACCACCGCGAAGTTGTAGGTGGGCACCCCATCAGCGCGCTGGATGATCAGGTCGTCGATCTCGGTGTTGCTGATGCTGATCGGGCCCTTGACCAGATCATCCCAGCAGACAACACCATCGACCGGATTGGCAAAGCGGATCACCGGCTTCACGCCTTCAGGAGCAGGCGGCAGCACTTTACCTGGTGCAGGGCGCCAAGTGCGGTTGTACAGGCGCTTTTCGCCACGCGCTTCCTGCGCAGCCTTCATCGCTTCAAGGTCTTCGGGCGTGCAGTAGCAGCGGTAGGCGGTGCCGGCGGCCAGCATCTGGTCGATCACGGCCTGGTAGCGTTCCAGGCGCTGCATCTGGTAAACGGGGCCTTCGTCATAGCCCAGACCCAGCCAGTGCATGGAGTGCAGAATCTGGTCTACCGAATCCTGAGTGGAGCGGGCGACATCGGTGTCTTCGATGCGCAGCACAAACTCGCCACCAAAGTGGCGGGCATAGGCCCACGAATACAGCGCGGTGCGGGCGGTGCCCAGATGGAGAAAGCCCGTCGGTGATGGGGCAATGCGGGTACGAATTTTCGTCATGTTCAAAGGGTATCGAGGCCGCGCCACAAATCGGCGCGAATGTCGTCAAGGTGTTCCAGGCCCACAGCCACGCGGATCAGGCCCTGGCCAATGCCTGCTGCCTGGCGCTGGGCTTCGGAGAGCTTGCCGTGCGAGGTACTGGCCGGGTGCGTGAGCAAGGTTTTGGTGTCACCCAGATTGGTGCACAGCGACAGCGTTTGCAACTGGTTGAGCACGTGGAAGGCGCGGGCACGCGCTTGCTCTGGCGCGTCGGCTTTCAACTCAAACGACAGCAATGCACCGCCGCAACCACCCATCTGGCGCATGGCCAGCTCGTGTTGCGGGTGGCTGGGCAAACCGGGGTAGAACACCCGCGCCACAGCAGGGTGCTCTTCGAGCGCCTGCGCCAGCGCATGGGCACGCTCACTTTGCGCGCGCATGCGAATGTCCAGCGTTTCCATGCCTTTGAGCACCACCCAGGCGTTGAAAGGCGAGAGCACCATGCCGGCATTCTTGATGACGGGCAAAAGCTTTTCCTTGACCAGCTGTTCGGTTGTACACAAGGCCCCCGCCATGACGCGGCCCTGCCCGTCCAGGTACTTGGTGCCTGAGTGCATGATGATGTCGGCACCCCATTCGATGGGGCGCTGCAAGGCAGGCGTGGCAAAGCAGTTATCCACGGCCAGCAGGGCGCCAGCCGCATGCGCCATCTCTGCCAGGGCGGCGATGTCGCACACCTCGGTCAACGGGTTGGTGGGCGTTTCGGCAAACAGCAGTTTGGTGTTGGGCGTGATGGCGGCGCGCCAGGCGTCCAGGTCGGCTTGAGGCACCGCTGTGGAAGTCACACCAAAGCGCGCGAACTCCGAACCAATCAGCTTGATGGTGGAGCCAAACATGGATTGTGAATACACCACATGATCGCCCGCCTTGAGCAGGCTCAGCAGCATCAGCAAAATGGCAGACATGCCACTGCTGGTGGCCAGCGCAGCCTCGGCACCCTCGAGCGCTGCCAACCGCAGCTCCATGCTGCTGACAGTGGGGTTGCCCGAGCGGCCATAGGTGTAGCCGTCTTCTTCACCCGCGAAGCGCGCAGCCGACACCTCGGCGCTGGGCTGCACATATCCGCTGGTCAGGTACAGGGCCTCGGAATTTTCACCGTACTCACTGCGTGGCACAGCGGCACGCACCGCTAGTGTGTCGCGATGCAGACCCGGTTTGGTGGCATCAGAACTCATACGTGTTCACTCCGAAGCATTAGGCAAGGACAGGCGCGAGTTGTCGGCGTCGCCCTCTTCTGTCTTAAGACGGTTTTCATTGATCCGCACAATATCGTCAGCCGACACATCACCTGTGCAATAAACGCCATCAAAGCACGAAGCATCAAACCCATGGAGAGTCGTCCGTCCGGCAACGCGCGCAGCGGCCACGGCTTGCTTCATGGCCTCCACATCCTGATAAATCAGGGCATCGCAGCCAATGATTTGGCGGATTTCTTCGACCGTGCGACCATGGGCGACAAGTTCGTCCTTGGTCGGCATGTCGATGCCATAAACGTTCGGGTAGCGCACCGGCGGCGCGGCGCTGGCCATGTACACCTTGTTGGCGCCGGCATCACGAGCCATTTGCACAATCTCTTTACTTGTGGTGCCACGCACGATCGAATCGTCCACCAGCAGCACATTGCGGCCCTTGAATTCGCTGGTGATCACATTGAGCTTTTGACGCACCGATTTCTTGCGCACGCCCTGGCCGGGCATGATGAAGGTGCGCCCCACGTAGCGGTTCTTCACGAAGCCCTCTCGGTAGGGAATACCCAGCAAATGAGCCAGCTGCGTGGCGCTGGGCCGGCTGGATTCAGGGATCGGAATGACCGCATCAATCTCGTTGGGTGGCACAGTAGAGATCACACGCTTGGCCAGCGTTTCCCCCAGGTTCAGGCGGGCCTGGTACACCGACATGCCATCCATGGTCGAGTCGGGGCGAGCGAGATAGACGAATTCAAAAATACAGGGGTTGAGCTGCGCACCTTCGGCGCACATTTCACTGTGTACCTGGCCTTGCAGATCCACAAACACGGCCTCGCCCGGGGCCACATCGCGCTCGAAGTAGTGCATCGTGCCTTCCAGCGCCACGGATTCGCTGGCGACCACGACGGTACCGTCGCTGCTGCGCCCCATGCACAACGGACGAATCCCATGCGGATCGCGGAAAGCCAAAAGGCCATGGCCAGCGATCAGGGCAATCACGGCATACGACCCTTTGATGCGCTGATTCACTCCGCACACGGCGGCAAACACATCGGCCGGCTTGAGCGGCAGGCCACGCGTGGTCTTTTCAAGCTCGTGCGCCAGCACATTGAGCAACACCTCGGAGTCACTGTCGGTGTTGATGTGGCGGTGATCGACCGAAAACAAGTCTGCCTTGAGTGACTGCGCATTCGTCAGGTTGCCGTTGTGCACCATCACGATGCCAAACGGCGCATTCACATAAAAAGGCTGTGCCTCTTCTTCGCTGAAAGCATTGCCTGCCGTAGGGTAGCGCACCTGACCCAGACCACTGTTGCCCGGCAGGGCACGCATGTTGCGGGTGCGGAACACATCACGCACCATGCCTTTGGCTTTGTGCATGAAGAACTTGCGATCCTGGAGAGTTGCAATGCCCGCGGCATCTTGCCCGCGGTGCTGCAGCAGCAGCAAGGCGTCATAGATCAACTGGTTCACGGGTGCCGCACTGACCACCCCGACAATTCCACACATAGCCCTATCCGTTCTGAATTAAAACGCCGCAATACTCACGGCAAATAACTTGAAAACTGTTCTGGCAGCACAGGCTTGAGGGCAGCGATCATGAATTCCAGTGCTGCAGCCCCATACGACTCTTGCCACCAAGCTTGTTGGTGCATGCCAACCATCTGGACCACGACCGTAAGCGCCAACAGCACCACCACACCCCGCACCAGACCAAACAAACCACCCAACGCCCGATCCGCAGGTGCCAGGCCCACGGAGTGCAACAGCTTACGCATGAGCCAACTGACAAAACCCACCGCAAACACAGTGGCAATGAACACCACCACATAAGCCACAGCGTACTGCAGCGCTGGTGCCATGCCACTCAAAGGCAGCCAGGTACTGACCAGCGGAGCAAACCACTGGGCCACAAAGAAAGCTACTGCCCAAGCCGCCAATGCCAAAAACTCATGCACCAGGCCACGCCAGATACCCAACAACAAAGACAGGGCCAGAATGCCCAGCAACACCCAATCTGTTGTTGCAAAGCTGTTCATCAGAGCTTCAGGAGGGCCGCTTTCAGGCCCAGCTTGCGAATGCGCTCGGCGATCTTGTCAGCCTCATCCTTGCCCTTGTAGGGACCCAGGCGTACGCGAACCAGCTTTTTCCCGTCTTTGGTATCCGTGACCTGGGTGTAGGTCTTGAGTCCAGCACGCTCAAGCTTGGAGCGCACCTCCTTGACCTTGTCCATTTCAGTAAAGGCACCAACCTGAATCAAATACTTTGGAGCATCCGACTCAGGCGTTTTACCGTCGAGCAAGGCCTGGGCACGCTCGGCTGAGCTTGTTGTGGTGCTCTTGGCTGCCACGGGTTCGGCTTTTGCCTGCGAAGGCTTTTCGGCCTTTGGCACGACCGGCTTGGATTCCGGCACAGGCGCCACAGCAGGCGTTTCCTGCTTAACGGCCTCGGCTGGCTTGGGTTGTGCTACCGCTTGGGCGCCCTCGTCCTTGACGACTTCTTCCTTGGCATCCAGTCCGGCCTGGGCGGGCAAAGCGGGCACAACAGGCAGTTGTGCAGGCGCCACAACGGATTCACCTTGGGCCACTTGGCGAGGAGGAATCACAATCGGGGTATCCATCGACACCGGTCGAGGCTGGGTATCGAATAGCAACGGGAAGCCCACCACAGCGGTGGTGACCAGGACCACGGAACCTATCAAGCGGTAACGCGCACGGCGACGTACAGCCTCGACATTCTCGGCGGAGTTATCGCTGTCAGCGACTGTTGAAGATCGGTCAGACCGGGATAAACGGAACTTGAAAAAGGCCATGGCGTGCAGATCAGGAGCCCAGGTGCTTGGCCTGCAAACGGGGCAAGCCGTTGTGCAAAACCCCACCCACGGTATAGAAAGAGCCGAATACGACGATTCTATCAGCCGCCCCTGCCTCAGCCACTGCCTGCGCCAGTGCCGCAGCAGGGTCTGCAAAACACTGTGCAGTGGTATCCTGGCGCTTGTTTTGCGCTCGCCAGGCTTGTTCCAGCGCTTGCGCTGTGGCCGCTCTGGGCAATGGCAAATCGGTGAAGTACCAATGATCAATCATCGGTGCTACTCGGGCCAGCATCGGAGCCAGATCCTTGTCGGCCATGGCCCCAAACACCGCACGGGTGTTGGGGTAGAACCCCATGGCATCCAGGTTTTCGGCCAAGGCTGCGACCGAGTGCGGGTTGTGCGCCACATCGAGCACCAACACTGGCTCACCCGGGACGATCTGAAAACGTCCGGTCAATTCGACCATGGCCAAGCCATTGCGCACAGCCTGCGCCGTCACAGGTACGCGGGCGCGCAATGCATCGAGCGCAGCCAGCACACCCGATGCATTGACCAACTGGTTGGCACCCCTCAAAGCCGGATACGCCAGGCCACTGTACCGGCGGCCACGGCCCGCCCAGTTCCACTGCTGCTTGTCGCCCGAGAAATTAAAGTCCTGCCCGAATCGCCACAGGTCTGCGCCCAATTGCTGCGCATGGTCCAGCACACTTTGCGGGGGCACGGGGTCGCTCACCACCACAGGCTTGCCCGCACGCATGATGCCCGCCTTCTCCCGGCCAATAGTCTCGCGGTCATGGCCCAAAATGGCGGCGTGGTCGATGTCAATGCTGGTGATGAGGGCGCAGTCTGCATCCACGATATTGACCGCATCCAGCCGCCCACCCAGACCGACCTCCAGAATGACCACATCCAGACCGGCCAGTGACAGCAGATGCAGGATGGCCAGGGTGCTGAACTCAAAATACGTCAGGCTGGTCTCGCCACGGTGCTGCTCGACCACCTCAAAGGCCTGCGCCAGCTCTTGCGCCTGGACCGACTGCCCTTGCACCCGGCACCGCTCTTCAAAGTGCACCAGATGCGGGGAGGTATATACGCCCGTGCGGTAACCTGCCTGCAGCAAAATCGCTTCAAGCATGGCGCAGGTGGAGCCCTTGCCGTTGGTCCCCGCCACGGTGATGACCACCGTCTGTCCAAACTGCAAACCCATGCGCTGGGCCACAGCCTGCACACGGTCCAGGCCCATGTCGATGGCCACGGGGTGCAGGCGTTCACACCAGTCCAGCCATTCCTGTAGAGTTCTCATGGGGCGTGATTGTCGCCCAGCTTGCTTCCTGACAAATCACCCATGCAAAAAACCACCCTGACCGTCTACGGCATCCCCAACTGCGACAGCGTCAAAAAAGCCCGTGTCTGGCTGACTGAACAGGGCCTGAACTACACCTTTCATGACTTCAAAAAACAAGGCGTTCCCGAACCGGAGCTGGACCAATGGCTCAAAGCCTGCGGTTGGGAAGTGGTGCTCAACCGCAAAGGCACCACCTGGCGCAAACTCGATGAAGCCACCCAGGCTGGCGTGACCAATGCCGCCACAGCCAAAGCCCTCATGCTGACCCAGTCCAGCGTCATCAAACGCCCTGTGATTGCATGGCCCTCCGGCAAAACCACCGTGGGGTTTGCGCCAGATCAATGGCCCGCCTGAAACCCCTGGGACAGTGACAGTTGGTTACGAAACTTTACGAAGCCAGACATCAGATTTCATCGATGCCTTCCACAATTCAGACATGAACACGAGAAAGGCGTCAACCATGAACAAGCTCTTTGCGACCACGGCTTTGCTGGCCACACTGGGGGGCACTGGCTTTGTCCAGGCTCAAGAAATGGGTCGAGTGCTTTCCCGAACTGCTGTTTACCAGCAAGTGGCCGCCCCGCGTCAGGTATGCAGCCAGAACCAGGTGGCCGTGCCTGCCCAAAAATCGGGAGCCGGTGCCCTGATGGGTGCAGTTGCAGGCGGCGCGGTCGGTAACGCCATCGGTGACGGCACAGGGCGTGCCCTGGCCACCATGGTCGGTGTGATTGGCGGCACCATGCTGGGGGAAAAAATCGAGGGCGCACCGCCTGCCCAGATTCAGAGCCAGCAAACATGTGTCACGCAAACCGTGTATGAAACCCGTCTGGTCGGCTACAACGTCACCTACGAGTACGCCGGCAAGCAATACACCGTTCAGTTGCCCCAGGACCCGGGCCCCACCCTGCCCCTGCAGGTGACCCCCATGGCAGCCCCCGCAGCGCCAGCACCTGTTGTCCTGCCTGCCGCCCCTGTGTCCGAAAACACCCTGATGTCCACGCCCACACGGGTGGTGGTCTCTGCGCCTTCAGTGGTGTACGCCCCGGCTTATCGCCCTTGGCACCCTGCCTTTGGCGTCAACCTGGCCTGGAGCTCGGGCGGGGGACACCGACACCCCCATCGACACCACCCTCGCCCCCATTGAGCGCTTTGACAGCAAACACGCTCAACTGACCTAAAATCCGGGGTTGATCGGCAAAACGGCCCAGGCCTTTGCAAGGCACTGGGTCTTTTCATGGGCCGAAAGCACTGTCTACAGGAATTCTCAGATGAGCACCAAAAGCATCGACGGCGTGTCCGTCACCACCCAAGCCAATGTTTACTTTGACGGCAAGTGCGTCAGCCACAGCCTGACGAAGGCTGACGGCACCAAACTGTCGGTAGGCGTGATCCTGCCGGCTCAGCTCACCTTCAACACCGGCGCCCCGGAAATCATGGAATGCGTGGCCGGCTCCTGCGAATACAAACTCGCCGGCACCGACGCCTGGGTCAAGTCCAGCGCGGGCGAAAAGTTCAATGTGCCCGGCAACTCAAGCTTCGAGATCCGCATTCCTGAAGGTGTCGAGGCCTACCACTACATCTGCCATTTCGGTTAATCCCATGTCCACCATTCTGCAAAACCTGCCCAAAGGGCAAAAAGTCGGCATCGCCTTCTCCGGCGGCCTGGACACGTCTGCCGCCCTGCTGTGGATGAAGAAAAAGGGCGCCATGCCCTACGCCTACACCGCCAACCTGGGCCAGCCCGACGAGTCGGACTACGAAGAGATTCCGCGCAAGGCCATGGCCTATGGCGCTGAAAAAGCCCGTCTGGTCGACTGCCGCACGCAGCTGGCGCACGAAGGCATTGCCGCCATCCAGTGCGGCGCCTTCCACATCAGCACCGGTGGCATCACCTACTTCAACACCACGCCGCTGGGCCGCGCCGTGACCGGCACCATGCTGGTGGCCGCCATGAAGGAAGACGATGTTCACATTTGGGGCGACGGTTCAACCTTCAAGGGCAACGACATCGAGCGTTTTTACCGCTATGGCTTGCTCACCAACCCGAGCCTGAAGATCTACAAGCCCTGGCTGGACCAGACCTTCATTGACGAGCTCGGCGGCCGCAAGGAAATGAGCGAGTTCCTCATTGCCAACGGCTTTGACTACAAGATGAGCGTGGAAAAGGCCTACAGCACTGACTCCAACATGCTCGGCGCCACGCACGAAGCCAAGGACCTGGAGCACCTGAACAGCGGCATCCGCATCGTCAACCCGATCATGGGCGTGCAGTTCTGGAAGCCCGAAGTCGAAGTCAAGGCCGAAGAAGTGTCGGTGCGCTTTGAAGAAGGCATTCCGGTCGCCCTGAACGGCGTGGAATATGCAGACCCGGTCGCGCTGTTCCTCAAGGCCAACGAAATCGGCGGCCGCCACGGCCTGGGCATGAGCGACCAGATCGAAAACCGCATCATCGAAGCCAAGAGCCGCGGCATCTACGAAGCCCCCGGCATGGCGCTGCTGCACATCGCCTACGAGCGCCTGGTCACCGGCATCCACAACGAAGACACCATCGAGCAGTACCGCATCAACGGCCTGCGGCTGGGCCGCCTGCTGTACCAGGGCCGCTGGTTCGACCCGCAAGCCATCATGCTGCGCGAAACCGCCCAGCGCTGGGTCGCGCGTGCCGTGACCGGCACCGTCACGCTGGAACTGCGCCGTGGCAACGACTACAGCCTGCTCAACACCGAGAGCCCCAACCTGACCTACGCGCCCGAGCGCCTGTCGATGGAAAAGGTGGAAGACGCGCCGTTCAGCCCCCTGGACCGCATCGGTCAGCTGACCATGCGCAACCTGGACATCACCGACACCCGCGCCAAACTGGGCGTGTATGCACATACCGGGCTGCTGTCCTCGGGCGAAGGCCCGCACATCTTCAAGCTCGAAGGCACCAACAAGAAGTAACGCTTGGGATACCTCAATAAAAAACGGCCTTCGGGCCGTTTTTTTGTGGTCCAGCAAGTGCCTTAAATGACCACTGGCTCCGGCTCCAGCCGGATCCCAAAACGCTCGTACACGCTGGTCTGAATCGCGCGGGCCAGCGTCATCACCTCGCCGCCAGTGCAAGGGTGCTCGGCGGTGCCGCGGTTGACCAGCACCAGCGCCTGTTTGTCATAGACCCCCGCGTGGCCCACGGTCTTGCCCTTCCAGCCGCAGGCGTCGATCAGCCAACCGGCGGCCAGCTTCACGCTGCCGTCAGGCATGGGGTAATGCACCACCTTGGGCTCGCGGGCGATGATGTCGGCGCACTGCTCGGGCGTGACGGTCGGGTTCTTGAAGAAGCTGCCGGCGTTGCCGATCACGGCCGGATCTGGCAATTTGGCACTGCGGATCTGGCAGACCCAATCAAAGATGGTGCGGGCGTCCGGGTTGGCAATGCCCGTCTCGGTCATCTTGCGTTCCAGGTCCAGGTAGCCCAGCTCGGGCTTCCACTTTTTGGGCAGAGCCAGACGCACACGCAAAATGACGGCGCGCCCGGCCAGGCCCAGGTCTTCAGGGCCGTGGCTGGCGTGCTTGAACACCGAGTCGCGGTAGCCAAAGCCGCATTGGGCAGCATTGAGCGTGAAGACCTCACCGGTGAACAGGTCCATCGCATCCAGCTCGTGAAAACGGTCCTGAAGCTCCACGCCATAGGCGCCAATGTTTTGCACGGGGGATGCGCCCACGGTGCCCGGGATCAGCGCCATGTTCTCCAGGCCGGGGTAGCCGTGCGCCAGACTCCACGCCACCAGATCATGCCAACGCTCGCCAGCGCCAGCTTCAACAATCCAGGCCTTGTCCGTCTCGCCCGCCAGGTGCAGACCGGCCACTTCCATTTTGAGCACCAGCCCTTTGACGTCGCCCGTCAGCACAATATTGCTGCCGCCGCCCAGCACCTGGCGCGGCAACTTGAGCAACTGCACATCCTTGAGCACCGCATGAATATCGCTTTCGCTGCGCACGCGCACCAAGGCTTCGGCGCGGGCAGCAATGCCGAACGTGTTGTAGGGTTGAAGGGGGACGTTGTGCTCCAGGATCATGGGACAATTGTCGCATTCCCGAACTTTGCTTTACGAGTCTGCCATGCCTTCTTTTGACACCGTCTGTGAACCCAATATGGTTGAAGTCCGCAACGCTGTGGACACTTCGGCCAAGGAAATCGGCACCCGCTTTGACTTCAAGGGCACGTCTGCGGCCATCGAACTCAAAGACAAAGAGATCACGATGTATGGCGACGCCGACTTCCAGCTCCAGCAAGTCGAAGACATCCTGCGCAACAAGCTCACCAAGCGCAATGTGGACGTGCGCTATCTGGACATCGGCAAGGTCGAAAAAATTGGCGGCGACAAGGTCAAACAGGTGGTCAAGGTGCGCGAAGGCATTGCCACCGAAGACGCCAAGAAGATCACCAAGATCATCAAGGAGTCCAAGATGAAGGTGCAGGCCTCCATTCAGGGCGATGCAGTGCGTATCACGGGCGCCAAGCGCGATGACCTGCAAGTCGCCATGGCCCTGCTGCGCAAGGACATGGCCGAGCTGCCCCTGTCCTTCAACAACTTCCGCGACTAAATCCTGATGGGTGTCAGCCGCGCACCGCGGCTGTAACGACGACCTCAATGCGCCAGCCGGGATCGGCAAGCGCTGCCTGCACCGTGGCACGTGGCGGAGCATGACCCACAGCCACCCAGGCGTCCCAGACTTCGTTCATGGCTGCAATGTCAGCGATGTCGCTCAGGTAGATTTGCGTTCGCAAAATACGGCTTTTGTCGCTGTTGCATTCAGCCAGGCGCACATCGATTTGCTGCAGCACATCTGCCGTCTGGCTGCGAATATCTGTCGCCTCGCACTCGGGCACCATACCGGCCAGATAGACCACGCCGTTGAACACAGCGGCTTCGCTGTAGCGAGCCGCCACATGCAATCGCTGAATGTCGGTTTGGGTATCGATCATGACTTTTTGCTGCCCACCTTGGACTCAGTACCCGCAAACAGGCGATTGATGTTTTCCCGATGGCGCCACACCAGCAGCAAGCCCATGACGCTCAGGCTCAGCACCTGCGCACCTTGTGCCTGCCAGGCCACGCCATCGCCAAACACCAGATAGACCGGTGCAAACACCGCCGCCACCATGGACGCCAGCGACACGAAACGGCTGAAATACACCACGATGGCAAAAGTCCCCAAGGTCGCCAGCGCCAGCAGGGCATTCACGCCCACCAGGACACCCAAAGCCGTGGCTACGCCCTTGCCGCCCTGAAAGCGGAAAAACACCGGGTACAGATGCCCGACAAATGCGGCCAGACCCGCAAGGGCGGCGACAGAAGCATCGCCCCCCAACATGAGCACGGCCCACACAGGCAACCAGCCTTTGAAAGCATCAAACAGCAGGGTCAAAACGGCAGCCTTTTTGTTGCCCGAGCGCAGCACATTGGTGGCGCCCGGGTTTTTGCTGCCATAGGTGCGCGGATCGCTCAGGCCCATGAAACGGCTGATGATCACGGCAAAGCTCAGCGAGCCCACCAAATAGCCGCCCAAGAGGGCGAGAAGAGGCATCAAGGAGTCCATGCAATCTTTCTATGCGTGCTTACAGCGCCGGGTCGCGAATGTCCCAGCGGATGGCGTCAATCTGCTGCAACAGCTCGGTGCTGAGCTGCACGCTCCAGGCCGCCAGGTTTTCATCCAGCTGCGTTTGCGAGGTGACACCAATGATGGTGCTGGCCACACTCCAGCGGTGGTAGCAAAACGCCAGCGCCATTTGCGTGGGCGTCAGGCCATTGTCACGAGCGAGCCGGTTGTAGCGACGTGCGGCTTCCAGCGCTTCCGGTCGGCCCCAGCGCTGCTTGCGCATGGATTCGTAGTTGGCAATGCGGGCATCGGGCACACCGGCACCTTCAAAACCACTTTGGTCGTACTTGCCGGTCAAGGCACCAAAAGCCAGCGGCGAATACGCCAGCATGGACACCTTCAGGCGGTGGCAGGTTTCGTCCAGACCATTGTCGTAAAAACGGCTGGTCAAGGCATAGGGGTTTTGCACCGTCATGGCGCGTGGCAGCCCATGCTGCTCGGCCAGGCGGATGAACTCGTGCACGCCATAAGGCGTTTCGTTGGACAGGCCGATGTAACGCACCTTGCCCGCCTGAACCAGCTTGGCCAGGGCCTCGAGCTGTTCGTGGATCGAGGTCACCGACTTGTCCTTGGCCGGGTCAAAGTAGCTCATGCCAAACACCGGCACATGGCGCTCGGGCCAGTGAATTTGGTAGAGGTCAATCACATCGGTTTGCAGGCGCCTGAGGCTGCCTTCGCAGGAATTGAGGATGTCTTGCGCGGTCATGCCGCTGCCCTCGCGAATCCAGGGCATGCCGCGCGAGGGGCCGGCCACTTTGGTCGCCAGCACGATGCGTTCACGCATGCCAGGGTTCTTTTGCAGCCAGTTGCCAATGATGGTTTCGGTCGCGCCACACGTCTCAGCCTTGGCAGGCACCGCATACATTTCAGCGGTATCCACAAAGTTGATGCCTGCCTCAACGCTGCAGCTCAGGATGGCGTGTGCATCGGCCTCGCCCACCTGTTCGCCAAAGGTCATGGTGCCCAGACAAATGGGCGTGACGTGCAGGTCACTGGTACCAAGTTGAACTTTTTTCATGGAGTGTCTGTCTGTAATGCTTCTGAAAGAAGTGATTTTGTCATGACCTGGCTCGCGCCCGCTCCTCTTCCTGCAGGCGCAGCACACGGCGCTGCACCTTGCCGGTGGTGGTCATGGGCAGCTGGTCGATGAATTCAATTTCCTTGGGGTATTCGTAGGGAGCCAGCAAACCACGCACATGGGTTTGCAAAGCCTTGCGCACCCCTTCTTCGAACGCTGTTGCATCGGCGTGCTGGCTGCGCTTGGCGGCATAGTCTGGCGAAAGCACCACATAGGCTTTGACCAGTGCACCCCGCTCGGCATCAGGTTTGGGCACCACCGCCGCATTGGCCACAGCCGAATGCTTGACCAGGCAATTTTCAATTTCACCAGGACCAATACGGTAACCCGCTGCCTTGAACATGTCATCAGTTCGGCCCTGGTACCAGAGGTACCCGTCCTCGTCGCGCACAGCCATGTCGCCGGTGCGGCACCAGTTGCCAGTGTATTTTTTACGCGTGGCCTCGTCGTTGTTCCAGTAGCCCAAAAAGAACACCGGGTCGGGCTCACCGTGCACATCGAATCGGTTGACTGCCACCTCGCCAGGCACACCTGTCGCGCACACTTGCCCTGCATCGTCTATCACCGCCACCTGGTGACCTGGATAGCCTTTACCCATGCTGCCGGCTTTCGGTGGCCACATGCGGGCGCAATTGCCGACCACGTAATTGATTTCGGTCTGACCGAACATTTCGTTCACGATCACACCCAACTGCTGCTCGCAATACGCAAACACGGCATCGCCCACCGCTTCGCCTGCACTCATGATGGCTTGCAGCTTCAGGCGGTAGTGTTTGCGCGGCTCGGGCACGGCTTTCATCATGGCCTTGAGGGCGGTGGGAAACAAAAAAGTGTGCGTCACCGCATGGGTATGCAATATTTCGAACGCGTTCTCGGGCGAGAAACGTCCGTTGAACGCCACAATCGGCCGCCCAAAGTACAGGCTGGGCAGCAAGGCATCCATCAGCCCGCCCGTCCAGGCCCAGTCTGCCGGCGACCAGAACACGGCCTTGGACGGTTTGCGTGCATCTGCGGGGTCAAAACCAAACCAGTTCTGGCTGCACACAAAGCCGGTCAGGTTGCCGATCAGGGCCCGCTGTGGGATCAAGGCGCCTTTGGGGTTGCCGGTGGTGCCGCTGGTGTAGATCAACACGGCTGGCGCATCGGCCTGGGTGGTTACGGCGTCAAAACCGGCTTTGGCTTTCGCGATGGCCTTGGCGTAATCCAGATCCGCACGAGCCGCAGCTGCACCTACGCCAATCAAGGCTTTCAGCCCTGGACAATCCTTGCGTGCCTGCAGCACGGCGCCAATGGCAGCCTCGTCACAAATTGCGACCGCGGCCTGGCTGTCATTGATGCGAAACGACAGCGCCTCCGGCCCGAACAGCATCGACAGCGGCATGGCCACTGCGCCCATCTGCAACACCGCCACATAGGCCACGGCTGTTTCAAAACGCTGGGGCATCACGATCGCCACCCGGTCGCCCGCCTGCACACCTTGGGCGCGCAGCACATGGCTGAGCCGGTTGGCCTGGTTTTGCAACTGGGCATAGGTGTAGCGGCGGTGACGACCCGCACTGTCGTGCTCGATCAAAGCCACTTGCCCGGCCTTGGTCGGCTGCGTGGCCCATCGACCACAGCACTCGTGCGCCATGTTCAGCCGCGCAGGCACCTTCCAGCCAAACTGCCGATGCAACTGTTCGTAGCTGTCCTGTATGTGCACACGCTTCATGCCCTGTCTCCTTATGATCGCAAAGTATGTACCAAGTTCTGCGCCCATCCACCTCCCGCTTCCTGCCGATTCGCCATCATGAGTACCACATGCGACAGTGGTCCGAATCCACACAACCCACATCGACCCCAATGGTGCTCTTGCACGGCTGGATGGATGTGTCCGCATCGTGGCAATTCATGGTCGATGCCCTGCCGCAATCGTTCATGGACCATCGCAGCATCGTCGCCCCGGACTGGCGTGGCTATGGCCAAACCACAGGCCCCGCCACAGACGCCTTCTGGTTCCCCGACTACCTTGGGGATCTGGACGCATTGCTGGAGACCCTCTACCCGGGACAGCGGGTGGACCTGGTGGGACATAGCATGGGGGGCAATGTGGTCATGATGTATGCGGCCGTCCGACCCCAGCGTGTGCGGCGCCTGGTCAATGTGGAAGGATTTGGCATGGCCGCCACGCGTGCCGCACAAGCACCCACGCGCCTGGGCCAGTGGCTCGATGAACTGAGCGCCCACCAGCAAGGCAGCAATGCCATGCAGACCTATCCTGACCTGGATGCGGTGGCAGCACGCCTGCGCAAAAACAACCCTCGTCTGGCTCCAGACCGCGCCCAATGGCTGGCTTCACACTGGGCGCAACCCGATGCCCAGGGCCAGTGGCAGGTTTGCGGCGACCGTGCGCACAAAAATGTCAATCCCTACCTCTACCGACTGGATGAAACCCTGGAGGCCTACCGCCGAATCCAGTGTCCCACGCTGTTTGTGCAGGCCCAAGCCGACTCGCTCACGCAGTGGTGGAAAGGCACCTACACACGCCAGCAGCACGACGAACGCCTGCAACATGTCCCCCTGCTCCAAACCTTGACCCTTCCCGATGCCGGCCACATGTTGCAACACGACCAGCCGCAACGACTAGCCCAAGCTCTGGTCGAATTCTTGTCTTAATGATAATTTGGTACATTCGCTTGCTTCCAGGGGGAAGAAATGCGAACAATTTCAATCATCGCCTTGGCGCTTTTCAGCGCCATGAGCGGCGCTGCTCAAGCGCAAAACAACAACAGCTGGTGCCCAGCAGCGCTCACCCGGCACGACCACAGTCAAGCCGAACCCGGGCATCGCCGAGAAGTCACACTCTCGCCTTACACCTACCATTACAGCCACAACCCTGAACACCGGCCGGTGTTTGCGGCCTCGTTTGATCACTACGCCAGCGACAGCCGTTTTTGCGGATTGAGCTTGTTTCGCAACTCTTTTGGCCAGCCTTCGGGCTATGTCTACATCGGCAAACGTTTTGACAAGTTGCTCGGCCACCCACGCCTGTTTGGCAAAGTCACAGCTGGCGTTTTGTATGGTTACGTCGACCCATATGAAGACAAAGTCCCCCTCAATTGGAACGGTTTTTCTCCAGCCATCGTGCCCGTGCTGGGCTACAAACTCAGTGAGGACAGCTCTCTACAAGTCAATATTCTGGGCGCCGCAGCACTGATGTACTCCTACGGCTACCGCTTTTGAAGCACAGTTGAAGCACAGGCACTTGCAGGCATGAGAAAATCGACGGTTTGACAGTCAACACACAAGAGATTTCCATGGACGCAGAACACATCAATCAAATCGGTACGGCCCTGACAGACCTGACGGCCCGTACCGAAGATTTACGGAGGTATCTTTGACTACGATGCCAAAGCTGACCGCCTGAGAACCGTCAACGCATCGCTCGAAGATCCAACGGTCTGGAACGACCCCAAGAAAGCCCAGGAACTGGGCAAGGAAAAAAAATCGCTCGACAGCGTGGTGGTGACCATCACCACGCTAACCAGCGAACTGGCAGACAACTCCGAATTGTTCGAAATGAGCAAGGAAGAAGGCGACGAAGCCGGCCTGCTCACCATCGAAGCCGAAACCGCCAAGCTGACCAAAATGGTGGAAGACCTCGAGTTCCGCCGCATGTTCAGCAACCCCGCCGACCCACTCAACTGCTTTGTCGACATCCAGGCCGGCGCCGGTGGCACCGAGGCTTGCGATTGGGCCAGCATGCTGCTGCGCCAGTACCTCAAATATGCCGAACGCAAAGGCTTCAAAGCCACCGTGGAAGAAGAAACTCCGGGCGATACCGCCGGCATCAAGAGCGCCACCATCAAGGTCGAGGGCGAGTACGCCTATGGCCTGCTGCGCACCGAAACCGGTGTGCACCGTCTGGTGCGCAAGAGTCCGTTCGACTCGTCGGGTGGTCGTCACACCTCGTTTGCCTCACTGTTCGTCTACCCCGAAATTGATGACTCGATTGAGATCAACATCAACCCGGCCGATGTGCGCACCGACACCTACCGCGCCAGCGGTGCGGGTGGTCAGCACATCAACAAGACCGACTCGGCCGTGCGCCTGACGCACATTCCCACCGGCATCGTGGTGCAGTGCCAGGACGGCCGCAGCCAGCACAGCAACCGTGACGTCGCTTGGCAGCGCCTGCGCTCACGCCTGTACGACCATGAAATGCGCAAGCGCATGGAAGAGCAGCAAAAGCTCGAAGACACCAAGACCGATGTAGGCTGGGGTCACCAAATTCGCAGCTATGTGCTGGACAACAGCCGCATCAAGGACTTGCGCACCAACGTCGAAATCTCGGCCACCCAAAAGGTGCTCGACGGCGATCTGGATGCATTCATCGAAGCTTCACTCAAACAAGGCGTCTGACCATGCGTGAAGGACAAGCCGCGGCCGTGCGCCGCGAAGACTACACCGCCCCGGCGTTCTGGATCGACACGGTCGACCTGACCTTTGATCTGGAACCCACCAAAACCCGCGTCCTGAGCAAGATGCGCCTGCGCCGCAACCCCGATGTGGCGGCCCAGCCGCTCCGTCTGGATGGTGAAGAGCTGAACTTGGCACGCGTGCTGGTCAACGGCGGCGGCACCTCGTTCAAAATGGACGGCAACGTGCTGGTGCTGGAAAACCTGCCCGAAGGCAACGATGCTTTCGATCTGGAAATCTTCACCACCTGCAACCCCGAGAAGAACACCCAGCTCATGGGTCTGTACGTGAGCCAGGGCACCTTCTTCACGCAGTGCGAGGCCGAGGGCTTTCGCCGCATTACGTACTTCCTGGACCGCCCGGATGTGATGGCCAGCTACACCGTCACGCTGCGGGCCAACAAGGCCCAATACCCGGTGCTGCTGTCCAACGGCAACCTGGTCGAACAGGGCGACCTGGAAGATGGCCGCCACTTTGCCAAATGGGTCGACCCCCACAAAAAGCCCTGCTACCTGTTCGCCCTGGTGGCGGGCAAGCTGGTGGCGCGCGAGCAACGTATCCGCTCGCGCTCGGGCCAAGACCACCTGTTGCAGGTGTTTGTGCGCCCCGGCGATCTGGACAAGACCGAACACGCGATGAACTCGCTGATGGCCAGCGTGGCCTGGGATGAGGCCCGCTTTGGCCTGCCGCTGGACCTGGAACGCTTCATGATCGTCGCCACCAGCGACTTCAACATGGGCGCCATGGAAAACAAGGGCCTGAACATTTTCAACACCAAGTTTGTGCTGGCCAACCCTGCTACCGCCACCGATGTGGACTACGGCAACATCGAATCCGTCGTGGGCCACGAGTATTTCCACAACTGGACCGGCAACCGCATCACCTGCCGCGACTGGTTCCAGCTCTCGCTCAAGGAAGGCCTCACCGTCTTCCGCGACCAGGAGTTCAGCCAGGACATGGCCCACGAGGCCAGCGCCCGCGCCGTCAAGCGCATCGAAGATGTGCGCGTACTGCGCACCGTCCAGTTTGCCGAAGACGCGGGCCCCATGGCCCACCCGGTGCGCCCGGACCAGTACGTCGAGATCAACAACTTCTACACCGTCACCATCTACGAAAAAGGTGCCGAGGTGGTCCGCATGATGCAGACCCTGACCAGCCGCGACGGGTTTGCCAAAGGCATGAAGCTGTATTTCGAGCGCCACGACGGCAAAGCCGTGACCTGTGACGACTTTGCAGAGGCGATTGCCGACGCCAACCCCGGCACAGCGCTGGCACAGCACCTGCCGCAGTTCAAGCGCTGGTACAGCCAGGCCGGAACACCGCGCTTGCAGGCCCGTGGCCAGTACAACGCGGCCGAGTGCAGCTACACACTCACACTCAGCCAAAGCTGCCCTGCCACACCAGAGCAAGCTGTCAAAGAACCATTTGTCATCCCCGTCACGCTAGGTTTGTTGACCGCCGACGGCCGCCCCCTGCCCCTGCAGCTGGCCGGCAGTAACGACAGTGCCGAGCAAACCACACTGGTGTTGACCGAGGCCAGCGCCAGCTGGACTTTTGTGAATCTGGACAGCGAGCCTGTGCCCTCCCTGCTGCGTGGCTTCAGTGCGCCAGTGCTGCTCGACGATGGTTTGAGCACGGACGCCCTCATGAGCCTGCTGGCACATGACAGTGACGCCTTCAACCGCTGGGAGGCCGGTCAACGCCTGATGCTGCAGGCCGCACTTCAAGCGCTGCGCACGCCCGCAGATACGTCCTCTAACCAGCCGCTACCTACTGCACTCGTCGAAGCATTGCGTACCGTCTTGCGCCACCCACAGCTGGATGCCGCGTTCAAGGAGCTGGCCCTGACGCTGCCGTCCGAAGCCTACATGGCAGACCAATTGGAGAGCGTCGACCCTCAGCGCGTG
>NZ_JAYPVP010000002.1:108483-119233 GCF_038134685.1 Limnohabitans sp. | reverse complement strand
GCAATGGGCACTGGACACCTATCGCAGCAACGGCGCTTACCAGCCCGATGCCTTGTCCAGCGGTCACAGAGCCTTGAGTGGTTTGGCCATGACCATGTTGTGCATCGCTGCGCAAACCCACGGCGACGATGCCAGCGTGGGCAAGGTCTACCAGCAGTTCAAGGACGCCAGCAACATGACCGACCGATTCAACGCGTTGTCGGCTCTGGTCATCAGCGGCCATGCACTGGCTCAACCTGCACTGGAGCGTTTCCACGCCTTGTTCAAGGACGAAGCGCTGGTGATTGACAAATGGTTTGCCCTGCAAGCTGGCGCGCCAGACCGCGGTGGTGATGTGTTGCCCAAAGTGCGTCAACTCATGCAGCACCCCGACTTCAACCTGCGCAATCCCAACCGGGCGCGCAGCCTGATCTTCAGCTACTGCAACGCCAACCCGGCCGCCTTCCACCGCCAGGACGCCGCAGGCTATGTGTACTGGAGCGAGCAGGTGCTGGCGCTGGACGCCATCAACCCGCAAGTCGCTGCCCGACTGGCGCGTGCCATGGACCGCTGGGCCCGCCTGGAGCAACCCTACCGGGACGCCGCCAAAGTGGCCATTGAACGCGTCGCCGCCAAAGCCGATTTGAGCAACGATGTGCGCGAAGTGATCAGCCGCGCTCTGGCCAGCGCCTGAATGTTTGCAAGCCCTAAGGAATCCATATGAGCAGCAAAATTTCCCTCTCTCGCTACCTGGTCGAGCAGCAACGCAGCAAAGGCAAGATACCTGCCGAACTGCGCCTGCTGCTGGAGGTGGTCGCACGGGCTTGCAAAAGCATCAGTCACGCCGTCAACAAGGGAGCGCTCGGTGGGGTGCTGGGCAGTGCTGAAAGCGAAAACGTGCAAGGCGAAGTCCAGAAAAAACTGGACATCATTGCCAACGATGTGCTGATCGAAGCCAATGAATGGGGCGGCCACCTGGCCGCCATGGCTTCCGAAGAAATGGATCACATCCTGCCCGTGCCCAACCGCTACCCGCAAGGCGAATACCTGTTGCTGTTTGATCCTTTGGACGGCTCGTCGAACATCGACGTCAACGTCAGCATTGGCACCATTTTCAGTGTGCTCAAGAAACCCGAAGGCAGCCAGGGCGTGAGTGAACAAGACTTCCTGCAACCAGGCAAAAACCAGGTCGCAGCCGGTTACTGCGTCTACGGCCCTCAGACCACACTGGTGCTGACCGTGGGCGATGGCGTAGCCATGTTCACGCTCGACCGAGAGCAAGGCTCTTTTGTGCTCACGCAAGAGAATGTCAGCATCCCGGCCGACACCAAAGAATTCGCCATCAACATGAGCAATATGCGCCACTGGGCCGACCCAGTACGCCGCTACATCGACGAATGCCTGCAGGGCAAGGAAGGCCCACGCGGCAAAGACTTCAACATGCGCTGGATCGCCTCCATGGTTGCCGACGTGCACCGCATCCTGACCCGTGGTGGCGTCTTCATGTACCCCTGGGACAAGCGTGAGCCGGGCAAAGCCGGCAAGCTGCGCCTGATGTACGAAGCCAACCCGATGAGCTGGTTGATCGAGCAGGCAGGTGGTGCTGCCACCAATGGCAAAGAGCGTATCCTCGACATCCAGCCCGATCAACTGCACCAACGCGTAAGCGTAATGCTGGGCAGCAAGAACGAGGTGGACCGCGTCACCCGCTACCACACCACGGTATAATTTTGCCCACGCCGATATAGCTCAGTTGGTAGAGCAACGCATTCGTAACGCGTAGGTCACCAGTTCGATTCCGGTTATCGGCACCAAACCAGAATCCGCACACGTTCAAAACGGTGCGGATTTTTTCTTTTTCCCTCTGTAAACCGCCGTTCTATCGTCCTAGGTGGTGCGGCAAAGTGTGCCACCATCCGGGGGCATGTGGGGGCACATTTGGGGGCATATTTTCTGAAAGTGGGGGCACATTGGCCAGGACTGGGCACAGCCACCACACAGCTGCCCACACCCGCAGGAAGGGCACCAGCCAGAAAGCCGGGGGCGCATCGGGCCAGGCTGGGGGCACTTGATCGGCCAGCGGGGGCACATTGCAGGGAGTACCCCCCCCTCCCAAAACCCGCGCACACAAAAATTCGAGGAACCGATCGGTTTCCGGGGTGGGAGGCCGGAAGTTTTCGGCCCCCCTCCCCCTTGGCACATGGCCACGCAGCAGCGACACCATGCAAGGCCGGGGCACATGCGGCCAGACTACCGCCCTTGACCCTGCCGATCGGTTAACCCTGTTAAACCCGAAAAACACGTTAAAAAATCTCCGCATGGGGAACCGTGCGGTTTCCGGGGATAGGGGCCGTGGACTTTTCACACCCCCTACCCTCCCCAGGTGGGCGGGTCCGCCTCCAAAGTGGGGGCACATTTTGAAGCCCAAAACACGCCGCAAACCTCGCCCATCGTTTTTTTGTGCGGGGACAGCGGGGACAGCGGGGACACCGCATAAATAAAGGCTTGCAGCGTCCCCGCAACTTTTTGGGTTGCGGGGACAGCGGGGACAAAATGGGGGTTATCCACACTGCAAAACGACTTATGCACAGAATTTGCCTGTTTTTTGTGCAGCTCCGCCCGTCACAAAGTGAAGTACTACAAGGGCAAAACGGGAATCACATTGAAGGCCGTGGAAGTCCGGCCAATGGGCACCGCTGGCGCAGGTCGTGGGGTGTTTATCTACCTGGTGCAGTGGGGTGGTTTTATACAGGTGCAGCGCGAAAGATAGCCCCGCCACGCCCCCCTATTCGGGCGGGCACTTGCAGGGCTTCGCCTTACTCGGTGTGGCCTGCCTGGTTGCCTTGCTTGTCGGTCGCTGGGGTCGTGGCCACATACGCCAGGTGAAGCCGCTGAATGTCCTGCAAGGCCCCCAGATAGGCGGGCACCCATGGCGGGATCGGCGTCTTACCCTTGAGCCAGTTGGTCGTAGTGTTCGGGTGTGTGCCTGCCTTGCGGCAGAAGTCGGCTTGTTTCCAGCCTAGGGCATAAAGTGCAGTGGCGAAATCATTGGGGGTCATCGTGTGGCCTTTGTGTGCGGTTGGTAAGCTGCCTTGCAGCTTATCATTGTTTCCCTTGATTGTGTTTTTCTATCGCATTTCATCACAATGACTTTATACGATGTCCATTATGTTAAGTTGAAATTGGCATTATTGACGCTGCCTATCGACCCACTTCGGCGCTGGCCAGCGCACGGCCACCAGCGCCAGCAGGTCACACATCCAAAGCGAAGATTGCAGGCGTTATCCGGTAACAGCGCCCACTCTTCATGCCAGGCAGGCCGGGTTTACAGTCGTAGCGCCCGGCTGCATCGGGCTTGATGCAGCCTTTATCCAGAAGGACACGGGCAACAGCCGCATGGTCGAAGCCTTTGCATACTTCACCCTTGAACACCTCGGGGAGAATGAAATATTCAACACTGACGGTTTCGGCGTCAGCAGAGTGCATCCGCTCGCCGTACTCCCGCTGGTGGTCTGCATCTGTCTTGATTGGCTTGCCGTCCTCGCTCACCATGCGCCGAAACCCCGCCCGGTGCAAAGTCTTTGCTGAGTGGTCATCACCTGCCCTGTGCCACCACGTAAACCGCCCCTCGCCGTGCGCCTCCAGGAAGGCCCGCACCTGCCGCAGCATGGCAGTAACTTCGCCGTCACCCGTGCCGCCCCGTGTGGCCAGCCAGGCGTTAAAGCAGGCCCGTGCAGCGCGTTCACTCTCACCCACTGGCCAGCCTGTCAGGCCCGCAGCCGTGGCCATCTCGCCAGCTGCCCCCACCAGCGCAAAGCGTTGGCCCACCCGTTGCACCTGCCCGCCCGCTGCCTCGGGGATGATCTGATCGGCCATGGCCTGCATACGCTGGCGCACATCGGCCCGGATGGTGTCGGCATTCGCCGTCAACCATTGCAGCCAATCGCGGCCTGGTGCGCCGTAGCAGCGGCCCGCAGCCTCTACGATCTGCCGTGAGAATGCAGCGCCGCCGCCATCGATGCCGTGCAGGCTCTCCAGCAAACCATTGCCAGCGCCAGCATCAGCGGGAATGTCGGCCATGCGCACCTCTTGCCCGGTACGTGCCCGCCTCATGCCTTCGGCCATGTGGTCAGACAGGCCCAGTTCACCCGCCGACAGAAACAGCAGCCGCCAGGACAGGCGCTGGCGTGGTGCGCCGTTACGGGTTGCCCGTGCCTTGCTCTGTTCGTTGGCCAGCATGTAGGCGCATTCGCCCGCCGTTTTGGGGTCCACCTGCGCCAGCTCGTCCAGCACCAGCAGGGCGTCGCAGTGCTGTGCGGCAATGGCTTCGAGTGCGTTGTCGGTGGTGCGCCAGCGTTGCAGGTAGTTGGCCCCGCCGTTGACGCTTGCCGCGACTTTCAGGGCCGTGGTTTTGCCCGTACTCGATCCGCCGCGAAGGTGAAAGCCGCCCGATTCAACCCCAGCCACCCGCAGCAGTGGCCCAGCAAAGGCGCAAGCCACCGCAAAGGCCAGCCGCGAATTGCCCACACACAGCGCCCCCACACGCTGCCGCCATTGGTCAGCCGTGCCGCGCTGGGTGAAGGTGTTTTCCATGGCGGCATCGCTCTGAAAGACGATCCGCTCGTCATCGTCGCCGAATGTCTCGCGGGGCAGGACAAAGGCCCGGCCATGCCAGCCAATGCGGTCGGTGCAGGTGGTGAAGGTGTCGGGGTTGCGGGTCTGGATGTACTGCGACAGCAGGTTTTTTGCCCTTTGCGCCGGACCGATCTGCAAACCCTGCCCCATCAGATAGGCGCGGTATTCTGCCCCGTCACTGCTCAACATGCGGGCAGGCATGGCCCATGTTTTAGGGTTGCCCTTTCGGTCAGTCCATTGCAGCAAGTAGCCCCAGCCGCCGCCATCCTGATCGGTGGTCAGTGATTGGACAACCAAGCGGCTGCAAACCCATATGGGTTTAGTCGGGTTGCCGTCCCGGTCAACGTCCGCATAAAACACGCCTTCATCACTGACGTGAAAACGATCCCACTCGGGCGCGGGCTTGCGGTCATCGCTGCCGCCTTCGTCACCGCCCCCGCCGTGGCCACCGTGCCCACCATTCGGCCCGCTGGCGCGTTTTTTCTTGGCGGGTGTGGTGTTGCCCTTGCTGGCACTGATCGCGGCTTGTGTGGCTTGCTGGTGCGCCTGCACCGCTGCCACCACACAGGCCCGCACCGCTTGCAGGCCGTGCGCCTGGTGCATGTCGTTGAAGTCGCTGCCGCCTTTGGGCAAGTCCACCGGGAACACGGCCAGCCCTTGCACTGCGCCAGCCGCTGCCGTGGCTTTGTCGCGTCCGGGGTTGTTTCCGGTCTTGGCTTGTGTGGCCTGGTCATCGTCACCGCACAGCACCAGCAGCGCAGCGGGGTAACGCTGGCGCAGGGCGTGGGCCACCTTGCCCAGGTTGCCCGCATCAAAGGCCACCGCCACCGGGTAGCCTGTGGCCTCGTGCAGTGTTGCCGCCGTGGCGTAGCCTTCGGCCAGCAGGATCACGGGCGCATCGGCAGGCCGATCACCTGCGCCAGCAGCATCGGGCACCGTGCCCAGCATGTGCCACAGGCCCGACTTGCGGCCACCGGGCAAGAATCGTTTTTCACCGCTGGGGGCAATGCTTTGCAGGTTGAACAGACTGCCCGCTTCATCGAACAGGGGCACCAGCAGCGCATCAGCCGCAAAGCGCAGGCCGTGGGCCTTGATACCCTTGCGCTCCAGGTAGGGGGATTGCCCTTCATCGCTGGCGCTGGCCCACCGTTTGGCGGCTTCGGTCGCTGCCGCTTCGTGGCGCTGCCGGGTTTCGGCCTGCTCACGTTCGCGGGCCTGGTCTTGCTGGCGATGGCGTTCGGCCAGTGCCTCTGGCGTAGGGGGTGCGGCCCGCTGGCCGTCCTTTGGTATCTCGAAGCCGTGCGACTTGGCCATGTGCAGCAGTGTGCCGATGGTCACTGCGCCGCCCGACTTGAAGGACTTCCAGGCATCGCGGCAATCTTTGGCGTTGAAGTTTTCCGCAGGCTGGGACCAATAGAAAAACAAGTCTTCGCCGGTTTCATCCGGAAATTCGGACTTGATCGCCATGCCGACCCGTGCCCATTCATGTCGGGGCAGGTTGGGCGGGATGTGTTGCAGTGCCGACCGGATGGTGTCGGGCGTGTGGTGTGTGGTCATTGTCGTGGTGTGGCTCACATGGCCGCGCTGGGTGTGTTTGTGGGTGTTTGGGGTTGCATGGCATCAGCGCCGCATCGGTGGACGCTTGGTCTTGACGCCAGGCGCGGGAGGTTTGCCCGGCCTGATCTGCACCAGCTTTCGGAAAGCGGTTTTTCCTTGCTGGCCGTCAATCACCGCAAGGCCATGCTGGCGCAGGCGGTCGGCTTGTGTTGGCTCTATCACGCTGGCGCGTTCGGGCTTCATACATCCCGCCAGGCGTTAAAGCAGGCCTGTGCAGCGCGTTTACTCTCGCCCACTGGCCAGCCAGTCAGGCCCGCCGCCGTGGCCATCTCTCCAGCAGCGCCCACCAGTGCAAAGCGTTGGCCAACATGCTTCACAGCATTTGGAGACCAGAAATCGAGAATGTCATCCTCAATATCGTGCATGCGCTGGATAACATCGGCCCGGATGGTGTCGGCATTCGCCGTCAACCATTGCAGCCAGTCGCGGCCTGGTGCGCCGTAGCACTGGCCAGCCGCCGCCACAATCTGCCGCGAAAACGCAGCGCCGCCGCCCTCGATCCCGTGCAGGTTTTGCAACATCCCCATGCCTGCGCCAGCATCGGCTGGAATGTCGGCAACGCGCACCTCTTGCACGGTACGTGCCAGCCGTTGCACTTCGGCAATGTGGTTAGAAAGGCCCAGCTCACCCGCCGACAGAAACAGCAGCCGCCAGGACAGCCGGGGCCGTGGTGCGCCGTTGCGGGTTGCTCGTGCCTTGCCCTGCTCATTGGCCAGCATGTAGGCGCATTCGCCCGCCGTTTTGGGGTCCACCTGCGCCAGCTCGTCCAGCACCAGCAGGGCGTCGCAGTGCTGTGCGGCAATGGCTTCGAGTGCGTTGTCGGTGGTGCGCCAGCGTTGCAGGTAGTTGGCCCCGCCGTTGACGCTTGCCGCGACTTTCAGGGCCGTGGTTTTGCCCGTACTCGATCCGCCGCGAAGGTGAAAGCCGCCCGATTCAACCCCAGCCACCCGCAGCAGTGGCCCAGCAAAGGCGCAAGCCACCGCAAAGGCCAGCCGCGAATTGCCCACACACAGCGCCCCCACACGCTGCCGCCATTGGTCAGCCGTGCCGCGCTGGGTGAAGGTGGTTGGTAAAGAGTGTTGGTTCATGGTCGTGGTGTGGGGTTGGTTCGGGTTTGTGGTCATTGTTCAGGCCCCTTCTTTGGTCTTGGATCGGCTCTCGATCCATGCCAGGACTTCATGCTCACGCCAGGCCACAGCGCGGCACCCGATGCGGACAGGCACCGGGAAGCCTTGTCCGCTGTCCTTGGACATGGCGGCATAAATGGACGTTTTGGACAGGCCGACCAGCTCACACACAGCGGGCAGGCGCAGCAGTTTGGGGCGGTCAGCCGCCGTTGTTTGCGGGGGTTTTGCTTTCATGGGCGTTTCCTTTTATTCGGTTAAGCCCTGCACAGTGCAGGTAGGCAAATCGTGAACCGAAGAAAACGCATAAACGATGCAATAACGGGATTACTTTTTACCGCTACCGCACCGGGTAACACCGATCACGCCCGCCCGATCCCACGGGCTACCTGGTGCACCAACGGCATTGGCTATGGCTGCAACCGTAGCGGGCGAATTGAGTCCGTGAAGGCGGCGCAGACGGACATCAAGGGACCGGACAAACGCCGGGCTCTTACCATGCTTGCGCTTCTCCAGTCGCACGGGTAGCGCGTCACGGTGAAGGCCAAGAACCAGCAGGCCCGCTTCTATGGCTTCGGCCAGTTCAAACGCCATAAAACCGTAGTCCCTCCCAGCCATCCCATCAAAGCCGAAAACCACGGCTTCATCGGGCACCGTCTCAAACTCCAACAACCACGCCTTACCACTGGGTAAAGCATGGCCGTCTATCGCCCGTTTGATTGAACCTCGAAGTGCCACCAGCTTGGCCCGCACGTCATCCAACAGCAAACCTTCGGGCTTTGTGGCCGGGCGGGTCTCCTCGTTGTTTGCGTCATCAAGCGCACAGTGAACAATGTTCAGCAGGACGAGCGGCGCTATCCCTTTTTTTTCAATTTGTTCCCAGGCGTTTTTCATGGTCCGATGCGCTTCGGGGTCTATTCGCTTTACGCCCAGGTACGCCAGCAGCTTGCGGGCCAGGTCTGCACGCTTTTTGGAGTATGGGTGACGCTCATGCTTAAAGCGCTCAATCAACTCTTTAAGGTCGGCAACATGGCCTTTACTTGCTTTGCTCATACCTCGCACCCTCCCAGGTGCAGCCCTTTGTGAAGGAGCACCCAGCCAGGCGGGAAGGGAGGCCCGCCATTGGCCCCAGGGGATCAGCTCGGGGTTAGGCTGGGTGCGATTCAGTCATTCACCGCTGGCGCAGATTCACGCCACAGGCTGGGGCGCAGCAAGCGGCTGGCGGCTTCGTGAGCTATCTCCAAAAGCTCAGACTGTGTTTCCAGGTATTCAGCCAAAATGAACAGCTCTCGGGATGCTTCAAGGCGGCAAGGTTTGTTGTCCTGTTCGCGCTCAACATCAGCGCAATGACCTGCAACTGTCGCAAGGTGCGTAGCTATTGACCAGACGGTTGAAGCAATGCTATCCATGCCAGAAACTACCCCGGCAAGCTCACCCGCAGACCACTGGCTCATGTTCTTTTCTTGGAGCAAACGGAGCAAAGTCGGCGCACTGATCGGCCCACGGATAACGGGCTTGATTTCATCGCGCAAGGCGTCAACTGTCGCGGGAATGTTGGTTGTATGGTTCATGGTCACGCCTCCACCGTTGCAGATACAGCGCCAGCAGGTGCAGCGCTTTGCAGGGTGCGCAGTGCCGACAGGGCTTGAACGGCCTTGCGGGTAGCACCGGGCACGTTGCTGGCGCTGGCCCGCAGGTAGTGCAGGGCCATGGCCAGGGCGTTTTCTGCCGCCTGGTGGGCCTGCATTGCGGCCAGGTCTTGCGGGGTGGTGGGCGTGGCCGTGGTTTGGCCGTGCAGGTGGATCACGTTGGATCGCATGGTTTCATTCTCCTTTGCGAGATTTGAAGCCACCCGGCCACGTTTTGAAGCGCAGCGGGTGGACGGGATGTTCAAAACACGCGCAAAGACGTGCGCCAGGCGTTGCCGATCTGGCCATCCCGCCCAAAAACCTGCACCCAGCGCCAGCATGTGGCGTGGGCAGTGTCCAGACGTGACAAAACCTCACTATCGGGGAGGCTGCACCGCTTTGCGAATGGTGTTTTGAAGCACCGGCCCCGGTCAGGGGTTGGCGCGATTATGGCACGGGGTCAGGGCGGGCCGTCAAGCCCCATTGCCGCCGCCGTCATCGCTGGCGCAGGGCATCCCCCAGCCAGACAGGGCCGCAGCCAGCAGGGCACCGCCCGCCCCTTTCTTGGCTTTGCGGATGCGTTCGGGCGGTATGCCGTATTCGGCCACGGGCTTGTTTCGGTAGGGCACGCGCTTTGTGCGAAGGATCACCAGCCAGCCATTTCGCACCATGCGGGCCGCAGTGCTTTTGGCCGCAGCCATGCCCACACAGGCCCGGTGCGCCATCTCTCGAAGCGTGGGGCCTTGCTCGGGTGTTGCAAGCTCTCGCACGGCCTGCAAAAGCGCCGCATGAACTTCACCCAGGGGACGACCCCGCCCCCGTGTTGCTGCCGTTTGGTTTGCCATGCCGCAATTGTCGAACACGCCAGGGCCTGCAAGCCACTGCAAGACATGGGGCGCACTTGCAAGCCGCTGCAAGATGGCCACCCGCCACGGCCAGCAGGCGCAGCAGCACCGCAGCCGCCCGGATGAATGGGCACCAAGGGAAAGCCCTTCGCGGCCATTTCCGGGGGTGTCCGTGTGAGTGCGAAAACTGCCGACAGCGCCCGCAAGCCACTGCAAGACATGGGGCGAGATTGCAAGACGCTGCAAGACGGCCACCCGTCACGGCCAGCAAGCCAGCGCCAACGGTAAGGCGCACCGGCTGGCCGTGCAGGCTCATGGCGTGAGCCACTTGGCCGGGTTCCCCGCATCGGCTGGGCGCGGCCACCAGTCGGCAGGCTTGCGGGTGGGCCGGGTGGTGCTGGAAGGTGGGTGTATGTATGTGAATGAGTGATTTTCTTTCACATAGTAAGAGTGTCCCCGCTTTGTCCCCGTAATGTCCCCGCTTTGTCCCCGCAAGCCAAAACGCAGCAAACCCGCATGAATCCTCAGTTCTGTCTGTTTGTCCCCGCTGTCCCCGCAGTTTGGCGGGTATAAGGCGCGGGGTTTTGTGTCCACACGCCTGCACTTGGCGTAAAAAAACCGCCTCGGTGGGCGGCTGGTGGGGGTTGCATGGGATTGCGCCTGGTGCAGTCATGCGGCCCGGTGGGCTTCCAGTTGGATCACTTCGGCGCCCGTGCGCAGGGCGTCCAGGTGGTCAGCCCACCATTGCATCAGGCGAACCCGATCATTCAGGAAGGTGGATCGCAGGTAAGCGGCCCGCACCTTGTTTCTGTCCTGGTGCGCCAGGGCGCGTTCGACCACATCACCCAGCGTCCGGTCGTGCTCGTTGGTCACTGTGCTGAACAGTGACCGGAAACCGTGGGCCGTGGCGTCCGGGTAGCCC
>NZ_JAYPVP010000002.1:107483-108473 GCF_038134685.1 Limnohabitans sp. | reverse complement strand
GGTAGCCCATGCGCCGCAGCGCCCCATTGAAGGTGTTTTCACTCAGGGGCTTTGATCGGTACGTTGGCGAAGGGAAAACCAGTTCACGGTCGCCGCTGATCGGGCGCATGGCCTCCAGCACTTGCAGGGCTTGGCGCGACAGGGGTACCCGGTGTTCTGCCCGCATCTTCATTCGTTCGGCAGGGATGATCCAAAGGGACTGAGCTAGATCAAATTCGGCCCACCGTGCGCCGCGCACTTCGCCGGGGCGTGTGGCCGTGAGCATCAGCAGGCGCAGGGCGTGGGCCGTGGTGGGGTTGCCGTTGTAGGCGTCCAGCTTGGCCAGGAAGGCGGGCAGGTCTCGATCTGACAGCGCGGCCCGGTGTTGGACTTCGCGGGGCTTGAGGATTTCACCCGGCATCAGCGATTCCATGGGGCTTGATTCAATGCGGCCATGCGTCACGGCCCAGCGGTAGATTGATTTGACCCGCTGCAACACCCTGCCCGCCTGGTCGCCTGCGCCTCTGTCCTCGATCCGCTGCACGGCTTGCATGACCTCGCCGGGCTTGATCGCCACCAGTGGGCGCGAACCCATGGCCGGGTAAATGTCGGTTTTGAGACTGGCGGCTATCCGTGCCCGTGTGTCAACTGTCCAGCGGCCCGCCTGGTGCGCCAGCCAGTCAGTGGCCACGGCCTCGAAGGTGTTGGCCGCTTCGTGGGCTTGTTGGGCCTTGGCCGCTTTCTTGACCTCGCCCGGATCATCCCCGCATTGCAGGGTCTTGCGGGCGGCTTCGGCCTTGTCGCGGGCTTCCTTGAGGCCCACGGCTGGGTATACGCCCAGCGCCAGCCGCTTTTCTTTGCCGCCGTGGCGGTACTTCATGCGCCAGTATTTGCCGCCCGCTGGGGTCAGCTCCAGGTAGAGGCCCGCGCCGTCCGCCACTTTTTGGGTTTTGGTGGGCGTGGCCAGGGTTCGCAGCTTGGCATCGGTCAGCTTCATGGGGGGGGGTATCC
>NZ_JAYPVP010000002.1:31579-107473 GCF_038134685.1 Limnohabitans sp. | reverse complement strand
CGGGGCGGCCCCGCCCCGGCGCCCCCGCGCCCCCCCGCCCCGCCCCCGGGGGGGCGCCCCCCCCCGCCGTCCGGGGGCCCAGGTGGGGGCACATTTTGCCACCTCGCAGACAAAGCCCAGCATTTATGCGGGTTTGCGGCCAGAGTTCGGGGACGGTTATCGCACCAAACAAAAAGCCCAGTCGCATGACTGGGCTTTTTTTCGTTTCAGGGGGGATCAGTCTTCTTCGGACTCTTGTGCAGGAAGGCCTTCGGCAGGGGCTTGCGCCTGCTCACCCATCACCACGTGACGCAGAGTTTCACGCAGCAGTTTCTTCTCGGGCAAACTCAAAGCACGCGCCAAGCGGTGACGCATGCGCAGCAGCAGTTGACGATCCACTTCTTGCGGAATGCCGCGGCTGATCTGCAGCGCCTCGCGCAGGTCTTCGCGCAGGTCTTCGGGCTCTTCGTCCCACCAGCTCGAAATCACTTCCTGCATGGACTTTTTCAGCTCTTCCAGATCCTCAACAGCCAGGCCCATACCCACCGGCGTCTTGCCTTGCAGAATGTCGGCCAGCGCCTGGGAGTTGACGATCACGCGTCGATCGGCCTGCGCCAGCAACCGTGCCCAACCAGGGTCCGTGCGGACCATTTGCGGCATGTTGCGTGCGGACTCGTCAGCCAGCAAGTGGACGCTCAAACCACTGAGCTGGGCTTCATCGATGCTGGCCAAAAAGCGTTCGTCATCGCTGGCCACCAATACATGGTCGCAAGCATGGTGCGCGGCCAGTTGCTTGAGGTCATGGCCCAACGAGCGCAGCAGTGAAGCGCCGCCATCGGCATCGTGGGTTTGCACCAGACGCACGATCTGATCATCAATCACCAGGCCGTCAGAGCGGTCGGTGTACCAGTAGATGCGGCGCAAGTCCACATCCAGCCCGGATTGCGACAAAGATTGGGCCAGCAAGGTGAGCAACCCCTGGCGGTTGACCGACTCACCAGTTGTGCCCATGGCGCCTTGTTGCGCCAGCCAGATCAGGAATCGACCATCGATAAGGGCCATGCACGCGCCATGACGCTCGGAAGAACGACGCTCGTGACGGGGCCCATGGGAAAAGAATTCACGCTTCATATCAATAAACCTGTAAAAAATACGCTGCAAAACAGTAGCAGCGGCCGCATTTTAAGCCGATACACTCACGGGCAGCATCACATTTGAGACAGACGAGTTTTCATGAGCCACTACCACCTCTACGCCATTGGCAACGCCTTGGTCGATACCGAATACGAAGTGGGCGACGACTTGCTCGCCACCATGGGCGTGAGCAAGCGCCACATGACCCTGATTGACGCCCCCCGCCGCACCGAGTTGCTTGGCCATGTGCAAGGCCTGCACCACCGTCGCACCGGTGGCGGCTCAGCTGCCAACACCGCTGTCGCCCTTGCCCAATTGGGCGGACAGGCGTTTTACTCCTGCCGCGTGGCCGACGACGAACTGGGCGCTTTTTATGCCCAGGACTTGCAGGCCAACGGCGTGGCCACCAACCTCAGCCACACCCGCGCCGAACACGGCCAGACCGGCAGCTGCATGGTCCTGGTCACGCCAGACGCCGAGCGAACCATGTGCACCTTTTTGGGCGTGAGCGCCGAGCTCGACAGCCACAGCCTGCACCCGACCGACATTGCCAAAAGCCGCATCTACTACATGGAGGGCTACCTGGCCGCCTCGCCCACTGGTTTGCAAGCCGCCTTGCAAGGCCGCCAGATCGCACGCGAGCACCTTGTCCAACTGGCGCTGACTTTGAGCGATGTCAGCATGATCAACTTCTGCAAAGACGGCTTGCTGGCCATGCTGGCCGATGGGGTGGACTACCTGTTTGCCAACGAAGAAGAAGCGCAAGTCTGGAGCGGCAGCACAGACCTGAACACCATGGTGCAGACCCTGTCCGCTTTAGGCAAAACCGTGTGCCTGACCCGCGGCCCCAAAGGCAGCCTGGTCATTCAAGGCCAAAGCGTGATTGAAGTGCCCGCCACACCCGTCAAGGCGGTGGACACCAACGGCGCAGGCGACATGTTTGCTGGCGCCTTTTTGTACGGCATGACCCACCACATGGACTTGCGCACGGCCGCCACACTGGCCAACCGCGCTGCAGCCCAGGTGGTGAGCCAACACGGTAACCGGCTGCAAACGCAGCAGCTGCAGGACCTGCTCAGGGCCTGAGTCACACTACAATTGCGGCTTTCCTGCGGGAATGGGGGGGCGTTAGCTCAGTCGGTTAGAGCAGAGGACTCATAATCCTTTGGTCGTAGGTTCAAGTCCTACACGCCCTACCAAAATTTCAGGACTTCCCCTGGCTCAGTGCATTGCCCACCAAGCGTGAGGTGATGTCCACGATCTCGATCATCCGGTCATACGCCATGCGTGTGGGGCCAATCACCCCCAGCGTGCCAACCACCTGCCCGTCCACCTCGTAAGGCGCGCTCACCACCGACAGCTCCTGCATGGGCACGATCTGGCTTTCGCCGCCAATGTAAATGCGCACGCCTTCGGCCTGACTGGACACATCCAGCAGCCGCATGAGCTGCGTCTTTTGTTCGAACAGTTCAAACGCACGCCGCAGGTGGCCCATGTCGCTGGAAAAGTCGCTGACCGAGAGCAGGTTGCGTTCACCAGAAATCACCACCTCGCTGGTGTCCTGCGTCATGGCTTCGGAGCCCACTTGCACCGCTGCCTGCATCAGCTTGGCAATTTCACCCTGAAGGCGCTTGAGGTCTTGCTGCAAACGCGCCCGCACTTGCTCAATGGCCATGCCGGCAAAGTGCGTGTTCAGGTAGTTGGACGCCTCAATCAACTGGCTGGACGAGTAATCCACCTCGGTAAACAAGATCCGGTTTTGCACATCTCCATCAGGCGAGACGATGATGACCAGCAAGCGTTTTTCGGAAAGCTTGAGAAATTCAATATGCTTGAACACTGACGAGCGTTTGGGCGCCATGACCACGCCCACAAACTGCGACAAGTTGGACAGCAGCGATGCAGCGCTGGCAATCACCTTTTGAGGCTGGTCGGGAGCCAGTGTGGGCGACAAGGCCGAGGCCTGCGCCTGGTCCCGGCGAATGGTCAGCATGGTGTCGACAAACAGGCGGTAACCCTTGGCTGTAGGAACCCGCCCGGCCGAGGTATGCGGGCTGGCAATCAGGCCCAGGTCTTCCAGGTCCGCCATGACGTTACGGATCGTGGCCGGGGACAACTCCAGCCCCGAAGCCTTGGAAAGCGTGCGCGAGCCGACGGGCTGGCCGTCAGCGATATAGCGTTCAACCAACGCTTTGAGCAATAACTTGGCGCGATCGTCGAGCATATGGCTCATTTTAATGATGTAATTTGCGCATGAAATCCAGATTCCGCCACGTTGCTCTTTTTGGCAAGTACCACGCCACCACTCACGGCAGCGCGCTGGAGATTTCCCGCAAGGTGCTCGAAGAGATGGTGCACTTTCTGGAGCGCCTGGGTATCGAAGTGGTTCTGGAGCACGACACCGCCACCCACACTGGTCTGACCCAGCTGCCGACCCTGCCGCGCGAGCGCATTGGCAAAGAGTGCGACCTGGGCCTGGTCATTGGGGGTGACGGCACCATGCTGGGCGTGGGCCGACAAATGGCGCAATACGGGCTGCCACTGATCGGTATCAACCAGGGGCGCCTGGGCTTCATCACCGACATTCCCATCCAGAATTACCAGGAAGTCTTGAAGCCCATGCTGCAAGGCCACTACCAGACCGAAGACCGCCGTATTTTGCAGGCGCAAGTGATGCGCGACGGTCACAGCGTGTTTGATGCCCTGGCCATGAACGACGTGGTGGTCAACCGCGGCGGCACTTCGGGCATGCTGGAGTTGCGCGTGGAGGTGGACGGCCACTTTCTGGCCAACCAGCGCGCTGACGGTCTGATCATTGCCACGCCCACGGGTTCCACGGCCTACAGTTTGTCCGCCGGCGGCCCCCTTATGCACCCGGTGCTGGGCGGCTGGGTCATGGCTCCGATTGCGCCGCACACCTTGTCCAACCGCCCCATCGTGCTGCCGGACTCGTGCGCTATCAGCATGGAGCTGGTCTCGGGCCGCTACGCCAGTGCCAACTTTGACATGCAGTCGCTGGCGTCCTTGATGATTGGTGACCGCATCAACGTCAAACGCTCACAGCACACGGTGCGCTTCTTGCATCCCGAGGGCTGGAACTACTTTGACACGCTTCGCAAAAAAATGCATTGGAATGAGGGAGGCTACTGAGCCATGGCGCTGCTGCGCATGGCGCTGCGCGACTTTGTGATCGTGCAAGCGCTAGAACTGGATCTGAACACCGGTTTCTCTGCCCTCACGGGTGAAACCGGTGCAGGCAAATCCATCCTGATTGATGCGGTGCAATTCGTGCTGGGTGCCCGAGCAGACACCGGCACGATTCGCGAAGGCGCGAGTCGCTGCGAGGTGGCCGCCGAATTTGACTGCCCCGAAACCGCCCACGCCTGGCTGCAAGATGCAGGTCTGGAAGTCGATGGCCCCCTGCTGCTGCGCCGGACGGTAGACACGCAAGGCAAAAGCCGCGCCTGGATCAACGGCAGCGCCGCCACCGCCACACAATTGCGTGAGCTGGGTGAATTCTTGTTGGACATTCACGGCCAACACGCCTGGCAAAGCCTGACCCGAGCGCAGCAAGTGCGCGAGTTGCTCGATGCCTACGCCCGCATTGACACCGCTCCTTTGCAGTCGGCCTGGCAACAGTGGCGACAAGTGCAGCAAGCGCTCGAACAAGCCAAGAGCGCCCAAGACAAGCTGCAAAGCGAACAAGAACGCCTGAACTGGCAAATTGCCGAAGTCCAGAAGCTCGCCCCCGGCACCGACGAGTGGACCGAGCTCAACAGCCAACACAGCCGTCTGTCGCACGCTCAAGCCTTGCTGGACACTGCACAACAAGCTGCTCAGCAACTGGACGATGACGAAAACAGCGCCAGCAGCTTGCTCCAACGCGCCACTGGGCAGCTCCAGGAGATGGCGCACATCGAACCGGAGTTTGCCCAGTGGGCGCAAACCCTGGAGTCTGCCTACGCCCAGGTGGACGATGTGGCCCGCAGCCTGCACACCTATTTGCGTAAAACTGATCTGGACCCTGCACAACTAGCCCAACTCGATGAGCGCATGGGTTTGTGGATGTCCCTGGCCCGCCGCTTCAAGCGCCCGCCGGAAGAATTGGCTCAAACCCTGCAAGGCTGGCAGCGCGAACTGGCTCAGTTGGAGGCTGCCGCCGATCTGCAGGCATTGACCCAGGCTGAACAACAAGCCCATGCACACCTTCTGGAATTGGCCAAGCGCATCAGCAAACAACGCCAGAAAGCAGCGCCGGAATTGACGGGCAAAGTGACGGCAGCCATGCAGCAGCTGGGCATGCAGGGTGGGCGTTTCGAGATTGAACTGCCCAAACTGGAGGCCCCCGCCAGCCATGGCCTGGAAGACGTGGTGTTTCTCGTCGCCGGCCACGCAGGCAGCACGCCCAAGCCCGTGGGTAAAGTAGCCTCAGGCGGCGAGCTTTCGCGCATTGCCTTGGCCATTGCGGTCACCACCAGCGAGCTGGGCAGCGCTGGCACCCTGATTTTTGACGAGGTCGATTCGGGTGTGGGGGGCGCTGTGGCCCAAACTGTGGGCCAGCTGATGCAGCAACTCGGTCGCCACCGCCAGGTGCTCGCAGTCACGCACCTGCCGCAGGTGGCTGCGTGCGCCAACCACCATTTGCGCGTCAGCAAAAGCAGCAACGCCCAAGGCACGCAGAGCACAGTGACTCCCCTTACCCAGGAAGAGCGTGTACAGGAAATTGCACGCATGCTGGGCGGTGCCAAGTCCTCAGACACCTCGCTGGCCCATGCCCGCGAAATGCTTGCCCACGCGCAAGGAGCCCCCGCATGAAGCCCATGGATGTGTTGTTGATCACTGGCATGTCCGGCTCCGGCAAGTCCGTGGCCTTGCATGCGCTGGAAGACTCGGGCTACTTTTGCATCGACAACCTGCCTCCCGAATTGCTGATCCCGCTGGTGAAACTCGAACTCGAGCAAGACAAGGTGCGGCAGCTGGGCATTGCCATCGACATGCGCAGCGCCGACTCGCTGGACATGCTGCCCGAGCAACTGGCCGTGCTGCGCGAGATGGGGCTCACCGTCAAAACCCTGTTTCTGGACGCCGCTTCCGATGTGCTGCTGCGTCGCTTTTCAGAAACACGCCGCAAGCACCCCTTGTCAGGTCGAGACTACCTGCCCAGCGATGTCGGTCTGGCCGAAACGATTGAGCTTGAACGAGAAATGCTGGCCGAGCTTCGCGAGCATGCGCATGTGATTGACACTGGCCTGCTGCGTGCAGCGCAACTGCAGTCGTATGTCAAAACCCTGATTGGCAAACGCACCCAGCAAATGACGCTGGTGTTCGAGTCTTTTGCATTCAAGCGAGGCGTGCCCATCGACGCAGACTATGTGTTCGATGTGCGCATGCTGCCCAACCCGCACTACGAGTCCCATCTGCGGCCCCTGACCGGACGCGACGAACCGATCAAGCAGTATTTGTTGCAATTCGACGAAGTGCAGCTCATGCAACAGCAGATCAGCGACTTTTTGAGCCACTGGATCCCGCATATTGAGCGCGACCATCGCAGCTATGTGACCGTCGCCATTGGCTGCACGGGTGGACAGCACCGTTCGGTTTACCTGGTTGAGCAATTGGTCCAGGCCTTTTCTGGTCGCTACCCGACCCTCAAGCGTCACCGCGAACTCGATGCGGGCTGAGCCCGTGTCAAACGCCCTCTAACAGCTTGCGTATGGGCGCAGGCAGGCCCAGCGCCAAAGCCTGCGATCGGGTCAACCACTGCCCCTGCCAATCAGAAGGTGCTTGCCCGACATGTACCTGAAGCTGAACGGGGTGCAAGTGCAAGTCCTTGTGCGTGAGCACATGCACCCAGGCCGGCAGATACGCCTGCACACGGCCACCCGGCCAAGCCTCGAGCAACTCTTTCTCGCTGGAGAAAACAGGCAGGCTGAACAGACCGGCCCACACGCCTCGCTGGGGGCGCTGCTCCAGCCAGAGGCGTCCTTTTGCATCCTCGGCCCAAAGCAACCACCAGACTTCGCTGCGGCGCACCAGCCGTTTGGTTTTGACCGGGTAGGCCAGGGGCTGCGCTTGCGCATGGGCTGCACAATGGGTTGACACAGGGCATGCATCGCACTGCGCACTGCGGGGCAAACACAATGTAGCGCCCAGATCCATCACGGCCTGGGTGTACGTGGGCATATCTGCAGCACGGGAGGGCAGCATGTCTTGCGCATGCGCCCACAACACTTTCTCGTTGGCAGAGACCGCAAGATCCTGCCCATAGCCCAGCACACGACTGAGCACACGTTTGACGTTGCCGTCCAGAATGGCGACCCGCTCCTGAAAACAGAACGCCGCAATCGCTGCAGCCGTGGAAGGCCCGATGCCAGGCAAGGTCTGCAACTGAGCCGCTGTGGTTGGAAAGACTCCAGCCCAATCAGAGACCACTTGCTGCGCACACTTGTGCAGATTACGCGCACGGCTGTAATAACCCAGACCACTCCACAAAGCCAGCACGTCGTCCTGGTGTGCAGCGGCCAGTACCTGCACAGTTGGAAACCGTTCCAGAAAGCGTGTGTAGTAGTCCAGCACGGTGCTGACCTGGGTTTGCTGCAACATGATTTCCGACAGCCAGACCCGGTAAGGGTCCTGTGTGTTTTGCCAGGGCAAATCGTGTCGACCATGGCTGCGCTGCCACTGCACCAGGGCAGGGGCAAAAGCCTTTGAGGAGTTCATGGTTTTTGGCATTGTGGGCAGTAGAAGGTGCTGCGCTGGCCTTGCACCAGCGTGCGCACTGGCGTTGCACACACTCGGCAGGGCTGCCCTGCACGGCCATAGACTGCCCAGGATTGCTGAAAGTGACCGGCCTGACCGTGAGCGTTCACAAAATCGCGCATGCTGCTGCCGCCTGCGGCCACGGCACGCGACAGTACATCCCGAATGGCTGCATGCAGCCGGGTTGCGCGCGGCATGCTCAGACGGTCAGCTCGCACAGTCGGACGAATACCCGCTGCAAACAAGGCCTCGCTGGCGTAAATATTGCCCACGCCCACCACCACTTCCCCAGCCAATAAAACGGGTTTGATCGGGGCCCTTCGCTTGCGCAAGGCTTGGCGGAAAGCGTGAGCCGTAAATGCATCGCCCAAAGGTTCCACACCCAAGCGGCCAAGCAGCTTGTGCACGATCGGCGCATCCATATCAGGCGCCCACACCACGGCGCCAAAGCGACGCGGATCGTGCAAACGCAAGGTGCCCTGAGAGGTCACCAGATCCATGTGGTCATGCACGCCTGCTGCAGGCAGGTTTTGTGCAAACTGCAAACTGCCCGACATGCCCAGGTGCAGCAGCAGCAAGCCCTCAGTCAACTGGAGCAACAGGTATTTGCCGCGCCGGTCGACCTGCAGCACCCGCAGTCCGACCAGGGACTGTGGCTCCACACCCAAAGGCCAGCGCAGGGGTTTGCCCAAGCGCAGGGCCAGGATCTGAGCCCCGGCAATACGATGTGCAAAGCTCTGGCGGGTAACTTCAACTTCGGGCAATTCAGGCATGCCGATACGGTGCAAACAGGTGAACAAGGATAGCACTCTGAAACCAGAGGCCATGAGCGCTGGATTATGATCCCCGGCATGAAGTTCTGGCAGAAATTGGTTGCGTTCTCATGCTTTCCCATAGGGGCTTGGGCGCAGTTGCCTGCTGGCACACCTCCTCCCTCTGCACCGGTGGTGGTCAACTCTGCGTTAAATGCGCAGATTTTTTACGAAATCTTGTTGGCCGAGTTGTATGTGCGTGGCGGCGAGAACAGCACGGGCTATTCCATCATGCTCGATGCCGCCCGCCGCTCGGGCGATGCAGGTCTTTTTGAGCGTGCAGTGGGGGTCGCTCTGGCCTCTCGCTCGGGCGACGCAGCCTTGCAAGCCGTGCGGACCTGGAAACGTGAACAACCACAGGCCATGGAGCCAGACCGGTATTTGCTGCAAATCCTGGTCGCGCTCAACCGGATCGAAGAAGCCGGAGCCGCGCTGACAGACTGGCTCCGGCGAATGCCTTTGGCGGACCAGTCTGCCGCCATTGCCTCGGTGCCTCGTCTGTTCGAACGGGTCAGTGACAAACAACTTGCCCTTCGCACGGTCCGCAGCGCACTCGACAAAGCCTTGCAACACCCACAGACAAAGACCGTCGCCCTGACAACCTTGGGTCGCATGCAGCGTGACAGCGGGCTCATTTCAGAAGCGGTCTCCACCGTGGTGCAGACCCACAGGCAGGACCCTCAAGCCTTGGGGCCGCTGATCCTGACCATGAGCTTGTTGCAACACGCCAGCGCTGAACTCAAACCTTTGCTGGACACAGCCATGCAAGGCAATGCGCCACCGGTGGAATTGCGCATGAGCTATGCCCGCATGCTGATCAGCCTGGGGGCACGCCAGGAAGCGCAAACGCAGCTGCAACTGATCGGTCAAAAATTTGCGGCCTATGCGCCTGCATGGCTTGTCAGCGGCTTGTTGCACGCAGACAACCGCCAATATGAACAAGCGCAGACTGCACTGAAACACTATCTGGCACTGACAGCAGACAAACAGGACACGGAAGCCCTGTCCGGGCGCAGCGAAGCCCTGATGGCCATGGCCCAAATGGCTCAGCGCGAGGGCCAACTGGCGCAGGCAGACTCTTGGCTGCAACAAATTCCGGCGCAGGCAGACCCGGTCAAAGTGGCCAGCCAACGCGCTGCTTTGTTGATGAAACAAGGACGAGCCAGAGAAGCACAGCAGTTGCTTGAACAGATCAGCCCGCAATCCGATCAAGAAAGCATCGACAAGGCCTTGACGCTCTCTCGCTGGTGGCGTGAACGCAAAACGCCCCAGCAGGCTTACAACGTCATGAAAACTGCGCTGCAGGAACGCCCCGGACAAGCCGAATTGATGTCTGAAATGGCCATCGTGTGCGATGAGCTGCAGCGTTACGAAGAAATGGAAGGCCTGTTGCGTCAACTGATGCAGCTGCAACCCGAAGACCCGCAGGCCTACAACATGCTTGGCTATTCGCTCGCCGACAGGGGCCTGCGCCTGCCTGAAGCGCTGGTACTGATTGAAAAAGCCGTGCAATTGGCCCCCAAGGATCCTTTCATCCAGGACAGCCTGGGTTGGGTGAAGTTCCGTATGGGGGATTTACCGCAGGCACAGCAGATTCTTCATGGCGCCTATGCACAGCGCCCTGATGCCGAAATTGCAGCCCATTTGGGTGAAGTGCTATGGGTCATGGGTGACAAGGAGCGTGCAGCGCGCATCTGGCGTGAAGGCCTTTTGCTCAACCCCGACAACGCCACCCTGCGCCAAACACTGACGCGTCTGGGATACACGCCATGACCATCCGCTTGCTGCGTTGGCTCCTCTTGGCCAGCGTGCTATGGCTGAGCGCCTGTAGCACCCCAAGCCTGCGCCCGCATGCGACATCGACTGACATACCTGCTTTCTGGTCCGGTCGGCTGGCCTTGCAGGTGGACAGCACCCCCCCGCAAAACCTGAGCGCCAGTTTTGAGCTGCTGGGGTCGGCCCAGCAAGGCGAATTGCTCCTGCTCTCGCCTCTGGGTAACACACTGGGACGCTTGCGTTGGCAACCCGGCCAGGCACAACTTGACCAGGGCGATCAACATTGGCAAGACAGATCCGTCCAGGCTCTGACCGAACAATTGACGGGCACAACATTGCCTTTGGAAGCCCTCTTCTCATGGCTCAAGGGACAGGACCACGATGCACCTGGCTGGCAGTTTGACTTGAGTCAGTTCGAAAGCCATCACCGAATACGTGCCGAGCGCCTGAAGCCTGAACCTCGCACCCTGCTCAAGCTGCAACTGGACCGCTGATGTGACGGGGATAATTCAATCATGCAATCCCTTGTCGACGTGCCGGCACCGGCCAAACTCAATTTGTTTTTGCACATCACCGGCCGACGGCCGGATGGTTACCACCTGCTGCAATCGGCATTCATGTTGATCGACTGGCAGGACACTCTGCATTTTGAGGTGCGTGTGGATGGTCTGATCTCGCGCGAGGATTTAAACGTGCCCTTGCCTGCAGATGACCTCATCACCCGTGCAGCACGCTTGCTGCAGGCCCATACCGGTTGCTCGTTGGGGGCTCACATTGCCGTGGAAAAGAACATCCCCGCCCAGGCGGGCATGGGCGGTGGCTCATCCGATGCCGCCAGCTGCCTGCTGGCCCTCAACCGGCTGTGGGGCCTGAAGCTGAGCACGGGCCAATTGGCCCAACTGGGCCTGAAACTGGGGGCCGATGTGCCGTTTTTTCTGCATGGGCATAACGCGTGGGTCGAAGGCATAGGCGAGTCCATCACCCCTGTCGAATTGCCGCCCGGGCACTTTTTAGTCATCAAGCCCCCTGCCGGCCTGGAAACCGCAAAAATTTTTGCAGATCCGCAATTGAAGCGCGATACAAACCATGCTACAATCTCGGTCTTTGCTGCAGACCCTTATGGCTTTGGCCATAACGACTTGCAACCTGTCGCTGAGCGTTTGTGCCCTGAGGTTCATCAGGCGCTTGAATGGCTCAAAAACACTGGCTTGGCCGGTAAAATGACAGGTTCTGGCAGCGCAGTTTTTGCGCATTGCCCAGTCTCGGTGAAACCCGGCGCTATGCCTGACCAATGGGTTTCTCGGTTATGCCGCAATTTGGATGTTCATCCTCTTTTGGGGTGGGCAGCCAGCGACAGTTGATCGGTGGGCAGCCTTGTGCTGTCAACCTGTGTAGGGGAGTCGCCAAGTTGGTTAAGGCACCGGATTTTGATTCCGGCATGCGAGGGTTCGAGTCCTTCCTCCCCTGCCAAATACCTCAAATCGTTCTTCACGTTTTCTGATCGCTGGAACGCGCCATGCAGCAAATGCCCGCCGCCAATCATTCCGACTTCATGCTGTTCACCGGCAACGCCAACCCGGCGCTGGCCGCAGAAATGGCCAAACACCTGGGCACCCAGCTGGGCGCTGTGGACGTGGGTCGCTTCTCTGATGGCGAAGTCACCGTCGAACTCAAGCAAAACGTTCGCGCTCGCGAAGTGTTCGTCATCCAGTCCACATGCGCACCCACCAACGAAAACCTGATGGAGCTGCTCATCATGGTGGATGCCCTCAAGCGTGCATCGGCTGAGCGCATCAGCGCCGTGATTCCCTACTTCGGTTACGCTCGCCAGGATCGCCGCCCCCGCTCCACCCGTGTGCCGATTTCGGCCAAGGTGGTCGCCAACATGCTGCAGGCTGTGGGCGTGGACCGTGTGCTGACCATGGACTTGCACGCTGACCAGATCCAGGGCTTCTTTGACATCCCGGTGGACAACATCTACGCTTCGCCCGTGCTGTTGGGTGACCTGCGCCAGAAAAACTACGAAGACCTGATCGTCGTGTCGCCCGATGTGGGTGGCGTGGTGCGCGCCCGTGCACTGGCCAAGCAGCTCGGCTGCGACCTGGCCATCATCGACAAGCGCCGCCCCAAAGCCAACGTTTCCGAAGTGATGCACGTCATCGGCGAGATCGAAGGCCGCAACTGTGTGATCATGGACGACATGATCGACACCGCAGGCACGCTGGTGAAAGCTGCCGAAGTGCTCAAGGCCCGTGGCGCCAAGAACGTGTACGCTTATTGCACGCACCCTATCTTCTCCGGCCCCGCCATTGACCGCATCGCCCAGGGCGACGCGCTGGACGAGGTTGTGGTCACCAACACCATCCCGCTGTCGGCAGCTGCTGCCGCCTGCCCCAAGATTCGCCAACTGTCCGTGGCTCCGCTGATCGCAGAAACGATTCACCGGATCGCCAAAGGAGAGTCGGTGATGAGCCTGTTCTCCGATCAGAGCTGATCGAAGCACAGTTTTTAAAGCCTGAACAACACTGGTCGCGGTGTGTTCAACAAGGAGTAAGTATGAAATTCGTCGCTTTTGAGCGTTCCAAGCAGGGTACGGGTGCGAGCCGCCGTCTGCGCAACACCGGCATGACCCCCGGCATCGTCTATGGTGGCTCCAGTGAGCCCAAGCTGATCGAGCTGGACCACAACGCACTGTGGCACGCCCTGAAAAAAGAAGCCTTCCACGCTTCCATCCTGGAGATGGAACTGGCTGGTCAAACCAGCAAAGTGCTGCTGCGTGACTACCAGATGCACCCCTTCAAACAACTGGTGCTGCACATCGACTTCCAACGCGTGGAAGCCAACACCGTGTTGCACATGAAGGTGCCTTTCCACTTCTCCGGCGAAGAAAACTCTCCTGCCGTCAAGAACGACAAGTGCCTGATCAACCACGTGGTCAATGAAATCGAAGTGGCCTGCCTGCCCGCAGACCTGCCCGAGTTCATCGCTGTGGACCTGTCCACCCTGGAAAGCGGCAAGTCCCTGCACCTGAACGACATCACCCTGCCCAAAGGTGTCAAGGCCCTGGTGCATGGCAAGCCCAACCCCGTCCTGGTGTCCGTCACCGTGCCGGTGGAAGAGGAAATTGCAGCCCCCGCTGCAGCCCCTGCAGAAGCACCCGCCAAGGGCAAAGGCAAGAAGTAATTCAAGCCCGCTTCGCGCAACCAGGCCCGCCGTGTGCGGGCCTTTTTTTGGCCAGATAATCCTTTCATGATCAAACTGTTCGTTGGTCTGGGCAACCCAGGCACGGAATACGAAGACACCCGACACAACGCGGGGTTCTGGTTCATTGACGCTGTGGCTCGCGAACTCAAGGTGCGACTCGCGCCCGAGCGCAGCTACCATGGACTGATGGCTAGAACCACAGTCAACGATCAAACCGTCTGGCTGCTGGAACCACAAACCTTCATGAATCTGTCAGGAAAGTCGGTAGCCGCACTGGCACGGTTTTTCAAAATCCAGTCTGACGAAATTCTGGTCGCACACGACGAAATGGACATACCGCCCGGTGAGGTCAAACTCAAGCAGGGCGGCTCACACGCTGGTCACAATGGACTGCGCGACATTCACGCTCAACTCGGCACCCCCGATTACTGGCGCCTGCGCATTGGCGTAGGCCACCCTGGCGTCAAATCGGAAGTGGTCAGCTGGGTGCTAAAAAAGCCCATGGCCGAGCATCGTGAAGCCATTCACACCGCCATTGCCCGCGCGGTGACAGCACTGCCTCTGCTGCTGGAAGGTGACATGGCCAAAGCCATGGTCAAAATCCACACCAGCAAACCACCTCGCCCCAAGCCACCCCGCCTGGCACCGCCTGATACGGCGCAATGAGCTCTGTGCTTATTTGTTGTGGGATGCAGTCTGCGCCGACTGCGTGAGCTGGCGGTATTTGTCCCACAGGCGTTCGCGCGTTTCAACATGCTGCGGGTTGACCGGAATGCAGGCCACAGGGCACACCTGTACGCACTGGGGCTCGTCAAAGTGGCCCACACATTCGGTGCACTTGCCGGGGTCGATTTCGTAAATTTCCGGCCCCAGAAAAATGGCCTGGTTCGGGCACTCCGGCTCGCACACATCGCAATTGATGCATTCGTCCGTGATCATCAGTGCCATGGGGTTCCTTCGTGCTGTGAAAATGCCAAACCGAATTATCGGACATGTGCATCGTCAGCCCACTGCACCAGCTGCATGACCTCGCCGTCGGTACGGACAGTGTTCAGCCCCACATTGGGAATAGGGCACTTGCGCGGCCCCTCCAGGTCCAGGCCATTGGACCAGCGCCAGATCACATCCAGCACAGCCCCGTGCGTGATCACAGTGCACGAAGGCACTTGCAGCCGCTCACACAGCTGCACCACGTCGCCGACCGCCCGACGAATGCGAGCGTCCAGCATCTGAAAAGACTCACCCCCTGGCGGCGCATAGTCCGATCGGTACAACAACCATTGACGCCACTCGGCAGGGTACTGCTGCGCAATGTCCTGCGCCACCATCCCCTCCAGAATGCCAAAAGACTGCTCGCGCCAACTCGCCGAGGCCTGCGCCGGCACCGACCACATCTGTTCCACCGCTTGCGCTGTCTGGCGTGTGCGCTGCAAATCGCTGACCACCAGCGTCTCGGCAGGCTCCACCTTCAGGCGCATGGCCAGACGCTCTGCCTGCGCCAGACCCAAGGCATTGAGCGGCACATCCACCTGCCCCTGAAAACGGGACTGCACATTCCAGTCTGTCTGGCCATGGCGAATCAAACGTAATTGAAGCATATGGACATTATGCGCAGCCCGCATGACACTGCCGTGTCACGGTCTAAAATGACTTTGTGAAATCCATCCTCAACGCCGACCTGCACTGCCACTCCGTCATCTCGGATGGCACCCTGACGCCCGAGCAACTGGCCGAGCGCGCCAAGGCTGCAGGCGTGGAACTCTGGGCGCTGACCGATCACGACGAAGTGGGCGGCCAGGACCGCGCATTGGCCGCAGCCCGTGCGCAGAAACTGCCTTATCTGACTGGCGTCGAAATTTCGGTCACATTTGCCAACCAGACCGTGCACATTGTGGGCTTGGGCTTTGACCATCACGACACCCAGCTCCAAGACGGCCTGCGCCGCACACGCGGCGGCCGTGGAGACCGCGCCCAGGAAATGTCTGACTCTCTGGCCAAAGTCGGTATCGTGGGCGCTTACGAGGGTGCGCTCAAATACGTGGGCAATCCCGACCTGATTTCCCGCACCCACTTCGCCCGCTATCTGGTCGAGGCAGGTGTGTGCAAAGAAACCTCAGAGGTATTTCGCAAATACCTGACCGAAGGCAAACCCGGCTTTGTGCCCCACCGTTGGGCTCGCCTTCAAGATGCGGTGCAATGGATCACACAAGCTGGCGGCATGGCAGTCATTGCTCACCCCGCGCGCTATGGCTTCACACCCAACGAAGAGTACGCACTCTTTACCGAGTTCAAGGCACACGGCGGCCAGGGCGTGGAAGTGGTCACAGGCAGCCACTCCCCACAAGAGGCTGTGCGTTATGCAGACACCGCCAAGGAATTTGGCCTCTTCGCCTCTCGCGGCAGTGACTTTCACAGCCCCGAAGAAAGCCACACCGATCTGGGCGCCCTGCCTTGGCTGTCAGGTGAGCTGACCCCGGCATGGGAAGTGTTGGCCGATCGTATTCAGTGAAGACTCCAGCGTACAACGTCCTGTCCGGTATTGGCTTTGCCTTGCTGGCGGTGGCCTGTTTTGCAGCGATGGACACCACCACCAAACACATCAGTTTGCAACTGTCGCTGCTCATGGCTTTATGGGTTCGTTACGCTTTTCAGGCCTTGGCCACAACCGCTGTAGTGCTGCCTGGGCGAGGATTCAAGATCTTTTACACCGCTCACCCGCGCTATCAGCTGCTGCGTGGCTTGCTGCTGTTTTGTACCAGCCTGCTCGCATTTTTCAGCCTGAAGTACATGCCAGTTGGAGAGTTCACGGCGATTGTCATGATCACGCCACTGGTCATCACCTTGCTGGCCGCCCGGCAACTGAAGGAAAAGGTCAGCCGTACGCGCTGGCTGCTGGTGTGCATGGGCTTCGTGGGCACGCTGGTGGTCATTCGCCCCGGCGGTACGGCATTTGACTGGGGCTTGATATTGCCCTTGCTGCTCGTGGGCACCAACTCGGCCTTTCAGGTGCTGACCAGCAAAATGGCGCGCATTGAAGACCCCATCACCATGCACCTGTACACCGGCTGGGTGGGTGCTTTGCTGGCGACGCTCATCCTGCCATGGACGTGGGAAAGCCCTGCGTTGTGGACAGAATGGGCACAGATGCTGCTGATTGGCCTGCTGGGCACATTGGGGCATTTTTTCCTGATCATGGCCTACTCGCGCAGCCCCGCAGCCACGCTGACGCCCTATATGTACGTGCAAATCGGTTTCGCCACAGTGGGCGGCTGGCTGGTGTTCAACCATGTCCCCGACCACATCACTTTATGGGGCATGGTGCTGGTCGGCATTTCAGGCGCCATAGGCGCATGGCTCACCCTCAAGGAAAGCCGCGTTCCCGTGACCTTGCCGGAATCCTGATCATCATGGCCCAACATTTCAGCATCCACCCCGAAAATCCACAAGCTCGCCTGCTCAAACAGGCCTGCTTGCTGCTCGACAAGGGCGGCATCCTGGCCGTCCCCACAGACTCCAGCTATGCCTTGGTTTGCCATGTGGACGACAAGGCTGCCGCAGATCAATTGCGTCGTGTTCGCGGTGTCGATGAAAAGCACCACCTCACCCTGCTCTGCCGCGACCTGAGCGAGCTGGCCAACTACGCGCGGGTGGACAACCGCCAATTCCGCCTCATCAAGCAAGCCACGCCAGGGCCCTTCACCTTCATTCTGGAAGCCACCAAGGAAGTGCCCCGCCGCTTGAGCCACCCGCAACGCAAAACCATTGGCCTGCGCGTGCCCGAGCATCTGACCCTGCAAGCGCTGCTGGAGTTGCATGGCGCGCCCCTGATAGCCACCACATTGATCCTGCCTGGCGCAACCGACCCGCTCAACGATCCGCACGAGATCCGCGAACAACTGGAACACCAGATTGCCGGCGTCATTGACGCCGGCCCCTGCACCATGGCTCCGACCACCGTAATCGACATGAGCGGCGACAACCCCGAATTGCTCCGCCATGGCGCAGGTGACCCTGCACGTTTGGGTCTTTAAGCCCACACCTGCGCGGGTCTGAGACAATCGGCATGTGAATGACATGACCGATCTGATTCAAACCGTTCTGATTTATGCCTTGCCGGTGATTTTTGCGATCACGCTGCACGAGGCTGCACACGGCTACGCTGCTCAACGCTTGGGGGACAACACAGCCGCCATGATGGGGCGCGTCACACTCAACCCCATGGTGCATATTGATCCCTTGGGCACCATCTTCATGCCTTTGCTGCTGTACTTCAGCACTGGTGGGGCCTTCTTGTTTGGCTACGCCAAGCCTGTCCCCGTTCGTTTTGACCGCCTGCGCCATCCCAAGAAAGACATGGTCTGGGTCGCACTGGCCGGCCCCGCCTCCAATTTGCTGCAGGCCCTGCTGTGGGGGGTGGTGCTTTATGTGCTTGCAGGCGTCGGCCTGCAAGAACGTTTCTTTCTGGAAATGTGCCGCGCTGGCATGCTGACCAATGTCGTCATGTTCGCCTTCAACCTCTTTCCCCTGCCCCCGCTGGACGGTGGACGCATTTTGGTGGGCCTGCTGCCCCGGCGCCAGGCGGCCATGGTTTCACGCATTGAGCCCTGGGGCTTTTTCATCGTCATGGCGCTGGTGATTGCCGGCGTCGTCAGTGCTTTGTGGATGCAACCCATCATGGCCCTGACCTTTTCATTGCTCAAGCTTGCGCTGAGCCCCCTGTCATTTTTGCTTCACTGATTTTTTCCAGGTATTTCCATGAGCAACGCTGAGCGCACCCGCGTCCTGACCGGCATCACCACCACCGGCATTCCCCACCTGGGCAACTATGTGGGCGCCATCCGCCCAGCTGTGCAAGCCAGCCGCAACCCGGACACCGATTGCTTTTACTTTCTGGCCGACTACCACGCCCTCATCAAGTGCGATGACCCGGCACGCATCCAGCGCTCCACCCTGGAAATCGCCGCCAGCTGGATCGCAGCGGGGCTGGACGTGGACAAAGTCACCTTCTATCGGCAGTCCGACATTCCCGAAATTCCGGAGCTCACCTGGCTGCTGACCTGCGTCACCGGCAAAGGCCTACTCAACCGCGCCCATGCCTACAAAGCCGCTGTAGACAAGAATCAGGCTGCCGGCAACGACCCGGACAACGACGTCACCGCTGGTCTGTTCATGTACCCGGTGCTCATGGGCGCAGACATTTTGATGTTCAAGGCCCACAAAGTACCTGTAGGTCGCGACCAGATCCAGCACATCGAAATGGCCCGCGACATGGCCTCGAGCTTCAACCACCTCTACGGCTCACACTTTGTGCTGCCCGAGGCAGTTGTCGAAGAAACCGTTGCGCTGCTGCCCGGTCTGGATGGCCGCAAAATGAGCAAAAGCTACGACAACACCATCCCGCTGTTTGCATCGAGAGCAGACATGCGCAAGCTCATTGCCAGCATCCTGACCGATTCTCGCGCCCCCGGCGAGGCCAAGGACACCGAAGGCTCAGCGCTGTTCCAGATTTACCAGGCTTTTGCCAGCACAGAAGAAACCGCTGCTTTGGCTAAAGCCTACGCCGACGGCATTGCCTGGGGTGATGCCAAGCAAGTTCTGTTTGAGCGCATTGACCGCGAAATGGCCCCCATGCGCGACGCCTACAACAGCCTGATCGCCAATCCTGCAAAGGTGGATGCCTTGCTGCTGCAAGGGGCTGAGAAAGCGCGCGCGCTGGCCACCCCCTTCATCAAGGAACTACGCCATGCCGTGGGGCTGCGAAGCTTGGCCAGCGCAGTCACCACGACTGCCGCCAAGATTGAAAAAACAGCACCTCCTGCATTCAAGCAATACCGCGAACCTGATGGCTTGTTTTACTTCAAACTGGTTGATACCCAAGGACAAGTCCTGCTGCAAAGCCGCGGGTTTGAAGCCCCCAAAGAAGCGGGCCAAGCCATAGCCCGCCTTCAAAACGAGGGAATAACAGCGCTTGAGACACTTGCTGACAAATTGCTGGGCGTGAGCACCGGGCAAAGCAACTTGATCGCGCAAGCCCTCTCAGACCTGAGAGAAATTGCCGAAAGCAAAAAGAAATAACATTCTCAACAAATATATCGATTTACTTGCATTTCCTCGGAAAGCTGCTATCCTATAACTTTCCAATTAATGCTTCGCCACAAATCATGACTGTTTACGTCATCGACAGCCACCCCCTGATGCGCGATGCGCTGACCATGCTGATTCAGCGCATCAAACCCGGCCTGAAGGTGGTGCCGGTGCACAAGATGAACGCATTGGACTCCGCAGTCCTCAAAGGTGGCGAGCCCGAGCTTATTTGCATGGAACTTCAACTGCCCGACACTTTGGGCATGTCGGGAGTACAGATGGTGCGCGCCAACCACGCTGATGTGCCTTTGGCCGTGGTCACCGCCAGCGATGCTCAAGACTATGAGGCTGCCAGCATGCATGCAGGTGCCAATGTCTTCATTGAAAAAACAGAACCAGTCAATCAAGTGCTGCAAAAATTGCGCGAGCTGCTGGTCACTGAAGACGAATCCCAAGAGAGCACAGGTTCTGCCCCGACAAAATTGTCCAAGCGTCAAAAGCAACTCATCCTGATGCTGGATCAAGGCCTGTCAAACCGCGACATTGCCGACAAATTGAACATCAGTGAGCACACCGTCAAGGTCCACTTCTGGCGTTTGTTTCGTCGCTTGGGCGTCAACAGCCGCACGCAAGCCTTGCACTTTGCCCGCACCCACGGCTGGCTGGGTATCTGAACAACGTCACTGGCCCATGACGGCCGGTGGCAGCACCCTCAGTCCTTGTTGATGATGTCTGGCGTGATGGCGTCCAGCACATTGACTGCTGTCTTGGCACCGTAGACCACGGCAGAGCCTGCCGCATCGGCGATGGCAAGCACGGTGCATCCCTGTAAAGCAAAGCTGGTGGCCAAAGCACACGACAGTGTGACGAGTGTTTTTTTCATGATTTCTCTCCCTGCAGTCAAGCCGCTGTTGCCCTGCATCAGGCGTCAGCTGGCTCCACCTGAAAATACTCAACCTGAACCACTGCAGGCCTGCCCAGAATTTCGAGCAACACGGCTACCCGCTTGCTCGACACGCTTTGAACCAAGCCTTCCACATCACCCAAGGCTGTGTGCCTGAGGCGGACTCTTTGTCCGGCCCGTACATCACTGGTTTGCTGCAAAGTCGCTTCGTTGCGTTCATGCTCAAGCTGTCGGATGCGATCTACCAAAGCGTCAGCCACCAGCGCAGGTTCAAAGCCAAAGCGTACCAACGTCGTCACACCACGCGTAGAACGCACAGAGCTTAGGCTTTGACCGGAGGATGTTGGGCGGAAAAACAGATAGCGCGGGAACATCGGTTCAAACACCGCAACGGGTCCCTGCTCTGTCTTTTTGAATTTCTTGTAGAGCGGCACATAGGCCTCAAAACCTTGCTGCTGCAAATTAAAACGTGCGATCTCTTCTTGCCGAGGCTTGGCATAAACCAGGTACCAAATATCGGTACGAGGCTGCAACAAATCGGAGACCAAAGGCGAATCAGACATTGTTTTCTAGAATTTGTCACATTATAAATGACCTCGCTGGCCCAAAAGCAGAAAAGCCCCAAAATGGGGCTTTACGTTGACTGTTATGAGGAATGAAGTGAGCCCATCTGCAAGATGGGCACGCAACGCTCGCAATAACTTCAGGCGATCAGAAAAGCGCTGCGGTCTTTGCCGTCAATCCATTTGGGCGCTTTGCCGCGACCCGTCCAGGTCTGACCGGTGGCCGGATCACGGTATTTGGCCGCAACCTTGCCACCCGAAGACTTGGCCGCCGATTTGCCAGCACGACCAGGGAACACGTCCTGAACGGTCAGACCGTATTCAGCCACCAGCTCGCGCACCTTGGTAACAGCACCGGCAATTTCATTCTGGCGAGCTTGCTCAATGGCTTTTTCCAAGGCTTCACGCTGGGCGAGCAAATCTTTGTAGGAATTGGTCATGATCTGAACCTTTCAATTGAATAATATGCCCGTATTATAGGCTTTTTTCATTTTTAATATGATTTTCAGTTAATGGTCTGGTGCAAAAAGCCAAAACCTTATCGATCCTGCGCGCATCCATATCGACCACTTCAAATGACCATTCATGCCAATATGCAGTTTGCCCTGTGATTGGTAAATCTCCCAGCAAATACATGATCAGGCCAGCCACAGTGTTATAGCGTCCTCGATCCTCATCAGGCAAAGCCTTGATCTGCAAGCGGCTCTTAAGTTCAGACAGAGGCATTTGCCCATCCAGCAACCAGCTCCCATCGGCGCGTTGCGTCGCCCAGCCTTCCAGCTGCTGCGCGGGTTTGAGCTCGCCAGTAATGGCCTCCAGTAAATCGCGAGGGGTTAACAGGCCCTGAATATCGCCATATTCATCGACCACGAACAACATTCGCCCCGAGCGATCTTTGAGTTGTTCCATCAATTCCATGCCCGTCAAGGTTTCGGGGACAAAATGCGCTGGCTCCATATAAGTCTGCAATGAGAGCTCATGGTCTGGCACACCCAGCAAACGAATCACGCTGACCACCCCGACCACATGAGTCAGCCCCTCCTTGCATACCGGGTACCAGGAGTGCGCGCCGTAAGCCTGTATTTCAGACTGGATTTTCTTTAATGCAGTGGCCACATTGAGATCTGCGTCGAGCCAGACAATATCGGCACGAGCCGTCATCATGGAAGTCAAAGGCCGGTCATCCAGATGAAACACATTGCGCACCATCTGATGCTCGTGCGCTTCAATCAAGCCAGCATCCACGCCCTCCTCCAGGCTGGCAGTGATTTCCTCTTCGGTCACCTGTCGCTGGGCTTTGGTGTCTATCCGCATCAGGCCCAATATGGTTTGCGTGGACAAAGACAGCAGCTTCACAAACGGCCCCGCAACACGCGCCAGCCAGGCCATGGGCACAGCTGTCAGGCGTGCCACGGTCTCCGGGTAAAGCTGCCCGATACGCTTGGGTACCAACTCACCAAAAATGATGGTGGTAAAGGTGATCAAGGTCACCACAATCGCCGTCGCCAACCCACCCGCTACTGCACTGCTCACGCCCCAGACCTGTAACTTCAAGGCAAGCGCGCCGCTGAACGCAGCTTCGCCCACAATGCCATTGAGCATGCCAATGGAGGTAATGCCGACCTGCACCGTAGACAAAAATCGGGTGGGCTCCTGCATCAGGCCCAGCGCAGCAGCAGCGCCATGCTCACCTGCCTCTTGCAGGGCCTGCAAGCGAACCTTGCGGCTCGACGCAACGGCCATTTCCGACATGGCAAACACGCCGTTGAGCAGCGTCAGAAAAACAATCAATAGCAGATCCATGTTCTTATTGTGCCAAGTTCAGCGCCCAGGCTTTTGGGCTTGTGGGCAATCAACGGCAATGCGCTCATGCCGCCCGTCTGCAGACACCCTGAGCACAGTCAATTGCCCACCCCAGACACAACCCGTATCCAATGCCCAAACGTGGGCCGTTGAAACCTCGCCCAAGGTGGACCAATGGCCAAAGGCCACATCCACCTGAGAAGTTTGTCTGCCAGGCACCTCAAACCAGGGCAAAAAACCCTCGGGCGCGCCGTCCGCCCCCTCTTTGCTGTCGAATTCCATGCGCCCTTGCACCGTGCAGAACCGCAAGCGCGTCAGCGCATTGACGACCACGCGCCAGCGCTGGGTCCCCTGCAAATTCTCGTCCCAAGTATCAGGCGTGTTGCCATACATCTGCGCCAGGAAATTCGTCAAATCAGGTCCGCGCAGGACCTGTTGTACCTCTTGAGCCAATGTCATCACCTGCTGGAGCGTCCACTGCGGCAGCACCCCGGCGTGCACCAACAGCATCCCATGCGTATGCATCGCAAGGGGTCTGTCCTGCAGCCAACGCATCAAGGGTAAGGCGTCGTCGGCCTCAAGCAGCTCGCCCAAGGTATCCATCCGACTGGAACGGCGTACACCTGCATGCACAGCCAAGGCATGCAAGTCGTGATTGCCCAGTACGGCATCGGCGCTGCCCTCCCACGCGACAAAGCGACGCAACACGGCCAGGGAGTTCGGCCCCCTGTTGACCAAATCACCCAGCCCGATCAAATGATCACGGCTCGGCGAAAAATCCACGGCCTGCAGCAAACGAGTCAAAGCCTCGTCACATCCCTGAATGTCGCCCACCAGATAGACTGCCATGCACATCACTCCTCATGGCTCGCATTGTCGCAGCCTCAGGTGACACCGAATGCTGGCAGCTGCTGCTATAAACGGGCCGTGAGCACCATCATTCACCCCCAAAGCGTCCCAGTTGTACATGTCAGTACCGAATTGCCCGCCATCGACGCCAGCCAACTCACCGCCCAAGCGCTGCGCCATCGGTTCGCCATTCAACCCGACTGGGAGCCCGAGCTGCGCCGCGAGCCCAGCTATATGCAACGCCCGAGCGCACAAGCGGCTGTACTGATTGGACTGACCACACCAGCGCATGCCCATGATGAACTGCATGTGCTGCTGACACTACGGGGCAAGCACCTGTCCACCCACTCTGGTCAAATTGCTTTTCCTGGCGGCAAGGTAGACGACAACGATGCCAATGCACAAGCTGCCGCCTTGCGCGAAGCGCACGAAGAAATTGGCCTTGACCCGGAGCGTGTACAGGTGATCGGTCAGCTGCCGACCTACATCACCGGCAGTGCTTTTTGGGTACAGCCTGTTGTGGCCCTGGTCCAAAGTGGTGAGGCCCTTGCGCCCAATCCGCAGGAAGTTGACGAGGTCTTTGAAGTCCCATTGAGCTACTTGATGAACCCCGCTCATCATCGATTGCACCAGATGGAATTTGAAGGCGTGATACGCCAGTGGTACTCCATGCCCTACTTGCAACCCGCTCGGCCGCAGGCCATTGAGCGCTTCATCTGGGGCGCCACAGCGGGTATGCTTCGCAATCTGTACCGTTTTTTGCAAGCCCCCTTGCCTTCGAACAGCGCATGAGTTTCTTCGCCATACTGCTCGCCCTGATTGCCGAACAAATCCGGCCCCTGTCTCCCAGCCATGCGCTCAACCAGTTCATGCGTGAGTGGATGCAATGGATGGCCCGCACCTTGGACACCGGTCACCCCCGGCAAGCCTGGCTGGCCTGGTGGCTGACTGTACTGCTGCCCGCTCTGGCGGCCTGGTTTGTACACAGCGCCTTGCTGCACACCCTGGGCTGGCTTGCAGCCATGACCTGGAATGTGGCACTGTTGTACCTGACCTTGGGCTTTCGCCAGTTCAGTCACCACTTTACGGACATTCGCGAAGCCCTCAATATGGGCGACGAGCAGAAAGCCCGAGAGTTGCTGGCCGAGTGGCAACATGTAGGCGTGGGTCAGATTTCACGCAACGAAATCATGAGACACGTGATCGAACAATCCGTACTGGCCGCGCACCGACATGTTTTCGGAGTGTTCTTCTGGTACAGCGTGCTGGCCATCGTTGGTCTGGGGCCTTTGGGTGCTGTCATTTACCGTCTGGCTGCCGCCTTGCCTCGGAGCTGGAGTCAGGACAATCCCGCACTGCAAGCGATCTCCCGTCAGGCTTGGCGGGTGGTGGACTGGTTGCCCGCCCGCGCCACAGCATTGGGCTTTGCCGTTGTGGGTAATTTCGAAGAAGTCATGGACGGCTGGCGCTTTCACGCACAGAAATTTCCGCAAGACAACGATGGCGTGGTCTTGGCGGCTACAGCAGGCGCGATCAATGTTCAACTTGGCGGAGCAGACCTCCATACCGATGCTCCCGACAAACAAGACAGCGCCAGCACACCGGGTCACCATGTCACCTTGGCGCATTTTGCACAAGTGGTGGGTTTGGTCTGGCGCTCGGTGATCATGTGGCTGGCACTGCTGGCTTTGCTGAGCATGGCCAACTTGCTGGGCTGACCGTCCTTACCAGCGCTGTTGACTGAGCTCTTCAAAGAGCTGTGCGTAAATGCTGTGACGCCGCTCGCTGATGCGGTCGTCCTGCTGAGTGCCCACATGGGGCAATACAGCACAACCGGGCTCATGCAGATGCGTACAGTTATAGAACTTGCATTGCCCCAGGTAGGTTCGAAAGTCCGGCATGCATTGGGCCAGCATGGTCGGTTCGATGTGGTGCAAGCCAAACTCCTGAAATCCTGGTGAGTCGATCAAGGCGCCACGCTCGGCACCTGCATCCAGCGCAGGCACCCAATACCAGCGGGTGCTGGTGGTGGTGTGTTTGCCCGAGTTGAGGGCTTGCGAAATCTCGCCCGTTTCAGCTTGCGCATCAGGCACCAGGCGGTTGATCAAGGTGCTTTTGCCGGAACCCGAAGGGCCCAACACCAGGGTATGGTGCCCAGAGAGCGCCTGCACAAGCGCGGCCACGCCGTCTTCAGCCACATCATCGCTGCGCGGCGCCAAACCCAATGGCAACACCTGGTAGCCCATGCGGCGATACGGCGCCAAACGTTGCCAGGCGCGTTCAAACTGCTCGCGCAAGTCGCACTTGTTCAAGGCAATGATCGGCACAATGTGCTCGGCTTCAGCGGCCACCAAAGCGCGTGCCAACTGGCTTTCAGAAAACTCGGGCTCGGCCGCAACCAAAATCAGCACCCGGTCCAGGTTGGCCGCAAACGATTTGGTACGAATCTCATCCTGCCTGTAAAACAAGTTGCGCCGGGGCACCACACCCTCAATGCTGGCCTCGTCGCCCGTGGCGACCCACTGCACGCGGTCGCCAACCACCGCCTGGTTTTTCTTGCCACGCGGATAGGCAATCAGGCGCTGACCATCGTCTGTTTCAATCAGGCAATGCCGCCCGAACGAGCCCACCACCAGCGCCTGCTGCAAGGCAATCGTGGCGGCAGTTTGCAAAAGTTTCTTGGCCATACTGCCTCAGGCCGCCTGCATGCGCGCCAGGCGCTCACTGGCCGGGGGGTGCGAATAATAAAAACGCACATACAGCGGATCGGGCGTGAGGGTGGATGCGTTGTCCTGGTAGAGCTTGAGCAAGGCACTGGCCAGGTCTTTGGAAGGTGTTAGCGAGGCCGCGTAAGCATCGGCCTCAAACTCCTGCTGGCGTGAACGCCACGACAATATGGGCGAAGCAAAAAACGTCACCAAAGGCACCACCAGCATGAACAGCACCAACGCCAACGGATCGTTGCCGCCCTGAATATCAGGCAATACGCCCAGCCCCGTATAAAACCACACCTGCTGCGCCAGCCACCCCAGCAGCGCCAAGCCCAGCAGGCTGGTCAGCCACGACGTGACCATCATTTTGACAATGTGCTTGTGCTTGAAGTGCCCCAACTCATGGGCCAGCACAGCTTCCATTTCAGCCATGCTCAACTGCTTGAGCAATGTGTCAAAAAACACCACACGCTTGCTGGCACCAAAGCCGGTAAAAAACGCATTGGAATGCGCCGAGCGGCGGCTACCGTCCATCACAAAAAAGCCCTTGGCCTTGAAACCTGCACGCGCCATGAGCGCCTGCACACGGGCCTTGAGGGCCTCGTCCTCCAAAGGCGAAAACTTGTTGAACAGCGGCATGATCACATTGGGCGCAATCGCCATCAGCACCAGCTGCCACAACACCAGCGCGCCCCAGGCCCACAGCCACCACAGGCTGCCCCCGGCTTGCATGAGCCACAGCACCAATGCCAGCAAAGGCACACCCAGCACCAGGCCCAGCGCCAGCCCCTTGGCCAAATCCGTCAGCCACAGCGCGGGCGTCATGTTGTTGAAACCAAACCGCTGCTCCACACCAAAGGTCTGCACCCACGACAAGGGCAAGGCCAGCACACCACCCACCAAAGCAAAACCCAGCACCAGCGCCACCTGCTGCATCAAGCCCGGCGACACCAGGCTTTGCACCACGGTCTGCAAAGCTTGCAAACCACCCAGCAAGGTCCAGCCCAGTACCAGTGCAGCGTCCAGCAAAATATCCCACTGTGCCAGCCGCGCCTTGGCCAGCGTGTAATCAGCCGCCTTCTGGTGGTCAGCCAGGCCAATGGTGCCCGCATACGCCGCAGGCACCTGCGCCCGATGCGCAGCCACATGCCGCACCTGGCGAGCATTGAGCCAAAGCTTGAGAAGCACATGCAGCACCAGCACCGCAGCCAGCGCCACCGTCAACAACAAAGAAGGATTCATGGGGGAAATTGTAAAAGCCCCAGGCATTCGGTTTTCTTCGGCGACAATTCCCCCATGTCTGAAGTCAACGCATCCCCTGCTCCAGAAACACTCGCCAAGTCCGACCAAAACCTGGTCTGGATCGACTGCGAAATGACCGGGCTCGACCCTGAAAAAGAGCGCCTGCTGGAAATCGCCGTCATCGTCACCGGCCCGCAGCTGACGCCGCGCATCGAAGGCCCGGTGCTGGTCATTCACCAAAGCGACGAGCTGCTGGGCAAGATGGACGCCTGGAACAAAGGCACCCACGGCCGCAGCGGCCTGATCGACAAGGTCAAAGCCAGCACCACCTCCGAGGCCGACGCCGAGCAACAGCTGTTGGACTTCATCAAGAAGTACGTGCCCAAGAGCGCTTCGCCGCTGTGCGGCAACACCATCAGCCAGGACCGCCGCTTTCTGGTCAAGTTCATGCCCAAGCTGGAGGCGTACTTTCACTACCGCAACCTGGATGTGAGCACGCTCAAAGAGCTCTCGCGCCGCTGGAAGCCCGAGGTGTACTCAGCCTTCAAAAAGAAGCAACGCCACACCGCGCTGGCCGATGTGCACGAGTCCATTGACGAGCTCGAACACTACCGCGAGCAGTTCATTCGTTTGTGATTTCAGGGAAAACCCTGCACAAAAATCCGATCCGTGCGATAATTGCGCCACGCCACCCCAGCGGTGGCGTTTTTCTTGCATCTCCCCTCATGCCTTGGCCCATGACGCTTGCGTCTGAATTCGGGTCACTCGCGAACCAGGCTTCACGCCTTCGCTGAGCACCGTTTGAAGGTTGATGTTGTTTTCAACCTGACGGTGCCTGCAGCCACCCGCTGCAGTGCCGTGCGAGTTATTCATGACTGAACAAATCACCGACCTGCAGGCCGAGCACGTGCCTGCGCAAGACCTTTCCATCGATACACCCGAAGTGGTCCAAGCCACCGAGTCCAACGAACCTAACGGCTTCGTTCAACTGGGCTTGGCCAACGAGCTCGTCCAGGCCGTAGCCGATCTGGGCTACACCCAGCCGACCGCCGTGCAATCGCGCACCATCCCGCTGGCCCTGCCCGCCGATGACCAGGAACATCACGGCTACAACGATCTGATGGTCTCCAGCCAGACCGGCAGCGGCAAGACCGCCGCCTTCCTGCTGCCCGTACTGCACACCCTGATTGCGCAGCAAGCCGCTGCCGACGCCAAAGCCAAGGCCGATTTCGACCAGGCCTGCGCCGACGCTATCGCCCGTGGCGAAGAGCCGCCCAAGCGCGCCCGCCGTAAAGACCCCACCAACCCGCGCAACTTCAAGGCCGCCGTGCCCGGCGCCCTGGTGCTGTGCCCCACGCGTGAACTGGCGCAACAGGTGGCGCACGACGCCATCGAGCTGGTCAAACACTGCAAAGGCCTGCGTATTGCCAACGTGGTGGGCGGCATTCCTTACCAGCTGCAAATTGCCAAACTGCAAAACGCCAACCTGGTGGTGGCCACGCCGGGCCGCCTGCTGGACCTGCAGCGCTCGATGCAGATCAAGCTCAATGAAGTGCAGTTCCTGGTGGTCGACGAAGCCGACCGCATGCTGGACCTGGGCTTCTCCGATGACCTGGCCGAAATCAACGACCTGACGGCTCAACGCCGCCAGACCATGATGTTCTCTGCCACCTTTGCGCCGCGCATTCAGCAGCTGGCCATGCGCGTCATGCACGACGGTGGCTCGGGCGTGCACAAGGTGCAGATCGACAGCCCGCAGGAGAAACACGCCAACATCAAGCAGGTGCTGTTCTGGGCCGACAACGCCGAGCACAAGCGCCAGCTGCTCGACCACTGGCTGCGCGATGCGTCCATCGACCAGGCCATTGTGTTTGCCAGCACCCAGATCGAGTGCGACGGCCTGGCCACCGAACTGCAGCAGGCTGGTTTTGCCGCCGTGGCCCTGCACGGCGCCCTGAGCCAGGGCCTGCGCAACCGCCGCCTGATGGCGCTGCGCAACGGCCAGGTGCAAATTTTGGTGGCCACCGATGTGGCCGCGCGCGGTATTGACGTGCCCACCATCACACACGTGTTCAACTTCGGCCTGCCCATGAAGGCCGAGGACTACACCCACCGCATCGGCCGCACTGGCCGCGCTGGCCGCTCAGGCCTAGCCGTGACCTTTGCCGAAATCCGCGACCGCCGCAAGATTGGCGATATCGAGCACTACACCAAGCAACCCTTCAAGGCCGAAACCATTCCCGGCCTGGAACCCAAGCAACGCTTTGACTACCCTGCGCGCAAATCTTTTGGCGGCAAGGGCGGCAAAGGTGGCCGCAGCGAGCGTGGCGGCTTTGGCGGTGGTGACCGCGGCTTTGGCGGCCAAGCCAAAGGCTGGGGCAACCGCAACAACGAACAACGCGGCAACGACTTCCGTGGCGGTGACCGCTTTGGTGGCGATCGTTTCGGCGCTCGCCAGGAGCCCCGCTTTGAGGCTCGTCACGACCCTCGCTTTGAGCAGGGCCAGGGCGGCTGGAACAACGACCCACGTCGTGGCAACGACCGCGGCCAGGACCGTGGCTTTGGCCTCCCCGGCGAGCAACGCTTCGAGCGCCGCGACGACCGCGCGCCCCGTGGTGGCTTTGGTGGTGGCTCCGACAAGCCCCAACACGCGCCGCGTGGCGCCCAAGCCCGCGCTGGCGGCAACGACCGCTTCGGCGATCGCCCCAGCCGTGGCCCCAAAGTGGTCGGCGGCGGCTTCAAGCCTCACGCCCCCAAGCGTCGCGGTTAAAAACCTTTATGGGCGTCCACAAGGCGCCCAAAGAAAAACCGCCCGGGTTTGCACCACGGGCGGTTTTCTTTTTGTGCTGATCAGGATTACTGGGCAACCACAGCAGCTTTGCGCTGGGGCAGCTTTTCCTTGATACGGGCCGACTTGCCGCTGCGCTCGCGCAGGTAGTACAGCTTGGCACGACGCACGTCGCCACGACGCTTGACTTCGATGCTGGCGATCAGGGGGCTGTAGGTCTGGAACGTACGTTCCACGCCTTCGCCGCTGGAGATCTTGCGCACGGTAAAGCCGCTGTTGAGGCCACGGTTGCGCTTGGCGATCACCACACCTTCGTAAGCCTGCACGCGCTTGCGGTTACCTTCAACCACGTTCACGTTCACGATCACGGTATCGCCAGGGGCGAATTCGGGAATGGTCTTGCCAAGGCGAGCAATTTCTTCTTGCTCAAGGGTTTGGATCAGGTTCATCTGAAACTCCACAATTTTTTCGTTCATGCCCGCTGCACTAGGGGCGTTCCAAATCTAAGCTGGACCGCGGCGGGTAGAGGACCGAAAAGCCTTCGATTATAGCTTTTTCAGGAAAAGCTCGTCAGCCGGGCTCAGTTTGCCGTCTGCACGGGCCTGCGCCAACAGTTCGGGGCGGTGCTTAGCCGTCAGCGTCAGGCTTTGCTCGCGCCGCCAGCGCTCAATGCGGGCGTGGTGGCCAGACATCAAAGCCTCGGGCACCGGCTCGCCCTGCCACACCTCGGGGCGGGTGTAGTGCGGACTGTCCAGCAAGCCATCGAGTGCGGGGTTGAAGCTGTCCAACTGGTGACTGCCCTCGTCATTGAGCACGCCAGGCTGCAGCCGCGCCACCGCGTCCAGCAAAGCCATGGCCGCAATTTCGCCGCCCGACAATACAAAGTCGCCCAGGCTGATCTGGTGCGTTACATAGCGGTCAATAAAACGCTGATCCACACCCTCGTAGCGGCCGCACAGCAAAACGGCGCCCTCGCTGTCCGACCAGGCCTGCACCGCCGTGTGGTTCAAGGCCTGACCAATGGGGGAAAACAGAACAACGGGCGCGCCCTCACCTCGGTCGGCGCGAATGGCCTGCAAGCACTTTTCCAGCGGCTCGGCCAGCATCACCATGCCGGGGCCACCGCCAAAGGGGCGGTCGTCCACGCGGCGGTAATTGCCCTCGGCAACATCGCGCGGGTTCCACAGGCGCACATCCACCTGACGCGTCTCAAAGGCACGGCGCGTCACGCCCGCTTTTAAAAACGGCTCAAACAGTTCAGGAAACAGGGTGATGATGTCAAAGCGCACAGCACGCGCCCTTCATCAGTAATCGGGCTGCCAGTCCACGGTGATGCACCGTGCCTGCAGATCCACCTTGTCGATAAAGGCGTCCACAAACGGAATCATGCGTTCCACTTTTTTGCCGCCCTCTTCTGAGTGCAACACCAGCACCGTTTGCGGCCCGGTGGACAGCAAATCGTGCACCACGCCCAGGCTCTCGCCCTCGCGGTTGGTCACGGGCAAGCCCATCAGGTCCACCCAGTAATACTCGCCATCTTCCGGGGTCGGAAAGCTCGAACGCGACACAAACACCCGAGCGCCCTTCAGGGCCTCGGCGCCATTGCGGTCAGTCACGTCTGCGCTGCACGCCACGATGCTGTCGGAATGTTCTCTGGCCTCTTTGACCTTGAGCAGCAAAGGCTCGGTCCAGGGCAAGCTGGGGGTGGTCGTGGCCGAGGCAGCAGCTCGTGCCGGACGCACCTGTTGCCTTTCGGGTGCCAACAAATACCAGCGTTTGGAAGAAAAAAGCGCCTCGGGCGAGGCGCTGTGGGGCAAGACCTTGAACCAGCCTTTGATGCCCCAGGCATCTGCAATGCGCCCCACCTCTACAGCGTCAGCCGGCAATTCGGCCACTTCGAGTTGTGGGCGCATCAGGTACGGGCCTATCAGGCAGCAGCTTTGGCGGCTTGCTTGAGCAGGCGTTCCACGGTGGGAGAAGCCTGAGCGCCAACGCTCTTCCAGTAAGTCACGCGGTTCATGGCAACGCGCAGACCTTCTTCACCGCCCTTGGCGGTAGGGTTGTAGAAACCCAGGCGCTCGATGAAGCTGCCATCGCGACGAACGCGCTTGTCGGCCACAACGATGTTGTAGAAAGGACGGGCTTTGGAGCCGCCACGGCTCATACGGATAACGACCATTTTTAAATCCTTGGGTGGTCTGGAAACTGCCTTGTGCAGCATCCATCAAATCTTCAGCGTTTGAGACACGCAACTGGCCACCCGGCCAGTGACACACTGAAAAGCCTTGGATTATAACCTTTTAGACTGTCGCGCTGCGCTCGCAGAGACAAACGACACGATAATGCGTACATGAAAAGCAAGACCCTCTCGACCTGGCTAACGTTCTTTGGCGGCCCACTGGGCTTGCACCGGTTTTACTTGCACGGCTTGGGTGACTGGCTCGGCTGGCTGATGCCTGTCCCGACTGCGTTGGGACTTTACGGTATAAGCCGTGTCCAGGCGTTCGGTTTGGATGACATGATGAGCTGGTGGCTTATTCCCTTGTTGGGCTTCAACATCGCCGCCTGTGCGCTCAACGCCATCGTTTATGGCCTGATGCCAACTGAAAAGTGGAACGCCAGGTTCAATCCAGAACACTCGGTTGAACACCCTGCAGGACAAACCAGCTGGCTCACCATCGGTGGCGTCGCTGTATCCCTGTTGATCGGGACCGCAATCCTGATGTCCAGCCTGGTCTTCAGTTTTCAGCGCTACTTTGAATATCAGATCGAAGCAGCACGTCTGATCAGCCAATAAAACGGCAATTTGGGCTGCTCACCCAAACACCTCAGCCTGCGCCAGCGATAGTCCGGCCTGGTCTTTGGGCGACAACTGCGGCGCGATGCCCTGGGGCCAGCGGATGCCAATGGCCGGATCGTTCCAGGCGATGCAGCGCTCATGCGCGGGGGCGTAATAGTCGGTGGTTTTGTACAAAAAGTCAGCCGACGCGCTCATCACGACAAAGCCGTGTGCGAAACCCGGAGGCACCCACATTTGACGGCGATTGTCTTCGGTCAGCTCGCAGCCCACCCATTGGCCAAACGTGGGTGAGCTTTTGCGGATGTCCACGGCCACGTCAAACACAGCGCCGCGCACCACGCGCACCAGCTTGCCCTGCGGCTGCTGCAGCTGGTAGTGCAGCCCACGCAACACCCCTTGGCTGCTGCGGCTGTGGTTGTCCTGCACAAACTCAACATTCAGGCCGGTAGCCTTGGCAAAGTCCTGCGCGTTGAAGCTCTCAAAAAAGAAACCCCGGCTATCACCGAACACCTTCGGCTCGAGGATCAGCACATCGGGAATCGCAGTAGAGGTTACGGTGTAAGGCATTATTTAAGCAAGTTCAGCAGGTATTGACCGTAGCCGTTCTTGGCCAGCGGAGCTGCGAGCTTTTGGATGGCTGCGGCATCAATCCACTTTTGGGCAAAGGCAATTTCCTCAGGACAGGCCACCATCAAACCCTGTCGCTTTTGCAAAGTCGCGATAAAGCCTGCCGCCTCGTGCAGGCTGTCGTGCGTGCCGGTGTCCAGCCAGGCGTAGCCACGGCCCATGATTTCGACATTGAGTTGGCCTTGTTCAAGGTACCGTTTGTTGACGTCGGTGATTTCCAGCTCACCGCGTGGCGACGGTTTGATGTCTGCCGCGATGTCGCACACCTGCTGGTCGTAAAAATACAGTCCGGTCACGGCGTAGTTGCTCTTGGGCTTGGCGGGCTTTTCTTCAATGCTGAGGGCGCGTTGCTGGGGGTCAAAGTCGACCACACCATAACGCTCGGGGTCATGCACATGGTAGGCAAACACACTCGCGCCCTGGGTGCGTGCATTGGCGCTGGACAGCAGCTTGACCAGGTCATGGCCGTAAAAGATGTTGTCGCCCAGCACCAGCGTGCTCGGGTGCTTGCCCACAAAGTCTTTGCCGATGATGAAGGCTTGCGCCAGCCCGTCCGGACTCGGCTGCACCGCATACTGAATATTCATGCCCCACTGACTGCCGTCGCCCAGCAGGTCAGTAAAGCGCGGCGTGTCTTGCGGGGTACTGATGAGCAGCACATCGCGTATGCCCGCAAGCATCAGCGTGGTGAGCGGGTAGTACACCATAGGCTTGTCGTACACCGGCATGAGCTGCTTGCTCACGGCCTGCGTGACGGGATACAGCCGGGTGCCCGAGCCACCAGCCAGAATGATGCCTTTGCGTTGCGTCATAAACATGCTTTCCAATCGTTCCAAGCATAGCGTATGCGCCATGCGTGATGCCAGAAACCAAGAGGCAGCTCAGGCAAGGCCATGCTGTAAATGAAAGGGCCGCAGTGAATGCGGCCCTTGGTCTGTATCTCAAGCTGTTCAGAAGAGGTACAGACTACCCCCATAAGCGATACCAGCCACAAAAGCGCTGGCTGGAATAGTCAGCACCCATGCCCAGATAATGTTGCCCGCCACTCCCCAGCGCACGGCGCTGGCTCGCTGAGTAGAACCCACGCCGACGATGGCACCGGTGATGGTGTGGGTGGTGGACACGGGGATGCCCAGCGCGGTAGCCAGGAACAAGGTCATGGCTCCCCCCGTTTCGGCACAAAAGCCGCCAACGGGCTTGAGTTTGGTGATTTTCTGGCCCATAGTTTTGACGATGCGCCACCCCCCAAACATGGTGCCCAGACCGATGGCCAGGTAGCAACTGATGATGACCCATGTAGGAGGTGCCTTGTCGGCAGCTGTGGCGTACCCGGTAGCAATGAGCATCATCCAGATGATGCCAATGGTTTTTTGAGCATCGTTACCGCCGTGCCCCAGACTATAGGCACCGGCCGAGACCAGCTGCAAACGACGGAACCATTTGTCCACTTTGAGCGGTCGGGTACGACGGAAGATGTTGGCAACCAGCACCATCATGAGAGAGCCCAGCAAGTAGCCCAGCAAAGGTGAAACGAAGATGAACAACACGGTCTTGATGATGCCCGAAGACAGCAACGCACCCGTGCCCGCCTTGGCGATCACAGCTCCGACAATGCCACCAATCAGGGCGTGCGAAGAGCTGCTGGGAATACCGTAATACCAGGTGATCACGTTCCAGACGATGGCGCCTGTCAAGGCCCCAAAGACCACGTTCACGTCCACCACCCCAGGCTGGACAATGCCTTTGCCGACGGTGGCTGCCACGCTGAGGTGAAAGATGAAGATGGCTACAAAGTTGAAGAAGGCTGCAAACACCACTGCCTGAGAGGGTTTGAGCACTCCGGTGGACACGACGGTCGCAATGGAGTTGGCCGCATCATGAAATCCGTTCATGAAGTCAAACACCAGCGCCAGCACCACCAGCAGCGAGACGATCCAGAAAGCAGCTTGCACGGTTTCCATCGCGCAGTCCCGTCCGGATCAGGAGTTTTCGAGGACGATGCCCTCGATCTGGTTGGCCACATCCTCGCACTTGTCGGTGATGGTTTCGAGCAACTCGTAAATCGCTTTGAGCTTGATGATTTCACGCACATCGGGCTCGTCACGAAAGAGCTTGCTCATGGCGCTGCGCAACACACGATCAGCGTCCGACTCCAGACGGTCAATTTCCTCGCAGGTCTTGAGCGCAGCTTCGGCCACAGCGGGCTCACCAATACGAGCGAGCAGCTTGACCGCATCTTGCAAGCGCTCGCAAGACTTGACCGAAAGGTCGGTCAGGCGCGAAATTTCGTCAGTCATGTGCTTGACGTCATACAGGGCCATGGTCTCGGCTGAGTCCTGGATGAGGTCGGCGACATCATCCATCATGTTGATCAGCGCATGGATTTGCTCACGATCGATCGGAGTGATGAACGTGGTGTGCAACAAACGGTTGACTTCCTGGGTGACACGATCTGCTGCATGTTCGGCGTTGTCCACATCGCGGTTGTATTTTTCGCGCAGGTGCGCATCCTGGTAATTGGCTACCAGGTTCGAGAACGCACGTGCAGCCTCAACAACACGATCTGCATGTTGATTGAATAAATGAAAAAAATTGCCCTCTTTGGGCAGCAGTTTGGCAAACAACATGCGGTACTCCTGACGGTTTGGGTGACACGACCGTTTCTGTGACGTGACACTTTTATGACAGAAGAAGTTTAACCGCTTAGCCCCAGGACTCAAGCTTGGAAACGGCCTGATTTTTCACATCGCGCAATGCATCGGGAGTTACCAGCGCTGGCGCAATTTGTGCCAAAGGTACAAGAACGAAAGCGCGCTCATGCATGCGGGGGTGCGGCACCGTGAGGTGCGGGCTGCTGATGCTGGCGTGGCCGTACAAGAGCAAGTCCAGGTCCAGCGTGCGGGGAGCGTTGCGGTAGGGCCTCTCACGCCCGGCTTGCAGCTCCAGCGCCAGCAGGTTTTGCAGAAGATCGGGTGCGGTTTGGGGCGTGTGCAGCGCGGCCACGGCATTCACAAAGTCGGGGCCTTGGGCCTCGAACGGTGCGGTGCGGTACAGGTCGGACACGGCTTGCACTTGTACGCCGGGCCACTGCGCCATTTGCGCCACCGCCCAGCGCAGGGTTTGCGCAGCCTGGCCCAGATTGGCACCCAGGCCAATGTAGGCAGTGACGGGGGGGCGCGTGGACAAGGGCTTAGCTTTCGCTACCACCCTCGCCTGCTGCGCCGCCCGCTGGCTTGCGGCGGCGACGGCGGCGTTTTTTGGCGGGGCTGGCTTCGCCCTCGCCTGCACTGCCCTGCACTTCGCTGCTGGCCGCTTCGGGAGCAGCCGTGTCCAGCTTGGGTTTGCTGACGCGGCGGGTGCGGGTTTTGGGTTTGGCTTGTTGCTGGGTGCGGGCTTGCTCGACCAGTTCGGCGCGAGTTTGCTCGTCGGCCAGGCTGAATTCCTGCCACCAATCTGCGAGCTCTTCGGGCACTTCCTGGACATCCGCACGCAGGCGCAAAAAGTCGAACCCGGCCCTGAAGCGCGGTTGCTCTGCCAGGCTGAAGGGGGTACTGCCCACGCGTTTTTCGAAGCGGGGTTGCATCATCCAGATTTCGCGCATGTCGGCGCCGAGCTTGCCGCGGCCAGAGACGTCGCCAATGCGGGTGTCAAACACCTCGTCAATGGCGCCTTGCAGCGCGGGGAAGGGGTGCTCTTTTTGGGCCAGGCGCTCTTGCCAGGCTTGGCGCACGTCTTGCCACAACACACACGCGAGCAAGAAGCTGGGGGCGACGGGCTTGCCCTCCCCCACGCGGCGGTCGGTGTCGGCCAGGGCGGCGCGCACAAAATCGGTTTGGGCACGTTCGACCACGATGTCGAGCAGCGGATAAATGCCTTTGGCCAGGCCCAGGGTTTGCAGCTGCGCAATGGAGGCAAGCGCATGGCCGGTTTGCAGCAGTTTGAGCATTTCGTCAAACAGGCGGCTTTGGGGCACGTCGGCCAACAGTTTTTTCATGCTGGCCAAGGGCTTGGCGGTGCGAGGCTCGATGGCAAAGCCCAAGGGGCTGAGTTTGGCGGCAAAGCGCACGGCGCGGATGATGCGCACCGGGTCTTCGCGGTAGCGCGATTGGGGGTCGCCAATCATGCGCAGTACACGTTTTTGGGCGTCAGCAATGCCACCGTGGTAGTCGACCACGATTTGCGTTTGCGGGTCGTAGTACATGGCGTTGACCGTAAAGTCGCGGCGGGTGGCGTCTTCGTCTTGCGGGCCCCAGACGTTGTCGCGCAGCACACGGCCGCTGGCGTCGACCGCGTGTTTGACGCCTTCGAGGGCGCGTTTGCTGGTTTTTTCGTTGCCTTTGACTTGCTCGGCAGCGCTGTTGTCGAGGTAGGCGCGGAAAGTGGAGACTTCGATCACTTCGTGTTCACGGCCACGGCCAAAGACCACGTGCACGATCCGAAAGCGGCGACCAATGATGAAGGCGCGGCGAAACAGGCTTTTGACTTGCTCGGGTGTGGCGTTGGTGGCCACATCAAAGTCTTTGGGGCGCAGACCGACCAGCAGGTCGCGCACAGCACCGCCGACCACATAGGCTTCGTAACCCGCCTGGTGCAAGGTGCGCACCACGGTAATGGCGCGCTCGTCCACCAGCTCGGGGTTGATGCCGTGTACAGAAACCGGCACTTCGTGGCGGCGACCAAAGTCGGGACGGTTGCCGGCAGATTTACCCAGCAATTTATGGATGATTTTTTTGATCATTGAAACAAATCCAGTATGGGCCAGCCACGGGTTTGTGCCAGCTGGCGCAAGCGCTCGTCGGGGTTGGTGGCCACGGGGTGTTGGGCGCGCTCAAGCAAGGGCAGGTCGTTGGGCGAGTCGGAATAAAAGTGCATGTCGACATCGCTCCAGTCCAGACCGCGGTGGGCCAGCCACTGCTGCACGCGTTGCACTTTACCTTCTCTGAAAGACGGCGTGCCTTTGATTTCGCCGGTGATCCAGCCGCTGATGTCGCGCTCGAGTTCCACGGCAATGAGTTCGCTCACCCCAAAGGCTTGGGCGATGGGGCGGGTGACAAACTCATTGGTGGCGGTGACGATCATGACGGTGTCGCCCGCAGCCTGGTGTTTGCGCACCAGCTCCTGTGCGGCGGGACGGATGTTGGGGGTGATGACTTCGCGCATGTAGCGCTCGTGTGCCTGAGCGGCGGCTTGCGCGCCTTGCAAGCGCACAGCTTGGGTGGCAAAGCGCACATAGTCGTGAATATCGAGCGTGCCGGCCTGGTAGTGGGCGTAGAACTCGTCGTTGCGTTGCTTGAAACTGCTGGCATCGGTCCAGCCCAGGGTGATGGTGAACTCGCCCCAGGAGTAGTCGGAGTCGATGGGCAAAAGGGTGTGGTCCAGATCGAAAAGGGCCAGTTTCATTCGTTTTCCAGCATGGATTTGAGCAGGGGGATGGTGATGGCCCGACGGGTTTGCAAAGCGTATTGGTCCAGATTGTCCAGCAGTTGCATCAGGCTGGAGAGGTCGCGTGAAAAACGGTTGAGCATATAGGACATGACCTCGTCGCTCAAAAACAGGCCGCGGGCATCGGCCGCCTGTCGCAGTACGGCGCGGCGCGCGTCGTCGTCTGGCACGTGCAGGCTGTAGACGTGACCCCAGCCCAGGCGACTGCGCAGGTCGTCGCGCAGTTGCAGTTGCATGGGCGCTACGCTGCCCGAGGCGAGTAGCCAGCGGGCGTCGCCGGTTTGGGGGGTGAGCGCGTTCACAAACCAGTTGAAGGCCATGTGTTGCTGCTCGGCGTCGTACAGATGCACGTCGTCCAGGATGACAACGCGCCAGTCCTCATCGAACTCAGGGGGGTGGCGCATGTGTGCGTCCATCCAGCCAACAGGCACACCGTGATCGCGCAGAGCCAGATAGACGGCGCGCAGCAAGTGGGTTTTGCCACAGCCCTCCCTACCCCAAAGGTAAGTAGGCACTGGAGCACGTGCGCCATCTTGCGTCCATAAGCGCAGGTGGTTGAGCGCGGCCTCATTGCCCACAGCCACAAAATTATCCAACGAGGGCTCTGGGGCCAGACCAATGTCCAGCGCGATTTGCCTCACGCGTCACCTTCCGGTCTGGCACGATACAACGGACTGCTGAGGTAACGAGCACGCACATGGCGCAACGCCACCAATAACACCGCACTGACAGGCAACGCCACCAATACACCCACAAAACCCAACACTTGCCCAAAAGCCAGCAAAGCAAAAATCACGGCCAGTGGGTGCAGGCCTACACGCTCGCCGACCAAGCGGGGGGTCAAGAAAAAACTTTCGATCAATTGCCCACTGCCATACACCACGGCCACCATGGTCAACGCATCAGCGACTGGCATTTGCAGCACCCCGGCCATCAGCGCCAGCAGCAAGCCCACACCGAAACCCAAATACGGCACAAACATGGCCAAGCCGGTGAACACGCCAATGGGCCAAGCCAGTTCGAGTCCGAACAAACGCAGGCCCAGCGCGTAGTAAAGCGCCAGCAGCACCATCACCGAAAGTTGGCCACGCAGGTACTGGCCAAGCACTTCGTCCACTTCATGGAGCAAACTGTCCAGCGTAGCGCGCCAGGCAGGAGGAACAAGCACGTGAACCTGGTCGGACAAACGGCCCCAGTCCTTGAGCAGGAAAAAAAGCGCCACAGGCACCAGCACGGCGTGCCCCAAAACAGCCATGGCCGCGCTGCCCCCCACCTTGAGCGAAGACAGCAAGGGCTTGATCCAATCTTCACGGTTATCGTTCAGATAAGAGAGCAGCTGCGCCTGCAGCTGGGGAAAATCCGGCACGCTTGGCAATCCCCACTGAGCCAGCAAACGCTCCAGAGCCACGCCCAGGCGCTCAACAATGACCGGCAGCTGTTGCTGGATCAATGGCAGCTCCTTGAGCAGCACGGGAACCAAAAGCATCAGCAACCCCAGTAGAGCCAGCACAGCCAGGCATTGCACCAGCACTGCAGCCAGCCAGCGAGGCAAACCTGAGCCATGGAGCTTTTTCACCAGCGGCTGTAGAGCATAGGCGAGCACTGCAGCCACCACAAAAGGGGAAAGAACCGGTGCCAACATCCACACCAGCAGCGCAGCCAGGGCAGCCAGGCCAGCCCAAGCGAGCCAGCGAGCAAATGAAGGATTGGAGGTCATGACAGATGAGTTTGTATAAAAAGCCGGGCTTGAAGATCAGCCGTTTTGGGTAAACCCTTAAAATTGAGTCTGATTTTAGTCTGCCCACCGTTTATCGGGCCCCATCGACCCTGATTAGACCTGCACATGCGCAGGCCCCCTCATGAGCCAAACACCTCTCTCCTACAAAGACGCCGGCGTGGACATTGTTGCCGGTGACGAACTCGTCGAACGAATCAAGCCCCTGGCCAAAAAAACCATGCGCGAAGGCGTGCTGGCCGGCATCGGTGGCTTTGGCGCCCTGTTTGAAGTGCCCAAGCGCTACAAGGAACCGGTGCTGGTGAGCGGTACCGACGGTGTGGGCACCAAGCTCAAGCTGGCGTTTGAGTGGAACATGCACGACACCGTGGGCATCGATCTGGTGGCCATGAGCGTGAACGATGTACTGGTACAAGGCGCAGAGCCCCTGTTCTTCCTGGACTACTTTGCCTGCGGCAAGCTCGATGTGGACACGGCCGCCGCAGTGGTCGGCGGCATTGCCAAGGGGTGCGAGCTGTCGGGCTGCGCCTTGATTGGCGGCGAAACGGCCGAAATGCCGGGCATGTACCCCGCGGGCGAATACGACCTGGCCGGGTTTGCGGTCGGTGCGGTCGAAAAATCCAAAATCCTGACCGGTCAAAACGTGCAGGCAGGTGACGTGGTGCTGGGCCTGGCTTCCGCAGGTGTGCACTCAAACGGCTTTTCACTGGTGCGTAAGTGCATCGAACGCGCGGGCACCAACACCCCAGCCACGCTGGACGGCAAGCCGTTCAAAGCCGCCATCATGGAGCCGACCCGCCTGTATGTGAAGAACGTGCTGGCTGCGCTGGCCGCACATCCGATCAAGGCGCTGGCTCACATCACCGGTGGCGGCTTGCTGGAAAACATCCCGCGCGTGTTGCCCGAGGGCCTGGCCGCCCACCTGCAAAAAGGCAGCTGGCCGCAAACAGAACTCTTTGCCTGGCTGCAAAAAACCGCTGGCATTGACGATATCGAGATGAACCGCACCTTCAACAACGGCATCGGCATGGTGGTGGTGATTGCCGCTGACCAGGCCGAGGCCTGCTCTGCCACGCTACGCGCCGCTGGCGAGACGGTCTATACCATTGGCCAGATTGCTGTTCAAGGCGACGGCGCACAGGTGGTGGTAGCTTAAGGCCCAAGGTCATTGCGAGCCACTCAGTGGCGAAGCAATCTCCTTGATCCGGGCTTGCAGCGCCCCTTGGTCTGCGGCCAGGGGCTCTGCATCCAGATAGGCTTGCAAGTCTGACAAAGCCTGGCCTGCATTACCCAGCTCGGCGTGCACCAGGCCGCGGTCGCGGCGCTCTGCCCAGGACTCTGGCCACAAGACCAAAATGCGGTCCAGCACCGCCAGGCAGGCAGGCCAGTCTTGCTGGGTCTGGTATATCTCTTTGAGGTTGCGCAACATACGCGTGAGCACATCGCGCGGCGGGCAACTTTGCAGATACAGGCCCAGCGGGGTCTCACCCTCGTCCAGATCGGGTTTGAGCAGCTGATCTTCTTGGTCGCGGAAAGGCTCCAGACGCTCAGACAAGTGGTCAATGCCCAGCGACTCGCCAGTTGCGGGGTCCAGCACCACCAGACCACTGTCGAGCGCCACCTTGACCAGGAAGTGACCCGGAAAAGCAATCCCGTGGGCACGCAAGCCCAGCTCTTGGGCCATTTCCAGCCAGATCACGGACAGTGAGACTGGAATGCCTCGGCGCGTACGCAACACTTCGTTGACAAAACTGTTGCGCGGCGCATAGTAGTCATTGGCATTGAGACCAAAGCCCATGTCCTTGTAGAACACGTGGTTGAGGACAGCCAAGCGCGTCAGGTCATCGGCACTGCTGATCATGCGACTGCGCACACGATCAACCATGCGTTCCACTTCTTCCAGCACCGACTCCACATCCAGCTCGGGTTCATCGATCAGGGCAATGCTGGCAGCCGCCTCCAGCAAAGGGAAATGTTCATCACTGCTCACCAGTGCGGCAAAGTAGTCCAGTGCCGATGGAGTTTGGTCAAAGTTGGGGATGTTCATGATGAATCACCTCTGAATTTCAACGGCGTACAAAAGCCTGGCGACGCACGCCCAAGAGCCAGAGACCGGAGAAGTACACCAGCGCGCTGCCCAACAATACGCCCAGCATCCAGCCTAGCCGCTGCAAGGGTTGAGCCTTCAGTTGCACCCAGTCCAGCGCCTGAGCGGCCCACCACAGCCACACACCCAGTGCAACAGTAGCGGCCGTTACTTGTCCGGAAAACCGTAACCAGCCCGCTTGAGGTGTGTAGCGTTTTTGGCGCAGCAGCCCTGCCAGCAGCCAGGCTGCGTTGATGAGAGCGCCCACGCCGATCGACAAGGCCAACCCTGCATGGGCCAGCCAGGGTACGAAAACCAGGTTCATACACTGTGTAAGCACCAGCACCACCATGGCAATACGAACAGGCGTACGAATATCCTGGCTGGCGTAGTAACCTGGCGCCAGCACCTTGATGGCCACCAACCCCATCAGCCCCAGGCCGTACCCCATCAGTGCCAACGTGGTTTGCTGTACATCTATCGCTGTGAACGCGCCATAGTGGTAGAGCACAGACACCAGCGGTTTGGCAAACACCAACAAGGCCAGTGCGCAAGGCAAGGCCAGCAGCAGCACCAACCTCAACCCCCAGTCCAGCATGGCGCTGTAGGAGTGCGCATCACCTTTGGCACGTGCCGCTGCCAGTTGGGGCATGAGCACGACGCCCAGCGCCACACCCAACAAGGCAGTCGGGAACTCCATCAAGCGATCAGCGTAACTGAGCCAGCTGACACTGCCTTCTTGCAGGTACGACGCAATCTGGGTATTGATGAGCAAGGACACCTGTGCCACACCTACACCCAGCAAAGCCGGCGCCATCAAGCGCAGCACATCACGGGTGGCCGGACTGCGCCAGGCCTGCGCAACGCCCCGGGCGCTCATGGCGATGCCGGGCAGAAGCTTCAAGCGCCTGAGTGCTGGCCATTGCAGTGCCAGCTGAAGGGCTCCGCCGACCATGACCCCCACGGGCAAGGCATAAATAGCGGGCAGACCCACGCGTTCAAACAGCGGCGCTCCCCACCAGGCAGCTGCAATCATGCTGACGTTGAGCAAGACCGGCGTGGCCGCCGGGACCGCAAAACGCTTCCATGTGTTGAGAATCCCCGCCGACAAGGCCACCAGGGACATGAAGGCAATATAGGGAAACATCCAGCGCGTCATGTGCACGGCTGCGTCGTAGCCCTGGGCGTTTTGACGCAAGCCGCTGGCCAGCGCCCACACAAGGGCTGGAGCGGCGAGCACGCCCACCACCGAGACCAGTAACAAGGCCCAAAACAAGCAAGTGGCCACGTTGTCAATCACTTCGCGTGTAGCATCGTCTCCTTCACGAGCGCGATGCCCCGCCAAAACAGGCACAAAGGCCTGGCTGAAAGCCCCCTCGGCAAACAGACGGCGAAACAAGTTGGGAATGCGAAACGCCACATTGAAGGCGTCGGTCAAGGCACTGGCTCCAAAAGTCGAAGCCACCAACAACTCGCGCCCCAGACCCAGCACGCGCGAGGCCAGAGTCAGGAAAGACACAACAGAGGCAGATTTGAACAAGCTCACATGCGCAGTGTAGCGGCTTGGCGCACGCTTGGGTGTGCTGCATTGGCAGGCTCTCGCTGACCTGCTACAATGGTTGGCTTTGCTGACAACATCCTCAGACTCCTAAGGAAAATTATCATGGCATCTGGAAAGCCTAAGAAAAAGAACCCCCGTCTGGCCTCTGGCCGTAAACGCGTCCGCCAGGACACCAAAATCAACGCCGCCAACTCTTCGCTGCGCTCCAAGTACCGCACCGCTGTGAAGAACGTGGAAAAAGCTGTTGTGGCTGGTGACAAAACCAAAGCCACCGAACTGTTTGCCAAAATGCAAGCCGTGGTTGACAGCATTGCCGACAAAGGCATCTTCCACAAAAACAAGGCCGCTCGCGACAAGAGCCGCCTGTCCGCCAAAGTCAAGGCTCTGGCCTTGGCCGCAGCCTGATCCCCTCTACCGGATCACAGCCCGGCAGGGCCAGCCCTGCCGCCGTTTGAAACGGGTGCGCTGTCAGCAAAAAAATAAAAAACCGCCTTCGGGCGGTTTTTTCATGGTCATTTGGCTACCGGAGGATCTGGCAGCAAACAGGCTTCGACCACCTGCAAATGATTGTCTTTGGCGAAGTTCATGACGAAATCCCAGGCCATGGGTTCATGGTCGCGCAAATCACGGTTGACCACCACACATTTGACACCCCCCATAGAGGTGGGAATACACCAAGGGGAATAACTCAGGTGACTGCCCAAGCGCGCACCACCGGGGCGAAACGGGCTCATGACGCCTGCCAGACGCTCCGCCCAGTCGCTGGGACGGAAGGTTTTGCCATCGAGGGTGATGCCCTGGATGAAAACTTCTTTGGCAGTATTGGAGACCATCGGGTAGAGGGATAAAACGCATGACGCTGACGCATGGGATCACCACACGCCACTCGATAAGGGTATTCTATCTTATATAAGACTTGAAACTCAGTGGTAACCCTGAGAAGCAACGGTTTTCCACAAGCGAAGAGCTTGCCAGGAGAGGGGCATGAATACCTCTAAAATCACGTTTCAACGGCCCTCTTCGTTGGGCCGCTTTTTATTTGCACCGGAGTTTTCGCATGTCCGCTTTCATTGAAGCCGCTTCGCCGCACACCATGAACACGTATGGGCGCCTGCCCATCGCGCTTGAGCGCGGTCAGGGTTGCCGCGTTTGGGATGTCAATGGCAAGCAGTACCTCGATGCCTTGGCCGGCATTGCCGTGAACACCCTGGGCCATAACCACGCCGAACTGGTGCCTGCGCTGCAGGATCAGGTGGCCAAGATCATCCACAGCTGCAATTACTACCACGTACCCAACCAGGAAAAGCTGGCTGCCAAGCTGGTGGAGCTGTCGGGCATGACCAATGTGTTTTTCTGCAACTCCGGGCTGGAGGCCAACGAAGCCGCCATCAAACTGGCGCGCAAGTTTGGCCACGACAAGGGCATCAGCTTTCCGAAAATCGTGGTGTACGAAAAAGCCTTCCATGGCCGCTCGCTGGCCACGCTGAGTGCCACGGGTAACGCCAAAATCCAAAAGGGGTTTGAGCCGTTGGTCGAGGGCTTCATCCGCGTACCCGTCAACAACATCGAAGCCCTGAAGGCCGCCACCGCCAACGACCCTAGCGTGGTGGCCGTGTTCTTTGAAACCATTCAGGGCGAAGGCGGCGTCAACCCCATGGGCACCGAGTACCTGCAACAAGTGCGCGCCCTGTGCGACGAAAAAGACTGGCTGCTGATGATTGACGAAGTGCAGTGCGGCATGGGCCGCACCGGCAAATGGTTTGCGCACCAGTGGGCGGGCATCGTGCCCGACGTGATGCCGCTGGCCAAAGGCCTGGGCTCGGGTGTGCCGATTGGCGCCGTGGTGGCGGGCCCCAAGGCCGCCAACGTATTCCAGCCGGGCAACCACGGCGGCACCTTTGGCGGCAACCCGCTGGCCATGCGCGCCGGGGTGGAGACCATTCGCATCATGGAAAAAGATGGCCTGCTGGACAACGCCGCTAAAGTCGGCGCGCACCTGAAAGCCGGTCTGGAAAAAGCCCTGGCCGGCAAGCCTGGCGTGAAAGAGATCCGTGGTTTTGGCTTGATGCTCGGTGTGGAACTGGACAAGCCATGCGGCGTGCTGACCAACCGCTGCGCCGAAGCGGGCTTGCTGATCAGCGTGACTGCGGACAGCGTGGTGCGCATGGTGCCCCCGCTGATCATGACCATCGCCGAGGCTGACGAGGCGCTGTCTATTGTGGTGCCGCAGATCCAACAATTTTTGGCAGAGCAAGCATGACGATTCGCCATTACCTTCAGTTCACCGATTGCACGGCCGACGAATACGCGCACTTGTTCAAGCGCGCTGCCGAGATCAAGCGCAAGTTCAAGGCTTACGAAAAATACCATCCGCTGGCTGACCGCACGCTGGCCATGATTTTTGAAAAGGCCAGCACCCGCACCCGCGTGAGCTTTGAGGCGGGCATGTACCAGCTCGGTGGCTCGGTGGTGCATCTGACCACGGGCGACAGCCAGCTGGGGCGCTCCGAACCCATCGAAGACAGCGCCCGCGTGATCAGCCGCATGACCGACCTGGTCATGATCCGCACCTTTGGCCAGGACAAGATCGAAAAGTTCGCCTCGCATTCCCGCGTGCCAGTCATCAACGGCCTGACCAACGAATTTCACCCCTGCCAGATCATGGCGGACATCTTCACCTACATCGAGCACCGCGGTTCCATCCAGAGCAAGGTGGTGGCTTGGGTGGGTGACGGCAACAACATGGCCAACACCTGGCTGCAGGCAGCGGAGCTGCTGGGCTTTACCGTGCACGTGAGCACACCCAGCGGCTACGAAGTCAATGCCGAGGTGGCGGGCGTCAAAGGCAATGCACATTACAAGGTGTTCAGCGACCCGCTCGAAGCCTGTCGTGGCGCAGACCTGGTCACCACCGATGTGTGGACCAGCATGGGCTACGAGGCCGAGAACGAAGCGCGCAAAGCCGCTTTTGCCGACTGGTGCGTGGACGAAGCAATGATGGCCGTGGCCAAGCCCGATGCGTTGTTCATGCACTGCCTGCCCGCCCACCGCGGCGAGGAAGTGACCGCCGAAGTCATCGACGGCGCGCAGTCCGTCGTGTGGGACGAAGCCGAGAACCGCATGCATGTGCAAAAAGCACTCATGGAGTTTTTGCTGCTCGGCCGCGTGAACGCCTGAATGCAGTGACATGAGCCAGTGCACCAGCTGCGGGGCTTGCTGCGCCAGCTTTCGGGTGGACTTTTCGGTGTTTGAATACGAAGAAGGCGGCGGCTCGGTGCCTGCAGGCTTGGCCGCCCCGATCACCGAACACACCTGCCGCATGCGCGGCACCGACCACAGCCCACCACGCTGTGCAGCACTGTATGGCCGCATTGGCGAGAAGGCCACTTGCGGCATTTACGAGTGGCGCCCTTCCCCTTGCCGCGAGTTTGAGGAAGGCAGCGATGCCTGCCAGCGCGCCCGCCAACGCCACGGTATGCCAACGCTCGCCTAAAGCCTTTGCCTTCTAACCCTGGTGCCCGTACAGCCAGGGCACATCCATCAGACGATCGCCCAGCAACTGTAACGACAGATTACGCCCCAGTGCCATGGGCCCTTGGGCATGAAAGATTTCGCCATTTCGAATGGATCGCGCTTGCACCCGTGCATTGCGCGCCCAGCGCTGGCTGGCGTAGTGCGCCAACCGTTGTTCAACAGGCTCGCCCTGCGACCAGCATTGGGCCAGGGCGTATGCATCTTCAATGGCCATGCCCGCGCCCTGTGCTAGGTATGGTCGCATGGGGTGTGCGGCATCGCCCAGCAAGGCCAGGCGACCTTGCGCCATTTGGGTTGCACTGATCAACGGTGGGCGGTCGTGCAAAGCCCACAAGCGCCAGCTCGGCACTGCTTCCAAACGCTCACGCAGAGATGAACAGACAACGCCCAAACCCGTCCTCAGACCTTGTTGCACGGCTGCCTGGTCCCAGTCTTGCGGGTTTTGCGGTTTGGCGCCATGCACAATGGCCACGATGTTTTGCCCTTGCCCTGCCTGCACCGGGTAGTGCACCACATGAACTTTAGGACCCATCCAGACCGTCACCTGGTCGGTACGCAAATGCGCGGGCAAGTCCGCTTGCGGAACCAAGGCACGGTAGGCCAGTTGCCCCGAAAAGCGCGGCTCCTCCAAGAGTCCCATGGCTTGTCGGGTCAGGCCCCAAAGGCCATCGGCCCCCAGTAGCGCGGGGCTGTGCATTTGCCAGGCCGAGCCGTCGGCACGTACGCCTTGCACTTGCACGCCATCGCAGGTTTGCAGCACCTGCTGTAGTTGATGTCCCAGGAACATCCTGGCACCTGCACCCAAAGCAGCCTTGGCCAACAAAGCATGCAGGTCGGCGCGGTGAATGCTGGCATAGGGTGCGCCATAAACGGCTTGCGTGCGCTCGCCCAAAGGCAGCTCGCCCACGACACGACCACTGCGTGCATCGCGCGCCTGCAGGCGTTTGGGGAATGCCGCCACGGCATGCAAAGCGTCTTTCAAACCCCAGGCTTGCAAAATGCGCGTGACATTGGGCCCAATTTGAATGCCCGCCCCCACCTCGAAAAACGCCTCGGCACGCTCGAGCACCTGCACCGCCTGCCCCTGACGCGCCAGTGCCAACGCGGCAGCCAGCCCGCCAATGCCTGCGCCTGCAATCACCATGTCTGTCTTCACCATGGGCCCATTGTGCCTGCTGCATGCCAAGCGGAGCCAAACATCGGACAATACGGGCATGACCTCGATCAAAGCCCCCGAACTTTTGCTGCCTGCCGGCTCGCTGGACAAAATGCGCGCCGCCTATGCTTTTGGTGCCGACGCCATCTACGCCGGCCAGCCGCGCTACAGCCTGCGTGCCCGTAACAACGAATTCCGACTGGAACAACTGGCCCAAGGCATTTCTGAAGCACACGCCTTGGGCAAGAAATTTTTTGTCACCAGCAACCTGATTGCGCACAACGACAAGGTGCGCACTTACCTGCGCGACATTGAACCCGTGATCGAGATGAAGCCAGATGCCCTGATCATGGCCGACCCCGGTCTAATGATGATGGTGCACGACAAGTGGCCTGACGTACCGATCCACCTCTCGGTGCAGGCGAACACCACCAACTGGGCCACGGTGAAGTTCTGGCAGAAGATGGGCGTGAGCCGCATTATTTTGAGCCGCGAGCTGAGTTTGGACGAGGTGGAAAAAATCCGCCAGGAATGTCCGGACATGGAAATTGAAGTGTTCGTGCACGGTGCGCTGTGCATTGCCTACTCGGGCCGCTGCCTGTTGTCGGGCTACTTCAACCGCCGCGACCCCAACCAGGGCACCTGCACCAACGCCTGCCGCTGGAACTACGCCACCAGCGAAGCCACCGACCAGACCGACAGCGGCGAAGTGCTGCCCGTCAAGATGGAAGGCGACTTCAACTTTGCCAGCGAACAGGAAACCGCCGACAAGGCATTTTCGTCCTGCGGCGATGGCCAGCGCCACCCGGCCGCGGACAAGGTGTATTTGATCGAAGAAGCCAACCGCCCTGGCGAGCTCATGCCCATCATGGAAGACGAGCACGGCACCTACATCATGAACAGCAAGGACCTGCGCGCAGTCGAGTTGATTGAGCGCCTGGTCAAAATTGGTGTGGACTCGCTCAAGATCGAAGGCCGCACCAAGAGCCTGTATTACGTGAGCCGCACCGCACAGGTGTACCGCCGCGCGATTGACGATGCCGTAGCTGGCCGCCCCTTCAACCCCGAACTCATCAGCGAGCTCGATGGCCTGGCCCACCGGGGTTACACCACCGGTTTTCTGGAGCGCCGTCCCGCGCAGAGTTACCAGAACTACGAAACCGGCCATTCGGTGGGCCACCGCAGTCAGTTTGTCGGCGAGGTGCGCAGCGTCCGCGAGGGTTGGGTAGAGGTGGAAACCAAAAACCGCTTTGCGGTGGGCGATACGCTGGAAATCATTCACCCCAGCGGCAACCGCAAAGTACAGCTGACCCAGATGAAAAACATGGATGGCCACACCATCGAAGTGGCTTCGGGCAGCCCGCTGCGTGTTTTGATTCCCATGGATGGCCCGGCAGATGGCGCGTTGATCGCACGCATGTTCTGAATCATTTACCCCCAGGGGTAAAAGGAGTATAGTTTTGTCTTCATTGACCCCGTCAATTTCGGTTTTCCCCCGGGAGACAAAACATGGCCTGGAACCTTAACGAAGTCCGCACCACGGTTCGCAACCTCTGGTTTCGCGACACACAGGAAGACAGCATCTTCATCAACGACACCGCCGTGCGCATCCGCGCAGGCATCTTGATGATCATTCCCATCATGATGGGCCTGACCTTGTTTGACGTGGTCTTTGGCTCACACTGGGAAATCACGGGCAACATGATCAAGGACACGTTTGACACGGACTTTGACGGCCGCATTCTCTACCATGTCGAAGCCGTACGTCGTACCTACGATTACACGACGCAGACCTGGGTCTTGTTTTATGCCCTGTTCGAAATGCTGTCCGGCCTGTTTGTGACCACTTCTCGCCTATCGCCGACGATTTTGATGGCCAGCTTCCTGGCCAAGAGCCACCGTCCCTACTGGAAGCCACTGGTGCCCAAGCGCTTTGCCTGGACCTTGGGTTCAAGCTTCATCATTGCCTGTCTGATCTTCTTCAATCCGGACACATTTGCCGGTTGGGTCAACACCCTGCTGCGCAGCGAAGTACTGCCTACAACTTATAACTACATGCCGCGCTGGATTCCAGTGACCCTGGTTTGGACCTGTCTGGGCTTCATGTGGCTTGAAACCGTTCTAGGCTTTTGTATGGGTTGCAAATTGCACTCGATCGCCGCCAAGCTGGGGCTGGTGAAAGAAGAGTGCGAAGAGTGCAACAACCTGGATTTCCGTTACTGAACAAGGTAGCTTCGTCACTGCACTCCTCGCAATGACGACTCTAAATAAAAACCCCCGCCAGCTTACGCTGGCGGGGGTTTCGCTTTTCAGCCTCTCAAGTTCAGAGGGTCACGCTTTTGGCAGTCTCTGCGTACTCTTCGATCTGGTCGAAGTTCATGTACTTGTAGATCTTGTCGGCGTTCTTGGTGACAACACCGATCTCGGCCATGTACTCTTCGACAGAAGGGATGCGGCCCAGCTTGGAGCACACCGCCGCCAGTTCGGCCGAGCCCAGGAACACATTGGTGTTCTTGCCCAGACGGTTGGGGAAGTTGCGGGTCGAGGTGGACATGGCGGTCGAGCCTTCCTTGATCTGGGCCTGGTTGCCCATGCACAGCGAGCAGCCGGGCATTTCCATGCGGGCGCCCGCACCGCCCAGGGTGGCGTAGTAGCCTTCCTTGGTCAACTCGGCTGCGTCCATCTTGGTCGGCGGGGCCACCCACAGGCGCACCGGGATGTCTTTCTTGCCTTCCAGAATCTTGCCCGCAGCGCGGAAGTGGCCGATGTTGGTCATACAAGAGCCGACGAACACTTCGTCGATCTTGGTACCGGACACTTCGGACATGAACTTGGCGTCATCGGGGTCGTTGGGGCAGCAGACGATCGGCTCCTTGATGTCGGCCAGGTCGATCTCGATCACGGCAGCGTATTCGGCATCCTTGTCGGCCTTGAGCAGCTCGGGCTTGGCCAGCCAGGCTTCGACTTTCTCGATGCGGCGGGCCAGGGTCTTGGCGTCTTCGTAGCCGTTGGCGATCATGTTCTTCATCAGAACGATGTTGGAACGCAGGTACTCGGCGATCGGCTCGGGGTTGAGCTGGATGGCACAAGCAGCGGCAGAGCGCTCGGCAGCGGCATCAGACAGTTCGAACGCTTGCTCCACCTTTAGGTCGGGCAGGCCTTCGATTTCGAGCACGCGGCCCGAGAACACGTTCTTCTTGCCGGCCTTCTCCACAGTCAGCAGACCCGCCTTGATGGCGTACAGCGGAATGGCGTGCACCAGGTCGCGCAGGGTGATACCAGGCTGCATCTGGCCCTTGAAGCGCACCAGCACGGATTCGGGCATGTCCAGCGGCATCACGCCAGTGGCAGCGCCGAAAGCCACCAGGCCGGAGCCCGCGGGGAAGGAAATACCAATCGGGAAACGGGTGTGCGAGTCACCGCCGGTGCCCACGGTGTCGGGCAAGAGCAGGCGGTTGAGCCAGCTGTGGATAACGCCGTCGCCCGGGCGCAGGGCCACGCCACCACGGTTAGAGATGAACTTGGGCAGTTCGCGGTGCATTTTCACGTCCACCGGCTTCGGGTAAGCAGCGGTGTGGCAGAAGGACTGCATCACCATGTCAGCGCTGAAGCCCAGGCAAGCCAGGTCTTTGAGCTCGTCGCGGGTCATCGGGCCAGTGGTGTCTTGCGAGCCCACGGTGGTCATCTTGGGTTCACAGTAGGTGCCCGGACGCACGCCCTGGCCTTCAGGCAGACCGCAGGCGCGGCCGACCATCTTCTGGGCCAGGGTGAAGCCGGCCTTGCTGGCGGCAGGCGCCTGGGGCAGACGGAACAGGGTAGAAGCAGGCAGACCCAGGAATTCGCGGGCCTTGGCGGTCAGCGAACGTCCAATGATCAGGTTGATACGGCCACCAGCGCGCACTTCGTCGAGCAACACTTGCGACTTGAGCGTAAAGGCAGCGACTTCAGCGCCGTTTTTGGTGATCTTGCCGTCGTAGGGCAGCACTTCGATCACGTCACCCATCTCGAGTTTGGAGACGTCCACTTCGATCGGCAGGGAGCCGGAGTCTTCTTGCGTGTTGAAGAAGATGGGAGCGATCTTGCCGCCCAGGGTCACACCGCCAAAGCGCTTGTTCGGCACGAAGGGGATGTCCTGGCCCGTGGCCCAGATCACGCTGTTAGTGGCGGACTTGCGCGAAGAACCGGTGCCGACCACGTCGCCCACGTAGGCCACGAGGTTGCCCTTTTTCTTGAGGTCTTCAATGTACTGGATGGGGCCGCGAACGCCGTCTTTTTCAGGCTTGAAGGCCGCGTCGGGACGGGTGTTCTTGAGCATCGCCAGGTAGTGCATGGGGATGTCAGGACGGGTGGTGGCGTCGGGCGCGGGCGACAAGTCGTCGGTGTTGGTTTCGCCAGGCACCTTGAACACGGTCACGGTGATGGACTTGGGCACTTCGGGACGGGTGGTGAACCACTCGGCGTCGGCCCAGCTCTGCATGACTTCCTTGGCCTTGGCGTTGCCGGCCTTGGCCTTGGTGGCGACGTCGTTGAAGTAATCGAACATCAGCAGGGTCTTTTTCAGACCTTCAGCGGCGATGCCGGCGACTTCAGCGTCGTCCAGCAGTTCGATCAGGGGGTGCACGTTGTAGCCGCCGACCATAGTGCCCAGCAGCTCGGTGGCCTTGGCCTTGGAGACCAGACCCACTTTGATGTCGCCATGGGCAACCGCAGCCAGGAAAGAGGCCTTGACTTTGGCGGCATCGTCCACGCCCGGCGGCACGCGGTGGGTGAGCAGATCCATCAGGAATGCGTCTTCGCCTGCGGGCGGGTTCTTGATCAGCTCGATAAGAGCTTCCACTTGCTTGGCGTCAAGCGCCAGCGGTGGAATGCCGAGTGCCGCGCGTTCGGCGACGTGTTCACGGTAGGCTTGCAACATGGTACGTTCTCCTGTCTAAAAAAAGGTCTGAGTGGCAGATGGCAGACTGCGTCCTGTCTGGTGCGCACGTTCGAGCACCTGCCAGAAAAATCGGTAGCTGGCGCGGTCGTGCAATTGACCGGCATGGCTGATGGGTGCCCACTGCGCAGCGTGCGCTGCAGCAATGATGTCGCTGGCGCGCTCGATTTCGGCTTCGGTGGGGGCCATCGCCTCCAGAATGGGGCGAATCTGCGCCGGGTGGATGCTCCACATGCGGGTGTAACCAAACTCGCGTGCAGCTTTGCGGGCGGCTTCGCGCATGGCGTCCGTGTTGTTGAACTCGGTCACTACACAGTGCGACGGCACTTTGCCGTGAGCGTGGCAGGCGCTGGCAATGTCGAGCTTGGCACGCACCACCAGCGGGTGGGTGAATTGCCCTTGCGCTGCCATGCCGTCCGATGGAATCGCACCGCCATGGGCCGACACAAAGTCCATCAACCCAAAACTGAGCGACTGCACGCGGGGGTGGGCTGCAATATCAAAAGTACGGTGCACGGCGGCGGGGGACTCGATCAGCACCTGCAGCGGCAGGGCTGTGGCACCAGCGGCATCGAGCGCTGCAGCAGCGCGCTCCACATCTCGCACCGATTCCACCTTGGGCACCATGATGTGCACCAGGCGGTGACCAGCGCGACCTGCAATCTGGGCCACGTCGGCATCAAAAGAGGGGTGATCCACCGGGTGGACCCGCACCGCAACGCGAGCGTCTGGTGCTGCGGCCAGCGCCAGCTCGGTGACCAGCGCGGCGTGTTCCGCCTCGCCGCCCACCGGGGCGCCATCCTCGCAATCGAGGGTGACATCGAAGACACAGGTGCCGTATTCCTGCGTCATCTCGGCCTGCAGTTGCAGGCTTTTGCGCATCCGCGCTTCGACGCCGCTGTAATGGTCACACACCGGCAGCTGCTCGCTACCGGCTTGCGCCCCTAACAACACGTCACGCGGATGCATGCAAGCGACCTATCAGAGCAGGTGGGCCACGCCAGCTTGCTCGTCAGTCAGTTCCTTGAGCGTCTTGTCAATGCACTGCTGGCTGAAGGCATCGATGGACAGGCCTTCGACAACCTTGTACTGGCCGTTTTCGCAAGTGACGGGGAAGCCGAACATGACGTCCTTGGGAATGCCATACCAGCCTTGCGAAGGGATGCCCATGGTGACCCACTTGCCATTGGTGCCCAGGGCCCAGTCGCGCATGTGGTCGATGGCGGCGTTGGCAGCCGAAGCAGCAGAGCTCAGGCCACGGGCTTCGATGATGGCGGCGCCGCGCTTGCCGACGGTCGGCAGGAAGACGGTTTCGTTCCAGACCTGGTCGTTGATCATGTCCTTGACGGATTCGCCGTTGATGGTGGCGAAGCGGTAGTCAGCGTACATGGTGGGCGAGTGGTTGCCCCACACGGCCAGCTTCTCGATGTCCTTGACGGCCTTGCCGGTCTTGGCGGCGATTTGCGAGGCAGCGCGGTTGTGGTCCAGGCGCAGCATGGCGGTGAAGTTGCCGGGCTTGAGGTCGGGAGCCGACTTCATGGCGATGTACGCGTTGGTGTTGGCGGGGTTGCCCACCACCAGCACCTTGACGTCGCGGCTGGCCACGGCGTTCAGAGCCTTGCCCTGGGCGGTGAAGATGGCGCCATTGATGGACAGCAGCTCGGCACGCTCCATGCCGGGGCCACGCGGACGCGAGCCCACCAGCAGGGCGTAGTCGGTGTCCTTGAAGGCGGTCATCGGGTCAGAGTGGGCTTCCATGCCGGCCAGCAACGGGAAAGCGCAGTCTTCGAGTTCCATCATCACGCCCTTGAGGGCTTTCTGTGCTTTCTCGTCAGGAATTTCCAGCAGTTGCAGGATGACGGGCTGGTCCTTGCCCAGCATTTCGCCAGAGGCAATGCGGAACAACAGGGCGTAACCGATTTGACCAGCTGCGCCGGTAACGGCAACGCGGACAGGCTTCTTGCTCATAGAAAACTCCAGAAAAGTGTGAGGTAACAGAAAAGAGAAACAACGCGTGAGTGTACCCGCGAAAACCCTGAGAGGTCAATTTGTCTTATGTCTTATATAAGATATGATTGCACCCCTGACAGGGGGCTGACCTCCTGCACCCATTTGTTGCCCATGAACACGCAAAGCACCCCTCCAGAACTCACAGCAAGCTCGGAAAACACCGCATCTGCGCCGGCCTTCAGCCCGCTGTACCAACAGATCAAGGGGCTGATCCTGCAAAGCCTGCAAGCCGCAGAGTGGAAGCCAGGCGAATCGATTCCCAGCGAGATGGACCTGGCCGCCCGCTACCGGGTCAGCCAGGGTACTGTGCGCAAAGCCATTGACGAGCTCGCTGGCGACAACCTGCTGGTACGTCGCCAGGGCAAAGGCACCTTTGTGGCCACCCATGCCGAACAGCACGTTCAATACCGCTTCCTCAAACTTGTGCCCGACAGTGGCGATCTGTCCAGCGAAGGCCCGGCACAGCGCACCATCGTGGATTGCCGCCGTCTGCGCGCCAGCGCCGAAATTGCCCGCACCCTGGCCCTGCGCTCGGGCGACACCGTGGTGCAGGTGCGGCGCGTGCTGGCCTTTGCGGGTGTGCCGACCATTTTGGAAGACCTGTGGCTGCCCGGCGGCCCCTTCAAAGGCCTGAGTGCCGAGCGCCTGGCCGAGTACCACGGCCCCATGTACGGCCTGTTCGAGTCCGAATTTGGCGTGCGCATGGTGCGAGCTGACGAAAAAATCCGTGCCGTGTTGCCCGATGAGGGCCAACAAGCCCTGCTGGCCGTGCCCGCTGGCACCCCGCTGCTGAGCGTCGAGCGTGTGGCCTACACCTACAACGACACCCCCATGGAGCTGCGCCGCGGCCTGTACCGCACTGACAGTCACCATTACCACAATGCCCTGAGCTGAAAAAAACGTTTTTCCACGCTGCAAAGTCAACCTTCTGAAATGCTCATGTCAGTTTGTTGCATTGCAATAGAATCCGTGCGTTTGTCCCCAAAAATTACAAACGCGTTACCACCCCTCAGAAAGTGCCACCATGACTGAAATCGCACGCAAGCGGCCCGTGTTCCGCAACATCAATGCCCTGAAGGATCTGCCCACCTACCGCCTGCCCGCAGCAGGCTGGGTATCGATCCTGCACCGCGTCAGCGGTGTCCTGATGTTCCTCTTGATGCCCTTCATCATCTGGATGTTCGACACCTCCGTCAGCTCCGAAATCTCCTTCGCCAGCTTCAGCGCCGCCTTCAATGTGGGCTTGGGCTTTGTGCCCGGCGTGCTGGTCAAGCTGGTGACCCTGGCCCTGATCTGGGCTTATCTGCACCACTTCATTGCCGGCGTTCGCCACCTGTACATGGACGTGTTCCATGCTGTGAGCAAGGAATTTGGCAAGTCTTCCGCCGTGGTCACCCTCGCCCTGAGCCTGGGTCTGACCGCTGTGCTGGGCGCCAAGCTGTTCGGCCTTTACTAATTCACCAGGAGCAAACAACATGTCCGTCAATTACGGCTCCAAGCGCATCGTCGTCGGCGCTCACTATGGTCTGCGCGACTGGCTCGCGCAGCGCGTTACCGGCGCCCTCATGGCCCTGTTCACCCTGGTGGTACTGGCTCAGGTGATCTTCACCTCCGGCCCCATCGGCTACGAACAGTGGGCCGGCATCTTCGCCCCCCAATGGATGAAGTTCCTCACCTTTGCCGTCATCGTGGCCCTGCTGTGGCACGTGTGGGTGGGTGTGCGTGACATTTTCATGGACTACATCCAGCCCGTGGGCATCCGCCTGTCGCTGCAGGTGTTTGCCATTGTGTGGCTGGTCGGCTGTGCCGGCTGGGCCGTCCAGGTGCTGTGGCGTCTGTAATCGTCGCCCTTCTTCGCGTACCTCTCACTGATTGAAGACCATGAGCTATACCAAAGACCAAATCGCCAACCGCAAGTTCGACGTTGTCATCGTCGGCGCCGGTGGCTCGGGCATGCGTGCCTCGCTGCAACTGGCCCGTGCCGGCCTGAATGTGGCCGTCCTGTCCAAAGTGTTCCCCACCCGTTCGCACACCGTGGCCGCCCAAGGTGGCGTGTCCGCCTCGCTGGGCAATATGTCCGACGACAACTGGGAATACCACTTCTACGACACCGTCAAGGGCTCCGACTGGCTGGGCGACCAGGACGCCATCGAATTCATGTGCCGTGAAGCGCCGAAAGTCGTTTACGAACTCGAGCACATGGGCATGCCCTTCGACCGCAACCCTGACGGCACCATCTACCAGCGCCCGTTCGGCGGCCACACCGCCAACTTTGGCGAAAAGCCGGTGCAACGCGCCTGTGCTGCAGCTGACCGTACCGGCCACGCCATGCTGCACACCCTGTACCAGGCCAACGTGGCAGCCCGCACCACCTTCTTCGTGGAATGGATGGCATTGGACCTGATCCGCAACGCCGAAGGCGATGTGGTCGGCGTGACCGCCCTCGAAATGGAAACTGGCGACCTGTACACCCTGCAAGCACAGACCGTGCTGTTTGCCACCGGTGGCGCTGGCCGCATCTTCCAATCCTCCACCAACGCCTTCATCAACACCGGTGATGGCCTGGGCATGGCTGCTCGCGCAGGTATCCCGCTACAGGACATGGAGTTCTGGCAATTCCACCCCACCGGCGTGGCCGGCGCGGGCGTGCTGCTGACCGAAGGCTGCCGCGGTGAAGGTGCCATCTTGCTCAACAGCAATGGCGAGCGCTTCATGGAGCGCTATGCGCCTACCCTGAAAGACTTGGCACCGCGCGACTTCGTGTCCCGCTGCATGGGCCAGGAAATCCTGGAAGGCCGTGGTTGCGGCCCCAACAAGGACTTCATCTTCATGAAGCTCGACCACCTGGGCGCCGACACCATTCGCAAGCGTCTGCCCTCCGTGGAAGAAATCGGCCACAACTTCGCCAACGTCGACATCACCAAAGAGCCGATTCCGGTTGTGCCCACCATCCACTACCAGATGGGCGGCATCCCCACCAACATCAATGGCCAGGTGGTTGAAAACATCAACGGCGAAGACAAGCCCATCAAAGGCCTGTACGCCGTGGGCGAGTGCTCTTGCGTGTCGGTGCACGGCGCCAACCGACTGGGCACCAACTCCTTGCTGGACTTGCTGGTCTTCGGCAAGGCCGCTGGCGACCACATCATCGCCAACACCAAGGCCGGTGCAGCCCAAGCTGATCTGCCCGCCAGCGCCTCAGACGCCACCCTGGCCCGCCTGAACCGCCTGGAAGCTGCTTCCAGCGGCGAATACGCCCAGGACATCGCCAACGACATGCGCGCCATCATGCAAGCTCACGCCGGCGTGTTCCGCAGCCAGGAAACCATGGACGAAGGCGTTCGCAAGATTGCCGCCCTGCGTTCGCGCGTGGCCAACATCGGTCTGCAAGACACCTCCAAGGTGTTCAACACAGCCCGTATCGAAGCGCTGGAAGTGGAAAACCTCATGGAAGCCGCCCAGGCCACCATGGAAAGTGCGGCTGCCCGTAAAGAGTGTCGCGGCGCCCACCTGGTGCGTGACTACGAACACGACGTGACCCACCCCACCTGCCCGCTGGGCCGCAACGACGCCGAGTGGATGAAACACACCCTGTGGCACAGCGAAAACAACCGCCTGAGCTACAAGCCTGTGCGCATGAAACCTCTGACGGCCGAAACCGTGCCGCCGAAACCCCGTACCTTCTGATCCGGAACGTTAGAAAACAAGGAATCTGAAAAATGGCAAAACGTACATTCAAGATCTACCGCTACGATCCGGACAAGGATGCCAAGCCTTATATGCAAAGCCTGGACATCGAGCTCGACGGCTCCGAGCGCATGCTGCTCGACGCCCTGGTCAAGCTCAAGGCTGCGGACCCCACGCTGTCTTTCCGTCGCTCCTGCCGCGAAGGCGTGTGTGGCTCGGACGCCATGAACATCAATGGCAAGAACGGCCTGGCCTGCCTGACCAATCTGAACACGCTCAAGGGCGACATCGTCCTCAAACCGCTGCCTGGCCTGCCCGTGGTGCGCGACCTGATCGTGGACATGACGCAGTTCTTCAAGCAGTACCACTCGGTCAAGCCCTACCTGATCAACCACGACCAGGCCCCAGACACCGAGCGTCTGCAAAGCCCCGAAGAGCGCGACGAGCTCAACGGCCTGTACGAGTGCATCTTGTGCGCCAGCTGCTCGACCAGCTGCCCCAGCTTCTGGTGGAACCCCGACAAGTTTGTGGGCCCCGCCGGTCTGCTGCAGGCCTACCGCTTCATCGCCGACAGCCGCGACCAGGCCACCGCAGAGCGTCTTGACAACCTGGAAGACCCTTACCGTCTCTTCCGTTGCCACACCATCATGAACTGCGTGGACGTTTGCCCGAAAGGTCTGAACCCCACCAAGGCGATTGGCAAGATCAAGGAATTGATGGTGCGCCGCGCCGTCTGACCCCAAAGCCCGGACAGAACCCACATGTTGGCCGACGAAACCTTGAACGGTCAGGATCAGCACGCCCCTTTGAGCGAGCGGTCTCTGAGCAAGCTGCGCTGGCGCTGCCGGCGTGGCCTGCTCGAAAACGATTTGTTCATCGAGCGTTTCTTCGACAAGCACGCTTCTTGCATGACCGTGGGTCAGGCACGCGGCATGTACACACTGATGGACCTGTCCGACAACGATCTCATGGACTTGCTGCTGCGCCGCAAGGAGTTGCAGCCCGAGATCAGCACCGATGAGGTGCGCCAAGTCCTGAACATGCTCCGAGATTGATCCAATTTGGGGCCAGCCCGTTTTACCTCAAGGAACCCGACCATGAAACTTGCCGACAACAAAGCCACCCTGTCGTTCAGCAACGGCGCACCGAGCGTCGAAATGCCCGTCTACTCGGGCAACATCGGTCCGGATGTGATCGACATCCGCAAGCTGTACGCACAAACCGGCATGTTCACTTATGACCCCGGCTTCCTGTCCACGGCATCCTGCCAGTCCGCCATCACCTACATCGACGGTGACAAGGGTGAGCTGCTGTACCGCGGCTACCCCATCGAACAGCTGGCCAACAAGATCGACTTCCTCGACACCTGCTACCTGCTGCTCAAGGGCGAACTGCCCAACGCCGCGCAAAGCAAAGATTTCCACGAGACCGTGAACCACCACACCATGGTCAACGAGCAAATGCAGTTCTTCCTGCGCGGTTTCCGTCGTGACGCCCACCCCATGGCTGTGCTCACAGGCCTGGTGGGTGCCCTGTCTGCCTTCTATCACGACAGCACCGACATCAACAACCCAGAGCACCGCGAAATTGCGGCCATCCGCTTGATCGCCAAGATGCCCACTTTGGTGGCCATGGCCTACAAATACGGCATGGGCCAGCCCTACATGTATCCTCGCAATGACCTGTCCTACGCCGGCAACTTCCTGCGCATGATGTTCGGCACCCCTTGCGAAGACTACAAGGTCAACCCCGTGCTCGAGCGCGCCATGGACCGCATCTTCATCCTGCACGCTGACCACGAGCAAAACGCCTCCACCTCCACCGTGCGTCTGTGCGGTTCGTCCGGCACCAACCCGTTTGCAGCCATTGCCGCGGGCGTGGCCTGCCTGTGGGGTCCCTCGCACGGCGGCGCCAACGAAGCTTGCCTGAACATGCTCGAAGACATCCAGAAAATGGGTGGCGTCTCCAAAGTCGGCGAGTTCATGAACCAGGTCAAGGACAAGAACTCTGGCGTCAAGCTGATGGGCTTCGGTCACCGCGTTTACAAAAACTACGACCCCCGCGCCAAGCTCATGCAGGAAACCTGCAACGAAGTGCTGGCCGAACTGGGTCTGGAAAACGACCCGCTGTTCAAGCTGGCCAAAGAGCTGGAAAAGATCGCCCTGGAAGACGAATACTTCGTCAGCCGCAAGCTCTACCCCAACGTGGACTTCTACTCCGGCATCGTGCAACGCGCCATTGGCATTCCTGTGAACCTGTTCACCGGTATCTTTGCCCTGGCCCGCACCGTGGGCTGGATTGCCCAACTGAACGAAATGATCAGCGACCCAGAGTACAAAATCGGCCGTCCCCGTCAGCTGTTCACCGGCTCGCCACGTCGCGACGCCTAAGCGCTGCGCTGCTGCGCACACAAGCCCGCCACATGTGGCGGGCTTTTTTCATTCCCAAGCACGAAGGCAGATGGGTGGGGATGGTGGGCTCTGGCGGCCCGACGTTCTGACGCGCAGCGGCTGGGAGAGACGCCAAAGGCTGCCATCTCCACCCATCGACACACGCCGCAAACGCATAAAATGGCAGGCTTGCTAAGAAGGACTCGCCCCATGGCCCGCACGCTTTACGACAAGATTTTTGACGAACACGTCGTCCACACCGAAGAAGACGGCACCGCCGTCCTCTACATCGACCGCCACCTGGTCCATGAAGTCACCAGCCCCCAGGCCTTTGAAGGCATCCGCCAGGCGGGTCGCAAAGTCTGGCGCGTCAGCTCCATCGTCGCCACCGCCGACCACAACACCCCCACCACCGGCTGGGAGCTGGGCTACGACGGCATCACCGACCCGATCAGCAAGGAACAGATCACCACGCTGGACGCGAACATCGCCGAATTCGGCTCGGCCGCCTTCTTCCCCTTCATGTCCAAGCGCCAGGGCATCGTGCACGTGATCGGCCCGGAAAACGGCGCCACCCTGCCCGGCATGACCGTGGTCTGCGGCGACTCGCACACCTCGACTCACGGCGCCTTTGGCGCACTGGCCCACGGCATCGGCACTTCCGAGGTCGAGCACGTCATGGCCACCCAGACCCTGCTGGCCAAAAAGGCCCAGAACATGCTGGTCAAGGTCGAGGGCCAGGTGGCCCCCGGCGTGACCGCCAAGGACATCGTGCTGGCCATCATTGGCAAAATCGGCACCGCTGGCGGCACCGGCTACACCATCGAGTTTGCCGGCAGCGCCATCCGCGCCCTGAGCATGGAAGGCCGCATGACGGTGTGCAACATGGCCATCGAAGCCGGTGCCCGCGCCGGGCTGGTGGCGGTGGACGACAAGACCATCGACTACGTCAAGGGTCGCCTGCTCTCGCCCACGGGCGTGGAATGGGACCAGGCCGTGACCTACTGGAAAACACTGCACTCCGACGACGGCGCCAAGTTCGACGCCGTGGTGGAACTGGACGCCACCCAAATCGTGCCGCAAGTCACTTGGGGCACCTCGCCCGAGATGGTGCTGGGCATTGACGGCACCGTGCCCGACCCCGACAAGGAAAAAGACGACGTCAAGCGCGGTGCCATCGAGCGCGCCCTGACCTACATGGCGCTGCAACCGGGCAAAGCCGTGAGCGACATCACCGTGGACAAAATTTTCATCGGCTCGTGCACCAACAGCCGCATCGAAGACATGCGCGAGGCCGCCGCCGTGGTCAAAAAGCTCGGCCAGAAAGTGGCCAAGAACGTCAAACTGGCCATGGTCGTGCCCGGCTCAGGTCTGGTCAAAGCCCAAGCCGAAGCCGAAGGCCTGCACGAGATTTTCAAGGCCGCTGGCTTTGAGTGGCGCGAGCCCGGCTGCTCGATGTGCCTGGCCATGAACGCCGACCGCCTGGAGCCCGGAGAACGCTGCGCTTCCACCAGCAACCGCAACTTCGAAGGCCGTCAAGGCGCCGGGGGCCGCACCCACTTGGTCAGCCCCGCCATGGCCGCTGCCGCCGCCATCCACGGCCACTTTGTGGACGTGCGCAAATTCGCTTAAAGGGTTACAGACATGCAGAAATTCACCCTTCACAAAGGCCTGGTGGCCCCGATGGACCGCGCCAACGTGGACACCGACGCCATCATCCCCAAGCAGTTCCTCAAATCCATCCGCAAGACCGGCTTTGGCCCCAACCTGTTCGATGAGTGGCGTTATCTGGACCAGCCCGGCCAACCCGGCGTGCCCGAAAGCGACCGCAAACCCAACCCGGACTTCGTGCTCAACCAGCCGCGTTACAAGGGTGCCAGCATCCTGCTGGCCCGCAAGAACTTCGGCTGCGGCTCCAGCCGCGAACACGCGCCCTGGGCGATTGATCAGTACGGTTTCCGTGCCATCATCGCGCCCAGCTTTGCCGACATCTTCTTCAACAACTGCTTCAAGAACGGCCTGCTGCCCATCGTGCTGCCCGAGTCCACCGTGGACCAGCTGTTCAACGAAGTCGCAGCCTTCCCCGGCTACGAACTGACCATCGACCTGGAACGTCAGGTCATCGTGCGCCCGCAAGGCGAAGAGATCCCGTTTGACGTGATCCCTTTCCGCAAATACTGCCTGCTCAACGGCTTTGACGACATCGGCCTGACTTTGCGCCATGCCGACAAAATCAAGGCTTTTGAAGCCGAACGACTGGCGACCAAGCCCTGGTTGGCGCACATGGCTTAAATGGGGTAATGGGACCTTAATTGGGGTATTCATTAAGCTGAATACCCCATTTTTTCGGATAGCATTCCCCCAATATCTTATTTTTGAATGCTATTGAATGCACTCCCTGCTACCCGAATACCTTGCCAAGCTTCGCTTTGGTGCGCAGCAGTTAGCAACGCTGCGCGCATTGGGGGAATACAGAGGCAAGCAGCAGCTATTTGTCGCTCAATCACCCGAGGTTTTGGGTGGTCTGCAGCAAGTCGCAGTGGTCGAATCCACCGAGTCGTCGAACCGCCTGGAGGGCGTAGTGGTGGCGGCCCATCGACTCAAGTCCTTGGTGCTCAAGAACGCCACGCCACAAAGCCGTTCCGAGCAGGAGGTAGCAGGTTACTGCGACGCCTTGGGTCTGATCCACGAAAGCGGCGAACAAATGCCGTTTTCGGAAGGTACTGTGCTGCAACTGCACAGTATGCTGTACCGCTACATGCCACAGCCGGGTGGGCACTGGAAGGCGACCAACAACGACATCATCGAGCGCCACCCCGATGGCACCTCTCGCATTCGTTTCCGACCCGTGGCCGCGCACCTGACGCCCATGGCCATGGCGGATTTGATGGCGCGCTATCGCTTGGCGTTAGATCAACACATGGCAGACCCCTTGGTGCTCGTGCCGTTGACCATCCTCGACTTCCTGTGTATTCACCCTTTCCCAGATGGCAATGGCCGCATGGCGCGACTGCTGACCCTGCAGTTGCTCTACCACTTTGACTACGCCGTGGGCCGCTTCATCAGCCTGGAACGCATCTTCGAAGAAACAAAAGAGAGCTACTACGAAACGCTGGAGGCCAGCTCGCAAGGCTGGCACGAGGGTGAGCACAACATTGCCCCTTGGCTGGACTATTTTTGGGGTGCTCTGCTGCGCGCCTACAAAGAGTTTGAAGAACGTGTGGGCACCATCGAGCGTGGACGCGGCACCAAGGGCGACCGTGTGCGTGCAGAAATCCTCAAACGCCAGCTACCCTTCTCTATCACCGACATCGAAGAAGCCTGCCCCGGCATCAGCCGCGATACCGTCAGACTGGTGCTACGTGCCATGAAAGCTGAGGGGCTGATTGCACCCATGGGCAAAGGCCGAAGCGCCAAGTGGGCGCAAGTCCAAGCGGAGGGAAAGAGCTGAATGCACCCAGTGCTGACACCACACCAAAGCTAGTACTACGCGTGGTTGCTGACTCATCGAACAGCGGGGGATTCAGTCGAGTCGCTCGCCTCCACCTTGGTAGACTAGCAAGTCGATCTGAACCCGCATCAGGTTGAGGTTGAGGCAGCGGCAGCATCGCGCTGGTGTAAACATGCATCTGACTACACGGCATCAGTGGGTAGCAAACCTTGGCGCTACTTGCTTGAGCAGTACGATGACGTTGCAGAATCAAAGCGGCTGACCGACTTCTTGCAGTTTGAAGTGAAATTCACACCATCCGCTTGATGTGGAGTCCACCTAAAATAATGATTTGCTCCCAACACTCTTATTCTCTTGCGAGCGTGCTCGCCTCTCAACATGAAAATCGCAGTCCTCCCCGGTGATGGCATCGGCACAGAAATCGTCGCCGAAGCTGTCAAAGTCCTGAACGCCCTCGACCTGAAGTTCGAGATGGAATCCGCTTTGGTCGGCGGCGCAGCGTTTGATGCGCACGGCCACCCACTGCCCGAATCCACGCTCAAGTTGGCCATGGACGCCGACGCGGTGCTGTTCGGCGCCGTGGGCGACTGGAAATACGACACCCTGGACCGCCCACTGCGCCCCGAGCAGGCCATCCTGGGCCTGCGCAAGAACCTGGGGCTGTTTGCCAACTTCCGTCCCGCCATTTGCTATGAGCAGCTGGTGGGCGCGTCCAGCCTCAAGCCCGAGCTGATCGCGGGCCTGGATATCCTGATCATCCGCGAGCTGACCGGTGACATCTATTTCGGCCAGCCGCGCGGCCGCCGCGTGGCCACCGATGGCCACTTCCCCGGCGCCGAAGAAGCGTTTGACACCATGCGCTATTCCAAGCCCGAGATCGAGCGCATCGCCCATGTGGCCTTCCAGGCCGCCCGCAAGCGCAACAAAAAGGTCACCAGCGTGGACAAGGCCAACGTGCTCGAAACCTTCCAGTTCTGGAAGGACGTGGTCACCGAAGTGCACGCCCAATACCCCGACGTGGAACTGCAGCACATGTACGTCGACAACGCCGCCATGCAGCTGGTCAAGGCGCCCAAGGCTTTTGACGTGGTCGTGACCGGCAACATGTTCGGCGACATCCTGTCCGACGAGGCCTCGATGCTGACCGGCTCGATCGGCATGCTGCCTTCGGCCAGCCTGAACACGAAAAATCAGGGCCTGTACGAGCCCAGCCACGGCAGCGCCCCCGACATCGCGGGCAAAGGCGTGGCCAACCCGCTGGCCACCATCCTGTCTGCGGCCATGATGCTGCGCTTCTCGCTCAACCAGCCCGAAGCTGCGGCCCGCATCGAAGCGGCCGTGCAAAAAGTGCTGGCCCAGGGCCTGCGCACGCCCGACATCTACAGCGAAGGCACGACCAAGGTCGGCACCGCGCAGATGGGCGACGCTGTGGTCAAGGCGCTGTAAGGGCGGGCCAAGCCTTTCCTTTACAATCTGCACCCATGTTTGCCGCACGCCTGTTCACGCCGAATCTTGCTGTCACCACCACGGTGGCCGTTGGCGTGCGCGCAATCTCCACCAAAACCACGACCATTAAGGGCTGAACGGCTCTGGCTTGTCGTGCGCCCAACCCGGCCAGACGAGCCGGGCAAGACAGTCAGGCGTGGCACTGTTTGAAACTTTGAAAGGGCATTGAAATGAGCAAGTTGGTAGGTTTGGTCGGCTGGCGCGGCATGGTCGGCTCGGTTCTGATGGACCGCATGGTTGCCGAGAAAGATTTTGACCTGATTGAGCCGGTCTTTTTCTCCACCTCCAACGCTGGCGGCAAAGCCCCCGCCATGGCCAAGAACGAGACTGTGCTGCAAGATGCGCACAACATCGAGGCTCTCAAGCGCTGCGACATCATCATCACCGCCCAAGGCGGCGACTACACCAGCGCAGTCTTCCCCAAGCTGCGCGCAGCTGGCTGGAACGGCCACTGGATCGACGCCGCTTCCACCCTGCGCATGGAAGGCAATGCCGTGATCGTGCTCGATCCGGTCAACATGCCCGTGATCAAGAACGCTCTGGCCAAGGGTGGTAACAACTGGGTCGGCGGCAACTGCACCGTCTCGTGCATGCTGATGGGCGTGGGCGCTCTGTACAAGGCAGGGCTCGTCGAATGGATGAGCACCCAAACCTACCAGGCTGCATCTGGCGGCGGCGCACAGCACATGCGCGAATTGCTCACGCAATACGGCACGCTCAACGCCGAAGTCAAAGCCCTGCTGGACGACCCCAAGAGCGCGATTCTGGAAATCGACCGCAAGGTGATCGCCAAGCAGCGCGCCTTGACCGGTGCCGAGACCGCCAACTTTGGGGTGCCCCTGGGTGGCTCGCTGATCCCCTGGATCGACAAAGACCTGGGCAACGGCCAATCCAAGGAAGAGTGGAAAGGCATGGCTGAGACCAACAAGATTTTGGGTCTGGGCGAAGGCTTTGGCTCTGCAGCCATTCCGGTGGACGGTTTCTGCGTGCGCGTGGGCGCCATGCGTTGTCACAGCCAGGCGCTGACCTTCAAGCTGAAAAAAGACGTGCCCGTGGCCGATATCGAGGCCATGATTGCCGCCGATAACGAGTGGGTCAAAGTGGTGCCCAACACCCGCGAAGCCACACTGCAGGACTTGACGCCTGTGGCCGTGACCGGCACGATGACCATTCCAGTGGGTCGTATCCGTAAACTGGCCATGGGCCCGGAATACGTCGGCGCGTTTACCATTGGCGATCAGCTGCTGTGGGGCGCGGCAGAACCGCTGCGCCGCATGCTGCGCATCCTGCTGGACGCATAAGCGCGCCTCAGGCCAAAGTCGTTCACATAACAAGATTCAGGGAAGTACAACATGGCCCAGAAAAGCTCAAACCACCGCATCACATGGGCTGTGAGCAGCACTGCCTTGCTCGTGCTTGCGGCCTGGAGCTTGCCTGTCCACGCTCTGAATCTGGGGCGTCTTCAAGTGTTGTCCGGCTTGGGTGATCCCCTGCATGCCGAAGTCGCGGTGGTGGACGCCACCGCGGCAGAACTGTCCGGTCTGCAAGCGCAGGTGGCACCCGCAGCCCTGTTCAGCCAGTCGGGCATGGAATTCAACCCGGCCCTGCAAGGTGCCACGGTCTCACTTCAAACACGCGAAGGATTGCCCTTCCTCGTGGTACAGGGACGCCAGCCAGTCAAGGACACCTTTCTGGATCTGATTCTTCAGGCCCAATGGAGCAATGGCGGCAAACTCAAGCGCAATTACGCTTTGCTGCTCAACAGCATCACACCGCAGCGGCAACGCACAAATGAGCCTGTCGCGGCTGCGCAATTGCCGGTGCAGACAGCCCAGCCTGCTGACAAGATGCCTGTCCCCGTACTCAACAGCGATGGCGTTCCCGTCTACAAGTTTGATGCGCCTGCAGCAGCCTCGACACCAGCTGTTTCGCCAGCGCCAGCCGTGTCGGCTCCCGCGGCACAAGTCCATAGCGCCAGCTCACGGGCCGAGGGTCCGGTAGAGGTCAACACGGGCGACACCGCTTCTGAAATTGCGGTGCGCAATTTGCCTGAGAGCGTCTCCCTGGACCAGATGCTGGTCGCAATGGCCAAAGCCAACCCTGAAGCTTTCATCGACGGCAATGTGAACCTGGTGCGCGCCGGTACGCGTCTGCGTATGCCTTCAGCCAATGATGCCCAGACCGTCTCACGCCAGGAAGCACGCCAGATCGTGCTTGCACAAACCCGCGACTTCGTCGCCTACACCCAGCGCCTGGCGCGCTCGCCCGTGCAAGTGGACCAGACCTCCACCAACGAAATGAGCGGTCGCCTGACCGCGCCGGAAGCCAGCGTCAAGGAAGCAGAAGGCAAGCCAGACCGACTGACCTTGAGCCAGGCCACCGTGAGCGATGGGCAGGAAGTGAAAATTGCCAAAGAGCAAGAAGGTCAGGACAAGCAAAAAGAGCTCGACGCCTTGCAGAAAAACATGGCCGAGTTACAGGATTTGGCCAAGAACAAGGAAACCGGCCCGGGCGTGGGCGTCAACCTGCCCCAACCCGAAGCCAAGCCCACTGAAGCCGCCCCCGATGTCAAGAGCTCCAGCAATGTGCTCGAGCAGCTCAAAAATGACCCCCGCACCATGGGCTGGGCGGCAGCACTTCTGGCGGCCATGTTCGCTTTGGCATGGTGGGTACGACGCAGCCACAAGCGTGGCCATGCAGGTGCCATGGCTTACTCCCCGTCTTATGACGATATTCCAGCCACAGCCAACACCCCACCCAGCATGGAGCCCAGCGCACCGGCCGGCATGCCTGCGGGTCTGTCCGGACTGAACCTGGACCTTAACAGTCCCCCCAATGCACCTGTGCCCGCCTCGGTGGCCCCCATGGTGATGTCAACATCGCCCACCCCGGCACAGGTGCCTGCCGCACCTGTACCGACGGCCCCCAACGACACCAGCGCCAACAAACTGCAACTGGCCCAGCAATTGTTACAACAGGGTGAAAAAGATCTGGCCCGCGCACTTTTGCTGTCAGCCATCAAGTCCAACAACCCCAGCGTGCAAACCCAGGCGCTGCAGCTGCTCAACACCCTGCAGTGAGACTGGCCCTCGGCATCAGCTACAACGGTCACGGCTACTTGGGCTGGCAAAGCCAGCCCAATGGTCAAACCATTCAGGACAAGCTTGAAGCCGCGCTGCAGGAATTCGCCACCATCCCCGTCCATACGCTTTGCGCAGGCCGCACCGACACGGGTGTGCATGGCCTGATGCAGGTGGTACATCTGGACACCGACATCGACCGTGAGCCGTTTTCGTGGGTACGCGGCACCAACCGTTTCCTGCCCCCCGACATCGCAGTGCAATGGGCGCAACCTGTGCCCGACACCTTCCATGCCAGGGCCAGTGCGGTGGCAAGACGCTACACCTACATCCTGCTGGAGTCTGCGGTGCGCCCAAGTCTTGAGCATGGCAAAGTAGGCTGGGTGTTTCGTCCGCTGGACCTGCAGGCCATGCAAAGCGCCAGCCAGCATTTGCTGGGCGAGCACGATTTCAGCTCGTTCAGGGCCAGTGGCTGCCAGGCGCTGTCGCCGGTCAAAACGCTGTACCGCATCGACATTTCGCGCCGTGGCCCCTATTGGCGCTTCGACTTCGAGGGCAGCGCGTTTCTGCACCACATGATCCGCAACATCATGGGTTGCCTGGTCTACATTGGCCAAGGGCTGCACCCGGCCAGCTGGATGGCCGAGGTGCTGGCAGCGCGCAACCGCGATGCGGCAGCGCCCACCTTCTCGCCCGATGGTCTGTATTTCGCAGGCCCCGTCTATGCGCCAGAATGGGAGCTGCCCACCGATACCCCTGCTTTTCAATGGCTGCCATGACTGCTCAGACCCGTACCCGCATCAAGATGTGCGGCTTCACCCGCGAAGCCGATGTGGACGCTGCCGTCCACGCTGGTGCCGATGCCGTGGGCTTTGTGCTCTATGACAAAAGCCCGCGCTACGTCAGCGCCGAGCGAGCCAGCGAATTGGCCGTACGCCTGCCCGCCTTTGTCACACCGGTGTTGTTGTTTGTGAATGCCAGCAGTGACGAAGTGGCTGTTGCCAGCGCCAAGGTGCCGGGTGCCACGCTGCAGTTTCATGGTGACGAAAGCGCCGAGTTTTGTGCCCAGGTGGCCCAGCGCTGTCAGCGACCGTTTTTACGGGTGGCCCGGATTCCGCAAAATCCCGCCTCCAGCTTCGACTTGGTAAAATTCGCCCAAGACAACCCACATGCCCAAGCCCTGCTGCTCGACACCCTGGTCGACGGCTACGGAGGCTCGGGCCAGAGCTTCAATTGGTCACTGCTGCCACCAAACGTCAACGCTCACCTCGTTTTGTCTGGTGGACTCACACCTGCAAACGTGGCCGATGGCATTCGCCTGCTGCGCTCGCGTGCGCGGTCTTTGGCCGTTGACGTGAGCTCGGGCATCGAAGCAGGCAAAGGCCTGAAAGATGCCGCCAAGATCCAGCAGTTTGTCGCTGCGGTTCGCGCCGCTGACAACATGCTCTCCTGAACCCCTTTCCCCTCAGGTTTTATGTACGACTACCACCAGCCCGACGCCAAGGGCCACTTTGGCATTTACGGCGGCAGCTTTGTGTCCGAAACGCTGACGCACGCCATCAACGAACTGCGTGAGGCCTACGCAAAGTACCAGCAAGACCCCGAATTCATCGCCGAATTCAAGTCCGAGCTGGCGCACTTTGTGGGCCGTCCCTCCCCCGTGTACCACGCGGCCCGCATGAGCCGCGAAGTGAGCGGTGCGCAAATCTTCTTGAAGCGTGAAGACCTCAACCACACCGGCGCGCACAAGATCAACAACACCATCGGCCAGGCGCTGCTGGCCAAACGCATGGGCAAGCCGCGCATCATTGCCGAAACCGGCGCGGGCCAGCACGGCGTGGCCACCGCCACCATCTGCGCCCGCTATGGCCTGGAGTGCGTGGTCTACATGGGCAGTGAAGACGTCAAGCGCCAAAGTCCCAACGTCTACCGCATGAAGCTGCTGGGCGCAACCGTGGTGCCGGTGGAGTCGGGCAGCAAGACGCTCAAGGACGCGCTGAACGAAGCCATGCGCGACTGGGTCGCCAATGTGGACAACACCTTCTACATCATCGGCACTGTGGCCGGCCCGCACCCCTACCCCATGATGGTGCGCGACTTCCAGAGCGTGATCGGCGAAGAATGCCTGACGCAGATGCCCGAAATGCTCAAGAGCCTGAAGATGGCCGAGCAGCAGCCCGACGCCGTGATCGCCTGCGTGGGCGGCGGCAGCAACGCGATGGGCATCTTCTACCCCTACATCGCGCACGAGAAGACGCGCCTGATCGGCGTCGAGGCCGCCGGTGAAGGCATGGATTCGGGCAAGCATTCGTGCTCGCTGCAGTGCGGCAGCCCCGGCGTGCTGCACGGCAACCGTACCTATGTGCTGCAGGACGACAACGGCCAGATCACCGAAACGCACAGCGTGAGTGCAGGTCTGGACTACCCGGGCGTCGGCCCCGAGCACGCCTTCCTCAAGGACATCGGCCGCGCCGAGTACGTGGGCATCACCGACAAGGAAGCGCTCGACGCCTTCCACTACCTGTGCCGTACCGAAGGCATCATCCCGGCGCTCGAATCGAGCCACGCCGTGGCCTACGCCATGAAACTGGCCAAAACCATGCGCCCGGACCAGTCGATTCTGGTCAACCTGTCCGGCCGTGGCGACAAGGACATTGGTACCGTGGCAGACCTGAGCCAGGCCGACTTTTACTGCCGTCCCAGCTGCCGTGGCCAGTCGGTCAAGGGCGGCGAACAGCCCGTGAATCTTGTGAAGTGAGCCAAGAGATGAGCCGCATTGACACCACCCTCTCCCAGCTCAAAGCCCAGGGCCGCAAGGCGCTGATTCCTTTCGTGACCGCAGGCTTTCCGTTCGCGGACAGCACCCCCTCGCTGATGCACGCCATGGCCGCGGCCAGCGCCGACATCATCGAGCTGGGCGTGCCTTTCTCTGACCCGTCAGCTGACGGCCCTGTGATCCAGAAAGCCGGCGACCGCGCGCTGGCCTTCGGCATTGGCCTGGTGCAGGTGCTGGACATGGTGCGCGCGTTCCGCCAGACCAACACCACCACCCCTGTGGTGCTGATGGGTTACGCCAACCCGGTCGAGCGCTACGACCAGAAGCACGGCGCGGACAGTTTCATCAAGGATGCCGCTGCTGCCGGTGTGGACGGCGTGCTGATCGTGGATTACCCGCCCGAAGAGTGCGTAGAGTTCGCCGCCAAGCTGCGCGCCCACAGCATGGACCTGATCTTTTTGCTGGCTCCGACCAGCACGGACGAGCGCATGCAGCAAGTCGCGCAAGTGGCCAGCGGCTATGTGTACTACGTCTCGCTCAAGGGCGTGACGGGGTCTGGCGCGCTGGACATCGACGCCGTGGAAGCCATGCTGCCCCGCATCCGCCAGCACGTGAGCGTGCCCGTTGGCGTGGGCTTTGGCATCCGCGACGCCGCCACGGCCAAGGCCATCAGCCGCGTCGCCGATGCGGTGGTGATCGGCTCGCGCCTGATCCAGCTGATCGAAAACGAAAGCGCCGACCAGGTCAACGCAGTGGCCGCTGACTTCCTGTCTGGTATCCGCCAGGCTTTGGACGCTTGAGCAGCGATAATCCCTCCCCAAGGAGACCCCAATGAGTTGGCTTGAAAAACTGTTGCCCCCAAAGATCGCCCACACTGACCCGGCAGATCGCCGCTCGGTACCAGAGGGTCTTTGGATCAAGTGCCCGAGCTGCGAGACGGTGCTCTACAAGCACGATCTGGAAGAAAACGTCAACGTCTGCCCCAGCTGTGGACATCACCACCGCATTGGCGCACGTGCACGCCTGAACGCTTTTCTGGACGGTGAGGGCCGCTACGAGATCGGTCAGGAAGTCGTGCCTGTGGACGCCCTCAAGTTCAAGGACAGCCGCAAGTACCCCGAGCGCCTGAAAGAAGCCATGGACAACACCGGCGAGACCGATGCGCTGGTGGTCATGGGTGGCGCCGTGCACAGCATCGAGCTGGTCGTAGCCTGCTTCGAGTTCGATTTCATGGGTGGCTCGATGGGTTCGGTGGTGGGCGAGCGTTTTGTGCGCGGTGTCGAGACCGCCATCGAGCAAAAAGTGCCTTTTGTCTGCTTCACCGCCACCGGTGGCGCCCGCATGCAGGAAGGCCTGCTCTCGCTGATGCAGATGGCCAAGACCAATGCCGCCCTGACGCGCCTGGCCAAGAAGGGCCTGCCCTACATCAGCGTGCTGACCGACCCGACCATGGGCGGTGTGTCCGCCGGTTTCGCCTTCGTGGGGGACGTGGTGATTGCCGAGCCCAAGGCACTGATCGGCTTTGCCGGTCCGCGCGTGATTGAGACCACCGTGCGCGTCAAGCTGCCCGAAGGCTTTCAGCGAGCAGAATTTTTGCAGGAAAAAGGTGCTGTGGACTTTATTTGCGACCGCCGCGAGCTGCGCTGGACCATCGCCAGCACCCTGGCCATGCTCCAGCGCCAGAGTGCGGACGCCGTCAGCTGATCAGCGCATCCAGCTGGTTTGCAGGCCTGCGAGGACCACGCCCAGGACCTGCATCAAAATCAGAAATACCCAAGCCGAAATGTCCACGCCCCCCAAGCGTGGCATACGTCTGCGCAGGAAGTCCAGAAATGGCTGTGTCAACAGGTTCAGCAAATGATAGGCCGCAGAACCCGGCTGTAACCAGGACATCAGCACATACAAAAACACCAGTGCACTCAGGGCCGACACCACCAACTGCACCAAGCCCACCACACTGACCAAAGGCAGCAAGGCCAACGCCCCCTGGGCGCCCGAAAAAGCCCACAGCATGCCGTATTGCACAACCTTGACCAGCCAGGCCCCTGCTACGCTGGCCGTATCCAGCTTACCCCAGGCCGGAATATACCGACGCAAGGGCAGCACCAGCCAATCGGTCACAGCGCAGACAAATTGTCCCAAGGGCTGACGAAAGGACACCCGTTGCCACTGCATCAGCAAACGCAACAGGCAGGCCCCCGCCACCAGACTGGCTGCGATATCCAGCAACATGGAAATCAAGTTCAAAAACATGGGGCTCCTTTCAACAACAACCTCTCATGATACCGAGCCTGCCCGGTAAAATAGAAGGTTTTGGCCCAGCCCGCAGCCAAGACCGATGCGGGACCCTAGCAAACACAAGACCATGTCCGACACCACCACTGCCCCAGCCGCGCCCCAGCAAGACGAAAACCAGCTGATTGCCGAGCGCCGCGAAAAACTCAAAGCCCTGCGCCAAGCCCAGGCTGAGGGCAAAGGCGTGGCCTTTCCCAACGACTTCAAGCCTGAGCAC
>NZ_JAYPVP010000002.1:12533-31569 GCF_038134685.1 Limnohabitans sp. | reverse complement strand
GCTGCACGATGTACACGGCGCTGCCGATCCCGAAGCCCTCAACGGCGAAGGCGTTGCCAAGGTGCAAGTCAAGGTGGCTGGCCGCATGATGCTCAAGCGCGTCATGGGCAAAGCCAGCTTTGCCACGCTGCAGGACGCCACCGGGCGCATCCAGGCCTACATCACCAAAGACGATGTGGGCGAAGAGGTCTATAACGGCTTCAAGCACTGGGACCTGGGCGACATCATTGCTGTCGAAGGCCAACTGTTCAAGACGCGCACCGGCGAGCTGTCCATCCACGCTAGCAGCATCCGCCTGCTGACCAAGAGCCTGCGCCCGATGCCCGACAAGTTCCACGGCATCCACGACCAGGAAGTCAAATACCGCCAGCGCTATGTCGACCTGATGACCGACGAAACCGCCCGCAAACGCTTCACGGCCCGCTCGCGCGCCGTCAGCGGCATTCGCGAGTTCATGGTGCAGCACGGCTTCCTGGAAGTCGAAACGCCCATGCTGCACCCGATTCCCGGCGGCGCCAACGCCCGCCCCTTCGTGACGCACCACAACGCACTTGAACAAGAGATGTTCCTGCGCATCGCGCCCGAGCTCTACCTCAAGCGCCTGCTGGTCGGTGGCTTTGAGCGCGTGTTCGAAATCAACCGCAACTTCCGCAACGAAGGCATTTCGGTTCGCCACAACCCCGAATTCACCATGATGGAGTTCTACGCGGCCTACTGGAACTACCAGGACCTGATGGGCTTCACCGAACAGCTCATCCGCGACGCGGCCATGAACGCTGCGGGCAGCCTGCAGCTGAGCTACGGTGGTCGTGCGGTGGACCTGTCTAAACCCTTTGCCCGCATGACGATTCGCGAGGCCATTTACGCCCACACCGAGGCTGGCGCCCATGTGGACGATGCGGCCTGGCTGATCAGCGCCCTGAAAAAACTGGGTATGAGCGAAGAGAAGGACAAACTCAGCAGCCGCAGCCTGGCCAGCCTGCAGGTGCTCTACTTTGAAGAAACCGTGGAAGACAAGCTCTGGGAGCCCACCTTCATCATGGAACACCCCACCGAGATCAGCCCGCTGGCCCGCGCCAACGACGTGCGCCCTGAGGTGACCGAGCGCTTTGAGCTCTACATCACTGGCCGCGAATTCGGCAACGGCTTCTCCGAGCTGAACGACGCCGAAGACCAGGCCGCCCGTTTCCACGCCCAGGTGGCCGCCAAGGACGGTGGCGACGACGAGGCCATGTTCTTTGACCACGACTTCGTGCGCGCCCTTGAATACGGCATGCCGCCTGCTGGCGGCTGCGGCATCGGCATCGACCGCCTGATGATGCTGCTGACCGACAGCCCCAGCATTCGCGACATCATCCTGTTCCCGGCCCTGCGCCGCGAGCACGATTTGGCTTAATACCTGGCAGATTGCTGCGCTTCGCTCGCAATGACGTGCGTGTCATTGCGAGGCACGAAGCCATCTCCAGTTTGTCAGCCTGCTTTGTGCGGCAGCTTTTCTTGCGTTTCCCGCACCTCGCGCACTTCCACATCCACCACATCATCGGCAGGTGCTGCGCCCTGCTCGAAAGGCGTACCCATGCCTGGCGCGGCCCAGCGCGCACCTTTGCGCATCTGACCGAACTGCTGCCAGACCATGACGACCTGGGGCTTTTGCCCCGTCAGCAGCCAACGCACACTGGCAAACAGCACATACACGCCCAGCGCCAACAACAAACCGGCAAGAAAGGCCAGCCCCAGCAAACCCATGAAGAGTCTGACCAGACCTTGCAACAACACATTCATTTCATGGCTCCTTGTCAGGGCAAGCGATCGAGGGCCTGCATATAGTCCCGTGCGCGCACCAACTCATCCCAGGCACGGGCAGGCGAACGCGGCAGCAAGGACAAACGACGTTCTTCGCTGGCTTGATCCGGCACCCAAAGGCCTTTGACCAAAGCTTCGGCCAAACCATCGAGCACGTCATCAAGCTCGGCGCCATCGTTGACCGCCGATCTGTTGCACAGCAGGGCCAGATCGCACCCGGCTTGCAAAGCGGCAAGCACCGCTTCGGTATAGCTCAGCTCGCGCCCTCCGATCTGGCGCGCCGCAGCCATGGACAGGTCGTCGGTACAGACCACACCATCAAAGCCCAGCTGACCGCGCAGAATGTCCTGAATCCAGCGTGAAGAGAAGCCCGCAGGCCGCGCATCGACCTTGCTGTAGATCACGTGCGCCGGCATCACTGCCGTGAGCACACTGCCCAGCCAGGTGTAAGGCAACGCGTCGTCCTCCAAAATGGCTTTGAGGCTGCGCTTGTCCACCGGCAGGGCCACGTGGGAGTCGGCCTTGACGGCGCCATGCCCGGGAAAATGTTTGCCGCAATTGGCCATACCTGCTTGCAGCAAGCCTTGCATCAGGCTGCGTGCCAACAAAGACACCATGCGCGGATCGCGTGCGAAGGCGCGGTCACCAATCACGCCACTTTCACCATGGTCGAGGTCAAGCACCGGCGTAAAGCTGAAATCCACGCCACAAGCTCGCAACTCGCTGGCGAGCACAAAGCCCGCGGAAGTGGCCGCTTCGCAGGCCTTCAAGGCTCCCGAGCCCGGCATGCCTTTACCGTCTTGCAGCCACATCTCGCCAAACGCACGCATCGCCGGCAGATGTGTGAAGCCATCGGTACGGAAACGCTGCACACGCCCACCTTCGTGGTCCACCGCAATCAGCACATCCGGGCAGATGCTTTTGACCTCGGCACACAGCTCGGTCAATTGGGCCCGGCTTTGCCAGTTGCGACCAAACAGAATCAGGCCGCCCACCAGCGGGTGCTTCAAACGCCGACGGTCAACCTTGGTGAGCGAGGTGCCGGCAATGTCCAGAATCAGGGGGGCGTGTTGTGTCATGGGCTAGAGCTTTCATATCGGGCCGGGCCCGCACAATTCAAGTGGTTTCGACTACGCAAAAGCTGGCGGCGTATTCGCTCTCGTCGGTCACGGTGATGTGGGCCTTCAGCCGCTTGGCTTCAAACCAGTCTTTCAGCTCGCCGTGCAACACGATGTAGGGCTGTCCGCTGGGCAGCTTGCCCACTTCGCAAAAGCGCCAGGTCATGGGCATGCGCATGCCCAGCCCAATCGCTTTGCTGAAGGCCTCTTTGGCTGAAAACCGCGTGGCCAGGTAGCGCACACCACGTTCGGGCCAACGTGCGCTGCGCTGCTTCCAGGTGACCATTTCGGCTTCGGACAAGACCTTGGCCGCAAAGCGGTCGCCGTGCCGTTCCAGACTGGCACGGATGCGGCGGATGTCGCAAATATCGGTGCCGATGCCGTAAATCATTTTTTCAGGCAGTTCAGGTAAGCACGCACGGTGGCGGCATAGCCCAGCTCCAGTGCGTCGCCGATCAGCGCGTGGCCAATCGAGACTTCCTGTAAACCCGGCACGGCTTTCACAAATGCGGGCAGGTTGTCACGGTTGAGGTCGTGGCCAGCATTGAGGCCCAACCCCACATCCAGCGCGGCTTGAGCGGCGTCAGCATAGCGTTGCAGTTGCGCCGCATGTTCGGGTGTACCCCAGGACGCGGCATAAGGCTCGGTGTAAAGCTCCACACGGTCGGCCCCCACGGCGCGGGCCGCTGCCATCTGCTCTGGCACCGGGTCCATGAACAAACTCACACGCACGCCCAGGGCCTTACATTCGTCAATCAAGGGTTTCAGGCGCTGAGCATCTTGCGGGAAGGACCAACCATGGTCGCTAGTGAACTGGCCTTCGCCGTCGGGCACAAACGTCACCTGGTGCGGGCGCACTTCGCGCACATGCGCCATCAGGTTGTGAAAGGGGTTGCCCTCAATGTTGAATTCGCGATCAGGCCAGGCTTTCATGAGTGCGGCCAGTTCGTCGACATCGGTGGCGCGAATGTGGCGCTCGTCCGGGCGCGGGTGAATGGTGATGCCTTGCGCCCCTGCCTGCAGACATAGCTGCGCGGCACGCGTAACACTGGGAATACCCAGGTGGCGCGAGTTTCGCAACAAGGCCACCTTGTTGACATTGACGGACAGCGACACAGCGCCAGAAACTTGTGTGTTCATAGGTTTTGCAAATCCAGCATGATTTGACGGGTCTTGAGTGCGCCCACGCCGCAATGGTAGGTGAGTAGCTGCCGCAGCATCACGCGCAAAGCGCTCGAAGCGAGCTCAGGCAGGGTCCATAAGGCCGTCAGCGGCTGTCCTTCGGACATGGCCTCATTCAAAGCGAGCCACTGTGCACCTGACAAATGGTAACGGTCATCTGTTGCGGCTCGGCGCAAGCCCACTTCGGGCACCAGTGCATAGGCTTGCTCGGGCTGTAACGCATGCAGGCTCAAGGTTTGTGCATCCAGCGTGGGCAGCAAGCCCAACTCACGCAACAGCAACAATTCAAACGCCCGCAAAGCCGGTTGCAACAAGCTGTTTTGCCCGCTGGCCAGCAAAGCCACCGTGGGCGCGTAAATATCAAACACCCGCTCGTGCGGATCGTCGCGTGCCAGCAAACGCATCAACAACTCATTGAGGTAGTAGCCCGAGAGCAAGGCCTCACCTGTGGGCATCACATGACCACCGACCCAATCCACCGATTTGAGGGTGCGAATATCGGCATCACCCCCGTAACTGACCCGAAGAGGCTGCAAAGGCAGAAGCACCGGCCTGAAGCTGGAGCTGGGTTTCTTCACGCCCTTGGCCACCAGCGCCACACGTCCGGCGTGGCGGGTGAACATCTCCAGAATCAGGCTGCTTTCGCTCCAGTCATAGTGGTGCAGCACGTACGCTGGCTCATCCCCGATGCGTTTGGTGGCCATGGCTTGTGCCTGTTGTGCGGCCTGAGCGCTTTACTCGTAACCGAAAGAGCGCACGCGGGCCTCGTCGTCCGCCCAGCCCGAGCGAACTTTCACCCACAGCTCGATGAACACCTTGGCATCCATCAGCTTTTCCAGCTCCTGGCGTGACTCCATGCCGATGCGTTTGAGTTTTTCGCCCTTGTCACCAATCACCATGGCTTTGTGGCTGTCGCGCTCGACCACAATGGTCGCAGCAATACGCACCATGCGATTAGCCGTGCGGCCAGGCTCTTCCTCAAACTTGTCCACCACCACGGTGGAGGTGTAAGGCAGCTCATCACCCGTCAAACGGAACAGCTTTTCGCGCACGATTTCGCTGGCCAGGAACTTTTCGCTGCGGTCGGTCAGCTCGTCGGGCGAATACCACCACCCTTGCTCAGGCAGGTACTTTTCGCAAATGCCCAACAGACGCTCGATGTCCTTGGGGTTCTTGGCCGACATGGGCACAAATTCGGCAAATGCGTGGCGCTCCTGCATGTCGCGCAGCCAGGGCGCGATTTCGGCGCGGCGATGGACCGCATCGAGCTTGTTGGCCACCAGCAGCGTGGGAATATTGGCCTTGAGCAAGGACAAAACTTTGGCATCGGCCAAAGTGAATTGACCGGCTTCCACCACAAACAAGACCAGGTCCACATCGCCCACCGCACCCATGACGGTTTTGTTCAGCGACTTGTTCAGCGCGGTGCTGTGACGGGTCTGAAAACCTGGCGTATCGACAAACACAAACTGGGTCGCGCCCTCGGTGCGCATGCCGGTGATGCGGTGGCGCGTGGTCTGCGCCTTGCGCGAAGTGATGCTGATTTTTTGCCCCACCAGCGCATTGAGCAAGGTGGACTTGCCAACGTTCGGCTTGCCCACAATGGCCACCAGGCCGCAACGCTGCGGCCCTGCAGCCTGCTCAGGCCCGGATTCGGCCACAGGTGGCAAGTCTTGCGCCTCAGACGCGGAGCGCGGCTGCACCGTCACACCCGGAATGTCGATGGAGCGGCGGCGCAGTCGCTCGTGTGGCGTTTGCTCGTGTGGCGTTTGCTCGTGTGCGTCGTTGTGGTCAGTCATGCTTTATCTGCCTGGGTCAGGATAGCGAGCAAAGCGGCAGCAGCCGCTTGCTCTGCGGCGCGGCGTGAAGCGCCCGTACCGCGTTCGTGTTTCTTCAAGTCCGGTACTTCGCAAGCCACTTCAAAGGTTTGGCGATGCGCCGCGCCGCTGGTCCCAATGACTGTGTACCGCGGCAGGGGCAGTTTGCGGCCTTGCAGCCATTCCTGCAACTGGGTTTTGGGATCTTTTTCGGCCGCTTGCATGTCGGGGCGAATCTCGACCTTGGCGAACAGGCGCTGCACCAGCGCTTGCGCCGCGTCAAAACCACCGTCCAGGTACACCCCGCCGATGAGCGCTTCCAGCGCATCCGCCAGAATGGATGCACGGCGCGTGCCGCCCGACTTCAACTCACCTTCACCCAGACGCATGCGGCCAGGCAGTTCCAGTTGCAGCGCCAGCTGGTGCAGGGTCTCCTGTTTGACCAGATTGGCACGCACGCGGGACAAATCGCCCTCGGGCATATTCGCCAAGCGGTCAAACAGCAAATGGGCCACCACCAGGTTAAGCACCGAATCACCCAAAAACTCCAGGCGCTCGTTGTGGTCAGCACCAAAGCTGCGGTGGGTCATGGCCCGCTGCAGCAAATTCACATCACGGAAAGCGTAACCCAGACGGATTTGCAAATCGGCAAAAGCTGCAGGCAAGGTCATGGTGCGGACCTCATCAGTCAAACGAACCGATGCGTTTGAAATTGCCAAAGTTCATCCAGACAAAGAAGGCCTTGCCCACGATGTTGGCGTCGGGCACAAAACCCCAGTAGCGCGAATCGAGCGAGTTGTCTCGGTTGTCGCCCATCATGAAGTAGTGACCTTCAGGAACCTTGCAAACCACGCCTTCCACACTGTAGCGGCAATGGTCACGAAACGGGTAGTCGCCCACACCGGCAATAAAGGCCGGACGGTCATTGTCTTCAATGATCAAGTGCGGCTTGTCACTCAGGCTTTCGCGCTCCTGCCTGAAATAGCGCATGACCGATTCGTCAAAAAATTCGGGCAGGTCAGCGACAGCCACCGGCTGGCCGTTGATCGTCAGCTTTTTGTTGAGGTACGCCACTTCATCCCCGGGCAAACCGACCACACGCTTGATGTAGTCCACATTCGGATTGGGAGGGTAGCGAAACACCATCACATCGCCACGGCGCACGGGTTCACCCTGCGTCATTTTGATGTTCGCCACAGGCAGGCGCAGACCATAGTGGAACTTGTTGACCAGAATGAGGTCACCCACCAGCAAGGTCGGGATCATGGAGCCCGAAGGAATCTTGAAGGGTTCGAACAGGAACGAGCGAAGGATGAACACCACGGCAATGACCGGGAACAGCCCCGCTGTCCAATCCAGCCACCAGGGCTGCATGATGAGCTTTTCGCTTGCAGCAGTCACATCCACATCAGTCTGCGCAATGCCCATGCGAGAAAGCTCTTCACGCCGCTGCGCCGCCTGCGTCTGCAGCTGGGCTGCGGCCGCTTTGCGCCTGGGCAGAAACACCAGGCGTTCGGCAACCCAATACACCCCCGAGACCACCGTCGCCATGAGCATCAGCAAGGCAAAGTTACCCGTGAACATGCCCAGGTACCAGCCTGCACCATACGCCACAAAGGCGCCCAGAATCAAACCCGTGAGCAATGGCATCAATCTTCCACCTGCAAAATGGCCAGGAATGCCTCTTGCGGCACCTCGACCGAACCAATCTGTTTCATGCGTTTCTTACCCGCCTTCTGCTTTTCGAGCAATTTGCGCTTGCGCGTGATGTCGCCACCATAGCACTTGGCCAACACGTTCTTGCGCAAAGCCTTGATGGTTTCACGTGCAATCACATTGCCCCCGATGGCGGCCTGAATGGCCACATCAAACTGCTGACGGCTGATGATCTCGCGCATCTTGGCCGCCACAGCGCGACCACGGTATTGCGACTGGCTGCGGTGCACGATGATGGACAGGGCGTCCACCTTTTCGCCGTTGAGCAGCATGTCCACTTTGACCACATCAGAGGCCCGGTACTCCTTGAACTCATAGTCCATGGAAGCGTAACCCCGACTGACCGACTTGAGCTTGTCGAAGAAGTCCAGCACGATCTCGCCCAGTGGCATTTCATAGGTCAGCATGACCTGCTTGCCATGGTAGGCCATGTTGATCTGTACGCCGCGTTTCTGATTGGCCAGCGTCATCACGGCACCCACGTAGTCCTGAGGCATGTACAGGTGCACCGTCACAATGGGTTCCCGGATTTCCTGGATACGTCCCACATCGGGCATCTTGGAAGGGTTCTCGACCTGGATGACCTCACCATCACCCTTGACCACTTCGTACACCACGCTGGGAGCTGTGGTGATCAAATCCTGATCAAACTCGCGCTCCAGACGCTCCTGCACGATTTCCATGTGCAGCAGTCCCAGGAAGCCGCAGCGAAAGCCAAAGCCCAGCGCCTGTGAAACTTCGGGCTCGTAGCGCAGGGCTGCATCGTTGAGCTGAAGCTTTTCCAGCGCATCGCGCAGCTGGTCGTATTCACTGGCTTCGGACGGGTACAGACCTGCAAAAACCTGTGGCTGCACTTCCTTGAAGCCAGGCAGCGCCTCGGTCGCGAACTCGAGGTTGGCACCGCTGGATGTCTTGATGGCCGTGATGGTATCGCCCACCTTGGCCGCCTTGAGTTCCTTGATGCCAGCAATGATGTAGCCCACCTCACCGGCCTTGAGCGCATCGCGCGATTCGTTGTGCGGGGTAAACACGCCAAGTTTTTCGGCGTTGTAGAGCGACTCGGTCGCCATGAGCTTGATCTTGTCACCCCGTTGGAGCTTGCCATCGACCACGCGCACCAGCATGACCACACCCACATAGCTGTCAAACCAGCTGTCAATGATCATGGCGCGCAAGGGCCCCTCGGGGTTGCCACGCGGCGCGGGCACTTTGGCCACCACCATTTCCAGAATATCTTCCACGCCCATGCCTGTCTTGGCGGAGCAAGGCACGGCACCCGAGGCATCGATGCCGATCACGTCCTCGATTTCCTGCTTGGCGTTCTCGGGATCGGCCTGAGGTAAATCCATCTTGTTGAGCACGGGCAGCACCTCGACGCCCAAGTCCAGGGCGGTGTAGCAATTGGCCACAGTCTGGGCCTCCACACCCTGGCTGGCGTCCACCACCAACAATGCGCCTTCGCAAGCCGACAGCGAGCGGCTCACCTCATAGGAGAAGTCCACATGGCCAGGGGTGTCAATCAGGTTGAGGTTGTAGACCTTGCCATCCCTGGCTTTGTACTGCAGCGCAGCCGTCTGCGCCTTGATGGTGATGCCGCGCTCTTTTTCGATGTCCATGGAGTCGAGCACCTGTTCGCTCATCTCGCGATCGGACAATCCTCCACAGCGCGAAATGATCCGGTCGGCCAGCGTGGACTTACCGTGATCAATGTGGGCAATGATGGAGAAATTACGAATGTGGTTCATCGTTTGTGTGCTTCACAGCCAGAAAAAAAGGGCGCGTCTCACTTGGACGCGCCCTGAACCAACAATCTATGGCAACTGCGATAGTTGGGACTTCATTGTAGGCAAAACCGCCTGTTTGAACAGGTCGGCAAGCCGGCTACAGGCCGTTGCCAAGTCACAACACATTGAATTACTCACAATTTATCCACAGATTGTGTGGACAAAATTCTGGACAAGCTGTGCGTGAAATGTGGATGCCCGGTGCATGCCTGCGGGACGTCTCACATCGTGAAGTGGCTCTTGCGCTTTATGCCATCAATTGCTGATCAAGGTGGCTTATTTTAGCCAATCGCGTTATGAACGAGACATCAAGTTAGCTTGTACTCACGTCATTTATTTTTTGTATCCGTTGCGCAAACCCCAAAACAATGGCCCTCGGTCCTGAAAGGACAAAGGGCCTCTTGACAAAGCCATCATCAGCGCACGGTGCGCACCAGGACGTATTGAACAGTCTCACCGCGACGCACCAGCATGCTCACGATCTTGCCCGGCTCAACAGTTCCTACTGCCGCATTGAAATCGGCTACTTGCAACACCTGCTTGTTGCCCACCGCCAAAACCACATCCCCCTCGCGCAAACCAGCACGGGCCCCTGCGCCCTGAGCGGCAGTGATACGCACACCACCCTCGACACGAAGCTGCTTCTTTTGATCGGCCGACAAATTGGTCACCGTCAAACCCAACACATTGTTTGTCTGCACTTGTTCATCGGCTGTATTGGCCTCAGCTTGTACTTTGTCCGCAGGCAATTCACCCACTGTCACGGTGAGCTTTCGCTGCACACCTCGGCGATAAACCTGCATCTCGGCCTTGGTACCGGGTCGGGTGTTGCCGACAATGCGAGGCAGGTCAGAAGCCTTGTCGATGGGCTTGCCATCGAACTGAAGAATGATGTCCCCGGCCTGCAAGCCGGCCTTTTCTGCAGGCCCACCGGACTCCACCATGCGCACCAGCGCCCCCCTGGCTTTGCCCAAGCCGATGGACTCGGCCACCTCGGTACTGACTTGGTCGATCTGCACACCCACACGGCCACGGGTTACACGACCATTGGCACGAATCTGATCGCTCACACGCATGGCTTCGTCCATCGGAATCGAGAACGAAATCCCCATGTAGCCGCCCGAGCGCGAATAAATCTGACTGTTGACACCCACCACTTCGCCGCGCATATTGATCAGCGGACCACCCGAGTTGCCCGGATTGATGGCGACATCGGTCTGGATAAAGGGGAGATAGTCTCCTGTATCTCGCTGTTTGGCACTCACAATGCCGGCCGTGACCGTGTTCTCAAGACCAAAGGGTGAACCAATCGCAATGACCCACTCACCCACCTTGAGCTGACTCACATCACCCACCTTGAGCGCAGGCAAGCCACTGACAGGCACTTTCACCACCGCCACATCCGAGCGTTTGTCCAACCCAACCACCTTGGCCTTGAGTTCACGTTTGTCCGCCAACGTCACAAGCACTTCATCGGCACCCTCGACCACATGGGCATTGGTCATGATGAATCCGTCAGCCGTCAGGACAAAACCCGAGCCCACCCCGCTGGGGCGCAGTTCCCCCTCACCCTGCCCTCCGCGACGACGCGGCTGAGGTTGTTGCGGTTGCTGCGGCATACCGGGGAAAGGCGCACCAAAGAAACGCCGGAAGAACTCCTGCATTTCTGGGTCCATGTTGCCGTCCCCCCGTTCAGCTTGAGGGCGAACACGCTCAAGTGTGCGGATATTGACCACCGAGGGACCCACTGCATCCACAAGGGCTGTGAAATCTGGCAGCCCTCTGACCAAGGGTGTACTTGGCGCGGCGACACTGGCCGTACTCACGGCGGATTGGGCCTGCACACTTTGCGTCCACAGCATGACACCTGCACCCAGAGCAATCGCAGCGCCTGCTGCAGCAAGAAGCTTCTTGTTGAAAGACACGGTTTTCAAGGCTGACTCCTGCAATGAAAGATGGAAACGAAATTTGGCATTTGCGCAAACATTCCATGCGTGCGCGTATCTTGCCCCAGAGACTTAAGGCTAATGTGAGGGCTGTGTAAAGTTTTTTCCAGAGTGCGCTGCCACGGCGCAACGGAGCAAATGCCAGTGCTCGGGGGCGTCGCGGTTAAGCAACCAAGCTTCACTCCAAGACCGCCTGGAGCCCGGCATCAAGCTGCTCCAGCGTAACCACATGCGATCGCCAGCATCCCAAAGCACTGACAAGTGTTCAATGCCCCCGACTTGCCCATCATGCATATAGTGCCAACAACCTTCATCCCAAAGCAGGTACCCGCTGGTCTTGCACACTTTGTTCTGATAGCGATTCAACGCCCATGCCATGGCACACACCAGCAAAAGAGTTCCTGTCAAAGACGCAGCTGCCAGCGGCGTTGCCCACAACAGTACAGGCGCACTCAAGACAGACATTGCGAAAAACAACCAGATGGCCCGACGCCACCAAAGAAAAAGCCCCACCGGGTATTGCACGGGTGGGGCTGTTCGCATGACGCTTGGCGCCGTTAAACGCGCTTGAACACCAGGGTACCGTTGGTGCCGCCAAAACCAAAGTTGTTTTTGACGGCCACATCGATCTTCAGATCGCGCGCGGTGTTGGCGCAGTAGTCCAGATCGCACTCGGGATCCTGGTTGACCAGGTTGATGGTCGGAGGGACCTTCTGATTGTGCAAAGCCAGTACGGTGAACACACTCTCGATGCCGCCGGCACCACCGAGCAGGTGCCCCGTCATGGACTTGGTCGAGCTGACCACCATCTTCTTCGCGTGGTCACCCAGCGCAGCCTTGATGGCATTGGTTTCGTTCACATCGCCCAAAGGCGTGGAGGTGCCGTGCGCGTTCAGGTAATCGACCTGGTCGGCATTGACACCTGCGTTGCGCAGAGCGTTGAGCATGGCGCGGCGCGGACCGTCCATGCTGGGAGCAGTCATGTGGCCGGCATCGGCACTCATGCCATAACCGCCCAGTTCAGCGTAGATCTTGGCGCCACGTGCTTTGGCGTGTTCGTACTCTTCGAGCACCAGCACACCGGCTCCCTCACCCAGCACAAAACCATCGCGGTCCTTGTCCCAGGGGCGGGATGCGGCCGTAGGGTCGTCGTTGCGGGTGGACAGGGCGCGCATGGCGGCAAAACCGCCCACGCCCAGCGGCGAGACGGTGGCTTCGGAGCCGCCAGCGATCATGACGTCGGCATCGCCGTACTCGATCAGGCGGCCGGCTTCACCAATGCTGTGCAAACCGGTTGTGCAGGCGGTCACCACGGCCAGGTTCGGGCCCTTGAAGCCAAAACGCATGGACACGTGGCCAGAGATCATGTTGATGATCGAGGCTGGCACAAAGAAAGGAGAAATACGGCGTGGGCCGCGGTTGGTGTATTCGGCATGGGTTTCTTCGATCATTGGCAGACCGCCAATACCCGAACCAATCACCACCCCAATACGGCAAGCCTCTTCTTCACCCAAGGCTTCGCCAGTGGCCAGGCCCGCATCGGCCACGGCTTGTGCAGCAGCAGCAATGCCGTAGTGAATGAAGGAATCCATGGTCCGCGCCTCTTTGGTGCTGATGTAGGACTCCAGATCAAAGCCTTTGACTTCGCCCGCGATCTTGCACGCCAGGGCTGAAGCATCGAACTTGCTGATCAGACCAATGCCGGACTGGCCGGCAAGCAGGTTGGACCATGCATCTGCCACCGTGTTGCCCACGGGGCTGATACATCCCAAACCCGTGACAACAACGCGGCGCCGGGTCATGGGCAATTAGGCCTTCTTGCTGTTGGCGTAGTCGATCGCAGCTTGCACCGTGGTGATTTTTTCTGCGTCTTCGTCGGGAATCTCGATGCCGAACTCGTCTTCGAGTGCCATCACCAGTTCCACCGTGTCCAGGGAGTCAGCGCCCAGATCGGCCACAAAGGCTTTTTCGTTGGTCACTTGGGACTCTTCAACGCCGAGTTGTTCAGCAATGATTTTCTTGACACGTGCTTCGATATCGCTCATGGGATCCCTCTAAGGGTTGTAAAAAAATGTCATTTTACCCGCATGTGGGCCGGAGTTTTCATGTGCCTGGTCAGGCCATGAACATCCCGCCATTCACATGCAGCTCTTGTCCAGTTACATAACCGGCTTGCGCGCTGGCCAGATAAGCCACCGCATGGGCTATGTCTTGCGGCTTGCCCAGGTGTCCCAGCGGGATCTGACCCAGCAGGGCTTTTTGTTGCTCTTCGGGCAGAGCCGCTGTCATGTCGGTCTCGATGAAGCCCGGCGCCACGCAGTTGACGGTAATGCCGCGGCTGCCCAGCTCGCGAGCAAGGGCGCGGGTCATGCCCGCCACACCCGCTTTGGCGGCTGCGTAGTTGGCCTGACCGGGGTTGCCTGAGGCGCCCACCACACTGGTGATGCTGATGATGCGGCCATAGCGCTGCTTCATCATGGGGCGGATCACGGCACGGCTCATGCGGAACACGGCACGCAAATTGGTGTCGGCCACAGCGTCCCAGTCGTCGTCTTTCATGCGCATGGCCAGGGTATCGCGGGTGATGCCGGCATTGTTGACCAGCACCTGCAGGCTGCCGTGCTCCTTGACAATGGCGTCAATCAAGGCCTCGCCTGCAGAGGCATCGGTCACGTTCAGGTTGGCGCCACGGCAGCCCGCATAGGCCGACAGGGCCTGGCTGATCTTGGCTGCGCCGTCGTCAGACGTTGCGGTACCAATGACGATGAAACCGTTCTGGGCCAACTGCAACGCAATGGCGGCGCCAATTCCGCGCGATGCGCCCGTGACGAGGGCTACTTGTTTGTCGCTCATGCGAGGGCTCCTTTGACTTCAGCGAGGGTGGCGGGATCAAACAGTGCCAACCCGTTCAATTCAGCGTCAATGCGCTTGGTCATGCCTGCCAGCACCTTGCCGGGGCCGCACTCCACCAGGGTGGTGACGCCACGCGCCTTGATGGCCTGCACGCATTCCACCCAACGCACCGGGCCAAAGGCCTGGCGGTACAGGGCGTCACGGATACGGTCTGCATCGGTTTGCACCGCCACATCGATGTTGTTCACCACCGGAATTTGTGGCGCGGCCAGTTCCAGCGTAGCGAGTTTTTCGCGCAGCTTCTCGGCGGCAGGCTTCATGAGGCTGGAGTGAAAAGGTGCCGACACCGGCAGCAGCAAGGCGCGCTTGGCACCCATACCCTTGAGCACTTCGCAGGCCTTGTCCACGCCGGCCTTGGTGCCAGCGATCACGGTCTGCGCCGCATCATTAAAGTTCACGGCCTCCACCACTTCCGCGCTGCCCGCGCCAAAGCTGGCTTGCGCCTCTTTGCAGCCTTCCATGACCTTGTCAGACGCGAGACCCAATACCGCGGCCATGGCGCCCACGCCCACAGGTACGGCTTCCTGCATGGCCGCAGCACGCAAACGCACCAGCGGCGCGGCCTGAGCCAGCGTCAATACACCCGAAGCCACCAAAGCGCTGTACTCGCCCAGCGAGTGACCCGCCACCACGGCGGGCTTGGCACCGCCCTCGGCCAGCCAGGCGCGGTAAGCCGCCACACCTGCCACCAGCATCACGGGCTGGGTGTTGGTGGTCAGCGCCAGCGCTTCCTTGGGACCGTCCTTGATCAATTGCGTCAGGTTCTCACCCATCGCGTCAGAGGCTTCCTTGAGGGTTTCGAGCACAGCGGGGTGGTCACCCCAGGCGTCCAGCATGCCCACCGATTGCGAGCCCTGGCCGGGGAATACAAAAGCAAATGTCGTCATGTTCTGCAAGAAGAAAACAAACAGGAAATCAGAATTTCACCAGCACCGAGCCCCAGGTGAAGCCGCCGCCCACGCCTTCGAGCATGAGGTTCTGGCCGCGCTGAATGCGGCCATCGCGCACCGCGGCGTCCAGCGCCAGGGGAATGGAAGCCGCCGAGGTGTTGCCGTGCTGATCGACGGTGACCACCACTTTTTCCAAAGGCATCTTGAGCTTTTTGGCCGTGCTTTGCATGATGCGAATATTGGCCTGGTGCGGAATCAACCAGTCAATGTGGCTGTCTTGCAGACCGGCTTTGGTCAGGCTGGCACGTGCCGTTTCTTCCAGCACGCCCACGGCCAGCTTGAACACGGCCTGGCCGTCCATCTTGAGCACCGGGTCACCCAGGACATTGCCGCCAGAAACATGGCCCGGCACAGACAAAATATCGCGGTGCTTGCCATCGGCGTGGATGTCAGTGGCCAAAATACCGGGCGTCGTGCCGGCTTCGAGCACAACAGCGCCCGCACCATCACCAAACAGCACACAGGTGGTACGGTCCTTGAAGTCCAGAATGCGACTGAACACCTCCGCGCCAATCACCAGGGCCTTGCTGGCCGAGCCGGCGCGGATCATGGCGTCAGCCACGGTCACCGCGTAAATAAAGCCGCTGCACACCGCCTGCACGTCAAACGCAGGGCAGCCCGCAGCGCCCAATTTGTTTTGCACCATGGTCGCCACCGATGGAAACACCATGTCCGGTGTCGAGGTGGCCACAATGATCAAATCCAGTTCGCTGGCACTGATCCCCGCCATCTCCAGGGCACGGCGAGCGGCCTCGGTCCCCAGATCGCTGCTGCCGACACCTGCGTCGGCAAAATGGCGGGCGCGAATACCTGTGCGCTCCACAATCCATTCATCAGAAGTTTCAATGCCTTGTGCGGCCAGCTCTGCAGCCAGATCGGCGTTGGTCAGCCTCCGGGGGGGCAAGAAGCTGCCGGTGCCTGCAATTCGTGTGTATGTGTTCATTTGGTTGTACCGGTCGTGGCGGCCTGCCCCGTGCCCAGCAAAGGCGCGGCATGGGCAATGCGTGAACGCACCCGCTCCAGCAATTGGTTACGCGCTGCATCATACGCCCGCGCCAGCGCCTGCTCAAAAGCCACCTCGTCGGCCGAACCATGGCTCTTGAAGACCAGACCGCGCAAACCCAGCAAGGCCGCACCGTTGTAACGACGATGATCCACTTTGTTTTTAAATGCAGATAACACCGGAAGCGCCATGATGGCGACAAGTTTTGTGAAAATGTTGCGAGAAAAGGATTCTTTCAGGAAAGAGCCCACCATGGTTGCCAGGCCTTCGCTGGCTTTTAGCGCCACATTGCCCACAAAGCCATCACATACCACGATGTCGGTGGTGCCCTTGAAAATATCGTTGCCTTCGACGTTGCCGAAAAAGTTCAAATCACCCGAATTGCCAGCCGATCGCAGCAATTCGCCGGCTTTTTTGATGATTTCATTGCCTTTGATGACTTCTTCGCCAATATTGAGCAAGCCCACCGAGGGCTGCTCCTTGTTCTCCAGGGCCGACACCAAAGCTGAGCCCATGACTGCAAACTGAAGCAAATGCTCTACCGTGCAGTCCACATTGGCCCCCAAATCCAGCATGGTGGTCCCACCCCCTTTGGCATTGGGCATTTGGGCAGCAATGGCCGGACGGTCTATCCCGTCCATCGTTTTCAGCAAATAACGGGCTACAGCCATCAAGGCCCCCGTGTTGCCCGCAGACACCGCCGCATGGGCCGCGCCTGTTTTGACCTGTTCGATGGCCACGCGCATGGACGAATCCTTTTTCTTGCGCAAGGCCACTTCAACCGGATCATCCATTTCCACCACTTCACTGGCCGCCACTACTGTCGCGCGCGGATCGGCCCAGGCCATCAACGCCTCGGGCTTGCCCACCAGCAACAAACGCGCATCAGGGTGAGTCGCCAAAAAACGTTGACATGCCACCATCGTCACACGTGGGCCATGGTCACCGCCCATGCAATCAACAGACAGGGTGATGGGGGAGTTGGCAGTCATGATGTCAGTACAAAGAATTCATCGCACAAAAAAACAAAGCCCGATGCTACCGTGTATCCAGTAGCTCGGGCCTTAATCAGGCAAGTGGGGTTAACCCATCAAGCTTCGTTTTTGGTCTTCAGAACCTTGCGGCCACGGTAAAAACCGTTGGGGCTGATGTGGTGACGCAGGTGCACTTCACCGGTGGTGGGCTCGACAGCGATACCCGGCACGCCCAGGGCGTTGTGGGAACGGTGCATGCCGCGCTTGGAAGGCGATTTTTTGTTTTGCTGAACAGCCATGATGGCTCCTTGAAAGCTAGACGCCGCGCGGTTTTTGAGAGCTGGCGCAGCTTCGGTTGAACACAGGTTGCATCAGCCGCGCACAAAGCACAGACTGAGCAAAGCATGAGATTATAGCCCAAGTCGGCCAGACTGTCACTTGCCGGATGGACCGCCTTTAAGTGCAGCCAACGCCGCAAAAGGGTTCTCGCGTTGGGGCAACTCCTCTTCACCCACGCTTTGGGCAGGCAAACCCTCGGGGCAGACCTGATGACGAGGCACCAGAGGCAAGGCCATGATGAGTTCGTCCTCGATCAGGGCCAAAGCATCAAAATCCTTGGACAGCACCAGCACATCATCATCCAGCGTGTCGTCAAGGTCGGCCGCCGTGGCCTCATCGGCGACAAACAAAATATCCCGATCCACGGCCAGGGGCAACACCGCTGGCGTCAGGCAACGCTGACACGTCATTTCCACTTCGGCCTGCGCCTGCACATGCACCCAGACCTCATCGGCAGCACCCGTGCGCGGCTGCAAACGCCCAGCCAGCCGCCATTGCACCTGCAATGTCTTCCAGCCAGCGGGAGCAGACTCTTCGCGCAGACGCGCCCACTCCTGCAGAAAAGAACGGCCCTCAGCCTGCCCTTGTGCCCGGGCAAAAGCGCGCACATCCAAGTGCGATGCATCAAATTTCGTATCCATGCCCGGCAGTGTAAGAGAATCGCACCCATGACCCAGACACTTTCTCAACCCAGCCGCACCGTGGTGCTGGGGTCCACCTCACGCTACAGGCGCGAACTGCTCTCGCGCCTGAACCTGCCCTTCGAAGTGGCCGCTCCGCACGTGGACGAGACCCCGCAGACTGGCGAAGCCCCCCGTAACCTGGCCTTGCGCCTGGCGCTGGCCAAAGCGCGCGCAGTGGCGCAAACCCATCCCGAAGCCGTGGTCATCGGATCCGACCAGGTGGCCGACCTGGACGGACTTCCGTTGGGCAAGCCCGGCAACCATGAGCGCGCCGTTCAACAACTGCGCCAGATGCGTGGTCACACCGTGGTGTTCCAGACGGCGCTGGCGGTGGTGTGTCTGGCAACCGGTTTCGAGCAGGTCGATCTGGCCGCCGTGCGCGTGAAGTTCCGCGACCTGACGGACACAGAAATCGAGAATTACCTGCAGGCCGAGAAGCCTTACGACTGCGCAGGCAGCGCCAAAAGCGAGGGCTTGGGCATCGCCCTGCTCGAGGCCATCGACAACGACGACCCCACCGCGCTGGTGGGTCTGCCCTTGATCCGTACCGCGCGCATGCTGCGCGCTGCAGGAGTCCAGCTGCTGTGAACACACCTGCCCCAGGCCGCTTGCTGCTGGTCCCTACACCCTTGGACTTTGGCTGCGCCAGCCAGGCTCCCATCGAAGACGTGCTGCCGCTCGCCACCTTGCGCGCCGCCGCGCAAACCACCCACTGGATCACGGAAAACGCCAAATCAACCCGCGCTTTTCTCAAGCGCGTCGGCGAACAACACTCCCTGGCCCTGCCGCTGCAACAACAAACCATCAC
>NZ_JAYPVP010000002.1:0-12523 GCF_038134685.1 Limnohabitans sp. | reverse complement strand
GGTGAGCATCAAGCGTTGGCCGCGCCACTTCAAGCGCAGACCATCACTGAACTGCCACGCGAAGTGCACAAAAAGGGCGACCACAAGGCGGGCGGTTTTGATGCCAAACCCCTGCTGCAGGCCGCACTGCAAGGACACGATGTCGCCCTGGTCAGCGAAGCCGGCATGCCCGCTGTGGCCGACCCCGGAAGCTCAGTGGTGCGTGCAGCGCACGATCTGGGGCTGCAGGTGCTGCCCCTGGTTGGACCCGTGTCTTTGTTGCTGACGTTGGCGGCTAGCGGTTTGAATGGACAAAACTTTGCTTTCGTAGGCTACCTGCCGCAAGACAGTAGCGAGCGAACAGCCCGGCTCAAGCAACTGGAAACCCTGGCCATCAAAACTGGACAGACCCAGATGTGGATCGAAACGCCTTACCGCAACCCCGCCATGTTCAGCGCTGCGCTGCAAGCGCTGCAACCCAACACCCGCCTGGCCATTGCCAGTGGCCTGACCCTGGACAGCGCCAACATTCAGAGCCACACCATAGCGACGTGGAAGAAGGGTGCAGCGGGGCCGGACGCACAAACACCAGCCGTATTTGCTGTCGGTGCTTGACCCTGCAGGAGCGGCCTCTGGCCGCGATGCCGATTCCCTGTGCAATCGCGGCCAAAGGCCGCTCCCACAGGTCAGCGAAGAACGGGACTTTCCCGCAACGCTTTGACAGATGCCTCACCCATGGCCGCACCAAAGCGTTTGGCCAGTCGTTCAGCCATGTTCTCGTAACGGGTGTAGTCAATCACGTCAGGTGCATCAACCACATCGCGGGCCACGCCATCGAGGCTGCTCATGCCATCAGCAAGCCCCATGTCAACCGCTTGCTCACCGGTCCAGAACAGGCCACTGAACATGTCTGGCGTTTCTTTCAGGCGATCGCCACGTCCTTGACGTACAGCCGTGATGAACTGATTGTGAATGGCGTCCAGCATGGTTTGTGCATGCGCACGCTGTTTGGCCGTTTGTGGGCTGAAGGGATCCAGAAAACCTTTGTTTTCGCCCGCAGTGAGCAAGCGGCGCTCGACACCCAGCTTGCCCATCAAGTCGGTAAAACCAAACCCATCCATCAGCACGCCAATGCTTCCGACAATACTGGCTTTGTCGACGTAAATTTTGTCAGCAGCCGTTGCCAGGTAATAGGCTGCCGATGCGCAGGACTCTTCCACCACAGCGTAAATGGGTTTGCCATGAAGCTTGCGCAACCGACGTACTTCGTCATAAATCAGGCCGGCCTGCACAGGCGACCCCCCCGGCGAATTGATCACCAGCACCAGAGCTCGGGAGCCCTCATCATCAAGAGCGCTGCGCATGGCCGCGATGATGTTTTCGGCACTGGCGTCCGTGCCATCGGCAATTTCTCCCTTGACCGCGACCATCGCCGTATGAGTCATGGTCGGGCTGACTGCTTGTGCGTTGTAGCTCACCAGGTTCCAGACCAGCACACCTGCAAGCACCAACCACATCAGGCGCAGAAAAACTTTCCATCGACGTGCAGTGCGCTGCTCGCTCAGCATGGCGCTGAGCAAAGTGTTCAAGGCCTGCCGCTCCCAAGGAGCTTCAGGGTTTGCCGGTGTTTCGGGGCGAGGGCTGTCTTGCTCTTGCATGAGGGGCTCAGAATTCAAAGGGCTTGAGGTTGTAGGCAGTATGCCAGTAGACCACTGCCCCTTCCTCGCTCAGGTCAATCTTGACCAAACCACCACGGCACGGCCCACCTGCACAAGCACCCGACTCAGGCGCATAGGTGGCACCATGGGTGGCACACATGAGCCAACGCCCCGTGTCGTCAAAGAAACGGTTGGGCTGGTAGTCCATTTCCATGGCCACGTGGCTGCACCGATTCAGGTAAGCGTGCGCCTGACCTTGATACCGGATGGCAAAAGCACGGCAAGTCTGCCCGCCATAGATCACATCAAACGGCACCGCCAGTCCTCCGTTTTGGAGGTCCCGGCTGTTGCACAGGGCAATGCGTTCGCTCATCAGAACCTCACGCGTTGACCAACAACCAGTCATGCAGTTCACGCACCGAATGCGCAATGTGCAAGGGCTTCAAGGCATGAAAAGCATCAGGCTCGTGCGCACCGTAACTCACGCCAATGCTGGCGCAACCGGCATTCACGGCCATTTGCAGATCGTGTGTGGTGTCGCCAATCATCAGGGTGCGTTCAGGCTCCACGCCAAACTCGCGCATCAGCTCGTGGAGCATGAGCGGGCTGGGTTTACCTGCAGTTTCGTCTGCGGTGCGCGAGCCGTCAAACACCTGGCGTAACTCCACCGCATGCAAAGCCTCGTCCAGACCCACCCGGCTTTTACCTGTGGCCACGGTGAGCCAGTGGTGGCGGGCCTTGAGCTCGGCCAGCATGGGCAGCACCCCGTCAAACAAGCTGATGTCGTGCTGATGCGCAAAGTAGTGGTGACGGTAGCGCTCGCCCAGCAAAGCATGCTTTTCGCGCGGCACATCGGGCGCAGCATGTGCCAGCGCAGGGATCAGGGCCATGCCAATCACATACGAAGCCTGCTCGCGCGTGGGCATCGCGCCGCCCACGTCCTGCACCGCCCGCTGGATGCAGCGGGTGATGATGGCGGTGGAGTCGAACAAGGTGCCATCCCAATCGAAGGCAATCAGGTCAAACTGGCGCGGCCGGAGGCTGGACATGGTCAACGTACTCTTGAAGTTCTGGGGGCAAATCGGCTTGCAGCGCCACGCGCTGCGCCGTTGCCGGATGGTTGAACTGTAACCGCCAGGCGTGCAGGAACATGCGTTTGAGGCCCTGCTTTTGCAGCACTTTGTTCCATTCAAAGTCGCCATATTTGTCATCGCCGGCAATCGGATGCCCGTTGCTGGCCAGATGCACCCGAATCTGGTGGGTGCGGCCGGTCTTGATGGTCACCTCCAGCAAGGTACAGCCTTGCAGCTTTTGAGCCACTTTGACCAGGGTCATCGAGCGCATGCCGTCCGGGTCGTCTTTGTGCGTGACTTTCACCCGGCGCTCGCCGTCGGGAAGCAGGTATTTGTGCAGGGGCTGGTCAATCACCTTGAATTTGGCTGGCCACTCGCCCTTCACCAGCGCCAGGTAGGTCTTGCCGGTCTCACGCTCGCGAAACTGGTCTTGCAGGTTTTTCAGGGCGCTGCGCTTTTTGGCCACCAGCAAGATACCGCTGGTTTCCCGGTCCAAGCGGTGCACCAACTCCAGCAGCCTGGCCTGCGGTCGGGCTTGGCGCAGCTGCTCGATCACGCCAAAACTCACGCCCGAACCACCATGCACCGCGACACCTGCGGGTTTGTCAATGGCCAGCACATGATCGTCCTCCAGCAACAGGGGAAATTCACGCGCCGGGGCTGGATGGGCCGCTTTTTCAGCCACCTTGTCGGACACGCGCACTGGCGGCACACGAACCTCGTCTCCCACCTCGACCCGGCTGTCTGCGCTGCAACGCCCTTTGTTGATGCGGACCTCGCCGCTACGGATGATGCGGTACACATGGGTTTTGGGCACGCCTTTGAGGTGGCGCATCAGGAAATTGTCCAGCCGCTGTCCGGCAGATTCCTCATCCACCACCAGCCATTTCACGGCCGGCGCAGAAATGGCTGTCTTGCCCCCTATAATGTCTTTCACTGGTTTTGGCTGTAAGTGGTTGATTTGAATGGAAATGAATTCCTGAAGAAGCAGGAGTTTAGTCCAGCATCCCACCCGCCGCTCCAGAAGGTCGATGCCAGCACTGGCACGACGAGCAGACTGAAGGCCTTTGCCAACAGTGGCTCGCCCTCCCGGTGTATGGGACGACGTCATGAAACACTGAATACGGAATACCCACATTCAGCAGCCTCAAAGCCCCAAGGCCAGGCGCTGCTGAACGGATCGAAGCGAGATGGTTGTACTGTTCGTCCAAGTGCTGAGCTGGTTGCAGCGGGTGATCGCACCCGTGCAAACGCCTTCGCCTGCGCGAACCGAACTCGTCCTGGACACTGCAGGAAGCCTGCAGCAGTGGACGCAAACACCCAAGTCCCTGACCTCGCCCCATCCACGCGCCCTGAACCCGCTGCCCGAGCCCGCGCTCGGCTAAATCGCGTTCGTCCCGGCAATTCCCTTCGTTTCTGACGTTAACCCGGCATCCGTGACCCCTTGAGGGTCGGTTAACAAAAAGAAGGAACGCATCATGAAACGGATGCTGATCAACGCCACGCAGGCCGAAGAACGCCGCCTGGCCATCGTCGATGGACAAAAACTCCTCGACTATGAAATCGAAATCGAAGGGCGCGAGCAGCGCAAGGGCAACATCTACAAAGCTGTCGTGACACGTGTCGAGCCCTCGCTCGAAGCCTGCTTTGTGGACTACGGCGAAGACCGCCACGGCTTTTTGCCCTTCAAGGAAATCTCCCGTCAGTACTTTGCCGAGGGCGTATCGCCCAGCCAGGCCCGCATCCAAGACGTGATCAAGGAAGGCCAGGAGCTGCTGGTCCAGGTCGAAAAGGAAGAGCGCGGCAACAAAGGCGCGGCCCTGACCACTTTCATTTCGCTGGCAGGCCGCTATGTGGTGCTCATGCCCAACAACCCGCGTGGCGGTGGCGTGAGCCGCCGCATCGAGGGCGATGACCGCGCCGAACTCAAGGAGGCGATGGACCAGCTCGAATACCCCAAAGGCATGTCCATCATCGCGCGCACCGCCGGTATTGGCCGCAGCGCCCCCGAACTGCAGTGGGACCTGAACTACCTGCTCAAACTGTGGAGCGCCATTGACGGCGCAGCCCAATCCGGCAAAGGCGCCTTCCTGATCTATCAGGAGTCCAGCCTGGTGATCCGCGCCATCCGCGACTACTTCAACAACGACATCGGCGACGTCCTGATCGACACCGACGACATCTACGAACAGGCTCAGCAGTTCATGAGCCATGTGATGCCCGAGTACGCCGCGCGCGTCAAACGCTACCGCGACGACGCCCCGCTGTTCAGCCGGTTCCAGATCGAGCACCAGATCGAGTCGGCCTACGCCCGCACCGTGCAGCTGCCGTCCGGCGGCGCCATCGTGATCGACCACACCGAAGCGCTGGTCAGCGTGGACGTGAACTCGGCACGCGCCATCAAGGGCGGTGACATCGAGGAAACCGCCACCCGCACCAACCTGGAAGCCGCCGACGAAGTGGCCCGCCAGATGCGCCTGCGTGACCTCGGCGGCCTGATCGTGATCGACTTCATCGACATGGAAGAGAGCAAGAACCGCCGCGAAGTGGAAAACCGCCTGCGCGACGCCCTGCGCCAGGACCGTGCCCGCGTGCAGTTCGGCTCCATCAGCAAGTTCGGCCTGCTCGAAATGAGCCGCCAGCGCCTGAAACCCGCCCTGTCCGAAGGTGCATCGATTCCCTGCCCGCGTTGCGGTGGCGCTGGCCACATCCGCGACACCGAAAGCTCGGCACTGCAGATCCTGCGCATCATCCAGGAAGAGTCCATGAAGGACAACACCGCCGCCGTGCACGCCCAAGTGCCGGTGGAAGTGGCTGCCTTCCTGCTCAACGAAAAGCGCCCCGAAATCGCCAAGATCGAACTCAAGCAGCGCATCAGTGTTCTGCTGGTGCCCAACCGTTCGCTGGAGACTCCGCACTACAAGGTCGAGCGCCTCAAGCACGACGACCCACGTCTGGACCGCATCGAAGCCAGCTACAAGATGGCTGAAGAAGTTGAAGATCCGACCACGGTGACTCGCCGCTCGCAGGAGCCTACCAACAAGCAGACACCGGTCATCAAAGGCGTGCTGCCCGATGCACCAGCGCCCGCTGTTGCCCCCAAGGCCGAAGCCGCACCGGCAGCCAAAGCCGCAAAACCTGCTCCTGCCGCTCAGGCCAGCAGCGGTGGTTTCTTCACCTGGCTGAAAAACCTGTTTACTGGCGCGTCCGAAGAAGCCAAGCCTGCCGCCCAGCCAGCCAAGAAAGAAGAAAAGAGCCGCGAAGGCCGTGGTGGTGATCGTAATCGCCGTGGTGGCCGTCGTGGTGAAGGCCGCGGTGATCGCGCAGAACGTGGCGAGCGCAGCGAACGCGCCGAAGGCCAGGACCGCAACAACCGCCGCAACACCGCCGGCGCCGAAGGCGAAGCTCGTCAGGAACGCGCACCACGCGGTGAACGCGGGGACCGTCCTCAACGCGAGCGCCGCAACGAGCCGCGTCAAGACACTGTGAACGCTATCGCGCCCTCGGAAGCCAATGCCGATGGCGAAACCCGCAGCGAGCGCACCGAACGCGCACCACGTCGTGAACGTGGCGAACGTGGTGAAGGCCGCCGTGAACGTAGCGAGCGCCGCAACGATCGCGCATCTGAAACTGCAGCGGAGGTACGCTCCGAGTCCATGGAAGCCGCCAGCACCGAGGCCGCAATCACGACAGATTCGACTGAGGTGCAAGCACCGGCTCAAGGAGAGCGTCGTGAACGTCGTGGCCGTGACCGTTATGGTCGCGAGCGTCGTGAACGCCAAACCGATGGCCGTCACGAGTCCACCGAGCCCGTGAGCAACGAAGCTACTGAGCCGACCGACAGCGCGCCACGCTCTTCTTACTTTGACGCTTTTGCAGCCCCCGCAGCTGCACCCGCCTCAGCACCTGAGGCCATTGCCAGCGCTGAGCCCGTGGCCCCTGTTGAGAACGCAAGCTCCAGCGTCAGCCGTGCCCTGCCCAAAGTCGCCAGCTACACGCTGCCCACCGAGGAGCTGCTGACCGTCGCTTCACAAAGCGGCCTGCAGTGGGTCAACTCGGATGCCGACAAGGTAGCAGCCGTTCAAGCCGCCATCGCCGCCGAGCCCAAGCCCGTCCATGTGCCGCGTGAACGTCCTCCAGTGGTCGTACTGGATGAAGGCCCGCTGGTGCTGGTCGAAACACGCAAGGACCTCAGTGAGATGAAGCTCCCGTTCTGATCGAGCAATGCCACCCAAGCGGTGGCAACACACAAAAAAATAACCGGGCATTGCCCGGTTATTTTTTTGTCCGTCACTGCGCCTGCGCTGCAGCCTTCCACGCTGCCATGGCAGCCTCCTGATCACCCCGGTGTTCAGCCATTTGGGCCAAGCGCTGCCAAGCACGGGCTTTCAGCGGTACCTGCAACTGCACCACCGCTGCCTGCAGATGCGTTTGCGCCTTGCCCCACAGTTGATGGTGAAGACACAGCACACCCACCACATATTGCAGGGCCGCGTGTCTGGGCTGTGCACGCTGAGCCGTTTCCAGCTTGGCCAGCCAATCACGTGTGTCAGCTGCTGCGCAGGAGGTCAAGGCATGTTCCAGACTCAAAGCCAATTGGGTCGACTGCGATGACAACTCACGTGAAGGGTTCTGCGCCCAGGCAAACCAGACAGTCTCCAGCCACTGCAGGGCAACAACTGCATCACCCCCCAAAGCCAGCCAACGGTCTGCACACGCCACCACCAGTTCGGAACGTTGACGCTCGGCCGAGCCCAGCTTGCGCCAGATGGCAGCCACAGCTTGCGGCTCATGCACGCGCTGCAACCAGTCCTGCAGCAATCCACGCACCAGACTGCCTGCCACATCTGGTGAAAAGGCTTTGTGTTTGACCAGCAACAAGGCTGTTTCAAGGGCTTTGTCGGGTTGTCCGGCCAGACGCGCTGCTTTCAGTCGCATGCGCAAGGCAACAACTCGCCTGCCCAACGCACTGGGCATGGCCTCCAGAAGGTTCAGGCTGCCCGCAGCATCACGGTCATTCAAGGCCCAACGCGCAGCGCGTAAATCCACACCTTCTTGCAAGGTCTGCCGCAAGGTCGGCGCAGCCTGGTCAATCGCTGCCTGAGCAGCTTGTGCATGCTGCTCACGCGCTGTACGGTCCTGCAAGGCGTGGGCCGCATCAGCTGCGGTCAAATGGGCCAGCGTCCTCAAAGCAGACGCATGGCTCAATCGGGCATCTTCCTCCTGCTGGTAGGCCGCCTCTTTTTCAACGGCCAGCTGCGCCGCCTTGCGTGAACGCACATAACGACCCGCCATGAAATGGGTCAATGCATCGAGTAACGCCCCGTAGGCTGCGCGCTCTTTTTGTTGCTGACGCCACTGTTTGGCTTGCTTGGGCATGGCCAGCACAGCCAGCACAGCCCTTTGCACCATGGCCAACGCCACCACCACCAGCACCAAACCCAACAACACCAGATTGAGCGACACATCCACGCGATAAGGCGGCCAATACAGGGTAACGGTGCCGATGTTGTGCGCAACCAACCAAGCGCCGCCCACAGCAAGGGCAAACAACGACATGAACCATAAAGCTGCTCGCATGCTGATCACCTGCCCGTTGCCAGGGTGTTGACGGCCACCATGGAGGCATCGAGTCGGGGCAACTCGGTGGTGGACAACATCTGCTGCAGTTGCTCCAGCAGTTGCAGCAGCTGGGTTGATTTGCTGTGCTCAGGATCCGCAAATCGCTTGACCGACTGGAACACGGAACCCAGATCCTTACGCGCCGCAGGGTATTGATGCGACAACACACCCAAACGTGCGTTGAGCAGTTTGAGTTTGAGGTTTTCCTTGAGGAAATAGCCCTGCTCCGGCGACATGAGCATCGCCTCTGGCGTATCCACCCGGCGCACACGCACCAGCGACTTGAATTCGTTCAACACGCGCACGCCCCACTGTCCCAGCCAGTCGCCGGGCGTTTCTACTGCAGAGGCAGGCACCGCAGGTGCAGAGGTCACTTGTACATTCAGCCCCGAGATGGGCAAGCCATCAATCATGCCCACCGCTTCGTCCAGACGCAGCAAAAGGCCGGGCAAATCCAGACCGCCAAAGGCTTGCAGGCGTTGCAAATCTTTTTCGATGCCACGGGCCAAGGGTGCCAAACGTGGTTGTGTAGATCGCTTGATGCGCAATTGTGCGGTTTGCAGAGCCGCCACCAAGGGCTCGGCATTACCCGTCATATCGGCTTGCTGTTGCGCCAGGCGCAAAGAAGATTCAATATCCAGCACCAGGTTTTCATCGCGGGAGCGCGACATGGATTGCATCAGCTCTTCGATCTGGGTGCGCTGCAAACCCAGTTCGGCCAGTTTGCCTTCGGCCTGCGCAAGTCGGGCGGTATTGTCCTTGACTGTCTCCTGCGCCTGCTTGGCCCAGGCTTTGGCCTCAACAGACTGCTGACCTGCATCTGCACTTTGGCGGGCCAGCTGCTCTTGCATACGGCTCAGCTTTTGCCACAGCAAGGCCGAACCCGCCACGCCCAACAAGGCCACCAGCCACAACAGGCCCGAGCCGAGCTTATTCCCAACGGAAGAAGACATCACGGGAGAAGTAGGCGCTGTTGCACCGGTCGCGGTTTCGTTGTCTGCTGCACTCATGTCAGGCATTCTATCGACTCCCCCCATTGCTGCAGGTGCGCTGGCATCAGTTGCACCCGCCCCCAGCCCCACTGACGAAGTTGCTCTGCAATGCGGGGGTGCGTGGCCAAGGCCCGCCCCTGGGACCAAGGCCAATCCGGGCACATCTGGGCCCACTCCCGCGCCGCCTGCGAACTGCTGAACAGCCACCAGCTGCCTTGCTCCAGCCATTGCCGGGCCTGCGCCCATTGCGCTGGCGTGTGCTGTGGCGCCTGGCGAACATAGGCCGCGCAGGCATGCACCTGCACACCCGCAGCCATCAATTGCTGCGCCAGCCAGTCGCGGCCCTGCATTTGCGCTTGCTCGTCTGCCCCTCGCACAATCAAGACCTGCTGGCCAGCGTGCGCCTGCGCCTGGGCTACGGCCCACAGTGCTTCGGAATCCCAATGCGCACTGTCTGCGGAGGGGGACACAATCTGTGCCATGGGCCAACCGGCCTTCACCAAAGCCGCCACTGTGCCTGGCCCTGTGGCCCACGCCTGCTGGCCAGGCTCTGGCCGCACCTGCGCTTGCTGCATGAAGTGCTGCACCGCATTGGCGCTGACAAACATCACGGCATGCAAAGCTGGCCACAAAGCCCGCACCGGGGCCAACACAGTGGGGTCTGGCAAAGGGGCAATGTCCAACAGCGCAAACGCATCGGCCCGCACGCCCAAAGCCTGCAAGCCCTGCAGCCAGGGCTGCGCCTGCGCCGTCGGGCGAGTAACGATCACATGGGGTTGAGGCACCGCACCCATGCGCCGCCCGTCAAACCGCGCCTTGCGCCTGCAGCTCGCGCGCCACAGCCAGACCCATGGCCTCGGCAGTCACCAGATCGGTGCAAGGCGCCTGCATTTGGGCACGCAGCAAGCGGCCAGGTTGCTCAGGGTCACCCCAAGCGGCTTGCAGCGAGAGCTGATCGCCATCGAGCACCGCATGTGCAGCCAGGGGCATGGAGCAGCTGCCCCCCATGGCGCGGCTCACGGCACGCTCGGCCGCCACACGCAGCCAGGTAGGCATGTGCACCAGCGGGGCCAGCAAGGCTTTCAGGTCGGCGCGGTCACTGCGAATCTCGATGCCCAGTGCGCCTTGACCCGCCGCAGGCAACATTTGTTCAGTTTCAAAAATATGGCGAATGCGTGCAGCCAGCTCCAGGCGTTTGAGGCCCGCAGCGGCCAACACGATGCCGGCATATTGCCCCTCGTCGAGTTTGCGCAAACGGGTGTCCAGGTTGCCACGCAGGGGCTCGATCTTCAAATCGGGGCGCAGCGCCTGCAACAAAACGGTGCGTCGCAGGCTGGAGGTGCCCACCACAGCGCCTTGTGGCAAGTCTTCCAGGCGGGCATAGTCAGACGACACCCAGGCGTCGCGCGGGTCTTCGCGCTCCATCACGCAGGCCAGCTCAAAGCCTGCAGGCAGCTCCATGGGCACATCTTTGAGCGAGTGCACCGCAATGTCGGCTCGCCCCTCTTGCAGGGCCACTTCCAGCTCTTTGACAAACAGCCCTTTGCCGCCCACTTTGGACAGGCTGCGGTCCAGAATCTGGTCGCCCTGCGTGGTCATGCCCAGCAAATCCACCTGGGCCCCTTGGGCCTGCAGCAAGGCCTGCACATGTTTGGCCTGCCAAAGGGCCAGGCGGCTTTCACGGGTCGCGATAACAAGAGAGGGAGAGGAGCTCATGAACAGTGCCGTTGCTTTCGAAAAAATTCAGCGGGTCTTAAAAAGAAATCAATTGGTAATTTTCAAGCCCCGTGCGATGCTAGCATGAGCCTCAGCCCTGCTGGCACAAGGTTTGCTGCAGTGTGCTCAAGCACCCAACACCCCGTTGCGTGCCCCTCCAGGAATCACCATGAAACAGGCCTCCCCCGCCCCTGCCGACAAAGCCAGCACACGCAGCCGCGCCCGCGATAACGAAAAGCCACTGGTCGAAGACATTCGCCTGCTGGGCCGGATTCTGGGTGACGTGATTCGCGAACAAGAGGGCAACGAGGCGTTTGAGCTGATCGAACAAATCCGCAAGTTGTCGGTCGCCTTTCGCCGCGACGCCGACCACGAAGCCGACAAAGCCCTCAAAAAACTGCTCAAAGGCCTGCCTGGCGACCGCGCCGTGAGCGTGATTCGTGCCTTCACTTATTTCAGTCACCTGGCCAACCTGGCTGAAGACCGCCACCACATTCGCCGCCGCGCCGTACACGAGCGTGCAGGCAACACGCAAGAAGGCAGCATTGATGTGGCCCTGCAGCGTCTGCGCTGGGCGGGCATCACGCCCCGTCAGGTGGCGGCCACGCTGGCGCGCAGCTATGTCTCGCCTGTGCTGACGGCGCACCCCACCGAAGTGCAGCGCAAAAGCATTCTGGATGCCGAGCGCGACATTGCCAATTTACTGACCGAACGCGACGACATCAAAACCCGCGCCGCCGCCTTCCCGCAAGCGCGCGATGCACTCACGCCCAAGCAACTGGCCGAGAACGAAGAACACATCCGCGCCCGCGTGCTGCAGCTGTGGCAAACCCGCCTGCTGCGCTTTACCAAGCTGACGGTGTCCGACGAAATTGAAAACGCCCTGTCGTACTACGAAGCGACCTTTTTGCGCGAAATTCCCAAGTTGTACGCCGAACTCGAAAGCAGCCTGGACGGCCAGAACGTGGCCAGCTTTTTCCGCATGGGCCAATGGATTGGTGGTGACCGTGACGGCAACCCCAACGTCACCGCGCCCACGCTGGAGCTGGCGCTGCGCCGCCAGTGCGATGTCGCCCTGCGCCACTACCTGACCGAAGTGCACTACCTGGGCAGCGAGCTGTCACTTTCAGCCATGCTGGTGGACTTTGCCTCCGACATGGTCGCCCTGGCCGAACGCTCGCCCGACACCAACGCCCACCGCATGGACGAGCCCTACCGCCGCGCCCTGACCGGCATTTACGCACGCCTGGCCGCGACCTTGACAGCCCTGACCGGCGGCGAAGCTGCACGCCATGCCGTGGCCCCGCAAAACCCCTACGCCAGTGCGCAAGAATTTCTGGCGGACCTGCGCGTGATTAACCACAGCCTGCGCAGCCACAAGGCCGACGCGCTGGCCAACCAACGCCTGCGCCCACTCATGCGCGCTGTTGAAGTGTTCGGCTTTCATCTGGCCACGGTGGACCTGCGTCAAAGCTCGGACAAA
>NZ_JAYPVP010000001.1:170518-197624 GCF_038134685.1 Limnohabitans sp. | reverse complement strand
CGTGCCCACGTTCACGTGCGGTTTCGTACGTTCAAATTTTTCCTTGGCCATTTCTATCTTCCTTTAAAAGAGCAATGCCCGTGTGTTGGTTTTACGTCTGCATCCGGTTGCTTGATCGCTCGGCACGGGCACCGAGCGGCACCGGATCGCAGACAGGTTCTTATTTAGCGCGTGAAGCGACGATGGCGTCAGCCACGTTCTTCGGCGCTTCAGCGTAGTGCTTGAATTCCATGGTGTAGGTCGCGCGACCTTGCGACATGGAACGCAGCGTGGTGGAGTAACCGAACATTTCGGACAGCGGCACTTCGGCCTTGATGGCCTTGCCACCGCCAACCATGTCGTCCATGCCCTGCACCATACCGCGACGGGAAGACAAGTCACCCATCACGTTACCGGCGTAGTCTTCAGGCGTCTCAACTTCCACGGCCATCATGGGCTCGAGGATGACGGGGTTGGCCTTCTTGGCAGCTTCCTTGAAGCCGAAGATGGCGGCCATCTTGAACGCTTGTTCAGAGGAGTCCACATCGTGGTAAGAACCGAAGGTCAGCGCAACCTTGACGTCCACCACGGGGTAGCCAGCCAGCACGCCGCTGTTGAGCGCTTCTTCCACGCCTTTTTGCACGGCAGGGATGTATTCGCGAGGCACCACACCGCCCTTGATCTCGTCCAGGAACTCGAAGCCCTTGCCGGCTTCGTTGGGCTCCAGACGGAACACCACGTGACCGTACTGGCCCTTACCACCGGACTGACGCACGAACTTGCCGTCGACGTCGGCCACCGTCTTGCGAACGGTTTCGCGGTAAGCCACTTGAGGCTTGCCCACGTTGGCTTCCACGCCGAATTCACGCTTCATGCGGTCCACGATGATTTCGAGGTGCAATTCGCCCATACCACCGATGATGGTCTGGCCGGATTCTTCGTCGGTGTTGACGCGGAAGGAAGGATCTTCAGCGGCCAGACGAGACAGGGCAATGCCCATCTTTTCCTGGTCGGCCTTGGTTTTGGGTTCCACGGCCTGACGGATCACGGGCTCAGGGAAGACCATGCGCTCGAGGGTCACAACAGCTGCGGGATCGCACAGAGTCTCACCTGTGGTCACGTCCTTCAGACCCACGCAAGCAGCGATGTCGCCAGCGCGAATTTCTTCGACTTCTTCACGGTTGTTGGCGTGCATCTGCACGATACGGCCGATACGCTCTTTCTTGCCGCGCACCGCGTTGTAAACGGTATCGCCCTTTTTCAGAACGCCAGAGTAAACGCGCACGAAAGTCAGCTGACCGACGAAGGGGTCAGTCATCAGCTTGAATGCCAGCGCAGAGAACTTCTCGTTGTCGTCGGCCTTGCGGGTCGTTTCCTTCTCGTCTTCGTCGAAGCCGGGAACCGGAGGAACGTCCAAAGGCGAAGGCAGCAGTTCGACCACGGCGTCCAGCATACGCTGCACACCCTTGTTCTTGAAGGCGGTACCGCACAGCATCGGCTGAATTTCAACAGCCAGGGTACGTGCGCGCAGACCAGCGGTGATTTCCTCTTCGGACAAGTCGCCTTCTTCGAGGTACTTGTTCATCAGGTCTTCGTTGGCTTCAGCAGCGGCTTCCACCATCTTCTCGCGCCACTCCTTGGCGGTTTCCAGCAGCTCAGCGGGGATGTCTTCGAAGGTGAACTTCATGCCCTGGGAAGCTTCGTCCCAGATGATGGCCTTCATCTTGCGCAGGTCGACCACGCCCTTGAAGCCTTCTTCGGCACCAATCGGGATCACGATGGGCACAGGGTTGGCCTTCAGGCGCAACTTCATCTGCTCGACGACTTTGAAGAAGTTGGCGCCGGTACGGTCCATCTTGTTCACGAAGGCCAGACGGGGCACGCGGTACTTGTTGGCCTGACGCCACACAGTTTCGGACTGAGGCTGCACGCCGCCCACAGCGCAGTACACCATGCAAGCGCCGTCGAGCACGCGCATGGAACGCTCCACCTCAATGGTGAAGTCCACGTGGCCGGGGGTGTCGATGATGTTGAAGCGGTGCTCGGGGAAGGAGTTGTCCATGCCTTTCCAGAAACAGGTGGTGGCAGCGGACGTGATCGTGATACCACGCTCTTGTTCCTGCTCCATCCAGTCCATGGTGGCAGCGCCATCGTGCACTTCACCGATCTTGTGGTTCACGCCGGTATAGAACAGGATACGTTCGGTGGTGGTGGTCTTGCCGGCGTCAATGTGAGCCGAGATACCAATGTTGCGGTAACGCTCGATGGGGGTGGTGCGAGCCATGATGGTCCTCTTGGGAATTCAGATTGCAAAAATACTAGAAACGCTTACGCCCTACAGGGGTCTGCAGGGCGTAGCGAGCGGCTGTCAGCCTAGGCGCGGGTGGCCGGAAACCGGAACGACCTTGAGGGTCGTGAGGATTTCCGGACGGGCCCCGCAACGACGGATCACAGCCGCGCAGTAGCCCCTCGGCTTAGAAGCGGAAGTGCGAGAACGCCTTGTTGGCTTCGGCCATGCGGTGCACTTCGTCACGCTTTTTCATGGCACCGCCGCGGCCTTCGTTGGCTTCCAGCAGTTCGTTGGCCAGGCGCAGGGCCATGGACTTTTCGCCACGCTTGCGGGCAGCTTCCTTGATCCAGCGCATGGACAGGGCCAGGCGACGGACCGGACGCACTTCAACAGGCACCTGGTAGTTGGCACCACCCACGCGGCGGGATTTCACTTCCACCATGGGCTTGACGTTGTTGATGGCGATGGTGAACAGCTCCAGCGGATCTTTGCCGGTTTTCTGTTCCATGGTTTCCAGAGCACCGTAAATGATGCGCTCGGCAACCGCTTTTTTGCCGCCTTCCATGATCACGTTCATGAACTTGGAGAGCTCGACATTGCCGAACTTGGGATCCGGCAGGATTTCACGTTTAGGGACTTCGCGACGACGTGGCATTTTTCACCTCTTTGCTTCAGTTGATGGCTGGACGTCCTTGTTATCCAGACACCCCGCAAATCCATTTTGAATTTGCACTTACTCGACCCGACAACCGGGTCACTACGCTGAACTGGCTCGTCATGAACCCAGTACAGCACCTTTAAAAACAGCTGCTTATTTGGCCTTGGGCTTTTTCGCGCCGTACTTGGAGCGAGCTTGCTTACGGTCTTTCACACCTTGCAGGTCCAGAGAACCGCGAACGATGTGATAACGCACACCCGGCAAGTCCTTGACACGACCGCCGCGAACCAGCACGACGCTGTGTTCCTGCAGGTTGTGGCCTTCACCACCGATGTAGGAAATGACTTCGAAACCGTTGGTCAGGCGCACCTTGGCGACCTTACGCAGAGCGGAGTTAGGCTTCTTGGGCGTCGTGGTGTACACACGGGTGCACACGCCACGGCGCTGTGGGCAGTTTTGCATCGCAGGGCTTTTGGACTTGATAGTCTCAACTTCTCGCCCCTGACGCACCAGTTGATTGATGGTTGGCATTGATAAACGTCCCTAAACGTTTGGATTGAACACAAATACTTCTCCGCTCCAAATGCGGAAAAGCCCGCCAGTATAGCGTGCCCGCGTACCGGCCACAAGTGGATGCTTCGCGAAGGACAAAACAACAGATAAAAGTATTCTTTTTACTTTAACCAGAGGCGTATTGCGTCCCAGGCTTGACCCAGAACACCGGCTTGCTCAACGCCTTTCAATGCCACCAGCGGCACATTGAGCAAGGCCTCGTCACCACGCATGACTCTGAGCGTACCCAAGGACTGGCCTTTTGCGACCGGTGCAACCAACGGGTCTGGACGCACGACCTGGGTCTTGATCTGCGCAGCACTGCCAGCAGGCACCGCCACCACCAACGGCAAAGGCGAGCCCAGGGCCACGGTGTCGTCCTTGCCCTTCCAGATCTTTGGTGCAGCCACAGGCTGGGCTGCCTCAAACAGTTTGACCGCATCAAAAGCGGTGTATCCCCAGTTCAACAACTTTTGAGCCTCATTGGCACGAGCGTTCTCACTGTCAGCCCCCAGCACGACGGCCAGCAGGCGGCGCGAACCCACATTGGGAAAATCACGTTTGGCCGTGGCCACCAGGCAGTAACCAGCTGCATCGGTGTGGCCCGTCTTCAGGCCATCGACTGTCGGATCGCGAAACAAGAGCAAATTACGGTTGTTGCCGTTGGCCTCGGGCGTACCAGGGTAACGGTATTTCTTGATAGCGTAGTACGCCACCTCATCAGGAAAGTCCCGCATGAGACGTGTGGCCAGGGTGCTCAAGTCACGCGCCGTGGTCACGTGGCCTGCCTCGGCCAGGCCTTCGGGGTTTTTGTAACTAGTGTTTTTCATCCCCAAGGCCTTGGCCTGGGCATTCATCATCTCGACAAAGTATTCGGCGCTACCGCCCACGCCCTCAGCCAGGGCCATGGTCGCATCGTTGCCCGACTGCACAACCATACCCTTGATCAGGTCCTCCACCGGCACCTGCATCTTGGGGTCAATGAACATACGAGCGCCCGGCATTTTCCAGGCCTTGGTGGACACGGGCAAGGTTTGCTTGAGATCGATTTTTCTGGCTCGCAAGGCGTCAAACACCAGATACGCCGTCATCAGTTTGGTCAATGACGCGGGCTCCACCAACATGTCCGGATCTTTGGCGGCCAGCACTTGGTTGGCCGTGACATCCAGCAGCAGGTAGGCCTTGGCCGCAATCTCGGGAGGTCTGGGCATTTGGGCGTGCACTGCGATTGCCGTCAACAGCGCACCCAGCGCACACCAGAATTTGCGTGTATTTTTCATCAGCATTTTTGTCTTCACTGCCAGGACGCCCGCATCACAGCCCGAAAACCTCAGGCACGAAGGTGGCGTACCACCAAGCTTTTGAGCAAAGGCAACTGGCCATGGAAGAAATGTTCCACGCCAGGAATCACCGTGACCGGCAAATGTTGTGGGCGCGCCCAATTCATGACACTGTCCAGGGGGACCGTATCGTCTTGTTCACCATGCAACACCAGTGTGTGCTCATGCACAGCCGCCGGCACAGGTGCCACCTCAAAGCGTGATGCAGCCGTACCCACCAACACCAACTTGGCAACTTGCCGCTCTGCCAGCCCCGCGACCACATGCGTGGTCACAAAAGCACCAAACGAGAACCCGGCCAATGCCAGCGGCCCATGTGGTGCCACTTGCTGCACCACTTGAAACATGTCCTGCGCTTCACCCTGGCCAGCGTCATGCTCGCCTTGCGAGGCACCCACGCCCCGGAAATTGAAACGAACCGCACGCCAGCCACACTGCACAAAAGCACGCGCGAGAGTTTGAACCACCTTGTTGTTCATGGTGCCGCCAAACAAGGGATGGGGGTGCGCGATCACGGCCGTCCCCACGACCGCGCCCTGAGGTTCGTCGAGCAATGCCTCCACAAGACCCGCCTGTCCCTGCAACTGCAAGGCTTGGGTGTGCACGTTCATCAACGGCCCACGCTTTCAGGCAAACGCAAACGCTCAACGACCTCGCCATGCTGCAAGTGGCGCTCCACAATCTCGTCGAGATCGGCTGTGTCGACAAAGGTGTACCAGACAGCCTCCGGGTAAACCACCGCCACAGGCCCACCCGCGCAACGGTCAAGGCATCCCGCCTTGTTCACACGAACCTGCCCGGGGCCGGCCAGCCCCAGATCACGCACCTTTTGCTTGCAGTGGTCGAAGGCCTCCTGGGCCTGGTGCTGGGCACAGCAGGCCTCGCCTTGAGCACGCTGGTTCAGGCAGAAAAAAATATGTCTTTTGAAGTAGCTGGGGTTTTGCGGTTCGCTCATGGTCGAATTTTAGGACCTGGATACGGCTCGCGCCTTCAAGCCCCTGAAGAGGCGTGGTCAAGATGCGGCGAACGACCCACCGACCACAACAAATACAGTAACAAGGCATAAGGCCACAGCCACCCCAACCACTGGATCAAGCCATGGAAGCGAATAAATCGTCCTTGCTCCCAAGTCTGAACAGTCTGCGAAAAATACACATCGGCAGAGGCATTGTTGAGCATTCCAAGCTGCCAGACCACAAACGTCAAGGTCAGCACAAGCGCCATACGGGCGGGCACTCGCAGCAGCAGCAGGCCCAGCACAAGCGCGAGTCCCAAGCCCATGTGAACCTCGGGCGTCACCCACTCCCAGGCATGCTCTGGTCCATAGGTCAACACCGAACTGAGCGCAGAAGCGCACGCCCCCACAATCAGCCCCGAGGCCAGGCACCACACACGCTGCCACATCTGACGCACCACACCGTACCCCAACATGACAGGCAACAGGACTCCCAGACCAATGCACAAAACTTCGTTGATCTGCAACAAGGGCTGAAGCTCAACCTCACGCAGCGGCAACCATTCCAGCCACGGCGTGTCCAGCAGCCACTGGGCCAAAGCATCTTCCAGTCGCTCCAGCACTTGTCCCAGCCCGAAAGGCACTGGCGCCGGAAACAACAAAGCCAGGGGCCAGGTGGCCATCAAGGCCAAGGCGCCGCTGCTGTGGGGCACGAACCATTGCGATCGAAAGCGGCTCCACCGCTCGAGCCAACCCATGGCCAAAAGCACACGCGCCAACACTGCGCCAAGCAATGCACCCAGCACATTGAGCAACGCATCCAGATTGGAAGGTACCCGCATGGGCAAAAAACTTTGAAGGGTTTCCAGCCCCAAAGACAGCAAACCCGCCAACACAACGGCCACTGCGACGGCCGACAAACGCAGGCGCAAACGCAAACGGGCCAAAGCAACCAAGAAGCCTAAAGGCGCGTAGCCCAGCACGTTGGAGACCACATCAAACTGTGTCCAGTACTTTGGCAAAGGGGTCGTCAAATAGGCCCAAGGGGCAATGCCGTGATCGCGCCAACCCTCGCACGGATACAGGCTGGCGTAGACAATCAATACGGCATAAATCCACGACAGGGGGCGAGCTGCTGTGGAAGCCACCGGTGCCTCAGAAAGGTTTGACGACCACCAAAATGACGGCTGCCAGCATCATGAGCACAGGTGCCTCATTGAACCAGCGAAACCAGATGTGGCTGCGACGCATGCTACCCGCTTCGAACTTGCGCAGAATGCGGCCACAGGCATGGTGGTAGCCCAACAAGCCCACGACCACCAGAAGTTTGGCGTGCATCCACCCCTGTCCAGGGCCTTTGCCGATACCGTAGTGCAACCACAGCACCAAACCCAGCACCAAAGCAGGAATCGCCAAAATCGTCATGAACCGGTAAAGCTTGCGCGCCATAAGCAACAAGCGTGCGCGTTCGGCCACCGATTCAGCCGGCACCATGGCCAGATTCACATAAATACGGGGCAGGTAGAACAAGCCCGCAAACCAGCTGGCAATGAACAGAATATGAAGGGCTTTGATCCAGAGCATGGCAACAGTGTAGCCCCCACAAAGGGGCAGGCAAAAAAAACCCCCGGCAATAGCCGAGGGTGAGAAGCCTTGTGTTTTTACACATCAAAGCGCCCGCTCAGGGAGGAAAAGCGGGGAACAGCAAGCTGTTCAGCGGCGAATTTAACAAATAACAGAAACCACAACAAGACAAGCAGAATGACAAAAACGTGATTAGCCTGAAAAACAACAAATTTTTCACTGCACCACCCCCCATTTGTGACAGCTGCTGTCTTCTCAGGGCAAACAGTTGAGGCACAATTTTCGACATGACCCCTTTTGCCCCCTATCCCCTTGGCCGTCCGCGCCGCCTGCGCCGCGACGAATTCACCCGCAACCTGGTGCGCGAACACCGCGTGACCGCGCACGACCTGATCTACCCGGTGTTTGTGCTGGACGGCCAGAACCAGCGCCAGCAGGTCGGCTCCATGCCGGGCGTGGAGCGTCTGTCGCTGGACCTGCTGCTGCCGGTGGCCGAAGACTGCGTGAAGCTGGGCATCCCCGTCATGGCCCTGTTCCCGGTGATCGACGCCTCGCTCAAGGACCCCACCGGCAAGGAAGCCATGAACCCAGAGGGACTGGTGCCCCGCGTGGTGCGCGAACTCAAAAAACGCTTTCCCGAACTGGGCGTGATGACCGATGTGGCGCTCGACCCCTTCACCAGCCACGGCCAGGACGGCCTGCTCGACGAAACCGGCTATATCCTGAATGACGAAACCAGCGCCGTGCTGGTGCAGCAGGCGCTCACCCAGGCCGAAGCGGGCGTGGACATCGTCGCGCCCAGCGACATGATGGACGGACGCATTGGCGCGATCCGCCAGGCGCTCGAGGCACGTGGTCACATCCACACCCGCATCATGGCCTACAGCGCCAAATACGCCAGCGCCTTCTATGGTCCCTTCCGCGACGCCGTGGGCTCGGCCGCCAATCTGGGCAAGAGCAACAAGAAGGTCTACCAGATGGACCCGGGCAACACCGACGAAGCGCTCAAGGAAGTGGCGCTGGACATTGCCGAGGGCGCCGACATGGTGATGGTCAAGCCAGGGATGCCGTATCTGGACGTGGTGCGCCGCGTGAAGGACGAGTTGCGCGTGCCCACCTTCGCCTACCAGGTCTCGGGCGAATACGCCATGCTCAAGGCCGCCGCACAAAACGGCTGGCTCGACCACGACGCCGTCATGCTGGAGAGCTTGCTGGCCTTCAAGCGCGCCGGGGCCGATGGGGTGCTGACCTACTTTGCGCGCGATGTGGCACGTATCGTCAATCAGCTGCCCTGAAAAATGAGCCAGCACGGCATGCGGATCTTCAGCATTGCAGGCGCGCGGGTCACACCTGAAACAGACTTGCCACTGCAACTGCCCACACAAGGTTTTTTGTGGGTGGCGTGTTCCCGCTCTGCCTTTGAGGCCCACCTCGATCCAATCCAGGCCGCACTGGAACGCTGGTGCGGTCGCTCCCTCGTGGATTTGCATGTCTCCGACTTGCTCAATGCTCAACTGCCCTCGCACTTTGACTACAGCGCGCACTATGACCTGATGGTCTTTCGTCGCCTGGCCACACCTGAGCCCGCTGCCACCGAGCCACCCATCAACAAACGTCAGGGTCCCCCTGCACTTCAACGGCTGCACACCAGCCCCGTGGGCTTTGCGGTTTTTGACCGCATCCTGATCAGCGTCCACCCTGACGACTGCGCCGTGCGTGATGCCTATGCACAGCGTCTGCTCACCACCGCCGAGCAACGTCTGGCAGAACCCGATGCCCGCTCCACAGGGGCACGCGGCGTACCCACAAGCCCTGCCGACATGATGCTGCGCATCATCAGCCACATGGTGGATGGCTACCTGGATTTACGTCGCATCCTGAGCCGACAACTTGACCACTGGCAAACCCAGCTGCTCAACCCCCGTGCCCGCTTTGTACGCTGGGAGGCTCTGTTGCAAGCTCGCGCCGCGCTGCACCAGCTCGAGTCCTTGTGTGACGATCAGCGCACCGCCTTACTCAACTGGGGCGAGTCGCTCAACAGCGAACAGCCTGGCGCCGAGGTTGGCGCGACGCGCGATCTTGAGATGCTCAAAATCCGCAACCGTGACGTGCTCGAACACATCGATCGTGTGGCCCAGCATGTGCGCCGCCTGGAGCACAACACCGAAAGCGCCGTGCAAATGCACTTCAATGTGCAAAGCAACCGCACCAACGACATCATGCGCACACTCACGTCGCTGACGGCCATCTTCCTGCCGCTGAATTTGATCGCAGCCATTTTTGGCATGAATTTCGAATTCATTCCCTGGCTCCATCAGGCCAGCGCCTTCTGGTGGACCCTGGCCAGCATGGGACTGATTGCCCTCAGCCTGGTCCTGGTGTTCTGGCGCAAGCGTTACCTGGCCAAGACAGGCGAATAACCTGCCAGGAAATCACCCGAGGTGTTCAGCGAAGAACGCCAGCGTGCGCTCGCGAGCAAGTTTGGCCGAAGGTGCGTGCCATGCGGCGCGCTGGTCACAATTGAAGCCGTGGTGCGCCTCGTAGGTGTACACCCGAACCTCGGGATGCAACGTCTGAAAGTCAACGACGCCGTCCATCGGTATCCACTTGTCAATTTCGGCAAAGTGCGCCAGGACAGGCACTGACGGCTTGCGTGCCACCTCGGCCTCGGTGGTCATGCCACCTCCGTAATACGGCACGGCTGCACTCAAGCCTTTGAGCAGGCAGGCAGATCGCCAGGTCAGCAAACCACCCCAGCAATACCCCACGATGCCCACCTTGCCGCCCGAAGCATTTGCAGCATGGTCAATCGCGGCCTGGATGTCTTGGAGCACACCCGGTGCGGGCAAGGCCTCGACTGCTGTCTTGTAGCCAAAACCTTCCCCCATGTCGGCCTCGCTGTAGCCCAGCTCCACGCCTGGCTTGGCGCGATGAAAGCACGCAGGTGCCACCGCCAGATAGCCTTGTTGAGCATAGCCATCCGCAACACTGCGAATGTGGCTGTTAACGCCAAAGATTTCCTGGATCACCACGACGGCCCCGCGAGGCTGACCTTGCGGTCGGGCTTCATACGCTGGAATACGTGCGCCATCAGCAGCGATCAATTCAATCATTTGTCCCATCGCGGACTCCTTGTTCAAACTTGGGTCAGAGCACGTTCGACAAAGTCCAGTCGATCCTGCCCCCAGAAAATCTCGTCACGAATCACATAACTGGGCGATCCAAATACGCCTGCATCAATGGCCGCTTGTGTGCAGGCTTCGTAGCGCGACTGCACCTCGGCCTGCTGAGCTTGCTCCAGCAAACTGGCAGGCAAGCCCTGCTCTTGCAGCAGCTCGGTCAGCACTTGCGCATCGGCAATGTTGCGCTCCTGCGACCAACACGCTGTCAGCACGGCGCCCGCCACTTTCATGGCTGCATCAGCGCCCAGCGCCATATCGGCAGCCAGAATCAAGCGTGCCGAAGGATCTCCGGCCACCGGAAAAAACCTGGGCTGCAGATTCATCGGCAGACCCAAGTGATCACGAAAACGTGCCAACTCCGTGAGCCGGTATGCCAGCCTTTGGGGCGCACGCTGGCCCAAGGGCAACCCACCCGACACCGGAAACACCTTGCCCAAATCCATCGGCCGAATGCGCACCACCGAACTTGTGCGGTGCACCATGTCGGCAAAGCGCTGGTGGCCCAAATAGGTCCAGGGACTTTGAGGGGCGAGGTAGTAGTCGACTGTGTGACCCATGTTGTCTCCTTGCTGAGGTTTAATGCGAACCATGCGTTTGTAACGCTTGTTCGCCATTCTTGCCCAGGAGAGGTCATGGAGAAAGTCTTGTTGGTGACCGGTGGCAGCCGAGGCATCGGTGCAGCCACCTGCACACTGGCCGCGCAGCAAGGCGGGGCTGTGACTATCAACTACACCACCATGAGTTTGATCGACATCTCCGGAGGGCGCTGATCTGACGGCACAATGGACGCATGGACTTCAAGCCCCTCATCACTTTGCTGGCCATCGTCAACCCTTTGGCGATCGTGCCTTTTTTCATCCACTACACACAAGGTTTCAGCCGGGTTCAGCGCCAACGCACGGTACTGATCTCGTCCTTCACGGCCTTCACAGTGATTGCCGCGAGCGCCTTGCTGGGCTTGCAAATTCTCGAATTCTTTGGCATCTCTCTGGCCAGCTTTCAGGTCGGTGGGGGCCTGCTGCTCATGACCTCGGCGTTGTCCATGATCAACGCCCAACCTGCCGAAGCTCGGGCCAACGCAGATGAAATTCAAAGCGCAGGCATCAAGGACAGCATTGCCGTGGTGCCCCTGACCATCCCTTTGCTCACAGGCCCCGCCACCATGTCCACCGTGGTGATCTACGCAGAGCAAGCCAAGAACGCCTTTCAGCTGCTGACTCTGGTGGGCTACGGCGTGGTGGTGGCGGGCGCAACCGCTTTGTGTTTTTCCCTAGCCACCCCGATTGCACGGGTACTGGGTCAGACAGGCATCAACGTCATGACACGTTTGATGGGTCTGATCCTGGCCGCGCTCGCCGTTGAGGTGATGGCCAACGGTCTGCACAAGCTGTTTCCGGCGCTGGCCGGTTGAACACCCGCCATCACTGCACAGCAAAGCCCTGCGCCAAGCCCTTGCGCAAATGTGCCACCAGGGCAGAGACCGCACGTGGCACATGCGGCGTGTAGGGACGGATGGCAAAGATGTGCCGCGCAAAACCACCATCGACTTGCCAATCGGGCAAGACCTGAAGCAACTGCCCTTTCAGTAAAGCCTCCTGCGCCGAGAAGTCCGGCAGCAAAGCAATGCCCGCACCGGCGAGCGCCGCCTCACGCAAAGCCTCACTGTTGTTGGCGGCCAAACTGCCCCGCACAGGCACATTGATGTGCTCTCGTTTCCTGGGCGCCTTGAGTGGCGAAAAACTCCAGACCGGCGTTTCTTGCGAACGCGGGTAATGCAGGCAATTGTGTTCTTGCAAATCTTCGGGCGCTTTGGGAACGCCCGCACGACGCAAATAAGCCCGCGTCGCCACAAGCACCGAGTCCGTATCACACAGCGCCCAGGCGACGTGGGTATCGGGCGCACGCTCAGTGTGCCGGATGGCCAGATCAAAACCCTCCGTCGCCAGCGCGCGCAAGCGGTCAGCCATGTCCAACTCCAGACGCACTTGCGGATGCAGGCGTAAAAACTCCGTCAACAACGGCATGAGTTGCTGGCGTGCCAACGCAACCGGCGCGGTGACCCGAATCAGACCGCTGGGCTGTTCAGCCAGATCGCGAACCTGTTCAAAGCTTTGGGCAATTTGCTCAAACGAGGCCCGGGTGTCGTCCACCAATCGCTGCCCCGCTTCGGTCAAGCGCACGCTGCGCGTAGTGCGTTGAACCAGGGGTACACGCGCAGCACGTTCCAACTCTGCGATACGCTGGCTCACCGCCGCCTTGCTCACGCCCAACCGGGCCGCTGCTGCGGTGTAACTGCCTTGTTGATCCAAGACACTGAGCCAATACAGATGGCTCCAGAACGTGCTGATTTTTTGTGTATCCATCTCCAGATTGTTCACTATTTTGAACAATCAATTCAATTTGGATGGCTTGTCGTTTGCGAACAGGTTTTTTAGACTGGAACCATCGCACGCTGTTTTCGCGGTCCAAGACCGCTCCCACAGAGGAAACAATCATGAGCATTGCAAATATCGGGCACTACGTCGACGGCCAACAAGTTGCCGGCGCATCAGGCCGCAAACAACAGGTCACCAACCCCGCAACAGGCGCCGTAACAGGCCAAGTTCACCTGGCCAACAGTACCGAAGTAGACAAAGCCGTGGCTGCTGCGCAAGCTGCCTTCCCCGCCTGGGCCGACACGCCGCCGCTGCGCCGGGCGCGCATCATGTTCAAATTTCTGGAGCTGCTTAACCAGCACAAAGACACACTGGCGCACATGATCACCGCCGAGCACGGCAAGGTGTTCACCGATGCGCAAGGCGAAGTCACACGCGGCATCGAGATCGTCGAGTTCGCCACTGGCATCCCGCAACTGCTCAAGGGCGACTACACCGAGCAGGTGTCCACCGGCATCGACAACTGGACCCTGCGCCAGCCGCTGGGTGTGGTGGCGGGCATCACACCCTTCAACTTTCCGGTCATGGTGCCCATGTGGATGTTCCCGGTCGCGATTGCCGCGGGCAACACCTTCGTGCTCAAGCCCAGCCCGCTCGACCCTTCGCCCTCGCTCTTCATTGCCGATTTGCTCAAGCAAGCCGGACTGCCTGACGGCGTGTTCAATGTGGTGCAGGGGGACAAGGAAGCCGTGGACGCGCTGCTGGTGCACCCCGATGTGAAAGCCATCAGCTTCGTGGGCTCCACCCCGATCGCCAACTACATCTACGAAACCGGCGCCCACCACGGCAAGCGTGTGCAGGCGCTGGGCGGTGCCAAGAACCACATGGTGGTCATGCCCGATGCCGACATCGACCAGGCGGTGGACGCGCTGATCGGCGCCGCCTATGGCTCGGCCGGCGAGCGCTGCATGGCCATTTCTGTTGCCGTGCTGGTGGGCGACGTGGCCGACAAAATCATGCCCAAGCTGATCGAACGCACCAAAGCACTGAAGGTGCTGGACGGCGAGAACCTCGCCGCCGAAATGGGCCCCATCGTGACCGATGCGGCGCGCAGCCGCATCAAAGGCTACATCGACGCGGGTGTGGCCGAAGGTGCCAAGCTTTTGGTGGATGGCCGCCAGTTTGACGGCGCCAAAGCCGGTACGGGTTGCGACGAGGGCTTCTGGCTCGGCGGCACGCTGTTCGACCACGTCACGACCGACATGAAGATCTACAAGGAAGAAATCTTTGGCCCGGTGCTGTCATGCGTGCGGGTACCCGACTTTGCCAAGGCGGTGCAGATCATCAACGACCACGAGTTCGGCAACGGTGTGAGCTGCTTCACGCGCGACGGCAATGTGGCGCGCGAGTTTGCGCGCCGCATCCAGGTGGGCATGGTGGGCATCAACGTGCCGATTCCGGTGCCCATGGCCTGGCACGGCTTTGGTGGCTGGAAGCGCTCGCTGTTTGGCGACATGCACGCGTATGGCGAAGAGGGTGTGCGCTTCTACACCAAGCAAAAATCGATCATGCAACGTTGGCCCGAAAGCATCGCCAAAGGCGCCGAGTTTGTGATGCCGACATCCAAATGAGCGACAACACCTTCGACTACATCATCGTCGGCGGCGGCACAGCCGGCAGCCTGCTGGCCAACCGGCTGAGCGCCGACTCCAGCAAACGTGTGCTCCTGATCGAAGCGGGCAAGAAGGACGATTACCACTGGGTGCACATCCCGGTGGGTTACCTGTATTGCATCGGCAACCCGCGCACCGACTGGCTCTACCAGACCGAGCCTGCTGCGGGCCTGAACGGGCGCACGCTTCGCTACCCTCGGGGCAAGGTGATGGGCGGGTGCTCCAGCATCAACGGCATGATTTACATGCGCGGCCAGTCGCGCGACTACGACCAGTGGGCCGAGATCACCGGCGACGACCACTGGCGCTGGGAACACTGCCTGCCCGCTTTTTTGCAGCACGAAGACCATTACAAAGGCAGCAGCGCATTTCACCGCGCGGGCGGCGAGTGGCGCATCGAAAAACAACGCCTGCGTTGGGACGTGCTCGACGCCTTCGCCCAGGCCGCACAGCAGGCGGGCATTCCAGCCACCGACGACTTCAACCGGGGCAACAACGAGGGCGTGAGCTATTTCGAGGTCAACCAGAAAAGCGGTTGGCGTTGGAACGCCACCAAGGCGTTTGTGCGCCCGGTCTGCACCCAGCGCCCCAATTTCACGCTATGGACGCAGGCCCAGGTCAGCCGCCTGTTGATCGAGCGGGACGCCAACGGCACCCTGCGCTGCACTGGCGTCGAGGCGGTGGTCACGGGCCAGCGGCAAACCGCGCACGCCCATGCCGAGGTGGTGCTCAGCGCCGGCAGCATCGGCTCGGTGCAGATCCTCGAACTTTCGGGCATTGGCGACACCGACCTGCTGCGCGAGCGCGGCGTCACGCCGGTGCACCACCTGCCCGGGGTAGGCGCGAACTTGCAAGACCACCTGCAAATCCGCACTGTCTTCAAGGTGAAAAACGCCCGCACCCTCAACACCCTGGCCAACTCGCTCTGGGGCAAAGCCATGATCGGCGCGGAATACCTGCTTAAACGCAGCGGCCCGATGAGCATGGCGCCCAGCCAGTTGGGCGCCTTCACCAAAAGCGACCCGTCCCGCCCTTGGCCCAACATCCAGTACCACGTCCAGCCGCTGAGCCTGGACGCCTTTGGCGAGCCGCTGCACCGCTTTCCGGCCATCACCGCCAGTGTGTGCAACCTCAACCCCACCAGCAGGGGCACGGTGCACATCAAGACGCCGCGCTTTGAAGACGCCCCCGCAATCGCGCCCAACTACCTGGCCACCGACGAAGACCGTCAGGTGGCCGCCGACAGCCTGCGCGTGACGCGACGCATCCTGCAGCAGCCCGCCATGGCCAAGTACCAGCCCGAAGAATTCAAACCCGGCGTGCAATACCAAAGCGACGAAGAGCTTGCCCGCCTGGCCGGGGACATTGCCAGCACCATCTTTCACCCGGTGGGCACCACCCGCATGGGCCGTACCGACGACCCGATGGCGGTGCTGGATTCGCAGCTGCGGGTGCGCGGTGTGCGCGGCCTGCGGGTGGTCGATGCCGGCGCCATGCCCACCATCACCAGCGGCAACACCAACAGCCCCACGCTCATGATGGCGGAAAAGGCTGCAGGTTGGATCACCAGTGGGCAATAGGCGCCCACAAGTATTCTTTTTGTCCAAATACAACATGGGGATTTCCCGATTTTCGGGAAATCCCTGAGACCCAAGCAAGGCATGAACCGATACAGTGCAATCTATCGATGACAGGCCAAGCCTGCATCATGAGGGCCGAGGAGACAACCGGAAAACTCAAACACCAAACCTCTGCATCAAAACAGATGTGATTCATGGCGCCGCAATTGCGGCGCTTTTTTTTCGTCCGCAACGCAATACCCGCCACAATCGCCCTGATGGATATCCTGATCGTTTCGTTGGCCTCGCTCATGGCCGGGCTGGTGGACGCCATCGTGGGCGGTGGCGGCCTGATTCTGTTGCCGGCCTTGTTTGCCGTCTTTCCTCAGGCCGCGCCGGCCACCTTGTTTGGCAGCAATAAAAGCGCGTCCATCTGGGGCACGGCTTTTGCCAGTTACCAGTACAGCCGCAAAGTACAACTCAGAACCTCATCGCTTTGGCCCGCCGCCATCGCAGGCCTGTTGGGCTCTTTGGCAGGCGCATGGACCGTCACGCAGATTGACCCCGGTTTTTTACGCAAGCTCTTGCCGATATTGCTGGCTTTGTTGCTGCTGTACACCTTGGCCCGCAAGGACCTGGGGCGTGTGCATGCCCCGCGCTGGAGGGCAGACCACGAAGCCCGGCTGGCCGCAGGCATTGGCCTGGTGATTGGTTTTTACGATGGCTTCTTTGGCCCGGGTACCGGCAGTTTTCTGGTGTTTGCTTTTGTGCGCCTGCTGGGCTACGACTTTTTGAATGCCTCGGCTGCGGCCAAGCTGGTCAACACCGCAACCAATTTTTCGGCCTTGGTGCTATTTGCCCTCAAGGGCCATGTATGGTGGCATTTGGCTTTGGCCATGGCACTGGCCAATGTGGTGGGCAGTTTGATCGGTACCCGCCTGGCGCTCAAACACGGGGCAGGCTTTGTCCGCGTGGCCTTCATGGTGGTGGTACTGGCCCTGGTTGCCAAGACCGGCTATGACGCCTTTATTCGCTAGCGCTTTCCAGCACCGTCACAGGGACACGCTGCGCCAGCGCACACATGAGTTCATAGCCCAGGGTCTGGGCGTGGGCAGCCACCTCATCTATGGGCAGCACCGCGCCTTGCGAGGAGCGCCCCCACAGCGTAATCTCGGACCCCATCCCGGCGTCGGGCAAGGCAGACAAATCGACGGCCAACATGTCCATGCTGACACGCCCCAACGTGCGCGAACGCACCCCATCCACCAGCACCGGCGTGCCTGTAGGGCAAATGCGCGGGTAACCATCGGCATACCCGCAAGCGACAACCCCAACGCGCGTGGGCTGATCCGCCTTGAACGAGGAGCCGTAGCCCACGGTATCACCAGGCTGCACATGCTGCACGCCGATGATGCGGGCACGCAAACTCATGGCAGGTTGCAAGTCCCACTGAGCGCTGCTGTGCTGCGGGTGGTCTGGCGAACTGCCATACACCGCAATGCCCGGTCGCACCCAATCCGCACGTACACCCGCTTGTTCACAGTGCCGCAGCACGGCCGCGCTGTTGGCCACACTGCGTTCGCCCGGCAAGTCTTGCGAGGCCTGCACGAAGCGTTGCACTTGTTCTGCAATGCCTTTGTCGCCATCGGCATCGCTGAAGTGGGTCATGTGGGAAATCTCATCCACCTGCGTCAGGGCATTGAGCCTCGCCCAAGCCGCGCGGTAACGGTCCGGCGTGAAACCCAAACGGTTCATGCCCGAATTCATTTTCAGGAAGACCCGATGGGGTGCATGCGTCTTGTGCGACGCGAGCATGTCGATTTGCTCGTCGCAATGCACCGTGTGCCACAGGCCAAGACGCGAGCACAACTCCAGGTCACGCGCTTCGAACACACCTTCAAGCAGCAAGATGGGGCCACGCCAACCCAGGGCGCGTACGCGCTCGGCCTCGCTCAGGTCCAGCAAGGCAAATCCGTCCGCACTGCGCATGGCGTCAAACACGCGCTCGATGCCGTGGCCGTACGCATTGGCCTTGACCACAGCCCAGACGTTGGCATCCCCCGCCGCCGCACGCACACGCGCCAGGTTATGGCGAATGGCCTGCGGATCAATAAGGGCTTGTATGGGACGGGGCATGAAAACAAAACCTGTGACAGATCAAACGATGCGTCAAGTGTGCCACCAAAGGACAAGGCCTTGCGGGATCTGCCCGGTCTATTGCAGCAAATGCTTTACACTGGCGCGCGGCACCTCAACGGTGCAAACTTTTTTGCTGCACAGCAGCATGTGTACAGATGGAAGTCTTCAACGCCCTGATGCCCCTGTTTACCGAATACGGCTACATCGCCGTGTTCGTGATGCTGCTGATCTGCGGCTTTGGCGTACCTGTCCCTGAAGATGTGACCTTGCTGACAGGCGGCGTGATTGCCGGACTCGGGCACGCCGATGTGCACACCATGTTCGCCGTGGGCATGGCAGGCGTCCTGATTGGCGACGGCACCATGTTCATATTGGGCCGCGTGTATGGCCAACGCGTACAACGCCTGCCCGGTTTTCGCAAAGTTCTCACACCTGAGCGCTATGCGAGCGCCCAGGACGCATTCCACAAATATGGCCGCTGGGTCATGTTTGTAGCCCGCTTTCTGCCTGGCCTGCGCACGCCGGTGTTTTTCTTTGCGGGCATGAGCCACCGCGTGAGTTTTGCGACCTGGTTGCTGATGGACGGCGTGGCCGCCCTGATCAGCGTGCCCATCTGGGTCTACCTGGGCTACTTTGGTGCCCAGAACTGGGACTGGATGTTCAGCATGCTGCACCGCTTCCAGCATGGCATCCTGGGCTTGCTGGCCATTGGCCTGGGCTGGCTCTTGTGGCGCTGGTGGCGCAAGCGCCAGCAGCAACGCTCACTCTCCTGAGCCATGATCATCCATAGCAAGGCACCGGCTGTTGCCGCGCTGCTGATCAACGCCCTGGTCTGGGGGGTATCGTGGTGGCCTTTCAAAAACCTGCAAGCCCTGGGCTTGCACCCGTTGTGGGCCACCGCACTCGTCTATTTGATCGCTTTTACCCTGCTGGCACTGCTGTTTGTCTGGCGCGGCATGTGGCCTGCACAGGTCTGGCGTCATCCAGGCTTGTGGGCGTTATGGCTGGCTTCAGGCTTGACCAATGTGGGCTTCAACTGGGCCGTGACGGTGGGCGATGTGGTGCGGGTGGTGCTGCTGTTTTACCTGATGCCCGCCTGGTCCGTGCTGGTGGCGTGGTGGTTGCTGGGTGAACGCCCGCACGGAAAAGCCTTGTTACGACTGGCTTTGGCCCTGTGTGGACTGGTGATTGTGCTCAAGACACCAGAGACGCCCTGGCCCGTGCCGCAATCCCTGCCTGATGTGCTGGCCCTGCTGGGCGGGCTGAGTTTCGCGATCACCAATGTGTTGCTTCTGAAACTGCGCGACACACCTGACAGCGCCCGCATGCTGGCCATGTTCGGCGGCGGTGCCAGCATGGCGACGCTGACCGCTTTGCTGGCCCTGGGCGCTGGCGTCATCGCTCCCATGCCCAACGTTCTTGAATACGCCGGGTCATGGCTGCCTTGGGCGCTGGCTTTATCAAGCGCCTTCCTGTTTGGCAACTTTGCCTTGCAGCTCGGCGCGGCACAGTTGCCCGCACACACCACGGCCTTGGTCATGCTCTCCGAGGTGGTGTTTGCCAGCGTCTCGTCCTACCTGCTGGGCGCCTCCGAATGGAGCTTGCGCACCGCTGCGGGCGGCAGCCTGATCTTGCTGGCCGCGCTGCTGGCCGTGGGTTGGCCTGCACGCAAGACCACTGGAGCTCAAGCATGAACACCGTTTTCGACTTTTCTGCCACCACGCTGGACGGTCAAGCGCTCGACTTGTCCAGCCACAAAGGCAAAGTCCTGCTGATCGTCAACACGGCCAGCGCCTGTGGCTTCACCCCACAGCTGGCCGGCCTGGAGCAACTGCATCAGCGCTATGCAGACCAAGGCCTGGTCATCATGGGATTTCCCTGCAACCAGTTCGCCCATCAGGATCCCGGGGACGCCGCCCAGATCGCCCAGTTTTGCGAGCGCAACTTCGGTGTGCGCTTTCTGATGATGGCGAAAGTGGAGGTCAACGGCGTCAACACGCATCCGCTGTACGCATGGCTCAAGCAACAGGCCCCAGGCCTGCTGGGCACACGAGCCATCAAATGGAACTTCACCAAGTTTCTGGTCGGGCGTGACGGGCGGGTGTTACAGCGCTTTGCGCCTCAAACCCCGCCAGCCAAACTCAGCACTGCCATCGAGCAAGCGCTGCAGTCACACTGAGGCTTTCAAGACGCCGGACGCAAGGCGGCATCCAGCAACTCGATCCAGTGCCGCACCTGCAGCCCAGTGCCGCCTTGCAGGTGCGTGATGCAGCCAATGTTGGCGCTGACAATGCCTTGCGGATCCAATGCCTTCAAGTGGCCCAGCTTGCGGTCGCGCAGCTGCAGCGACAGTTCGGGCTGCAGCACGCTGTAGGTACCCGCTGAGCCGCAGCACAGGTGCGCTTCGTTACAGGCGGTCTTGATCTCGAAACCCAGCTCGCACAGGTGTTTCTCCACACCGCCTTTGAGCTGCTGCCCATGCTGCAAGGTGCACGGCGGGTGGTAGGCCTGCAGGCCTGCTGCGCGAAGAGCTTCAGGTTGGATCTGGGCTTTAAGTTCGGGCATCAGCATGGGCAGCAGTTCGCTGATGTCGCGCGTCAACGCACTGATGCGCTCGGCCTTGGCGGCATAGTCCGGGTCATGGCGCAGCACATGGCCATATTCCTTCACGGTAACGCCACAACCCGACGCGTTCATCACGATCGCCTCCACCGCACCACTGCTGACCTGTGGCCACCAGGCATCGATATTGGCGCGCATCTCGTCCAGACCGCCAGCCTGGTCATTCAGGTGGAACTTGACCGCACCGCAGCAACCTGCCTTGGGTGCGATCACGGTTTCAATGCCGCACGCATCCAGCACGCGGGCGGTGGCGCTGTTGATGTTGGAGCTCATGGCCGGTTGCACGCAGCCGGCCAGCATCAGCATCTTGCGCGCATGGGTGCGTGTGGGCCACACGCCTGCATCTTGCGGCGCGGGCACTTTGGCCTTGAGTTTTTCGGGCAAGACCTCGCGCACCAGCTGACCCAGCTTCATGGCCGGACCAAACAAGGGCGAGGGCAGACATTCCTTGAGCGCCCAACGCACGGCGCGCTCGGGCAAGGGGCGAGGCACTTTGGCTTCGACCACTTTGCGCCCGATGTCGATCAGGTGGCCATACTGCACACCGCTGGGACAGGTGCTTTCGCAATTGCGGCAGGTCAGGCAACGGTCCAGGTGCTCTTGCGTTTTGCGAGTGGGTTGCGCACCCTCCATCACCTGCTTGATCAGGTAGATACGGCCACGCGGGCCGTCCAGCTCGTCGCCGAGCAACTGGTAGGTGGGGCAGGTGGCGGTGCAAAAACCACAGTGCACGCACTTGCGCAAAATGGCCTCGGCTTCCTGGCCATCAGGTGTGCCTTGGTATTCGGGGGCCAGATTGGTTTGCATCGATCAAGCTCCCATGCGGCCCGTGGCGAACACGCCATGGGGGTCAAACTGTTGCTGCAAATTGCGCTGGATGCGCTGCAGGGTTTCGGACATGGGGCTGAACACAGGCACGTCCTGCGCCATCGCGAGCGAAGCCTGGCGATCTGCACTTTGGCGGAACAAGGTCGCATGCCCACCTACACGCTGCGCGGCTTCGCGCAAGGCTGTTGCTGCCGACGCAGGAGCCCACAACCAGCGCTGCGCACCTTGCCACTCAATGTATTGAGCGTAAGGCACATCCATCACCGGTGCGGTTTGCGGCAGCGACAAGCGCCACAAACAAGCGTCATCTGAAGGTGCCGTGAAAAACGGCAAGGTCTGTTCACGGCTGGCCATCCAGTCCGCCACCACCTGGGCGTTGTCCATGCGCGTCACTTGCGCCCCTAAAGCCTGAGCATCGGCGGTCATGGTGCCCACAGCCGACTCGACGGCCGCCACCGCGCCACGCAAACGCACAAACAGCATGTCCTGCCCAGGCTGCGCCGTGGTGTCGTGCACCCAGGCGCTGGCGTTCAAAGGCAAGGGCTGTCCGCCCCAACGGTGCAGCAACTCCAATGCTTCGGCCTGCGCCAGCCCGGCGCACATCAAAGTCGCCTCTGCTGGCGCCACTGGCAAGACCTTGAGGCTAACCTCGGTGATGATGCCCAGCGTGCCCCAGCTGCCCGCCAGCAAACGGCTGACGTCATAACCCGCCACGTTTTTCATGACCTGCCCGCCAAACGTCAGGTCTTCACCCTTGCCGTTGATGAAACGCGCACCCAGAATAAAGTCCCGCACCGCGCCCACGCTGGCACGCGCCGGGCCACTCAGACCTGCAGCCACCATACCGCCCACTGTGGCGCCTGGGCCGAAGTGTGGCGGCTCGAACGCCAGACTCTGACCCTTGGCAGCCAAAGCGGCCTCAACCTCGGCCAAGGGCGTGCCTGCACGGACGGTGATCACCAGCTCGGTGGGCTCATGGCTGATGATGCCGGCATAGCCTCGGGTATCGAGCACCTCGCCTTGCGGGCTCTGGCCCAGAAAGTCTTTGGTCCCACCTCCACGCAGGCGAAGCACCTTGCGCTCGGCAGCGGCCTGACGCACAGCGTCTTGAAGGGTGTTGAGTTGAACTTGCATGCCGGGATAGTAACCCCCCGGATCACTGGCGTGCTTGAATTTTTTGAATTGAGCCTGTGCCGGAAATTTACCCGGACACCGGTTTCAATAACCTGCCCAAGCGTTCACCGGCAAGCCCGCCACCTCCGTCCGCATGGCAAATACGCAGCCTGAGCCGGGGTTCTGCGCCAGCTCAGCCTCGCTGCGCCCATGGCGGGCGGTGGTCACAAACAGGGTCTTGAGGTCTGGCCCACCAAAGCAGGGCATGGTGGGGCACAGCGCGGGAACCCTGACATCGGTCAGTACTTCTCCACTTGGGGCGATGCGCAGCAGGCGGCCGCCTTCATATTGGGCGGACCAGTAGCAGCCTTCGGCATCGACCGCCGCGCCGTCTGGGCGTCCGCCATAGGGCACCTCGCTGCCCCAGGCCCAGCCTGCGGGTTTGGGTTCTGCCTGGCGCAACACCCGTCCGTTGGAGAGCTGCCCCGTTGTCGGGTCGGCGTCAAACGCACGTATCTGATGCGCGGCCGTGTCCGCCCAGTAGGCGGTACGGCCATCGGGCGACCAGGCCAGACCGTTGGCCGTGGTCACGCCAGCTTGCATGGCCTGCAAGCCCTGGGCGTTCAGCATGTAAAGCACGCCCAGCTGCTGGTCCTTGGGCTCGTACAGGCTACCCGCCCAGAAGCGGCCTTGGGCGTCGCACTTGCCGTCGTTGAAACGTTGTTTGGTGGTGTCATACGGAGCATCCGCCATTTTGTGCAGCAGACCACCCCATTGCGGCGCACGGTAGATGCCGCTGCGCAGCGCCAGCACCATGCCACCACCTTGCGCGGGGGCAATGCAGCCGGGCTCTTCTTGAAGCTGCCAATACTCGACTGGACCGCTGGCCTGCAGGCCATCCACCACGACACGGGCCACGCGCCGGCCGGGAATGTCCACCCAATACAGGCGTTGCTCGATCGGGTGCCAGAAGGGCGATTCACCCAAACCATCGGGCTCTGTGGTGATGCGGGTCCAGGCGGAGGCAGGGGTTGTGCTCATGAGGTCATTGTGCCGGAGCCATCCGCCACAAGCGCAAAAGATGCCGATTTGGTACCCCAAAAGAAACAGCCCGCGCACCTGAGTGCTGCGGGCTGCTGGAAGGACAAGCCAGCGGTTGCCGACTTTGCCTTGAAGGTCAACCGTGGTAGGCCGATTCGCCGTGACTGGAGATGTCCAGACCTTCGCGCTCTTCTTCTTCAGAGACGCGCAGACCGATGGTCATGTCCACAATCTTGTAGGCGATGAAGGACACCACAGCAGACCACACGATGGTCAACAGCACGGCCTTGCCCTGCGTCAGCACCTGAGCGCTGATGGAGTAGTCGGCAGCGGCGATGGTGGTGGCAGTCACCCAGTCACCCACAGCGCTGGGACCACCCAGGGCGGGCGAGTTGAACACACCGGTCAGCAGGGCGCCCAAAATACCGCCCACGCCGTGCACACCGAACACGTCCAGCGAGTCATCCGCACCCAGCAGTTTCTTGAGGCCATTGACACCCCAGAGGCAGACGAAACCAGCAATCAGACCGATGACCAGTGCACCACCGATGCCAACGTTACCGGCTGCAGGCGTCACCGCCACCAGACCAGCAACAGCGCCGGAAGCGGCACCCAGCATGGAAGCCTTACCACGCATCAGCGCTTCACCCACCGACCAGGACAGCACCGCAGCAGCCGTTGCGATCATGGTGTTCACGAAGGCCAGGGCAGCGAAACCGTTGGCTTCCAGAGCAGAACCAGCGTTGAAACCGAACCAGCCCACCCACAGCAGGGCAGCACCCACCATGGTCAGTGTCAGGCTGTGAGGCGCCATGGACTCTTTGCCGTAGCCCACGCGCTTGCCAATCATGTAGGCCCCCACCAGACCGGCCACTGCAGCGTTGATGTGCACCACGGTACCGCCTGCGAAGTCCAGGGCACCCATTTGCCACAGGTAACCGGCCTTGGCGTTCATCGCATCGACCACTTCCTTGCCGGTGTAGGCGTCAGGACCCATCCAGAACCAGACCATGTGGGCCACAGGCACATAGCTGAAGGTGAACCACAGCACCATGAACAGCAGCACAGCCGAGAACTTCACGCGCTCGGCGAACGAGCCCACGATCAGTGCACCGGTAATACCTGCGAACGTGGCCTGGAAAGCAGCGAACACGATCTCGGGGATCACGACACCTTTGCTGAACGTAGCGCCGTTGGCAAAAGTGCCAGCCACGTTGTCCCAAACGCCGTTCATGAACAGGCGGTCAAAACCACCAATGAATGCATTGCCTTCGGTAAAGGCCAGGCTGTAGCCATAGATGAACCACAGCACCACCAACAGCGAGAAGGTGACCATGACCTGCATGAGCACCGACAGCATGTTCTTGCTGCGCACCAGGCCACCGTAGAACAGCGCCAGGCCGGGCACGGCCATCATCAACACCAACAGGGTGGACACCATCATCCAGGTGGTATCACCCTTGTTGGGCACCACAGCAGCAGCGGCAGGCGCAGCTTCGGCCACGGCGGCCGCGGCTTCGGGGGCGGCAGTTTGTGCAAACGCCACAGCGGCGGTGCCCAACAGGCCCAGGCCTACGGCGGCAGAAGTCAAAAGTTTTTTCATGTTGAACTCTCTTTCTGAGGCGATTACAGGGCCTCGGCACCGGTCTCGCCGGTGCGGATGCGGACCACTTGTTCCACGTCATAGACGAAGATCTTGCCGTCGCCGATCTTGCCGGTGCGAGCACCAGCTTCGATGGCTTCGATCACGCGATCGACCAGCTCGTTGGACACGGCCGCTTCGATCTTGACCTTGGGCAGAAAGTCGACCACGTACTCGGCGCCGCGGTACAGCTCGGTATGGCCTTTTTGACGACCAAAGCCCTTGACCTCGGTTACGGTGATGCCCTGCACGCCGATGCCCGACAGTGCTTCACGCACCTCGTCCAGCTTGAAGGGTTTGATGATGGCGGTCACCAGTTTCATGATGGCTCCTTTTGAAAATTGAGGCGCAGTGCCCTGAATTACATGGCCTTGGTAAAGGTCAGAATGAAGCGGTTTTTGTTGACATCGCCAGTAAAGTCCGCTTTTTTCGTCGCACCAACAACCGCGCCCGTCACGCTATAGCCGTCACCCAAGTCATAGGAGGCGCCAACAGAGTAGTCGCTGAAGTCAGGAACCGCAGCCGCAACGTTGTTTTTGTAATTGGTATGACCGACTGCAGCTTTGAGTGTGAGCCCTTTGCTGATTTCTTGGGCGTACGACACACTGAAATAACCCACCTTGGAAGCAGCACCGAAATATTTATCCGAAACGGTGGTGGAGTATTTGGCGCTGAAGACGCCATAGCTCAAACCAAGATAGGCTTCAGTCGTGTTCGCGCTGGCGGCACCGGGGTAAGCGTACTTGAGCAGGCCAACGTCGTAGCCCACACCGCTGTATTCGCCTTTATAGCCACCGTACACATCCATCTCAAGGCTGTTACCGGTCAACCAGTTCACTGAAGAGTTCCAGTTACCCACATACATGCCGTTGCTGAACGCATAGTCAAAACCACCTTGCAAAGCTGGCTTCACCGCAGTTGTCTTGCTCAAGTCCTGATCCTGTCCACGGAACTTGTAGTTGGACACCAGGGACACGTTGGTCGACAGCTGGGCGCTGGCCATCAGGGGGGCGGCGATCAAGGCAGCCAGAACGAGGGATTTGGTGGCAATAGCTTTCATGGTTTAACTCCTTTAAAAGATAGGTCACACCCATCTAGCACGGACCGTGCCAACCCACAAAAGCGCATGTATTCGGGCTTTTCCCCTTCTTTGTCACCCCAATCCGTGCTCGAATGCCTGTGCAAAGACACAACACACACAACAATCGCCCCCGCGCACCTTGCTGGTGCACCATGATGGGGCAAGGGAGGAAATATGGGTCTTGCTTTGGTGCATAGCCACGCCCTGGTGGGGCTGCAAGCGCCCGCCGTCACGGTTGAAGTGCATATGGCCAACGGCCTGCCCAGCTTCACCCTGGTGGGCCTGGCCGATGTCGAGGTCAAGGAGGCCCGCGAGCGTGTGCGCTCGGCCATCCTCAACAGCGGGCTGGATTTTCCGCACAACCAGCGCATCACCGTCAACCTGGCACCCGCCGATCTGCCCAAGGATTCGGGTCGCTTTGATCTGCCGATTGCCTTGGGCATACAGGCCCCCAGCCGGACAATTGATGCCAGCAAACTCAACGGGATGGTGT
>NZ_JAYPVP010000001.1:168598-170508 GCF_038134685.1 Limnohabitans sp. | reverse complement strand
TTTGCGGGCGAGTTGTCGCTGTCGGGCGAACTGCGCCCGGTGCGCGGCGCGCTGGCCATGAGTCTGGCCTTGCAACAACACGCGCACCACACCCGTCTGGTTTTGCCCCCGGACAGCGCGCAGGAAGCCGCGCTGGTCCCTGGCACGGAGGTGTACCGTGCCAAACACCTGCTCGATGTGGTGCAGCAATTCCTGCCGCCCTCTGACGCGCCACCGCCCGAGACCAACCCGGACGGCTGGGCCAAGGTGCAGGCTCAGCCCCCGGCTCCTGCGCCGCTGCGCGCCGATCTGGCCGATGTCAAAGGTCAGGTCGGCGTCAAACGGGCCCTCGAAATTGCAGCCTCAGGCGGGCACTCCCTGCTGATGGTCGGACCGCCCGGCTCGGGCAAATCCATGCTGGCGCAGCGTTTTGCCAGCTTGCTACCGCCCATGAGCACACAGCAGGCGCTGGAGTCTGCGGCCTTGGCCAGCCTGGCTGGCCGTTTCGATTGGGCTCAGTGGGCGCAGCGCCCCACACGCTCGCCACACCACAGCGCCAGCGCGGTGGCTCTGGTAGGCGGCGGCTCGCCGCCGCGGCCAGGCGAGATTTCGCTGGCGCACCACGGCGTGCTGTTCATGGACGAGTTGCCCGAGTTTCCGCGCAATGCGCTGGAGGCCCTGCGCGAGCCTTTGGAGAACGGCCACATCACCATCGCCCGTGCGGCACGGCAAGCGGAGTTCCCGGCACGTTTCCAGTTAATTGCAGCCATGAACCCTTGCCCCTGCGGTTACCTGAGCCACGCCCAGCGCAGCTGCCGCTGCACCCCTGACCAGATTGCGCGCTACCAAGGCAAGCTCAGCGGCCCGCTGCTGGACCGTATTGATCTGCACATCGAAGTGCCCAGCCTGGGCCCACAGGAATTGCTGCAAGCAGCCAGTGGCGAGCCCAGCACAACGGTGGCCGCGCGTTGCCTTCAGGCCCGCGAGCGCGCCTTGCAGCGACAAGGCTGCACCAACCACGACCTGCAAGGACAAGCGATTGATGCGCACACCCCGCTACAAGCCTCTGCCGCCGACCTGTTGCAAAAAGCAGCGGCACGTCTGGCCTGGAGCGGGCGCGGCACGCACCGATGTCTGAAGGTGGCGCGCACCATTGCAGACTTGGCCGGCACGGAGCGCATTGAACCTGCGCACATTGCTGAAGCGATTCAATACCGGCGTGTGCTCAAAGGCATCGACTGATCAGGCCCACACCACCAGATTGGGCAGCTCGTTGACGGAGGCTTGCCCGGAGGGCAGCGCAAAGTGCTGCATCTGCAGGCCGGACACTTCTTCGAGGGCCGTGGTCAAGCCTTGCTCGTAGTCGGCCGCCTTGAGGTGCTGCGACAAACGCGCCACCATCTCCTGCCACTGCGCAGGGCCGACATGGCGGGCAATGCCACGGTCAGCCACGATCTCGATGCGCCGCTCGGCCAGCAACAGGTATATGAGCACACCGTTGTTGTGCTCGGTGTCCCAGACCTGCATCTGGCCAAACCACGACAAGGCACGCTCGCGCACCACCTGTGACAGCGGGGCCTCACGTCCGGCGCGACGCAAAGCGTCATCGGGCAGGGCGCCTTCGATGCACACACAAATTTGTCCGCTGTGGCGCGATTCACTGGCTGCAATGCGTTGCTGAAGGCGCTGCGCCATCTCGGGCGGAACCGCACGACGGGACGCGGACTCGCTGATCCAGTGGTGACGCCACCAACGTCTTGCACGTTGTATCCAGGTGTCTTGAAGAGCGTTCATGTCACCAGTCTCCCGAGGCACCACCGCCCCCAAAGTCACCACCGCCGCCGGAAGAAAATCCGCCACCACCCAAGCCGCCGCCAGACCCCGAACCCCAACTTCCCCCGGGGCCCCATCCCCCTGGGCCATGCCGGCCC
>NZ_JAYPVP010000001.1:131984-168588 GCF_038134685.1 Limnohabitans sp. | reverse complement strand
GTCCGCTCGAACGTGCGTTCGTCGGCAGGTTCTGCAAGAACATGGCGACCATGAACCCCGCCATCACGGCCACGCCAGCCGCCCAGAGCAGGGCTGTCATGTTCCAGGTCAGAAAACCGGTCACGCCAGCAGCCGCCAGCGCACCCAGGCGACGGCCCAGCATCTGGCGCAGCACGGTGGAAACCAAAGGCACCACCACCGCCAGCATGAGCAGCAACTCGAACGGGTCCACACCGGCATCGTCAGTACCCTGTTGATACGGCAAGGCCAGCGACTCCCCTTCGATGCGGGCTTGCAGCTGCATGAGCCCCGCGCGCACGCCACCGGCATAGTCCCCGCGCTTGAACGCCGGTGCTACCACCTGGTCCAGAATGCGTTTGGCCAGTAAGTCCGGGATAGCGCCTTCCAGCGCCTTGGCGGGCGCGATGCGCATGCGCCGATCCTGCACCGCCACCACAAACAGCAGACCATCGCCCACATCGCGGGGCCCCAATTTCCAGGCGTCGCCCAGGCGTTGGGTGTAGTCAGCAATGTCTTCGGGCTGTGTGGTGGGCACCAGCACCACCACCATTTGCGTGCCCTGCTTTTGCTCGAAGGCCTGCAGCTGGGCTTCCAGACTCTGGTGGTCGGCAGGCGAGAGCACCTGGGCCTGGTCGAGCACACGCCCAGTCAAGGCCGGCACCGGCTGCAAGGCTTGGGCATGCACCCACGCCGGCAGCGCCAACCACAAACCCAATAGCCACGCGCCCACCCAGACGGGCAGGCGTTTGCTCAAGCCGGCGCTCACTTGCCGAACTCGACCTTGGGCGGTGCACTGATGGCCGCTTCATTGGCCACCGTAAAGTTGGGTTTGGCCTGGTAACCCATGACCATCGCGGTCAAGTTACTTGGGAAGCTGCGGGCCAGCACGTTGTAGTCCTGAATGGTCTGGATGTAGCGGTTGCGCGCCACGGTGATGCGGTTTTCCGTGCCTTCGAGCTGCACGCGCAAATCCGCAAAACCCTGGTTGGCTTTGAGGTTGGGGTATTGCTCGGAAACCATCATCAAGCGCGATAGCGCACTGGAGAGCTCGCCCTGCAGGTTTTGAAACTGCTGCAACGCCTGCGGGTTGTTGAGCACTTCGGGCGTGATCTGGAAACTGGTGGCTTTGGCACGCGCCTCAACCACCTTGGTCAGGGTTTCCTGCTCGAAGTTGGCTTCGCCCTTGACCGTCGCGACGATGTTGGGAATCAGGTCCGCACGGCGCTGGTACTGGTTGAGCACTTCGGACCAGGCCGATTTGCTTTGCTCGTCCAGACGCTGGAAATCGTTGTAGCCGCAACCGGTCAGGCTGGCGGCCAAGGTCAGCCCGGCCAGCAAGCTCAGGATGCGTTTTGAGGTGCGTTGCATTTGTTTTCTCCCATCCACTTCGAAGGAAACAAGCTTAACGCAAGCCTCAGAGGTTGGGGGCCAAAAGCCTTTGCAATTCGGGCACGCTCTGACCGCTGCGCGCGGCCAAATCCTGCACCTGGTCTTCGCCGATCTTGCCAACGTTGAAGTACTGCGCCTGTGGGTGGGCGATGTAGAAGCCGCTGACGCTGGCAGCAGGCGTCATGGCCAGGCTCTCGGTCAGACCCATGCCGATCTCTTCGCACTGCAGTACCTTGAACAACTCACGCTTGGCGCTGTGGTCGGGGCAAGCGGGGTAGCCGGGGGCGGGGCGGATGCCTTGGTATTTTTCGGCGATCAGGTCTTCGTTGGACAGCGTCTCGCTGGTCGCATAGCCCCACAAGTCAGTGCGCACGCGCTGGTGCAGGTACTCAGCAAAAGCCTCGGCCAGGCGGTCGGCGAGGGCCTTGAGCATGATGGCGCTGTAGTCGTCGTGCGCGGCTTCAAAAGCCTCGGCACGCTTGTCGGCGCCGATGCCCGCCGTCACCGCAAACATGCCCGCGTAGTCCTGCACGCCTTGCGGTGCCACGAAGTCGGACAGGCAACGGCTGGGGCGCAGCACCGGCTTTCCATCTGGGCCGTCAATCTCGTGCTTTTCGGTCTGCTGGCGCAGGCCGTGCCAGGTCATCGCGGTTTGCTGACGCGCTTCGTCGTTGTAGAAAGCAATGTCGTCGCCCACGCGGTTGGCCGGGAACAGGCCCACCACCGCATTGGCCGTGAGCCAGCGGCCGTCGATGATTTTTTGCAGCATGGCCTTGGCGTCGGCAAACACCTTGCGCGCCTGCTCGCCGACCACCTCGTCCTGCAGGATGGCGGGGTAGGGACCCGCCAAGTCCCAAGTCTGGAAGAAGGGGCCCCAGTCGATGTACTGCGCCAGATCGGCCAAATCAAAGTTTTTGAACACGCGGCGGCCAATGAATTTAGGCACGCTAGGCGTGTAGCCACGCCAGTCGATGGGGGTAGCGTTGGCGCGCGCTTTGGCCAGCGGCCACAGCGGCGTCTGCTTCTTGCCAGCGTGCAGTTCGCGCACCTTGGTGTAGTCGGCATTCAGTTCAGCCAGCCAGGCGGCCTTGCCTTCGCCCAGCAAGCCTTGGGCCACGCCCACACTGCGAGAAGCATCGGGCACGTACACCACCGGGCCGCTGTAGTTGGGCGCGATCTTGACGGCGGTGTGCACGCGCGAGCAGGTGGCGCCGCCGATCAAGAGCGGCGTCTGACGCTCGCGGAAATAGGGGTCCTTTTCCATTTCGGCCGCCACGTACTGCATCTCTTCGAGGCTGGGCGTGATCAGGCCAGACAGGCCGATGATGTCGGCCTTTTCTGCCTTGGCCTTGGCCAGGATTTCGTGGCAGGGGACCATCACGCCCATGTTCACCACGTCAAAGTTGTTGCACTGCAGGACCACGGTGACGATGTTCTTGCCGATGTCGTGCACGTCGCCCTTGACGGTGGCGATCACGATCTTGCCCTTGCTCTTCACATCACCGCCAGCGGCGGCCAGCTGGCGCTTTTCTTCTTCGATGTAGGGCACCAGGTGCGCCACGGCCTGCTTCATCACGCGGGCGCTCTTGACCACCTGCGGCAAGAACATCTTGCCCTGGCCAAACAGGTCACCGACCACGTTCATGCCGTCCATCAGCGGGCCTTCGATGACGTGCAGCGGGCGGCCGCCCTTGGCGATCACGGCCTGGTAGGCGGCTTCGGTGTCTTCGGTGATGAAGTCGGTGATGCCGTGCACCAGCGCATGGCTCAGGCGCTCGTTGACGTTGCCGCTGCGCCATTCGAGTTTTTTGCTGTCGTCCTTGGCGGCGCCTTTGGCACTGTCTGCAATTTCAACAAGACGCTCGCCCGCGTCCGCGCGGCGGTTAAGCACCACGTCTTCCACGCGTTCGCGTAGCGTGGGTTCAAGCTCGTCGTACACGCCCACCATGCCTGCGTTGACGATGCCCATGTCCATTCCCGCCTGGATGGCGTGGTAGAGGAACACGGTGTGGATGGCCTCGCGCACCGGGTCGTTGCCGCGGAAGCTGAAACTCACGTTGGACACGCCGCCAGACACCTTGGCACCCGGCAGGTTCTGCTTGATCCAGCGCGTGGCTTCGATGAAGTCCACCGCGTAGTTGTTGTGTTCTTCGATGCCGGTGGCAATGGCAAAGATGTTGGGATCAAAAATGATGTCTTCGGGCGCAAAGTCCACCTCGTCGACCAGGATGCGGTAGGCGCGCTCGCAGATCTCGATCTTGCGTGCGTAAGTGTCGGCCTGGCCCTTTTCGTCAAAGGCCATCACCACTGTGGCCGCACCGTAGCGCTTGATCAGCTTGGCCTGGCGCTTGAACTCGTCGACGCCTTCCTTCATGCTGATCGAGTTGACCACCGCCTTGCCCTGGATGCACTGCAAACCCGCCTCGATCACGGACCACTTGGACGAGTCCACCATGATCGGCACGCGCGCGATGTCGGGCTCGGAGGCGATCAGCTGCAGAAAGCGCACCATGGCGGCCTGGCTGTCGAGCATGGCCTCGTCCATGTTGATGTCGATGATCTGCGCGCCGTTTTCCACCTGCTGACGCGCCACGACCAGGGCCTCTTCGTACTGGCCATTCAGGATCATGCGGGCGAAAGCCTTGGAGCCGGTCACGTTGGTGCGCTCGCCCACGTTGACGAACAGCGAACCTTCGCCAATGGAGACAGGCTCCAGGCCGGACAGCTTCATGGGGGAAACGGGCAGGGCAACAGACACAGAACTCACCTTCGGGGGCACAGGTGAGCGTCGTTGAAAAGATCAAGCCCCAAGCCTGACCCGCTGGCACCAGATCTGGCGGCGGGCTGCAACGCTCCTTGGGGAAGGCCTCGATTTTACCTTCAGGCCGCTTCTTTGTAGAAGAAGCCGTTGTGCACGCTGCGCGGCGCCAGCGGACCTACGGCTTTTTGAATCGCGCCAATGTGGTCGGGCGTGGTACCACAGCAGCCGCCGACGATGTTGACCAGGCCTTCGGCGGCAAACTCGTGCAGCAGGCGGCTGGTGACATCCGGCGTTTCGTCAAAACCGGTGTCGCTCATGGGGTTGGGCAGGCCGGCGTTGGGGTAGCAGCTGATGAAAGCCTCGTCGCCCACGGCCTTGCTCAGCTCCTGAATGTAAGGGCGCATGAGCGTGGCGCCCAGCGCGCAGTTCAGGCCAATGGCCAACGGGCGGGCATGGCGAATGCTGTTCCAGAACGCGGTCACGGTCTGGCCACTCAGAATGCGACCGGAAGCGTCGGTCACGGTGCCGCTGATGATGACGGGCAAACGTTCACCACTGTTTTCAAAATACTCATCAATCGCAAACAGCGCGGCCTTGGCGTTGAGGGTGTCAAAAATCGTCTCGACCAGCAGCACGTCCACGCCGCCTTCGACCAGGGCTTCGACCTGTTCATAGTAGGCCTTGCGCAGCTCTTCAAAGGTGACGTTGCGCGCACCGGGGTCGTTCACGTCGGGGCTGATGCTGGCGGTCTTGGGCGTAGGGCCCAGAGCACCAGCGGCGTAGCGTGGGTGCTCTGGGGTGGAGAATTTTTCGCAAGCGGCTTTAGCCAGACGGGCCGAGGCCAGGTTCATCTCGCGCGCCAGATCGGCCATGCCGTAATCTTCCTGCGCTACGGTGGTGGCGCCAAAGGTGTTGGTCTCGATCAAGTCGGCGCCAGCGGCCAGGTAGGCCTCGTGGATGTCCCGGATCACGTCCGGACGCGTCAGGCTCAGCAATTCGTTGTTGCCCTTGACATCTTTGGCAAAGTCCTTGAAACGCTCACCGCGGTAGTCGGCCTCGCTCAGCTTGAAGCGCTGGATCATGGTGCCCATGGCCCCGTCCAGAATGACGATGCGTTGGCTCAGGGTCTCGGGCAGCGCTACAGCGCGGGTGTAGGTAAGGGCTTTCATAGCCCTGTATTGTAGAAAACCTTGCCGCCTGCCTGCCAGCGCGCAAAGCCCTTGGCCCGCAGCTCGCAGGCCGGACAGGTCCCGCAACCGTAGCCCCACGGGTGGCGCAAGCTACGGTCGCCGAGGTAACAGGTATGGCTGTGCTCGACGATCAAGTCCACCAAGGCCTTGCCGCCACCGTTTGCATCTGCCTGCTGGCCCAGGTCCTGTGCCAGCTGCCAGGTTTGCGCCTTGTCGATCCACATGAGTGGCGTGTCGATCAGCAAACGCCTGTCCATGCCCAGCGACAGCGCCACTTGCATGGCTTTCATGGTGTCGTCGCGGCAATCGGGGTAGCCCGAAAAATCGGTCTCGCACACGCCCGTCACGATGACCTGCAAGCCGCGGCGGTAAGCCAACGCAGCCGCCAGCGTGAGGAAAAGCAAGTTGCGTCCCGGCACAAAAGTGTTGGGCAGGCCCGAACTCTCCATGGCAATCGCGGTGTCTCGCGTCAAGCTGGTTTCGCTGATCTGGCCGAGCACGCCGGCGTCGAGCAAGTGGTCTTCGCCCAGTTTGGCAGCCCAGGCCGGAAAGCGCTGCGCGATGGCCTCTCGCACTGCCAAACGGGCCTCCAGTTCCACCGCATGACGTTGGCCGTAGTCAAAAGCCAGCGTTTCGACGCGTTCGTATTTGGACAAGGCATGGGCCAGGCAGGTGCTGGAGTCCTGGCCGCCGGAGAAAAGAACAAGGGCAGAGGTGTGCATAAGCCGGGATGGTAAACCCGTCTCGATAGCGGACAATCCCCTCTCACCCCAAGTTTTCTGACCCGTGTCTACCCACCTGCCCATTCTGCGAGAAATTTTTGGCTACGAGGCCTTTCGTGGCCCGCAACAAGCCATCATCGACCATGTGGCTGCGGGGGGTGACGCGCTGGTGCTGATGCCCACGGGTGGCGGGAAAAGCCTGTGTTACCAGATTCCGGCGATTGCGCGTCAGCGCTCAGGACAGGGCGTGACCATCGTCGTATCACCCTTGATTGCCCTCATGCACGACCAGGTGGGCGCGCTGCACGAAGCAGGGGTGGAGGCTGCCTTCCTCAACAGCACCTTGAGTTTTGAAGACGCGCAAGACACCGAGCGCCGCCTGATGCGCGGCGAGATCACGCTGCTGTACGCCGCGCCCGAGCGCGTGACCACCGCCAAGTTCCTCGGCCAGCTCGAATCGCTGCGCGAGCGCGGGCTGCTTTCGCTGTTCGCCATCGACGAAGCCCATTGCGTGAGCCAGTGGGGCCACGATTTCCGGCCCGAATACCGAGGCCTTGCGGTACTGCACGAACGCTTTGCCGATGTGCCGCGCGTGGCGCTGACCGCCACCGCTGATGCGCTCACGCGTGCCGACATCGTCGAGCGCCTGCAGCTGCAGGACGCGCGCCAGTTCGTCAGCAGTTTTGACCGGCCCAACATCCGCTACACCATCGTCGAAAAAAAGGACGCGACCACCCAGCTGCTGCGCTTCATCGAGCGCGAACACACCGATGAAGCCGGCGTGGTGTACTGCCAGTCGCGCAAGCGCGTCGAAGAAGTGGCCGACCAGTTGGTCCAGGCGGGCATCCGTGCGTTGCCCTACCACGCTGGGCTGCCGCCCGAGCTGCGGCAAAAGCACCAAAACGAATTCCTGCGTGAAGACGGTGTGGTCATGGTCGCCACCATCGCGTTTGGCATGGGCATCGACAAGCCCGATGTGCGTTTTGTGGCCCACCTGGACATGCCCAAGAACATTGAGGGCTATTACCAGGAGACGGGCCGCGCCGGGCGCGACGGCCTGGCGTCCGACGCATGGATGGCCTACGGCCTGCAGGACGTGGTCAACCAGCGGCGCATGATCGACGAGAGCCCGGCAGCAGAAGAGTTCAAGCAGGTCATGCGCGGCAAGCTCGACGCGCTGCTGGCCCTGGCCGAGGCCACCGACTGCAGGCGTGCCCGCCTGCTGGGCTACTTCGGCGAGACCTACAACGGGCAGCAGGATGCTGGCGGCGGCATCTACATGCCCTACTGCGGCAATTGCGACAACTGCCTCAATCCACCCGAAGTCTGGGACGGCACCGACGCGGCGCGCAAGCTGCTGTCCACGGTGTACCGCTGCCAGCAGGCCAGCCGCAGTGGCTTTGGCGCGGCGCACACCATGGACATCGTGCGCGGCAAGCTGACCGAAAAGGTGCAGCAGCGCGGCCACGACCAGCTCAGCACCTTTGGCGTGGGCGCCGACTACAGCGAGCAGCAATTGCGCGCGGTGCTGCGCCAGCTGATCGCCCTGGGCGCTTTGAATGTGCGCAGCGAGGAGGGCTTCAACACGCTGGAGCTGACCGAAGGCTCGCGTGCCGTTTTACGCAACGAACAAACTGTCTTGCTGCGCGAATCGGTGGCAGCAGATAAGCCCGCACGTGGCTCACGCAGCAAAGCCAGAAACACACCCAGCGCCGCGGCGACACACCTCGATGCCGAGGCCATGGTGCGCTTCATCAACCTCAAGGCCTGGCGCGCCGAGGTGGCCAAGGAACACAACCTGCCGGCCTATGTGATTTTTCACGACGCCACACTGGCGGCCATCGCACAAGCCGCTCCACACAATCTGGATGACCTGCAAGGCATCAGTGGATTGGGCAGCAAGAAGCTGGAAGCCTATGGCGCAGACGTGCTGCGTCTGTGTCAGGCCTGACGGCGCTTTTGCACCGCCAGCGCCAGAACGTCCAGCACGGGTACGGTCTGCTCAAAGCTGATGCAGGCGTCGGTAATGGACACGCCATACTGCAAGGGCTGACCCGGTTTCTGGTCCTGCCGGCCTTCGTGCAGATGGCTCTCGATCATCAGACCCATGATGCGGCGATCGCCGCCAGCAATCTGACCGGCAACGTCGTGCGCCACCTCGATCTGCTTGGCGTGCTGCTTGCTGCTGTTGGCGTGCGACACGTCCACCATCACCTGCGGCGCCAGGCCTGAAGCCTCCAGCACCTTACAAGCGGCGTCGACATCGGCAGCCGAGTAGTTGGGCGCCTTGCCCCCGCGCAGGATGATGTGCACATCCTGGTTGCCACGCGTCTCGAAGATCGCGGCCTGGCCCATCTTGGTCATGCCCATGAAGGCGTGTGGTGCTCTGGACGCCAGCACCGCATCGGCCGCCACCTTGACGCCGCCATCGGTGCCGTTCTTGAACCCCACCGGACACGACAGACCACTAGCGAGCTGGCGGTGGCTCTGGCTTTCGGTGGTACGCGCGCCAATGGCGCCCCAAGTCACCAGGTCGCTGATGAACTGCGGGCTGAGCAGATCGAGGAACTCGGTGGCCACCGGCAAACCCGCATCCAGCACATCGAGCAAGAGCTTGCGGGCCATCTCCAGGCCTTCGTTCATCGCGAAGCTTCCGTCCAGATGCGGGTCGTTGATGTAGCCCTTCCAGCCCACAGTGGTGCGTGGTTTTTCAAAGTACACGCGCATGACCACGATCAGGTCCTTGGCGTGCTTGTCCGCCTCGTTCTTGAGGCGGCGTGCATAGTCCATCGCTTGATCATGGTCGTGGATCGAGCAGGGGCCGACCACCACCACCAGCCGGTCGTCCTGGCCGTGCAGCACGTTCGAGATGGCCTGGCGCGAGGCCTCCACCAGCGCCAGATGCGCGGGGGTGGCCGGCAGTCGCTCTTCAAGCAGTGCAGGCGTCATGAGCGGGCGCACCAGGGCGATACGGGTGTCGTCGATACGGGTTTTGTCTTGGGTGGAAAGCATGGGGTTCACCAGATAATCTGAGCAAAGTGTAAAGGCCTCACATGCTTGCAACCCTGCCCCCTCCCCAACTCGAACACGTTTGTGACCTCGCTGTCACCATTTCGGCCCCCTTAGAAATCGGCCAGACCGTGGCAGGCCTGCGCCGCATGATCCCCATCACTGGGGGCGTGGTCCAGGGTCCGTTGCTCAACGGCAAGGTGCTGGCAGGTGGTGCCGACTTTCAGTTGATTTTGGGTGGCGGCACCCAGGCACATCTGGATGCGCGTTACGTGATCGAACTTGATGATGGCACCCGTGTGTTCGTGCAAAACACGGCTTTGCGTGTGGCCTCGCTGGAAAATTCGCAGCGCATCATGCGTGGCGAGCCGGTCAACCCATCCGACATCTACTTCCGCTGCCAACCCAAGCTGGAAGCTGCGGGCGACACATGGGGCTGGCTCAGCGAGAGCCAATTCATTGGCACAGGCCGCCGCGCGCCCGATGGTGTGTTTTTGAGCTTTTATCGGGTGGTTTGATTTTTCTCAAGCTTGGCTACAATACAGCCATTCCCCATGATTTGAGGTTGATATGTCTGCTCACCACGATACCCCTGCATCTGAAGACTCGGTCGAGGCCGTGGTCCCCTACATCCACTATGTGGTTCCTGCCGCTGGTGCCCTGCTGATTTTCCTGCTGGCATTCATCGCCGTGTTCATGGCCTAAAGCCCTCTGCGACACAGAAGTCACCCGCCATTGGCGGGTTTTTTTTGCCCAAAAGACAGTCGCGCATAGAGTTATGCATTTTTTGCATGACATATCCGGGTTTTGTCAGCCACAAAAGCGGCGCCCTTTCTAAAATTCGTGCTCCAAGCAGTTACCACGGCATTACATCCTTGATGTGAACAGCCTGTGACATCTTCCCAAAGGCCCTGGCATGGGCTTTTGGAAAGACGTTTTTAAACTTTGGAGCTCTTCCCATGAACGCACCCGTGATGCAGGGCCTCGCCCTCAACGCCCCGGCCTATGTCAAAAACCCCAAGCTGGTCGCTTGGGTCGCCGAAATGGCCGCCTTGTGCAAGCCCGACACCGTGTACTGGTGTGACGGCAGCCAGGAAGAGTACGACCGCTTGTGCCAGGAACTGGTTGACGCAGGCACCTTCAAAAAACTCAACCCCGCCAAGCGCGCCAACTCTTTCCTCGCCATCACCGACCCATCCGACGTGGCCCGCGTGGAAGACCGCACCTACATCTGCTCTGAAAAGAAAGAAGACGCCGGCCCCACCAACAACTGGATGGCACCCGCCGAGATGCGCGCCACGTTGAACCCCTTGTTCGACGGCTGCATGAAGGGCCGCACCATGTACGTCATCCCCTTCAGCATGGGCCCCTTGGGTTCGCACATTGCCCACGTCGGCATTGAGCTCTCCGACAGCGCCTACGTGGTGGTGAACCAAAAACTCATGACCCGCATGGGCAAAGCCGTGTACGACGTCATCGGCACCGACGGCCCCTTCGTGCCTTGCGTGCACACCGTGGGCGCGCCTTTGGCCACCATCAACGGTGTTCGCGAAAAAGACAAAACTACCTGGCCTTGCAACCCCACCACCAAGTACATCGTGCACTACCCAGAGACCCGCGAGATCTGGTCTTACGGTTCGGGCTACGGCGGCAACGCTTTGTTGGGCAAAAAGTGCTTTGCCTTGCGCATTGCGTCCAACATGGGGCGCGACCAAGGCTGGTTGGCCGAGCACATGCTCATCTTGGGCGTGACCAGCCCCGAGGGCAAAAAGTACCACGTGGCAGCCGCCTTCCCCAGCGCTTGCGGCAAAACCAACTTCTCCATGTTGGTGCCACCCGCAGCCTTCAACGGCTGGAAAGTCACCACCATCGGTGACGACATCGCTTGGATCAAGCCCCACGCCGACGGCAAGATGTACGCCATCAACCCCGAAGCTGGCTACTTTGGCGTCGCACCCGGCACCAACATGAAAACCAACCCCAACTGCATGTTGAGCCTGCACAAAGACGTGATCTTCACGAACGTGGCGCTCACCGATGACGGCGACGTGTGGTGGGAAGGCATGGAAAAAGACACTGGCAAATTGCCTGACCATTTGATCGACTGGCAAGGCAACGACTGGACGCCCGCCATCGCCAAGGAAAAAGGCAGCAAGGCCGCTCACCCCAACGCCCGCTTCACAGTGGCCGCGACCAACAACCCCGCTTTGGACCCCCAATGGGACGATGCCAACGGTGTGGCCATCGACGCCATGTTGTTTGGCGGCCGCCGCTCCACCACCGTGCCTTTGGTCACCGAAGCACGCAGCTGGACCGAAGGCGTCTACATGGCCGCGACCATGGGGTCGGAGACCACCGCCGCCGCCTTTGGCGCACAAGGCGTGGTGCGCCGTGACCCCTTCGCCATGTTGCCCTTCTGCGGCTACAACATGAGCGACTACTTCCAGCACTGGCTGGACATGGGCGCCAAGCAAGAAGCCGCTGGCTACAAGCTGCCCGCGCTGTACTGCGTCAACTGGTTCCGCAAAGACGAGTCTGGCTCGTTCGTGTGGCCCGGCTACGGCGACAACATGCGCGTGCTCAAGTGGATCATCGACCGCCTGGAAGGCAAAGCCGCTGGCCAGCAAACCATGTTCGGCGTGGCCCCCCAGTACGCCGAAATCAACTGGAATGGCATCGAGTTCAGCGCCGAACAGTTCAAGCAAGTCACCAGCATCGACAAGGCTGCTTGGGCGGAAGAATTCAAGCTGCACGACGAGCACTTCGCCAAGCTGAGCTACCACATGCCCAAAGCCCTGCTGGATACGCGTGACCAGCTGGAAGCTCGTCTGGCCACCGCCTAAGAAATTTCAGGTTCTGCGCCTATCCGGCGCTTGAGCTTGCCGCCGCCCTGGCCACAAACCGGGGCGGCTTTTTTACGGCTTGCGAGAGGGGCAGGAAGCACTATCGCAATGGCCACAACTACTGCCCGCGGTCTTGCGCTTGGCGTGTCGACGCCACAGGAAGTACACCGCCCAAGCGCCTGCAGCAGCAACCAAAACAACATCCATCAAGGCACTCATGCCATTGCCCCCACCAGGCGATAGGTCACCCAAGATGCCAGATACGCCAAACCAAACAAGTAGGTCAGCATGATGAGCGGCAGTTTGATCTGACCCACCTCTTTGCGCACCACGGCCAACGTGGCCAGGCATTGAGGTGCATACACATACCAAATCAGGAGCGACATGCCCGTGGCAAGAGACCAGCTTTGTGCAATCAAGGGTGCCAGGGCGGTGCCAACATCATCGCCTGTTTGGGATAAGGCGTACACCGTACCCAAAGCCCCCACAGCCACTTCGCGCGCGGCCAAGCCAGGAATCAGGGCAATGGCAATTTGCCAATTGAACCCGATGGGCTCGAACAGCACGGCCAAGGCCTTTCCGATCCGTCCAGCCAGGCTGAATTCAATTGCAGGGCCGACATGATCAACCGGTGCTTGTGGAAACGTCGCCAGAAACCAGAGCACCACATTCAGCGCCAGGATGATGCCGCCCACATTGCGCAGGAAGATCCAGGCCCGCTGCCACAAGCCCAGAGCCACGTCCTTGATGCGTGGCCAGTGGTAGTCGGGCAGCTCCATCATGAGTTGCGCCTGTTGCCCTTGGGGACGCCACAACTTTGCGATGGCGGCTACGGCCACGGCCGACACGGTGCCCAGCATGTACAGACCCAGCAGCACCAGCCCTTGCAAGTTCATGCCCAGCACGTCACGCTCAGGGATAAAGGCGCCAATGAGCAAAGCATAGACCGGCAGTCGCGCAGAACAAGTCATCAAGGGCGCGATGGCAATGGTCAACCAGCGGTCGCGTTTGTCAGCAATGGTGCGCGTGGCCATCACACCGGGAATCGCACAGGCAAAACTCGACAACAGAGGAATGAAAGCACGGCCAGACAAGCCCACGCTGCCCATCATGCGATCGAGCAGCAACGCTGCACGCGGCAGATAGCCTGACTCATCAAGCAACAAGATGAACAGGAACAGAATCAGGATCTGCGGCAGGAACACCAGCACACTGCCCACGCCGGCAACCACGCCATCGACCAAAAGGCTCTTGAACAAACCCTCGGGCACATGGCTGTCCAGCCCTTGGCCTGCCAACTGCGTGAGGCCCTCAATTTGCTCCATCGGCCACTGCGCCCAGGCAAACACCGCCTGAAAGATCAGGAACAGAACCGTCACGAGCACCGCCGAACCCACGAATGGATTGAGCAACCAGGCATCGAGTTTTTCACTGAGCAGGTGCCGCTGAGGCTGCATGTCCAGGCCTGCGGCCTGCATCCAGCGCTGGGCTTGTACGTCATCTTGCAAATGAGCGTCGGCCGTTTGCGGCCCCGGTCCCTGCGGGCTTTCTACAGCTTGCTGTTGCCACACCTTGTCGTCATCCAGCAAAGCCAGCAACGCTTGCGCCCCCTGCGCATGAATGCCGGTGGCCTCCACCACAGGGATACCCAAAACCTGCTGCAGCTGTGGTGCCGAAGGCGGGTGCGGCCAACTGCGCACGCGGTCCATCATGTTCAGCACCACAATACAAGGCACGTGCCAGCGCTGCAGGGCAGCAACCAGGCGCAGGCCCCGGCGCAGACGGGTTGCGTCCAGGACCACCGCCACCAAAGTCGGGCGGGGCTCCTGAAGGCTTTGCCCCAGCACGACCTGACAAGCCACAGCCTCGTCTTCGCTACCCGCCTGAAGGCTGTAGGTTCCGGGCAGGTCCACTACGGTGATCGCGTGCCCTTTCGGGGTGCGGGTGCGCCCGCGTTTGAGTTCGACCGTGACGCCAGCATAGTTGGCCACCTTCTGCTTGCTGCCCGTCAGACGGTTGAACAGTGCCGATTTGCCACAGTTAGGGTTGCCCAGCAAAGCCAACCGTTTTTGCGACAAGCCACTGATGTCCACGGTCTGGCTCATGATGCACCCTCCACCTGGACTTGGCTGGCCTCATCGGCGCGCAAGGCGAAAACGGCATTGCCAACCTGTACCACCAAAGGCCCGCCCTTGAACTGGCTGCGGCGCACCACACGGACTTGCTCGTGCGGCAAAAAGCCCAGTGCCATCATGCGCGAGGGGACAGCGCACTGTGCAGCAACCCGACACCAGGTGTTGTCAGGCGCATGCTCAAGAGAAATCACTTTCAGCGGGGACAAAATGTGAGGATGGATTTTGAGAATGATTCTCAGTATATACCTGCACATTCGGCCCATGGACGCAAAAAAGGCCTCCTAAGAGGCCTTTCAGCTTTGATGTTGACCCAGCTCAAATGTAGTACAGGCGAGAATGCACGATGCGTGCAGCGCGTCGCTCGCTGAGTTGCTCCAGGTTCTTGACCGGCAGGGAACCGGCTTCGGGAGCCTGGCGCGACATGGCCACTTGCAAATCGGCCATCAGGCGCGGGTCGGCCTTGGCCATGGCCCACAGACGAGCATCTGCCCGGCGGCTGGCCGATCGGGCGGCCATCGCGTCAAGCTTGCCCATCAACTGTTGAGCCATGAAGCGGGTGACACCACGCAAGGCCAGCAAGGCCACAACACCCACCAGCCACAGCGCCAGCCAGGCTGCAAGGACGTGGCTTTCGGCCCATTCGTTCATCAGGCTGTCTGCCAGCACCAGCAGGCCGGCAACGCTGGCCATCAGCAAGGCCACGGCCAGCTTGCGCGGGTTGGTGGCCACGCTTGCAGGATTTACAGGGGATTTCAGGATGTTCGTGTTCATGTTTTTTCCCTTGCAGTGTTTGGGTCACTGCGATATTTGATTTCAATGGTCCGAATATTAGGGTTTTTTCTAATGCGCTTCCACTTTATATTGATGATGTTTATCATTCACTGTAGTGATGAATAAAGCCACCGCCACCAACTTTCGTACGCTGGACCTGAACCTGCTACGGGTCTTTGACGAAGTCATGGCCGAACGCAGCCTGACCCGCGCCGCCCATAAGCTCGCGCTGACCCAGCCTGCCGTCAGCAACGCGATGCGGCGCTTGCGTGAGGCCCTAGGTGACGAGCTGGTGCAACGACAGGGCCACGGCGTTGAGCCCACCCCTCGCGCCCTACAGCTGTGGCCAGGCGTTCGTGAGGCGCTGAGACAAATGCAGGCGACACTGATTCCACAGCCTTTCAGCCCCGCCAGCGCCAGCTCGACTTTCGTGTTGGCCATGGCCGATGCCACGGCTGCGGAGTTGATGGGCGGCATGGCCAAGCTTCTGCAGGAACATGCCCCCGGCGTGTCGCTGCGGGTGCTGCCCCTGACCACGCGCGATCCGCGTCGCATGCTCGACCAAGGCGAAGCCGATCTGGCCTTGGGCTACTTTCCCGCGGTGCTCACCGACCTGACCGCTCGCGAACAGGCCGGCGAGGTGGTTGCGTTTGCCCACCAGCGCATGTATGCCGGTGAATACGTTTGCGTAATGCGCAAGGATCACCCTCTGGCCCATGCCCCAATGACCTTGGACACCTACTGCCAGGCACAGCACTTGCTGGTCAGTTTCTCCGGCCGCCCTTACGGCTTTGTGGACGAGGCCCTGGCTTCGCACGGACGACAACGCCGCATCGTGATGACCGTCAACCAGTTCTTCACCGCCGGCCGAGTGGTGACCAACTCTGACTTGCTGACCGTGCTGCCACGGCACTTTGTACCCACCACCGGTATGGCCAACGAGCTGCTGCTCAAGGACTTGCCGCTGGACGTGCCCCCCGTCCATGTTGAGGCGGTGTGGCATGTGCGCCACCATCACGACCAAGGGCATGTCTGGTTGAGAGAACAACTTCTGAAGCTTTCTCAACGCGTGTTTGACACGCCGCGCCAAAGCTTTTGACGCTTCAGTTAAAGTAGGGCTTGTGACCCACAGAAACTCTGGAGCAATCATGAAAATCTTGTTGGCCGTTGACGGTAGCGCCTACACCAAACATATGCTGGCTTATCTGGCCACCCACGAAGCCCTGTACGGTCCACAAAACCAGTTCACACTGCTGACCGTGCAAGCGCCTTTGCCTAGCCGTGCGCGTGCAGCCTTGGGCAAAGATGTGGTCGATACCTTCATGCGCGAAGAGGCCGAGAAAGTCCTTGCACCCATCAGCAAGTTCCTGCTGCGCCATGGCATCAGTGCCAAGAGCCTGGTCAAGCCCGGCATGGCGGGCGAGGTGATTGCAAAGACAGCCGAGAGTGGCAAATTCGATCTGGTCATCATGGGTTCGCACGGCCACTCGGCCATCGGCAACCTGGTCATGGGATCGGTGGCCACCCAAGTGCTGGCGCACTGCAAAGTACCGGTGCTGCTGGTTCGCTGATCACCCCTTTGTGGGTCATGGCGTATTGACGTGAGCTCCACCCGTCTGCCTGCACGGCTGAATCACCTGGACAGCACCGCCATCATTTTGCTGGTGAGCTGTTGCATGTTTTGGGGCCTTCAACAGATTCTGGTGAAGGCCGTCATGGCAGAAGTTCCACCGTTGATGCAAGCCAGTGTGCGCTGCATCGGGGCCTGTGTCCTGCTGCTCTTGTGGTGCCGCGCGCGTGGTATTCGACTGTTCGAGCGTGACGGTAGCCTGTGGCCAGGTCTGTTGGCGGGCAGTCTGTTTGCGGCCGAGTTTGCCTGCATTTATCTGGGCCTCCTGTTCACCACGGCGTCGCGCCTGACCGTGTTCCTCTACACCTCCCCTTTCTGGGTGGCTGCACTCGTGCCGTTGTTCGTCAAATCGGAACGGCTGCGCCCGATGCAATGGCTGGGGCTGGCATGCGCCTTCGTCGCCGTAGCTTTTGCCATGCGCGAAGGTCTGGGCGCAAGCAGTGGCAGCGCCACAGGTGACCTGCTGGGTCTGGCTGCAGGCGCGCTGTGGGGCCTGACCACGGTGTCCATCCGCGCCACGGGCCTCACACGCATCTCGCCCGAAAAGCTGCTCTTCTACCAAATCGGGACCACTGCAGTGGTTGTGCCGTGGATCTCGCTCGCTTTGGGCGAGACCTGGTCGTTCGACTGGAGTGCACTGGCCTGGGGGTCGGTGCTGGCACAAACCGTGATCGGCGCCTTCGCCAGCTACCTCGCGTGGATGTGGATGCTGGGTCGCTACCCGGCCACCAAGATTTCGGTTTTCGTCTTCCTCACGCCGCTGTTCGCACTGCTCTTTGGCACCTTGCTGCTGCATGAAGCCGTCACCACCACACTGCTGTCTGCGCTCGGCCTGGTGACTGTTGGCATTGTGCTGGTCAACCGCCGACCAACTTGAGCACGTCTGGCCGGGCTCCCCGATAATCAGGGGTTTTTAGAATCCTCAGCGGAGAACAATACATGAGCACCTTCGTCACCACCGGCGCCAGCGCCATTGGTCTGGCCACCCTGGCCGCAGATGGCACCGTACTGGATACCTGGTACCCGGCCCCCGAATTGAGCGACAACGTTGCTGCCAGCGGCAGCACCCGTCTGACAGCCGCAGAAGCTGAAGCCACCTTGGAGGGTGAAGCTGCCCAGGCGCTGCTGGCATGCGCGGTGCGCAACACGACAGTGGTGGCTGTTCGCACCGACATCCAATCGCTGGCTGATGCGCCAGCAGACGCACACGACGCCTACCTGCGCCTGCACCTGCTCAGCCACCGCCTGGTCCAGCCGCACGGCGCCAACGTGACCGGCATCTTCGGCCTGCTGGCCAATGTGGCCTGGACCAACTTCGGACCCTGTGCCGTGGCCGATGTACCAGCCGCCCGCCTGCGCGCACGCGCTACAGGTCGCGTGCTCGAAGTCAAGGGCGTGGACAAGTTCCCGCAGATGACCGACTACGTGATCCCCAGCGGCGTGCGCATTGCCAACGCCGACCGTGTGCGCCTGGGCGCGCACCTGGCCAGTGGCACCACCGTCATGCACGAAGGCTTTTGCAACTTCAACGCCGGCACCCTGGGCGCCAGCATGGTCGAAGGCCGCATCAGCGCGGGCGTGGTGGTCGATGACGCCAGCGACATCGGCGGCGGCGCCTCCATCATGGGCACGCTCTCGGGCGGCGGCAAGGAAGTCATCAAGGTGGGCAAGCGCTGCCTGCTGGGGGCGAACGCCGGCATCGGCATCTCGCTGGGCGACGACTGCGTGGTCGAGGCCGGCTGCTACATCACCGGCGGCAGCCGCGTGCAACTGCCCGATGGCAGCACCGTCAAAGCCAAGGAACTGTCCGGCAAAAACGGCATCCTGTTCCGCCGCGATTCGCAAAGCGGCGCGCTACACGCCATCCCGCGCAACAAGAGCTGGGGCGAGTTGAACGCCGAGCTGCACAAGAATTGAGTTTTTGATTCCCTGGTAAGCACACCATGAAAAAAGGCGCTGCACACTGTGTAGCGCCTTTTTTGCGTCTCTGCTTTGTCTTACTCAGTGCCGTTGGCAGCTGGTTTCTGGGCTTTTTGAATCACCGCGTCGACATGGGGCAGCGGGTCGTTGGCCACAGCGTCATCTTCCAGTTTGAGCAATAAACCCAGCAAGCAAGCACCATGCTCCACAGCAATGGAGCCATAGCGGATATCACCCTCAATCCGGCATTGCGATTGCATCTCCACGCGCTCACTGGCATGAATATCGCCCTGAACTGTCCCGGCCACAATCACCCGGTGCGCGTGGATATTGCCTTTGACGCGGCCCTGTGGGCCAATCACCACGCTGACCTGCTGCTTACCTGCCGCGCGTACATCGCCCTCAACCACACCATCTATACGCAGGCTTTGTTCCGGCATCAGGACACCCTGAATCTTGCACCCAAGACCAATCAGTGTGTCAAATTTCTCGGCGCTCAGCACCAGCGGTGCATTCTTGTTTTTCTTGCTTGAGAACATGTTGTCTCCTCAGTGTGCGATGGGATTCAGCGATTCCAGGCCATCAATGGGGTTTGAGGATTGATGGCCTGACCACGGTAACGAATTTCGTAGTGCAAATGTGCACCCGTTGAGCGCCCGGTGTTACCCAGCTCGCCCACCGGGTCGCCACGCTGCACTTGCGCACCCTCGCGAACCAGCAGTTTGCGCATGTGGGCATAACGGGATACATAGCCTTTGCCATGGTCAAGCTCGACCATCTGCCCATAGGCTCCTGCATACCCGGCACGCACAACCCGACCCGACGCGGTGGCCAAAACAGGCGTTCCCGGGTCTGCAGTGAAGTCCAAGCCCTCATGCAAGGCCCCCATGCCAGTGAAGGGATCTTGCCGCGCACCAAACTCGCTGCTGATGTCATATCCCGACGCCAGCGGGAACGACAAGGGCATGGCCTGCAGCTGCGCTTGCTCCTTTTGCCACTGACGGTTCAGGCGGCGGACCCAGGCGGTGTGGGTATTGATTTCGTGCTCAGTGGCTGCCCACGGGTCATCTTGCAAGCCCACGCCCATCAGCAACTTGAAAGGCCCCCCCTGAAACCTCAGGCTCCCTTTGCCCGTCGGTGCCTCTTCGGTGGACACGCGCGCACCCAACAGACGCAACATGTCGCTTTTCTGTTGCTCCAGCAATTGCACCTGCGCCACCATCTGGGCCAGGCGGCTGTTGATGTCATGCAACTGCTCTTGTTGTTGCGCCTGCAGCTGCACCTGTTCCTGGCCGCCATACCAACGCCAAAGCACGTTGCCCAGCGTCCCGGCCATGGGCAGCATGATGGCCAGCGACAAGGCGCCGAGCACATGCGCGCGCCGCAAGGTCCAGGACCGCATCCTGCCCGATGGACCCGCTATCCAGATCAATTGCATGATTTCCTCCCATAGCCCAAGGTCTATCGCCTTTTCGAGCCAACTCCACCGACAAAAATCGGCCCCGCGGGCCGACCGATGTACGCCATCTTAATCAATTCGTCAGTGCAAATGTGAGCTCCTGATGGACATCAAGCGTTGCGCTGCATGCGCTCGCTCTTCCAGTACACATCATCTCCCCCGTTCATGCGGTTGAGGACGCGAGCGAGTACAAACATCAAATCCGACAAACGGTTCAGGTATTGGCGCGGGGTCTCGTTCAAAGCCTCCTCCTGACCCAGGGCCACCACATGTCGCTCGGCCCGACGCGCCACGGTGCGGCAGACATGGGCCAGTGCGGCTGCACGGGTGCCTGCAGGAAGAATAAATTCCTCCAGGCGGGGCAAGGTCTCGTTGTGGTCGGCCAGCGCCTGATCGAGCACCAGTAAAGCCTCTGCTTTGAGCAATTCGAAGCCAGGGATGGACAACTCACCACCCAGATTGAACAGCTGATGCTGGACCTCCACCAGCAAATCGCGCACGCCCACGGGCATGTCTTCGCAAAGCAAAACACCAATGTGCGAGTTGAGCTCATCGACCTCGCCCATGGCGTGCACGCGCAGGCTGTTTTTGGAGACCCGCTGGTTGTTGCCCAAACCCGTGGTGCCGTTGTCGCCGGTGCGTGTCGCGATGGCCGTCAGTCGATTACCCATGTTGTCCCTAGCTTGTCTGTTCAACTTCCGATTTTGCGCCAAAATCTCCTCACAGGAGAATCGCATGAACGCACCCACCGCCGCACACCATCTTCAGATTGCCCCGCGGATGAGCCCCCCGGAGTTGATCGCCGCGCTTCAAGCGCGCTTTGGTACGCAGTGCTCGTTGGCGCAGGCTGTACGCGACCAGCACGGACGCGATGAGTCCGTGTTCGTCTCCGTCCCCCCGCCTGCGGCTGTGGTATTTGCCGAGTCCACCCAAGATGTGGCCGATGCGGTGGCTTTGGCCAGCCAATACGACACCCCTGTGATCGCTTTTGGCGTGGGCTCGTCCTTGGAAGGGCATTTGCTGGCGGTGCAAGGCGGCATCAGCATTGACGTTTCTCGCATGAACAAGGTGCTTGCGGTCAACGCCGAAGACCTCACGGTCACCGTGCAACCAGGCGTGACGCGCAAACAGTTGAACGAAGAAATCAAGTCCACCGGCCTGTTCTTCCCGATCGACCCCGGCGCCGATGCCAGCATTGGCGGCATGTGCGCCACACGGGCCAGCGGCACCAACGCCGTGCGCTACGGCACCATGCGCGAAAACGTACTGGCGCTGGAAGTCGTCACCGCACAAGGCGGCACCACTCGCACCGGCACCCGCGCCAAGAAGTCGAGTGCCGGTTACGACCTGACCCGCCTGATGGTGGGTAGCGAAGGCACGCTGGGCATCATGACCGAAATCACCTTGCGCATTTACCCGCTACCCGAAGCAATTTCGGCGGCCGTTTGCTCCTTCCCCAGCATTGCCGATGCAGTACACACCGTCATCGAAACCATTCAGCTGGGGGTCCCGATTGCACGCGTGGAATTGATCGACGCCAACACGGTGCGAATGGTCAACCAGTACGCCAAACTGGGCTTGCGGGAAGAGGCCTTGCTGCTCATGGAGTTTCATGGCTCCCCCGCCAGCGTCAAGGAGCAAGCCGAGACCGTGCAGGAGCTGGCCAGCAGCCACGGTGGTCAATCCTTTGAGTGGGCCACCACGCCAGAGGAGCGCACCAGATTGTGGACTGCGCGTCACAACGCCTACTTTGCAGCCATTCAGAGCAAGCCGGGCTGCCGCGCCATCTCCACCGATACTTGCGTGCCCATCAGCCGCCTGGCGGATGCCTTGCTGGACTCGATCGAAGAGGCTGACGCCTCCGGTATTCCCTACTTCCTGGTCGGGCACGTGGGCGATGGCAACTTCCACTTTGGGTACCTGATCGACCCCGACAACGCTCAAGAGTTTGAGACCGCCGAAACCTTGAACCGCAAGCTGGTACAGCGTGCCCTGAGCCTGGGCGGAACCTGCACCGGCGAGCACGGCGTGGGCCTGCACAAAATGGGCTTTTTGCGTGACGAAGCTGGCGAAGGGGCCATCGACATGATGCGCGCCATCAAGCGTGCACTCGACCCCAAGAACATCATGAACCCGGGGAAGATTTTTCCTTTTGAGGTTTAGCCGCGCAGCTTCTCGATCAGGCCATTGAGTTCGTCCAAGGAACCGAACGCGATGGTCAGCTCGCCCATCTCCTCGATCTTGCCCAAGCGCTTGACGCGCTTTTTGACCTTGACCTCCACCTCGGCCATCAGGAGGTCAGACAGCTCTTCTTCCACACGGCGCACATCACGTGACTTTTCCTTTTTGGGTTTTTGCGTGACCAACTGAAACTCTGCGCCAAGCTTCTTGGCCAGGCTTTCAGCCTCGCGCACCGACATCTTGCGGGAGCTGATCTGGTTGGCTGCCGTGATCTGGGTGGCCCTGTCCAGCCCCAACAACGCACGGGCGTGGCCCATGTCGATGTCTCCAGCCATCAGCATGGTCTGCACCGGCTCGGCCAGATTGAGCAGGCGCAGCAGGTTGCTGGCTGCGCTGCGCGAACGGCCGACGGCTTGGGCGGCAGCTTCGTGAGTGAGTCCAAACTCTCTCACCAGGCGTTGCAGACCTTGAGCCTCTTCCAACGGGTTCAGGTCTTCACGCTGGATATTTTCGATCAGTGCCATGGCTGCAGCGGCCTCGTTGGGCACATCGCGCACCAACACGGGCACCCGGTCCAAGCCGGCCAGACGAGAGGCACGGAAGCGGCGCTCCCCGGCAATGATTTCGTACTTGCCGGCGTTGTCGCCCTCGGTCAGCTTGCGCACCAGAATCGGCTGCATGATGCCTTGGGCCTTGATGGACTCGGCCAGCTCGTACAAAGCGCCTTCGTCCATGCGGGTACGTGGCTGGTACATGCCCGGGACCAGGTCATCCAGGGACAGGGTAGATGGCGTTTCTGTGGCGGTCGCACTGGCATCGGTCACCGTTACGTCCTGCACTTTCGGACCCAACAGGGCTTCAAGACCGCGACCCAGACCTTTGGGTTTTTTGGTAACCATTTTTATTCCTTCATCATTGTTTGCAGCAGGGCGTGTCCTGCAGGCCAATCGCCCAAGCCCGACTCGGCGTTGATATGTCCGCACGCGCCCAGATTGACCCATTGTGCGCCCCAGTCCTGAGCCAAACCCTGTGCCCGTTCAAGAGAGCAGTAGGGATCGTTCTCGCTGCCCACCAGAACAGCCTTGAAGGGCAGGCGTTGGCGCTCTATCGGTGTCCAGCTGTGCAGCACCGACATCAACTGTGGCTGCTCGACATCGCCCGGTGCCACCAGCAAAGCGCCTTGCACCTTGCCTACATGCCTCGACACGCGCGCCCACGCCGCCACCTGAATACAGCCCAGACTGTGCGCTGCCAGAACAACGGGCGCCGGACTGTCGCCCACCACCTCGTCCAGACGCGTCAACCAGTCACCTCGAAGTGGTCGCATCCAGTCACTTTGCTCGACCAGGGCATAACCATGCGCCGCCACCCATCGCATTTGCCAATGCTCTGGGCCGCTGCCTTGCCAGCCGGGAAGGATCAGAACCTGGGGGGACATCGTCACAGAGTCGGTGCGCGTTGCACCAGTTCTTTGGCGAACTCTACAAAGGCGATGCTGCCTTTGGCTGAGGGGTCAAAAACCACGCCGGGCAAGCCATAGCTGGGCGCCTCGGCCAGGCGAACATTGCGCGGAATCACGGTGTTGAACACCTTGTCTCCGAAATGGCCCTTGAGTTGCTCACTGACCTGTTGCTGCAAGGTGATACGCGGGTCAAACATGACACGCAACAAGCCAATGATCTTGAGGTCACGGTTGAGGTTGGCATGCACCTGTTTGATGGTGTTAACCAAGTCGGTCAAGCCTTCGAGTGCAAAGTATTCGCACTGCATGGGGACAATCACGCCATGTGCGGCGCACAGGCCATTGAGCGTCAACATCGACAGGGATGGTGGGCAATCGATCAGCACAAAATCGTAATCTGCATCGACCACCGCCAGGGCGTTTTTCAGGCGCTGGTCCCGTCGCTCCAACTCCACCAACTCAACCTCAGCCCCCGCCAGTTCGCGGTTGGCGCCCAGAACGTCATACCCACACTTTTCGGTACGGATGCCCGCCTCCGCCACACTGGCAGACCCCAGCAGGACGTCGTAGACGCTGAGCTCGAGTTCGCGCTTGTCAATGCCCGAGCCCATGGTGGCATTGCCCTGCGGATCCAGGTCCACCAGCAACACGCGCTGACCGACTTTGGCCAGACCTGCAGCCAGGTTGACAGTGGTGGTGGTCTTGCCGACGCCACCTTTTTGGTTGGCAATGCAAAAAATTTTGGCCATGGTGCACTCAGATACGCAATGCCTGAAGTGTACCTGCCCAGCGCCGCGTCATTGGCGCTTAACGCTGGGGCGTGTCGTTCAGTGTGGCGCGGGTGCTGTCGGGCGCATCCAGACCATGCAGCGTTCGACATCCAATCCTGGAACATGCAAAGGTTCCACGTGAAACACCTGCACACCTTGGGGCAAAGCATCGATTTCTTCTTGAGGGTGTTTGCCCTTCATGGCCATCCAGACGCCATTCGGAGCCAACGCACCACGAGACCAATTCACGAAGTCTGGCAAAGCAGCAAAGGCCCGGCAGCAAATCACATCGAAGGGGCCACTCAGGCTCTCGACCCGCGCATGCACACCGCGCAGATTGGGCAGCTTCAGACTGGCCGCCACCTGCTGGATAAAGGCCGCCTTCTTGCCTACCGCGTCCACACAGCTGATATCCAGCTCTGGGCGGCAAATGGCCAGCACGATACCGGGCAATCCGCCGCCGGAACCCACGTCCAGCACCTTGGCTGCAGCGCCGCCAGTGTGTCGAAGCAAGGGGGCTACAGCCGTCAGGCTGTCGAGCACATGGTGCGTCAGCATTTCCTGCGGGTCGCGGACGGCCGTCAGGTTGTAAACCTTGTTCCATTTCCGGATCAATGCCAGGTAGCCCTGGAGTTGTTCGAACTGGACATCGCTCAGGCTCAATCCAAGCTCTGTCGCGCCCAATTTCAAGGCGGCCAGCACATCACTCATACCGATTGGCTTTCTTCGGTTGGCGAACGGAAACCCTTGAAGCCGCCCTTTTTCAGATGGATGAGCAGCAAGGAGATGCTCGCCGGGGTGATGCCCGAAATGCGTGAGGCCTGGCCCAACGTTTCAGGACGATGCTTGGCCAACTTCTGGCGCGCCTCGATCGACAGGGCCGAGACCTGCATATAGTCCAGGTCAGCAGGCAACTTGAGGCCTTCGTAATACGCCGCCCGACCCACCTCTTCTTTTTGGCGATCGATGTAGCCCGAGTACTTGGCAGCAATTTCCACCTGCTCCACCACGGCCTCCGTCAAGTCCCCCAGCGTTTCACGTGAAACATCAAGGCTGGCATGACGCGCATCATTCATCCCCATCAAGTCGAGGTAACTCACGCCAGGACGGCGCAACAGGTCAAACAAGTTGTATTCGTGATCGATGGCTTTTCCCAACACCCGCACAGACTCTTCGGCAGGCAGGTTGCGCGGGTTCACCCAGGTGGATTTCAGTCGCTCTGTTTCACGTGAAACGGCGTCGCGCTTGCGGCAGAAAGCATCCCAGCGAGCATCGTCAACCAGGCCCATCTGGCGCCCGACTTCCGTCAAGCGCATGTCGGCGTTGTCCTCGCGCAGCTGCAGGCGGAACTCGGCGCGACTGGTGAACATGCGGTAGGGTTCCGTCACACCCTTGGTGATCAGGTCATCCACCAGCACGCCCAGGTAGGCCTGGTCGCGGCTGGGTGTCCAGGCAGCTTCGCCACGGCACTGCAAGGCGGCATTGATGCCGGCGAACAAGCCCTGGGCCGCTGCCTCTTCGTAACCGGTTGTACCGTTGATCTGGCCCGCAAAAAACAGGCCATTGATCTGCCTGGTTTCAAAGCTGCTTTTGAGTTCGCGCGGATCAAAGTAATCGTATTCAATCGCGTAGCCCGGTCGGAGAATGTGTGCATTCTCCAAGCCTTTCATGGAGCGGACCAAGTCATACTGAATATCGAACGGCAAGCTGGTCGAAATACCGTTGGGGTAATACTCGTGCGTCGTCAGGCCTTCGGGCTCCAGAAATATCTGGTGGCTGTCCTTGTCGGCAAAACGGTTGATCTTGTCTTCCACGCTCGGGCAGTAACGCGGGCCCACGCCCTCGATCTTGCCGGTGAACATAGGGCTGCGGTCAAAGCCGGAGCGGATGATCTCGTGCGTGCGCTCGTTGGTGTGGGTGATCCAGCAGGGCATCTGCTGCGAGTGCATGCTGGCCTTGCCCATGAAGCTGAACACCGGCACCCCATCCTGCTCGTTCATGCCCCCCGGCATGCCATCGCCAGGCTGTTCAATGCATTGACTGAAGTCGATGGTGCGGCCATCGATGCGTGGCGGCGTCCCGGTTTTGAGACGCCCTTGCGGCAGTTTCAACTCCTTCAGTCGAGCCGACAGACTGACGGCGGGCGGGTCACCGGCGCGGCCACCGGAGTAATTGTTCAAGCCCACATGGATCTTGCCGTCCAGGAAAGTCCCTGCGGTCAACACGACGGCGCGCGAACGAAAGCGAATACCCACTTGCGTTACAGCGCCCACCACACGGTCACCTTCAACCATGAGGTCATCCACCGCCTGTTGAAACAACCACAGGTTAGGCTGGTTTTCCAGCATGCGACGGATGGCCGCTTTGTAAAGAATGCGATCAGCCTGAGCGCGCGTTGCACGCACGGCAGGACCCTTGGAGCTGTTCAGGATACGGAACTGAATGCCCCCCTCATCAGTGGCCAAAGCCATGGCCCCACCCAACGCATCGACCTCTTTGACCAAGTGGCCCTTGCCAATACCGCCGATCGACGGATTGCAGCTCATCTGGCCCAAGGTCTCGATGTTGTGCGACAGCAGCAAGGTCTTGCTGCCCATGCGCGCAGCGGCCAGGGCGGCTTCTGTACCGGCGTGGCCGCCACCGACCACGATCACATCGAATTCCTGAGGGTAAAGCATGCTGTGCGCGCCCGAATCGGGCCAGAAAAAGAGAACACAAACCTGTGCAGGGCCGCCCACAGCCTTTGGGCGGCAAAGGGTGCCTATTTTAAGGGCAGCCACCCAAATTTGCTTTTGCTGCTCGTTATGCGCGCCGCGCATGACTTTGAAAATGATTGGCCTTGGACAAGGGTTTGCCGTCTGCCTAAGCTGTACTCACCTCTCAAACAAGGACATTGGACATGAACACCTCGCACACCTTGCCCTCGTACCTGGACCCCAACCATCTTGGCCCATGGGGCATTTACCTCCAACAGGTTGACCGCGTCACTCCCTACCTGGGACATCTGGCGCGCTGGGTCGAAACCCTCAAGCGACCCAAACGCGCCATGATTGTGGATGTGCCCATCGAACTGGACAACGGCACTGTGGCGCACTTTGAGGGCTACCGCGTGCAGCACAACCTCAGTCGGGGTCCCGGCAAAGGTGGCGTCCGTTTTCATCAGGATGTCACCCTGTCCGAGGTCATGGCCTTGTCAGCCTGGATGTCGGTCAAGAATGCCGCTGTCAACCTGCCCTACGGCGGTGCCAAAGGGGGCATCCGCGTCGACCCCAAGACCTTGTCCAGAGGGGAGCTGGAGCGCCTGACGCGCCGCTACACCAGCGAAATCGGACTGATCATCGGCCCCTCCAAGGACATTCCGGCGCCGGACATGAACACCAACGAACAAATCATGGCCTGGATGATGGACACCTATTCCATGAACACGGGTGCCACCGCCACGGGCGTTGTCACCGGCAAACCCATTGCGCTGGGCGGCTCGCTGGGCCGGCGCGAAGCCACAGGCCGCGGTGTGTTCACGGTGGCGCAGGAAGCGGCGCAACACATCCAGCTTGAGCTCAAGGGCTGCCGAGTGGCCGTGCAAGGCTTGGGCAATGTGGGGGGCGTTGCTGCACAACTGTTTGCTCAAGCCGGCTGCAAAGTGGTGGCAGTGCAGGACCATGCGGGCACGGTGTACCAGGCTTCTGGCCTGGACATCCATGCCTTGCTTGAGCATGTGGCCAAGCACGGCAGCGTCCTGGGTTTCTCCGGTGCCGAGGCTTTGGCCAGAGCGCAGTTCTGGTCGGTGCCCTGTGACATCCTGGTGCCTGCAGCGCTGGAGCAGCAAATCACTGTCAACAACGCAGCGCAAATTCAGGCACGACTGGTCATTGAAGGCGCCAACGGTCCGACCACGCCTGAGGCCGATGACATTCTTGCCGAGCGCGGCATTTTGGTCGTGCCCGACGTGATTGCCAATGCCGGCGGCGTAACGGTGAGCTACTTTGAATGGGTGCAGGATTTCTCCAGCTTCTTCTGGAGCGAAGACGAAATCAACGCCCGCCTGGTGCGCTTGATGCGCGAAGCCTTTGCAGCCGTCTGGCAAACCGCACAGCAGCACAAGGTCAGTCTGCGCACGGCCACCTTCATCATCGCTTGCACCCGCATGCTACAAGCGAGAGAGTTACGCGGACTCTATCCCTGATCACGCCGTCAGCGTTCAGCGTGGCAGAGGCAAGGCGGCTCCCGCCTTGACCTCGCCCAGCGAAAAACTGGTGTGCAGGTCTTTCACATTGGGCAAGTTGAGCAGCACATCGCGCGCAAAGGCGCTGAAAGACTGCAGATCACGCGCCACCACTTCCAATTCAAACGTCCCTGTTCCGCTGATGTAGTGACACGCAATGACTTCCGGAATCTGTCGAATGGCCGCTTCCATCTCACGCGTCAAATCGCCCCGGTTGCGCTCGGCATCCAGCCTCACAAAAGCCAGTACATCCAGACCCACCTTGTGGCGGTCAATCACGGCCCGGTAGCCCTGGATATAGCCGGCCTGTTCCAAAGCCCGCACACGCCGCCAGCAAGGTGCTGCCGAGAGGCCCACGCGCTGGGCCAGTTCAGCATTGGTTTGACGCCCATCACGCTGCAATTCGTTCAGAATTAGCCAATCAAACTTGTCCAGTGTTTCCATTTTTTTGATTATCCAGCAAGATTCTTTCAATTCCTAGGGCAAACACTGTCTCCGAAAGCAAGCACCTGTCAGCCACCTCAACCTACACTGCCATGAACTGTTGAGAAAACACCATGAACGCGCCCTTGCCCGACCCCATCCGCAAAGCCCTGGAAACCGTCACGCTGGACGACAAATACAGCCTCGATGTGGGCCGGGCCTTCATGAGCGGCATCCAGGCACTGGTCAAGCTGCCCATGCTGCAGCGCCAGCGCGACGCGCTGCAAGGCAAGAACACCGCCGGTTTCATCAGCGGCTACCGGGGCTCGCCGCTGGGCGGCTACGACCAATCGCTGGAAAAGGCACGCAAGTACCTGCAGGCGCAGAACATCGTCTTCCAGCCCGGCGTCAACGAAGAACTCGCGGCCACAGCCTTGTGGGGCACCCAGCAGCTGGGCTTTGCCCCGCCTGGCACCAACCGCTTTGATGGCGTGTTCGGCATCTGGTACGGCAAGGGGCCGGGTGTGGACCGCTGCTCGGACGTCTTCAAGCATGCCAACATGGCGGGCACCACCCCCTGGGGCGGCGTGCTGGCGGTGGCCGGTGACGACCATGTGGCCAAGAGTTCGACGGCCGCACACCAGAGCGACCACATCTTCAAGGCCTGCGGTCTGCCAGTGTTCTTTCCGGCCAGCGTGCAGGACATCCTCGACCTGGGCTTGCACGCACTGGCCATGAGCCGCTTTGCGGGCGTGTGGGCGGGCATGAAAACCATTCAGGAAATCGTCGAGTCCAGTGCTACCGCGCACATTGACCCCGAGCGCGTGCAGATCGTGCTGCCCGAATTCGAGATGCCGCCTGGCGGCGTGCACATCCGCTGGCCCGACACCGCACTCGAGCAGGAAGCGCGCCTGTTTGACTACAAGTGGTACGCCGCGCTGGCCTACATCCGCGCCAACAAGCTCAACCACAACGTCATTGAAAGCCCGCAGGACCGCTTTGGCATCATTGCCAGCGGCAAGGCCTACAACGACACCCGCCAGGCCCTGCTGGACCTGGGGCTCGATGACGCCACCTGCCAGCGTCTGGACATCCGCCTGCACAAAGTCAACGTGGTGTGGCCCTTGGAAGCGCAGACTACGCGCGAATTCGCCACCGGGCTGCGCGAGATCCTGGTCGTCGAAGAAAAGCGCCAGGTCATCGAATACCAGCTCAAGGAAGAGCTCTACAACTGGCGCGCCGATGTGCGACCGGACGTGATTGGCAAATTTGACAACGTGGATGGCCATGGCGGCGGTGAATGGTCCATGCCCAACCCCAGCGCCAACACCTTGCTGCGGGCCAACGCCGACCTGAGCCCGGCCATCATCGCCCGCGCCATCGCTAGGCGCCTCAAGAAAATCGGCATCGACTCAGACACCACTGCCCGCATCGACGCGCACCTGGCTGTGCTCGATGCCAAGGAAGCGTCGATGCAAGCGCTCACCTTGGGCTCTGCTGCCGAACGTTTGCCCTGGTTCTGCTCGGGCTGCCCGCACAACACCTCGACTCGCGTACCTGAAGGCTCGCGTGCCATGGCCGGCATCGGCTGCCACTTCATGGCCTTGTGGATGGACCGCAGCACCTTGGGCTTCACCCAGATGGGCGGTGAAGGTGTTCCCTGGGTCGGCCAGCAGCCCTTCAGCCACACCCAGCACATGTTCGCCAACCTGGGCGACGGCACCTACTTCCACAGCGGGATCCTGGCCGTGCGCCAGAGCGTGGCCGCAGGCGTGAACATCACCTACAAGATCCTCTACAACGACGCCGTGGCCATGACCGGCGGCCAGCGTGTGGGCGAGCGGCCTGAGGGGCACAGCGTGGTCCAGATCGCCATGAGCATGCGGGCCGAGGGTGCGCAGCGCATCGACGTGGTGACCGATGAACCCGAAAAATACAAAGGCGTGGCCCTGGCTGAGGGCGTGACGGTACACCACCGCGACGAGCTCGACCGCATCCAGCGCGAGATGCGCGAAATCAAAGGAACCACGGTCATCATCTACGACCAGACCTGCGCCACCGAAAAGCGCCGCCGCCGCAAGCGCGGCACCATGGTCGACCCGGCGGTTCGCGTGATGATCAACGAAGCCGTCTGCGAAGGCTGTGGCGATTGTGGCGTGCAGTCCAACTGCCTGTCGGTGGAGCCGCTGGAAACCGAATTCGGCCGCAAGCGCACCATCAACCAGAGCACCTGCAACAAGGACACCAGCTGCCTCAAGGGCTTTTGCCCGAGCTTCGTCACCGTCGAAGGTGGCCAACTCAAAAAGAAAGCCAAATCGGAAGCCAGCTCCCCTGCCGCTTTGGGCGAACTGCCCGAACCCGCACAGCCCAGCCTCCAGCACCCCTGGGGCATGGTGGTGGCCGGCGTGGGGGGCACCGGCGTGATCACCATCGGCCAGCTGCTGGGCATGGCCGCGCACCTGGAAGGCAAGGGCATCGTCACGCAGGACGCGGCAGGGCTGGCCCAAAAAGGGGGGGCCACCTGGAGCCACGTGATCGTGGCCAACAAGCAGGCCGACATTCGCACCACCCGCGTGGGCATGGCCACCGCCGATCTGATCTTCGGTTGTGACCCGATCGTCACCGCCGGCAAGGAAACCCTGTTGCGCATGCGCGAAGGCCGGACCCATGTGGCCCTCAACAGCCACAGCACACCCACCGCCGCCTTTGTGAAGAACGGCAACTGGCAGAACCCGGCCGAACAATGCGTGGCCGAAATCACACAGCAGGTCGGTGAAGGGTACGTGAGCATATTTGACGCCGACCGCATGGCCAAGCAACTCATGGGCGACACGATTTACGTCAACCCCATCATCTTGGGCTACGCCTGGCAAAAAGGCTGGGTGCCGCTCTCACGTGCATCGCTGATGCGGGCCATCGAACTCAACGAAGTGGCTGTGGCCAACAACAAACTCGCGTTTGACTGGGGCTGCCACGCTGCCGCACACCCGGACAAGGTCATGGCGGTGCTGCAACCGACTCAGGTCATCGAATTCAAGAAGCGCGACAGCCTCGATGACTTGATCGCCAAACGCGTGGCCTGGCTGACGGACTACCAGAATGCCGCCTACGCCCAGCGTTACAGTGACTTTGCAGAGCGGGTCCGCCAAGCCGAAGCCCCATTGGGCAAAACCGTGCTGACCGAGGTTGTGGCCAGGAGCCTGTTCAAGCTCATGGCCTACAAGGACGAGTACGAGGTGGCCCGCCTGCACACGCAGACCGGTTTCGTAGAACGCATTGCCGAGCAGTTCGAAGGCGACTTCAAGATGCACTACCACCTGGCCCCACCCCTGCTGGCCAAGCGCAACGACAAGGGCCAGCTGATCAAGCAGAAATTTGGCCCCGGCATGCAAACTGCCTTCAAGCTGCTGGCCGCCCTCAAGGGCCTGCGCGGAAGTGCGCTGGATGTGTTTGGCTACACCGAAGAGCGACGCACAGAACGTGCGCTGATCGGTGAATACATGGGCATCGTTGAAGGTCTGCTGGCTTCACTGGATGCAGAGAACCACGCCAAGGCCGTCGACACAGCACGTGTACCTGAGACCATCAAGGGCTTTGGCCATGTAAAGGAACGCAACCTGGCCGCTGCCCGTTTGCAGTGGAAGCAATTGTTGGGTCAGTGACCCTTTCGCTTACCTTCAACCCAGTAAAAAGCCCCGCAAGGCTCACACCATGCGGAGCTTTTTCGTTGGTCGATCAACGGTTTTCCGGCAATTCGATCTTCACTTCCAACACTTCCAGATTGTCCTGGCGCTCCAGGTTCACCTTGATGTCATCAGGATTGATCTTGATGTACTTGCTGATCACTGCGACCAATTCGCGCTGCAAATCGGGCAGGTAGTCGGGCTCAGCGGCGTTGCGACCGCTGCGCTCATGGGCCAGGATGATCTGCAGGCGTTCTTTGGAAACACTGGCAGTATTTTTCTTCTCGCCCACAAAAAAGGACAAACACGACATGGTCACTTGCTCCCGAACAGACGCTTGAAAAAGCCAGGCTTTTCAGCATCAACGAAACGCAGAGGTTTGTCTTCACCCAGGAAGCGGTCAATCACATCCTTGTAAGCTTCAGACACATCGCTGCCATTCATGGTGATGGCGGGTGTACCCTGGTTAGAAGCCTGGAGAACATTTTCACTCTCAGGAATCACGCCAATGAGCTTGATGCGCAAAATATCCTGAATATCCTGCAAAGACAGCATCTGACCGTCTTCCACGCGGTTGGGATTGTAGCGAGTGATCAGGAGGTGTTCCTTGATCGGATCCGTACCTTCAATGGCACGCTTGGTCTTGCTGCTGAGCATGCCCAAAATCCGGTCTGAGTCACGCACAGAAGACACTTCGGGGTTGGTCACCACAAGTGCTTCATCGGCAAAGTGCATGGCCATCAAGGCACCCGTTTCAATGCCTGCAGGTGAGTCACAAACAATGTAGTCAAAACCCATGCCTTTGAGGTCGTTGAGAACGCGCTCAACGCCCTCTTGTGTCAGGGCCTCTTTGTCACGCGTTTGAGACGCAGCCAAAACATACAGGTTTTCGTTTTGCTTGTCCTTGATCAGCGCTTGATGCAGGTTGGCTTCACCGTGAATGACGTTCACGAAGTCATACACCACGCGGCGCTCGCAACCCATGATCAGGTCCAGGTTACGCAGACCCACATCGAAATCGATCACGGCTGTTTTGAAACCCTTGAGCGCCAAACCTGTGGCAAAGCTTGCACTGGTCGTGGTTTTGCCCACGCCACCTTTGCCAGAAGTCACAACGACAATTTTGGTCATGCTTTTCTTTCTTTGAGAAAAAATCAAATCAATTCACATCATGCCTTAAGTGGCGTGATCAATAACTTGTCACCATCCGGACCCGAAGACAGAGACACCTGTGCCGGCTTGCCAAACACTTCTTTGGGCAAAGGGTTTTCGCTGGTTCGGTACACACCAGCAATGGAAATCAACTCGGGTTCCATGGCATAGGCGAAGATTCTCGCATCAGTTTTACCTCTTGCACCGGCAATCGCTTTGCCACGCAAAGTCGAGTAAATGTGGATGTCACCATCTGCAATCACTTCAGCGCCTGCATTGACCATGGACAAGACCACCAGATCCTTTCCTTTGGCATAAAACTGCTGTCCTGATCGTAATGTCCTGTCCAGCACGACAGCACCCGAAAATGAAGGTGCGGCGGGCGCTGTTTCGGTAGCCACTGTTTCAGTGGCTTGCAGAAGAGGCGTCTCCATGGAAAGGCGACGGATACGTGCATCGTTGGCATCAACAAGACCTGCATCAAAGGCTGCGGCACGCTGTGCGTCTGATCCGCCTTTGATGGCCAAGGGCATCAGGCCATATTCCCGCAAAATCCGGACAAGGGATGAGAAATCAATGTCTTGCCCGGCATCTGCTTCGCTCAACCATGACAAATCGATCAAAAGAGGATCCTGGTCGAAAAAATCAGGCGAATCTGAGAACTGGGCCCGCAAACCTTGTGCAATCTGCTCGACATTTGCTGTTTTAAGCAGCAAAGCCACTAAAGCCAGATCTGCACTCTTGATTTCGAAACCTGGTGAAGTGGCAAAGGTCATGTCTGGGAGCGATTGGCTATTTGGAACGCCGAAATCTTAACAGCCGAACTAGTTCTATGGTTTTCTTTATTTCTTTATTTCAAAATAGTAGTGGTAGATAAGCATATCCTGCACGGGTGGATAAGTCAGAAAAGTTGTTTTCTTTCATGGTGTTAAGACACTTCTGATGCTGTTGACAGCCATGATTGCGAACTGTCTAGCAAAGTTGAACAACTTGAAATCAAGGAAGGAATCTGTGGATAAGTCTGCAGTTCTTCGAAAGTTACCCACAGACTTATTGAAGCAACCACTGGATGATGCCTTTGGCCACAAAACCTACCATGCCAAAAGCCAAGCCGATAAAGATGATGAAAGTTCCGAACTTTCCGGCCTTCGATTCCCAAGCCAGTTGAAAAATGATGAAAACCATGTAGAGCATGAACGCGCCGACCCCAATGGTCAAGCCAAACCATGCAAATTGCTCTTCCGTGAAGTTCATGGCTGCTCTTGCCCTTGCATACGATCAGGCCAGCCTTCTACATCCACCAGATCCCGATAAGCGTGCCAGCTGGCATGACCCAGCAAGGGCAATATGAAAATCAGCCCAATGAAAATGGACAGTACGCCCACAGTCCACAACCCCATGATCAGGCAAGACCAGATGGCCATGGTGGCAGGATTGCGCAAAACAGCCTTCCAGCTGGTCAAGACAGCTTGAAGTACGCCAATGCGACGATCGAGCAGCAATGGCATTGTCACCACACTGGAAGCGAAAACGGGTGCAGCCATCATGCCCCCGAGACACAACCAGATCTCAAAAACATAATGGTCCCTGTTCAGAACCACATGACGTATGAAATCCATGGGTGCACGAACAGGTTCGGGTGAGAACAAGGTGATCAGTGCTGAAGACGTCAACACCCATCCGGTGGCAGCAGCAGCCAGTAACAGACCAAACCGGATCAGACTCCAGTAGCTGTCTGGCTGATAGCGCAATTGCAACTGCCATTGGGTCCAGATCCGAACGAGCAAACCCATATGGACCGGACGTTTTTTTTCGATCGCGCAGCTCATGGCGTAAAGACTGGTAGCCAGCAAGGGCGCGATGACCAAAAATCCGGAGACTGCGCTGGCAAGAAGCCAGAATTTATCGTGTGCAATCACGGCAATGACATAACCCATCACAGCCACCACAAAGCCGTGAAACAGGCTCAAAGAAGGTGTGTGCTGCATGTCTGCCCAACCTTTTTTCAACCACGTTAAAGGTTGTGTGAACGCAATGTCCCTGACTTCAGGAAGTAAAGCAGGCGAGGCAGGTGATTTGAAAGGCTTCATGGACTGCAAGCTTAGGGCTTTATGTGCCAATGAAATTGACCAATGTCAAATAAGAAAGGGCCTCGTTGAGGCCCTTGGTACCGAAAATGGTCTATTCAGTGCTGATGATTGCTTTTACCCATGTGTTTACCCCCTTTTGCGTGGTGACTCATGAGTGAGGAAGTTTCCTGATCGAAGATTTTTTTCTGTTCAGCTGAGAGGGTTCCATAAAAAGCCAGCGTAGCTTGCTGACGCTTCTCCATCTGGGCGTCATGCTGAGCCTTCATTTTGGACATGGCTTCAAGACGATCGGGTGTACTCATTTTGGCAATTGCCTGGTGGTCTGGCCGCTGCATGGCGGGTGACTGCATGGAGCCTTGAAAAGCAGCCCAGGCCTGGTCTTGTTCTGCACTCAATTTCAAGGATTGCTTGAGTTTGTCCATGCGGTGCTGCTGCTGCTTGTGCCCGCGTTCAGCTTCGTGCTGATGACCATGGCTTTGTCCGTGTTTTTGCATTCCACTGCCTTCGCCAGACATGTGAGAACCCATTTGCGCCTGGACTGCACCTGCAGTCAACAAAACAGCACCGATGGCCAAAGTCACCAGAGATTTTTTGATCATCATTTCACTTCCCTTTCGTGGAAACCGACTCAAAACGTTCGGTATGGAGAGAAGTATCTGCCAGGCGTGTTGCTGCTTCGTGCGTGGATGTATGGCTACGGTAAAGAAAAATAAAACTTTTCAAGCGGCTCAAACCAATCGGCCAGTCTGAAAGTCATGAACAGCCTGTTGC
>NZ_JAYPVP010000001.1:122495-131974 GCF_038134685.1 Limnohabitans sp. | reverse complement strand
GGTCCATATTGCGCAATCGGCTAATTCAAATGTTGACCTGCAATCACCAACACCCTTGATACCGATTCGGCATGAAGACGCAAGCCATCCCCGTCGTTGGACAAAATTCCCATCTGATGAAGATCGACAACCTGAGTACCCGAATCACCAACGCGCGCTTGACCACGGTAGATGTAGACAAATGCGTTGTGCCCGTTCGGCAAGGGAATATCCAGAAAGGTTTCGCGTTCGAAGTGAACATCCAGATACAACACCTGCGTAGGATGTGACTGCGCAGGACGATCCACAGCGCCACTTGTGTTCAGAACACGGCCCGCGATCAGCCTGACCAGGACTCCCTCGACGGGGCGTATTTCCGGAATATCAGCGCTTTGAATGTCCTTGTAAGACGCAGCGCACATTTTGTCCTTGCCAGGCAGATTCAGCCACAGCTGAAAGCCTTCCATGCGACCTTCTTCCTGTTCTGGCATTTCGCTGTGAATAACACCGCGCCCCGCGGTCATCCATTGCACACCGCCGTTTTGCAGCAGTCCTTCGCCACCGGTGCTGTCCTTGTGCCGCATGCGACCGGCAATCATGTAAGTCACCGTTTCGAACCCACGATGGGGATGACTGGGAAAACCAGCGCCGTAATCTTTCGGATCATCAGAACCGAACTGATCGAGCATCAGAAAGGGGTCCAGGCGTTGCTGGAGGTCGGAGGTCAGCACACGCGTCAGGCGCACTCCTGCGCCATCACGTGTTGGGCGACCGGTCACACAACGCTCCAGCGAGCGCGGCTGTTGCAGGAAAGGCATGGATGTGTTCATGTCCATATCATGCCTAAAAGAAAAAGGGCCTGTGGTTCACAAGCCCTTGCACGCTTACTGACGCGTCTTGCAGGTGTTGATGCCCAACAAACTGTAAGGCGGGCACCAACCCAAGGCACCGGTGGCCAAAGGCACAATGCCGATCCAGCCCCAGGCGCCAATTTGGCCAGCCAGGGTCAGGCCGATCATAACCAGGCCCACGACGATACGTACGATGCGGTCCATACCGCCGACATTGCTTTTCATGATGCGTCCTTTCAGAACAATCAGTTAACAACCTTGTAGCCTTCGTCTGCGATGGCATTGGCCAAGGCATCGCGGCTTTGTGCAGAGTCCACTTCCACCTTGTTTTGCGTGCGGTCAACCGCAACTTTGGCTTGTGGATCGAGTTGCATCAGGGCCTTGATCACGGCTTTTTCGCAGTGGCCACAGGTCATGCCTTCAACAGTAAAGACTTGGTTCATGGAGGTACTCCTATAACTGCCAGTGGCGTAGGATAGCCCTGTTCGGAAAGAAAAGAAATGACACATATCAATTCGGATACGGTGCAGCTGGACATTGGCATCGAAGGCATGACCTGTGCATCGTGCGTGGCCCGTGTGGAGCGAGCGCTGAAAAAAGTGCCGGGGGTTGAGCAAGCCACAGTCAACCTGGCCACCGAAAGCGCTCGCGTGAGCATGGCTCAAGAGCCTCAGGCCATGGCTCGCGTCCTGCGGGCTGTACGCGATGCTGGCTATGAGCCACGCGAAATCGACAATAACTCCCAAAACCACAAATCAAGCGGGGCCAGCTTCGTGCCGGTAGGTCTTGGTTTGCTGCTTTCGGCGCCATTGGTGCTTCCCATGCTGGCCAGCCTTTGGGGCGCGCACTGGATGCTGCCAGCCTGGGTGCAGTTTGCGCTGGCAACGCCGGTGCAGTTTGTGCTGGGCGCCCGTTTTTACAAAGCGGGCTGGCACGCGCTCAAAGCCTTGACTGGGAATATGGACCTGCTGGTTGCCTTGGGCACCACCGCAGGCTGGTTGCTGTCGGTGTGGTTGTGGTGGAGCGCAGAGCCCGGGGAGATGCCGCATTTGTATTTTGAAGGCTCGGCCGTGGTGATCACCCTGGTCATGCTGGGCAAATGGCTGGAAGCACGCGCCAAGCAACAAACCACCGAAGCCATTCGCGCCTTGCATGCCTTGCGCCCGGACAAGGCCCACTGGTTGGGGCCTGAAGGTGAAGTCGACGTGGCGTTGACAGAAGTCATGGTCGACGACCATCTGGTGGTCAGACCCGGTGAGCGTTATCCCGCCGATGGCCGCTTGATCGAAGGACAAACCCAGGCCGATGAATCCATGTTGACGGGCGAGTCCATGCCTGTACACAAACATGTGGGAGATACCGTCACTGGCGGGGCCATCAACGGGCAAGGTCGTGTGGTCATGCAGGTGCAGGCTGTGGGCAGCGAAACGGTGCTCGCGCGCATCATTCGTCTGGTCGAAGATGCACAGGCAGCCAAGGCCCCCATTCAGCGTCTGGTCGATAAAGTCGCCGAAGTGTTTGTGCCTGCGGTGTTGGTGATTGCGATCACGACGCTGTTGGTCTGGGTATGGTTGGGCGCAGGCTGGGAAGTGGCCATCATCCACGCGGTGGCTGTGCTGGTGATTGCTTGCCCCTGTGCACTGGGTTTGGCCACGCCAGCGGCCATCATGGCCGGTACTGGGGTGGCTGCGCGCCAAGGCATATTGATCAAGGATGCACAGGCGCTGGAACTGACGCACAAAGTGCAGGTGGTGGCGTTTGACAAAACAGGCACCCTCACAGTGGGCAAGCCACGTGTGCGCGAGGCGATGGTTTTGTCGTCGTCCCATACCCGTGAGCACGCTTTGGCGCATGCCGGAGCGTTGCAAGCCGGCAGTGAACATCCTCTGGCCCGCGCCGTGATGGAGCTGCTGCAGGCGCAAGGTCTGCAGGCGGGGACGGCACAGAATGTGCAAGCCATCATGGGCAAAGGCATTGAAGGGCAGATTGATCAGCACACCTGGTTGCTCGGCAGCCTGCGCTGGATGCAGGAGTTAGGGGTTGACTTGAGCGCTTGGCGCTCGGCGATTGACACGCAGGAGCGTCAAGGCAGCAGCTTGTCGATTCTCGCTTGTCGACAAGAAGGCATTTTGCAGCCCGTGCTGTTGCTGGCCTTTGGCGACGAGCCCAAGCCCGAGGCTGAGCGAGCCTTGCGCGCCCTGCGTTCGCGGGGCATTCGCGTGGTCATGATCTCGGGGGACAACGCTGCCGCTGCCAACCACATGGGGCGCCAATTGGGGCTGGACCCGGATGCTGGCGAAGTGCTCTCGCAGGTCTTGCCGCAAGACAAAGCCCAGGCCGTGGCGCGCTTGCGTGAAGGCGGGCATGTGGTCGCCATGGTCGGCGATGGCATCAACGATGCGCCCGCGCTGGCGGCTGCAGATGTCGGCATGGCCATGGGCAACGGTACCGATGTGGCCATGCATGCCGCAGCCATCACTTTGATGCGTGGCGATGTGGGCTTGATCGAAGCAGCCATCGATATTTCAGGCCGCACGGTCAGCAAGATCCGGCAAAACCTGTTCTGGGCTTTCATCTACAACATTGCCGGGATTCCCCTGGCCGCCATGGGTTACCTGAATCCGGTGCTTGCTGGTGCCGCCATGGCCATGAGCTCGGTCAGCGTCATGACCAATGCGCTCCTGCTCAAGCGTTGGCGGCCTGGTGTCAGTCTCAATTCATGATGTGCATCAAGGCGACGCGGCCTTAAATTGGTGACACTGGCTGGCATTGGAGAACACATCATGCAAGCCACCAGTCTGAACATCATTCGCGACGAACACGCGTCATTGGCCGCCATGCTCGGCGTCATGAGCGACATGGTCGCTCAAGGCCCTGGCGAGACCCGCCGCGGCTTTTTCGAGGTGCTGCGCAGCATGCTGTTCTACATCGACGAATACCCTGAGCGCCTGCACCATCCCAAAGAGTCGAATCTGCTGTTTCCCATGGTGCTCAAACACTCCAAAACCGTGATGGGTGCGATCGACAAGCTCGAACGTGACCATGCGCATTCCGAACGCGCTGCGCGCGATCTGCAACATCTCTTGCTGTCGTGGGAGCTTCTGGGCAACAGCCGCCGCGCCGCGTTTGAACACGCTTTTGAGCAATATGTCCGCTTTTACCGCGAACACATGGCGCTCGAAGAAGAAGTGATCTTGCCCGAAGCACAAAAGGTGCTGAGCGCCGAAGACTGGGCACAACTGGATGCGGCTTTTGCCGAAAACGAAGACCCCCTGACGGGTCGTTACCGCGCACGCCCTGAATATGAGGCCTTGTTCTCGAGCATCATCTCGCGGATGCCAGTAGCCGCTGCATGATTCACCGGGGCCACAGGGCCCACAGTTGCAGGTTTTGTTTCAGTCGGCCTGCCAGCTCGCCAGCTTCGTGACCCGGTCCAACAAAATAGTCCGCCCGCACCGCGCCAACTATGGCGGCGCCGGTATCCTGAGCCAACACCAGGCGCTGCAGCCTGGTGGTTGGGCCGTCTGACACCAACCACACAGGCGTTCCGTACGGAATGCTTTGCCTGTCGACGGCGATCGAGCGTCCGGCGCTCAAGGGCACGCCCTGAGCGCCAGTGGGGCCAGGGGGCTCCACGCCGGAGGGCAGCCCTTGCTCCTTGAAAAAAACCACTCTCGGGTTGCTCCACAACAATTCCTGCGTGCGTTGCGGGTTTTGGGCGATCCAGGCCTTGATGCCTGGCCAACTGGCATCCCGCACCAGTTTGCGATCCAGAAGCCATTTGCCAATGCTGCGGTAGGGCTGCTCGTTGGTGCCAGCAAAAGCCAGCCGCACATCACGCACCAGGCCATCGGGCTCCGTCACCTGCAACAGCCCTGAACCCTGGATGTGCAGGATCATGGCGTCGATCGGGTCGCGCAAATACATCAGAGTCCGCCCCTGCAAGGCGCGTTGGGCCTGGGGCAAAGTGTCCATTTCCTGGCGGGAGTACCAGGGCGTGCCCGAACGTAATCCTGAGGGCGGGGCATAAAGCGGCACATTGAAATCGCTGGTCGCTCGGCGAGAGGCTTGCAGCACAGGTTCGTAATAAGCGGTCAGCAAACCTTGTGCTTGTCCGTCGGGTGTGGTGACCCGATAGGGTTGCAGCGCACGCATGGCCCAGTCACGTTGGGTTTGCGCGTCGGCCGAGGCCAACGCACGGATGTTCTGACAGGTCTGGATCCAGGCCTGCGATGGCTTGCCACAGCTGCGTACCCAGGCCGGCCAAGCCTGGCCGATATCATCCTGCGACCAGCCCGGCAGCTCCGACCAGGCTACAGGCGTCCACAAGCTGCGGGCCTGCTTGATGGCTTCTCCAGCGGGTGGCGCAAGCGGTTCTTTTTCGTAAACCGGGCTTGCGGTGGGTCCCGGCTCAGGCCATGGCGGCGCGCTCGAGCACGCGCCCAGCAGCATGCCTACAATGCTTGGCAACAACCACGGCAATGCGCGCGTTGCGGTGGTCCAGCGGGAGAAAGTGCTCATGTGGTTATTGGTGGTCGAGGCGTTAGCCGCTTTGGTGATTTTGGTGTTGATTGTCTGGTGGACCATGTTCTCGGGCCGCAAAGGCGGGGAACTCGAAGACACTGACAAGCACAACGACACCCAAGCTTAATCGAGCAAACTGCGAGCGCCTTCAAAACGTTTGGCGTAGTAACTGTTGCTCAGCTTGTCGACACGCACCCCCGTGCGCTCGTTGCTGGCGTGCACGAACTTGCCTGAACCCACATAAACCCCGACATGGGAAAACGCCGGGCCTAGCGTGTTGAAGAAGACCAGGTCGCCAGGCTGCAAGTCCTGGATGTCCACTGGTGTGGCTTGTGCTGCAAGTTGGGCGGAGTTGCCCGAAACCTTGCGCCCTGTGCCCTCGGCAAACACGTGGCGCACCAGTCCAGAGCAGTCAAAGCCGGTGGCCGGCCCCCTGCCTCCCCATTTGTAGCGCACATCGAGCAAGGACATGGCCGCCAGCGCAATCTCGCTGCGCTCGCGTGCACTGCTTTCGGAAATTTGGCGGGTCTGTACCGGGGCGGGCGCAAAGCGCGATGAGCTGGCGCACCCCCCCAGCAGCAATGCCGTCGCCAGCAAGCCCGAACACAAGCCTGTCGAGATGCCGCGATGAAAGCGTGAAAACATCATGCCTGAACTTTAACGTGATGGCGTCGTGGATGTCGAGCCCGCCGGCGGCGTTTCCACTTTGGTCACCACAGGGTTCGACCAGGGACCTTCGATCAGAAACTCCTGGCTGGTGGCTTTGGCCAAGGGGTTTTGCAGGAACAGTTGTGCCAGAAACGAGGTCAAACCCACGACAGGGTTGACGGCAATACCCGCCACCAAAGAAGCCGTGCCGGCATCCAGCTCGGGCAGCACCAACACCCGCAAGCGTTGGGTCTCCTGCTCGATATCGGCGCTGCCGTCCATCTGCAGCAAGGCGTTGACACCCTGGATTTGCAGGTTTCTGGTTTGTGCCATGCCTCGCTGGATGCTCACATCGCCACGTACCGTGTCAAAAACAAAACCCTGATAAAACACATCGCGGAAATCGAGCAGCAAGCGCCGCGGCAGAGCCTGCAGACTCAACACCCCAAGCAGCTTGGCTGCACCGGGATCGGCCTTGAGGAATTGCCCGCGACCCAGGGCGATGTTGAACTGTCCATCCATGCTGGGGTAATGCGGTTGCAGCGGAGAGCCCAGCCAGCTGATGCGCCCGGCCAGCACGCCTGGTCCATCGCGCAAGGCATCAGGGGTGCCCAGTCGGCTCAACAACGCGCCGGAGTCTTTGGATTCGAGTTTGAAATCCAGGCTTGTGCGCTGACCGGGCTGCCAGCGGCCCGAGGCCAACAAGCGCGCTTCAGGAAGCGTGATGTTAAAGGTGTCCAGCTGCCATTCACGTGCAAAGCTGCGGTCGCTGCGTTGAACTTCGCGGTTGATCGCCTGAATGTCCACTTGACCCACATCCTTGCCGCGCAGCCGCATTTTCTGAATCACGATGTCCAGGGCTGGCATTGAGCTTGGCGGAGATGCCAGCAAACTGTCATTGCTGGCAGGGTTGGCCGCTGGCAAGTCCAGGCGGGACAGGCGCGCAAACACACGGCCTGCTTGTGTGCCTTGGGCGGCGCGGTACTGCAGCTGCCCATTCATTTCCCGTGCATCGACGATGGCGCTCCACAGCCCGCCTTCCCGAGAGGCGGTGACCACGAGGTCGTGAAAGTCCCGACCCTCCACGCGCAGCATTTGTGCGCGCAGCCCGGCACGCGTGGGCAGGTAGCCCATGCTGGCCTCGGACAAGCCTTCGCTACCCGATGACGTCTGCAACAGCGACAACCAGGCATCGGTATCCAGGTTTTCGAACTGGAAAGATCCGACAACACCCTGATCGGGCAGCGGCGCTGTCAGGGTCCTGGAGCCGCCCAAGCCCAGGCTGCCCCGCACCACCACGGGCGTGCCGTCCGAGACTCGCCTGACGTAGTGGGCCCCAAAAGCCGAACCCAAGCTCACCAGCACCTGATCGTGTGTGCCGGCACTCCCCTTGAGCGCCTGGTTGCTGATGGACAAAGCCATGGCCCCCGAAGCAGGTTTGTTCAAAGGCGCGGGCAGGTCCAGGGCCAGCCCCTGCAGCTGGCTGCGCACCTCCAGTACAGGCAGACCATCGCGCCATCCCAGCTCGGCACTGTAGGCGCTGCTGCCGGCCATGCGCCTGGCCAACACATTCAAAGGTGCCAGCTCGCGGGCCGCCTGCAAGCCCGCAGCCGTGGCCTGACCTTGAAGTCGAATGTTCAGTACGGGCTGTTTCCCCTGGGTCTTCATGCCCCCTTCCAGTCGAACCGGACCGCCCAGCAACTGGCCCTGAAGCTGACGCAAACTGAAGCCCTCGTGGCTGAAAGTCACACTGCCTTTGGCCTTTTGCAATGCGGGCAGATAAGCCGCCATGCGCACATCGTTGCCTTGCAGCTGTACCTGACCTTGAAGGCGTTCGCGTCCATCCCCATGCAAGGGCACATCAAGAGCGAAACTTCCCTGAATATTGCCGCTGGCCTGTGCGTTGTGGAGGGCGCCTTCGAGCAAGTCATCGAGGGCGGTGTCGCGCATCGCTTGCAGGGTGGCTTGTGCTCCCCCTTTGGCTTTGGCCGATACATGCAGTTGTGGCTGCTCGTTCATGTGAGGAATGCGCACATCGATATCGCTGAACCTCAGGGCCTGTGGCCCGCTGCCCGCGACCGCACTTTTGCCCTTGAACTGCATGCTCCAGCGGTCGAACACCAGCTCCCCTTCCAGGTCACCCAGCATGGGCCAGGCCCGCTTGCCGCTGCCGCGCACCACCGGGGGCATGTAGTCCAGCGCCAAGCGCTGCACTTGCCCCGCAAAACGGAAATCCCCCTCTTTGGCGTTTTGAAACGGCAGTTTGTCCAAAGGCCCCTTGATGCGCACTTGCACATTCGAAACACGCCCGCCGCGAACGGCCTGCTCCACATATTGACGAACATCGGCCGGCAAGCTGGCAGGCAGGTAGCGCGCCACGCGTTGGGCCTCGGCCTGCGCAATCGTGCCCTTCAGATCCAGCGTGCCCAGTGTGCCGGCACCCGGTTTCCAGCTCCCGCTGGCTTGCGCCTGGACATCGGCGTTGCGCAGCTTCACGCTCCATTGGGGCAGCTCGACTTGGCCCCTGGTCACCTTCCATTGCGCCTGCGCCTGCAACTCCTGCAGCGTCACCAAAGGCTCTTGCAACCAGCCAGGGGCATCAAGAAGTCCGCCCGCGGGCATGGCCAGGACAGCCTGCCCACCATCCTGGTTGAAGTTCAGCTCCAGCTGTGCACCCTCGATGCCCGGGCGTTGCACGGGCCGGGTTTGCGCACTCCACCCCAGCTTGCTGGCCTTGGCCTTGACGCTGTAGTGTTTCAACTCAGGCCAGCTGCCCTGCCATTGAGCGTCAAGCTCTTGCACCACCCCTTGCACGCTCGTACGTTCCAGCTCCTCTTGCCAATTCGGTGGCAAGGGCAAGCGGCGAGCGAGTTGCCGCAGCTGGGCCAGGTCCAGCTGTTGACCTTGAACCTGGCCTTGAGCCGGTTGTGCACGCCGGGGCTGGGTATAGCGCACGGTGACATCGCCGCCGCGCCAGCTGTGTTGCTCGGGTGTGTCAAAACTCAACTGACGGGTGCTGAGCGAAAAGCCCTCGGGCGAATAAGTGCCCGATATCTGCCCCGCCAGTCGGTCAAACGCCAGCGCAGGCAAGTCCTTGCCCAACTGAACGCGCACGTTTTGCAGCTGGACGTCGGCGCTGGCCCCTTGCCATTGCCCTTGGTCCAGGTCCGACCACAGTCGAAGCCGGCCCTCGCCTTGTTGCACCTCCAGGCCCAGACTCAGGTGCGGACGCAGCTGCGCAGCATCAATGTGAGGAAACTCGGCAAACACCTGACCCGACCAGTCCTGAATCTGGCCCGGGTGGGCGGACAGCAGGGGGCTGTTCATCTGTGCCATGAGGGTGAACCGCTGGCCCCAGACAGAAGGCGGTGTGGCATCCAGCCGCAGCTTGTGCGAACGCAAGGCATTGCGAATCACAAGGTCCACATCGGTCAGCACCACGGGGGCGCCTGGGTTGTCAGGCTGCGGCGCGGCTTT
>NZ_JAYPVP010000001.1:73004-122485 GCF_038134685.1 Limnohabitans sp. | reverse complement strand
GTCCAGCGCAAGGTGCCTCCGCGCACCACCACTTCTTTTTGCGCAAACAGCCAATCCGCCATGGCAGAGGGCTGACCATCTTGAGGGCCCAGCGCCAGCCCGGCCACCGTCCATTGCCCGTTTGCATCCAGACGCACGTCCAGGTCAGGCCGCTCCAGCGCCAGCTGTTCGACTTGCAAACGCAACAAGGAACGAACACTGACCGCGACCCAGACCTTGGGCAGAGCCAGGGCGGTGCGATCGAGAGCGTCACGCACCTCAATGTCCTCAAGTTCGAAAGAGGGCACCCAGCCGTTGGAGAGCACACGCAACTGGCCAATGCGCACCGGAGCCCCAATCGCGCGGCCAGCCCATTGCTCCAGGTCAGGGCGAAATTCCTGGATTCGCGGCACAATCCACAAATGAAGCGTGCCCCAGGCCATGCCCAGCAACAAGCCCAGGACCAGCACTGTCCAGCTCAAAAAGCCAAACAGTCGGCCCAGCCAGCGAAACATCAGGCGAAACAGCGGCACGGTGCAGTCGTGGTTTGAATTCAAAAGTAGCAGACATTATCGCCGCCCAGACCGTTTTCTCTCAGCAATTGTCCATGGCCATTTCCCCGTCCATCAGCCATTCGCGTTTTGCCCAACGCCTGCTTCGCCGCTACGAACAAGACCAGCTGTCCCTGCCCGAAGGGCCGCCCACCCGCCAGAGCCTGCAACAGGCCTATGCGGTGTTGCTGCAGCAGTATCAGGATGTGGGTGCAGCCCTGCGCGTCTTGCGTCAACTGTGCATGTTGCGCCTCATGCGCTTGGACTGCGAACAAGCAGCCGACCTGCAGATCATCACCCGCGCTGTCACGGCACTGGCAGAGGTGACGCTGGACATCGCTTGCGAACACAGCTTTGCCGAACTCGACGCTTTGCATGGTGCGCCGCTGCGACCCGACGGCCAACGCGCCCAACTGTGGATCGTGGGCATGGGCAAGCTCGGTGCACGTGAGCTCAATGTGTCCAGTGACATTGACCTGATCTATGTGTACGACGAAGACGGCGAAACCGCAGGCAACGAGGTCGGGCGCAACCGCATCTCCTGCCAGGAATACTTTGCCAAGGTGGTCAAGCGTGTGTATGCCCTCATTGGCGATGTGACCGAGCACGGCTTTGTCTTCCGTGTGGACCTGGCCCTGCGGCCCAATGGCAACTCGGGGCCGAGCGTGGTGTCGCTCGACGCGCTCGAACAGTACCTGATGGTGCAGGGCCGCGAATGGGAGCGCTTTGCCTGGATGAAGAGCCGTGTGGTGGCGCCGCGTCGCGCCATTGACGATGGCTCGGCTTCGGCCATGCGATCGGTGGTCTTGCCTTTTGTGTTCCGGCGCTATCTCGACTACCGCGTGTTCGAGGCTTTGCGAACGCTGCACCAGCAAATTCGCGACCATGCTGCCAAGCGCAGTGCAGGCCACCCCGAACGTGCCAACGACGTCAAGCTCTCGCGCGGGGGCATACGCGAAATCGAATTCACCGTGCAACTCTTGCAGGTGGTGCGTGGTGGGCAGTTTCCGGAATTGCGCACGCGCCCCACGCTCGATGCTCTTGAACGCGTGGCCCGTGCGGGCCTGATGCCTCAGGCCACTGCCCAGGCTCTGGCACAAGCGTATGTTTTCCTGCGTCAGGTGGAACACCGTATTCAGTACCTGGATGACCAGCAAACCCACGTGCTCCCCACCGCGGACGAGGACCTGGAGTGGATCGCCCGCACCCTGGGCTTACCCGATGTTTGCAGCTTTTTCAAAACACTCGACACCCACCGCGAATTGGTGGCGCAGGAGTTTGATGTCTTGCTGGGCGGAGACCGCCCCTGCAAATCCTGCAATGGCAACGGCAAGTTGGCCCAGACGGCGCAACCGGAGTGGGAGGCGGTGTTCGAAGCCTTCCCGCCAGACGTACGAGCGCACCTGGCTTCCTGGCCAAACAACCCTCGCGTTCAGGCCTTGCGTGAAGACGCGCGCGCCCGTCTGCTGCGTCTGCTGCAGCGAACCGCTCAATGGCTCAAAGAACAAAGGGTCGATGCCCAGGCCGTGCTGCGCATGACCGATTGGCTCGAGCCCTTGCTGCGGCGCGAAAGCTATCTGGCCCTGATGCTGGAGCGTCCTGGTATTCACGAACGCTTGCTGCGGCTCTTGGGCGCCGCCAAATGGCCAGCCAAATATTTGCTCAAGCACCCGGGCGTGATCGACGAGCTCGCCGGCGGCGACCTCTTCACCACGCGCTTCGACCCCGCGCAGTTTGTGGCCGAGCTGGACGCACGCAAACGCGCCCTGGAGCGTACGGGCGAAGACGACGAGGAAAGCCTGCTCAACCTTCTGCGCCGCGCCGGCCATGCCGAGCAATTCCGCACCCTGGCCCGCGATGTGGAAGGTGTGCTCACGGTCGAACAAGTCGCTGATGACCTCAGCGCCCTGGCCGATGCCGTGTTGCAGGTGGCAGCCATCTGGTGCTGGCAGCGGTTGCGCCAGCGCCACCTGGATGCCCCACAACTGGCCGTCATCGCCTACGGCAAATTGGGTGGCAAAGAACTCGGTTACGGCAGCGATCTGGACATCGTGTTTGTGTATGAAGACCCGCACGAGCAAGCCCAGGAAATTTACGCTGCTTACGCCCGCAAACTCATCAACTGGATGACCGTCAAAACCGGCGAAGGCGACCTCTACGAAATCGACACCGCATTGCGCCCCAACGGCAATGCCGGCATGCTGGTCACCCCCTTCGAGGCCTATGCCGATTACCAGCAGCAACGCGGCAGCAACACCGCCTGGACCTGGGAACACCAGGCCATGACCCGTGCCCGCTTTGTGCTGGGCCAGGACGGTTTGCGATCGGCCTTTGACCAGGTGCGCGAAGCGGTCATTTGTGCGCCGCGCGATGCCGCTGCTTTGCGCAGCGAAATCGTGTCCATGCGCCAAAGGGTGCAACAAGCCCACACCGTGCCCACCGACAGCTTTGACGTCAAACACAGTCCCGGCGGGATGGTCGATGCGGAGTTTGTCGTGCAGTACCTGGTGCTTTTGCACGCCGCCAAGCACCCCGAGTTGCGCCCCAACGTGGGCAACATCGCTTTGCTCCAACGCGCCGAGCAAGCGGGGCTTTTGCAGCCCGGCATGGGGCAGCGTGCTGCCGACGCCTACCGCCGTTTACGCCAGCTGCAGCACACCAGCCGACTCAACGAAGACTCAACGCAACTGGGTTTGGAAGAGGTGCAAGATCAACAACGGGTCATCAGCCAGTTGTGGGCGCACGTGCTGGGCGAACGCTAAAGAAGCTGTGCAGGCTCAGGCGTAGGCTCAAGGGCTGGGCGGCGCCGTATCGATGAAGCTTTGGCGCTGCATCAGCTTGTCCATCAGCTTGTGCAGGTTGGGGTGACGGTTGCGCCAATCCAGTTGAGGAAAGCGGAAGTCCAGATACCCCAAGGCACAGCCCACGGCAATGTCCGACAGGCTCAGGTAAATGCCCGAGCAAAACGCCTTGTCGCCCAAGCCACGCGACATGGCGGCCAGCGCCTCATCGATCTTGCCCATTTGCCGGTCAATCCAGGCAGGGCTGCGTTGGCTGTCGGTGCGCCCTGGCCATGTGGCCTCCAGTCGCGCAAGAATGGCGGCGTCCAGCAAACCGTCGGCCAGCGCCTCCCAGGTCTTGACTTCGGCGCGGGGGCGGCCAGAGGGGGCAATCAACTTGCCCACCGGCGAAAGCGTGTCCAGGTATTCCACGATCACGCGCGAATCGAACATGGCCTCCTGGCCGTCCATGATCAAGCAAGGCACCTTGCCCAAAGGGTTGGACTCGGCAATGCGCGTGTCGGCAGACCAGACGTCTTCCGTGACAAATTCGTAGTCCAGTTTTTTCTCAGCCAGCACCACGCGCACTTTGCGCACGTAGGGGCTGGTGACGGCACCAATAAATTTCATTACATTTGTGGAAAGAAAATATTTAAAACCATTCTAGGTTAATTCGCCTTACACAAGCTGTCAGTCAGTCCGCGGGGTTTTGCAGGGGGGTGCCCGTAAAATACCCGGATGAACTTCTCCCCGATTTCCGCCCTCTCGCCGCTGGATGGCCGCTACGCCAGCAAAGTCAACATCCTGCGACCCCTGGTCAGCGAGCTGGGCTACATGCACCGCCGCGTGCAGGTCGAAATCGCCTGGTTCATCGCCTTGTCCGATGCCGGTTTTGATGAGTTCAAGCCACTTTCCAGCGAAGCACGCGCTTACCTCGCTGGTCTGGTTCAGAACTTTTCAGAGGTCGATGGCGTGGCCATCAAAGAGTTTGAAAAAACCACCAACCACGACGTCAAGGCCGTCGAATACTGGATCAAGGCCAAATTCAAAGGCCATGCCGAGCTGGAGAAAAACGCCGAGTTCGTGCACTTTGCCTGCACCAGCGAAGACATCAACAACACCAGCCACGCGCTGCAGATCAAGCACGCGCGAGCCGAAGTCATGCTGCCGGGCCTGGACGGCATCATTGCCAAGCTGCGCGAGATGGCCCATCAGTTTGCCGATGTGCCCATGCTCAGCCGCACGCACGGCCAGACCGCCAGCCCCACCACCGTGGGCAAGGAGCTGGCCAACGTGGTGGTGCGCTTGTCGGGCTGCCGCGACAAGATCGCCGCCGTCAAGCTCATGGGCAAGATGAACGGCGCCGTGGGCAACTACAACGCCCACCTGTCGGCCTGGCCCGACTTCGACTGGGAAGCCTTTGCCCGCAAGGTGGTGGAAACGCCAGAACTGGGCGAGACCCAGAGCAGCGACTGGGGCCTGGGTCTGACCTTCCAGCCCTTCAGCATCCAGATCGAGCCGCACGACTACATGGCCGAGCTGTTTGACGGCACCGCCCGCGCCAACACCATCCTGATCGACCTGGCGCGCGACATCTGGGGCTATGTGAGCCTGGGTTACTTCAAGCAAAAGCTCAAGGCCGGCGAGATCGGCTCGTCGACCATGCCGCACAAGGTCAACCCCATTGACTTCGAGAACGCCGAAGGCAACCTGGGCCTGGCCAATGCCGTGCTCAAGCACCTGAGCGAAAAACTGCCCGTCAGCCGCTGGCAGCGTGACCTGACCGACTCGACCGTGCTGCGCAACATCGGCGTGGGCCTGGGCTACACCGCGCTGGCCTACGCTTCGCTCATGACCGGCCTGAACAAACTGGAGCTGAACGAAGAAGCGCTGGCTGCCGACCTGGACGCCTCGTGGGAGGTGCTGGCCGAGCCGATCCAGACCGTGATGCGCCGCTACGGTGTGCAAGGCGCCTACGAAAAGCTCAAGGAAGTCACGCGCGGCAAGACCGTGACCGCGGCTGACCTGCACAAACTGATTGCCAGCCTGGAGATTCCGCAGGCCGACAAAGACCGCTTGCTGGCCATGACGCCCGCCACTTACGTGGGCAAGGCCGCCGAGCTGGCGCGCCGCGTCTGATCGGCCCAACATGGCCCTCAAATCCACCATCTACAAAGCTCAGCTGTCGATCGCCGACATCGACCACGGCTACTACGCTGACCATTCGCTCACCCTCGCTCGCCACCCCAGCGAGACCGACGAGCGCATGATGATCCGCCTGCTGGCGCTGGCCCTCAACGCCCACGAGCTGCAGGACACCTGCGGCGGTGACGGCACGCTGGCTTTTGGCGCCGGCCTGTCCGACCCGGACGATCCGGACCTCTGGCTCAAAGACTTTACCGGCCAGACCCGTCTGTGGGTCGAAGTGGGACAGCCCGAAGACAAACCCCTGACCAAAGCCTGCCAGAAGGCCGATGCCGTACGCTTGTACTGTTTCAGCCATTCCGCTGACGTCTGGTGGAAAGGCATCGAAAACAAGCTCACGCGACTGGACAAACTTCAGGTGTTTCGCGTCCCGACAGAGGCCTCGCAAGAACTGGGCAAGATGGCCGAGCGCAGCATGCAGCTGCAAGCCACCGTACAAGACGGCGCTGTCACCCTCAGCGGCGACAAGGGCAGCGTGCACATCGAGCCGACACGCTGGAAATGATCAGCCGCAGCTGATCAGGGCGTCAGGTCCAGCAAGGCCTGAGCCTGGGCCGCAGCACGCGCCATTTGGCGGTCTTCCGCCGCTCGCTCAGCGTACTTGTTGAAGCGCCACGACGTGCCTTCCATGGTGATGCGTCGCCAGACCTGGCGCTTCTCTCCAGCGCTCATTTCGGGCCACAGTTGCACCTCTTCAAACGTGCGGCCACAACCCTTGCACATCTCGTCGCCCTGGCTGGTCGAGCAAATGGCAATGCAGGGCGTGTCGGGCGTGGTGGCGTACCAGTCCTGGAAGGCCTCGGCCGCTGCCACAGGCAAGCTGAACTCATCGGCCAGATCCTCGTGATGGAAGACCATCAAGGCATACACCTCCGCCAGCGCCTGCAACTCGTGCGCAAGCGCCGCCCCTTCGGTGGTGGGGCGTTTGGCCCGCCAATGGTTGATGGCGGCCTCAATGTCGGTGATGTGAATTCCAGCCATGGCTCAAACGAAGCAAGGGGCCGATCATAACGGCACACAGCAATTCACTCAGTTGCGATGACTGCTTGAACGCACACTCAGCCACATCGTCAGGGCCAAAATACCGACCACTGCGCCCAGCGACACCAGCACCGGAATCTTGATCACATCGATCAGGACCATCTTGCTGCCAATGAACAGCAAAATAATGGCCAGGCCGTAACTGAGCAAGTGAAAACGCGCCGCCACAGCCGCCAGCAAAAAGTACATTGCGCGCAGGCCCAGAATGGCAAACACGTTGCTGCTGAGCACGATAAACGGGTCTTCCGTGATGGCGAAGATCGCCGGAATCGAGTCCACTGCAAAAATCACATCGGTCAACGCGATCAGGCAAATCACCATGAACAGCGGCGTCGCAATCTTGCGGCCGTTTTCCACAGTGAAGAACTTCTCACCGTCGTACTGCTGACTCACGGGCAAGACCTTGCGCAGCAACTTCAGGGCGGGGTTGCTGTCCAGCGTTTGCTCCTGGCCGGCTGCAATCCACATCTTGACGCCTGTCAGGATCAGGAAGGCGCCAAACAGATAAAGCATCCAGTGAAACTCGGCCAGCAGCCAGCCGCCCACCAGAATCATCAAGGCGCGCAGCACAATGGCGCCCACAATGCCAATCATCAACACCCGTTTCTGAAACGCTGGCGGCACCGCAAAGTAGGTGAACACCATCAGAAACACAAAGATGTTGTCCACCGCCAGGCTCTTCTCGATCAAGTAGCCGGTCAGAAACTCCAGCGCACGGGTGTTGGCTTCGGCAACCGAGCCGGTGCTGTCACGTACCGCCCACCAGAACAAAGCGTTAAACGCCAGACTGAGCAAGACCCAAAGGATCGACCAGTTCAGGGCCTGCCGGAAATTGACGGTGTGCGAGCCCTTGCGATTGAGCAACACAAAATCGGTGAACAGGGCGAACAACACAATCGCCACAAAAGTCGCCCACAGCCAGGCAGGCGCAACGGTTTGGAAAATGGATTCCATGAAACAAGACCTTTCAGTTGAACATTTCAAAAGGTCTTGCGGGAGGATGATGGAACATCTCTGCGGGCCCGGTGTCGGTCAGACACGTACTGACGGGCGGCTCGCATCACGGCACAAACCATGAGTCGCTACTCCCCTTCTGATGAACATATTATTCGACAGCGGAGCATTCCCTGGCTTTGTGATCTCCGATTTCCCCAGACTTTGTGGGTGTTCACGCACCTCAGGATCGTTTGGCGTCTTCGAGTTGCTGCGCGCGCAGCAGGTTCTGGATTTCGCGCAGCCGGCTGTCGATGATGGCCGCTTCAATCTGGTCCGCTGCCTGCAAGGGGGTTCTGCGGGCCAGGTCTTGCGCGGCGCGAAAACGGTCAATGGCACCTGTCCAGTCCAGCAACGCGGCTTGGGCTTCGCCTTCGGCGCGCAGCGCAGCCAGGGGGGCGCTTTGGGCGGCATAGAGTTGGCCCAGTGTGTTCCAGGTCTGGGCGTCGTGCGGGGCCAGTTGCACGTACTGGCGTAGCGTTTGTGTGAGCGCGGGTGTCATGGCGTGGCCCGCCAGGTGCAGCAGGGCTTGGGCCAGGGCCAGGCGTTCTGGCCGCTCGGTGGGAATGGTTTTGCCGTCTGCGCTGAGCAGGGGCAGGGCGGCAGCGTATTGCCTTTGTGCCAAGCGGATGTCGGCCTGCAACAAGCGGGTCAGTCTCTGCGCACTCGATGTGGCTGCGGTGGGCGTTTGCAGCAGTTGCATCAGCCGTTCGGATTGGGCCCAGGCTTGGGCAAAGTCTTTGAGTCGCAAGTGAGCCAGGGCGCTGGCGTACAGGCTGCCTGCTTGCGTGACGGGGGCGGCTTGCGGTGCGGTGGGCGACGCGGCCAGGGCACGCAGCGCATCGACCTGGTTGGGCGCAAGTACGCGGGCCCGTGCGGCCAGCAGCGCTTGGTCCCAGCGCACGGCCACGGGGGGCAGGTTGCGGAGCAAGGACTGGCGCGCCTGCATGTCGGCGATGCGCTCGGTGGTCAGCGGGTGGCTGCGCAGGTAGGGGTAGTCGCCGTTGTCATTGAGTGTGGCGGCTTGCTGCAACTTGCCAAACATGCCAACGAAGCCGCGCGGGTCGTAGCCCGCGTCGCGCATGACGCCGAAGCCCACGCGGTCGGCCTCGCGCTCCATGTCGCGCGAATAGCTCAGTTGGGCTTGCGCAGCGGCAGCCTGCCCGCCGACGATCAGGGCTTGTGCGCCCTGGGCCGAGTGGCTGGCCGCAATGGCGCCCAAAATGAGCGAGCCAATCACCCAAGGCGTCATGCGGGCTTGCTCGTCTATGGAGCGGGCAATGTGGCGTTGCGTGACGTGGCTGAGTTCGTGCGCCAGGACAGAGGCCAGTTCGTCGTCAGAGCTGACGGTGGCAATCAAGCCCAGGTTCACGCCCAGGTAGCCGCCTGGCAAGGCAAAAGCGTTGATGCTGCGTTCGTTGTTGAGCAGGATGCGCCAGGCAAAGCGGCTTTGAAGACTTTCGTCGAGCTCGCCGCGTTTTTGGGCGGCGGCAATCAGCGGCGCCCACAGGCGGGCAATGTATTCGTCGAGCACCGCGTCCTGCAAATAGTCCGGGTCGCGGTAAAGCACGCGGGCGATGCGGTCGCCCCACTGTCGCTCGGCACTGGCCGACAGGCCCTCGGGCCCGCCCAGATTGGGCAGTTCGTTGCGTTGGGCCAGCGCAGGCGTCACGGCCAAAGCGGCGCTGAGCAGGGCGCAGCCCAGACGTTGCCAGTGGGGGCGGGAGAAGTGCTTCATGCGTGTGCGTGGTGTTGACGCCATCATAGGACCGTTATCATGCAGGCAACACGTCAAGCCCTTGTAAACACATGTCTTCTTCTAGCAATTCAGGTGAGTTGACCCATTTTGATGCCCAGGGTCAGGCGCACATGGTCGATGTCGGCGCCAAGGCCAGCACGCACCGCGTGGCCGTGGCGCGTGGGCGCATCAGCATGCTGCCCGCCACGTTGGCTCTGGTGCAGTCTGGCACCGCCAAGAAAGGTGATGTGCTGGGTATTGCCCGCCTGGCCGGCATCATGGGCGCCAAGAAAACCAGCGACCTGATTCCGCTGTGCCACCCCATTGCCCTGACCCGAGTGGCGGTGGAGTTTGAAGTGGATGCTGCTGCCAACGCGATTGAATGCACCGCCACGGCAGAGTGTTCAGGGCAGACCGGGGTGGAGATGGAAGCCTTGACCGCCGTGCAGGTGGCGTTGTTGACCGTGTACGACATGTGCAAAGCCGTGGACCGCGGCATGACCATTTCAGATGTGCGCCTGCTGGAGAAGAAAGGCGGCAAGTCGGGGCATTGGGTGGCTTAGAGACTTGGCTTTCAGTTGGAGTGACTTCTCCTGAACGGCAACAGGATGTTGAAGCGATCGCCGGGCTCGGGCAGTCTGGTGGCATTGCGCATGCAGATGTACACCAGCCACAAGACAAGGACCCGGGCCATCAGCACCAGCGTCAAGGCCGCGCTGGGATGGGTCAGTTGTTCCCAATAGACATTGAAAACATCTGAAACCAGGTTGGAGATGCCCAACAAGAAAATAACGCCAAACATCAGCCCGGCGTACTTGCCCTTGGCGTAGGCGTAGGTGGCAATGCAGAAGGTACCCAAGAGAAACCAGCCCCGAAAATACAGGTAGGTTTTGAGGCGAGCGAGCTCGACAGGGTCGCTGGACATCTTGGTGGCGATCGCTTCTGATGCAAACAGTGTGATGTACAGGTAGAACAGCACGACCGCGGTGATGATCCAGAAGCGCACGGGAAAGTACTTGTCCGTGGAGACCACGGCAGATCCCCAGCCTTTGATCAAGGCGTCTAGTTCTTCTGCACTGACGAGGGGGGCGTTTTTGACCATGCTGCAAAATTTGGACTATTTTGGGATTCTAGTCCAGACTTTGCGCGGTCGCACAAAATCAAGGTGTCAGCGCAATGGCATTGTCCATGCTCATGAAGATGGGGCGGCCGTCAGGCGTGTTCAGGGGCACCACTTTGGCGGTATCGCCCTCGCCGACCAGGGCGCACAGGGTCGGGCTGGATCGGAGTTCTTTGCCCAAGGGCACTTCCAGGTCTGCAATGACGAGTTTGACTTCGGACAGAATGCTTTTAACGCGCATGGGCAGTTTCAACCGTTGGTGATGTAGGACTCCAGCTGCTCGATCTGAAAGCGCTGGTCTTCAATAACGGCTTTGACCATATCGCCAATCGAGACGATGCCGACCAATTCACCTTTGTCCAGTACGGGCAAGTGGCGAATGCGTTTGTCGGACATGAGGCTCATGCACTCGGCCACGCTTTGGTGCAGGTCGGCGCAGTGCACGCCAGGGGTCATGACGTCGGCAATTTCGGTGGTGGTGGATGTCAGGCCCTTGAGGGCCACCTTGCGAGCATAGTCGCGCTCGGAAAAGATGCCCACCAGTTTGTTGCCGTCCATGACCGGCAGGGCGCCGATGTTGTAGGTGGCCAGCACTTCAAGCGCCACCAGCACGGAGTCTTGCGGGCGGATGGTCAAAAGCTCGGTGGGCTTGGCATCCAGGATTTGGGACAGGGTTTTCATGACACGCGCTCCTGCAAATGGGTCATGAATCCATCCTAGGCCGTGCACCTGGGCACGACCATCGGAGTTTCCCTATCAAACGCCTTTGCAGGAAGAGGGCAAATATTTGGCGGGCATGGGGTTGCTGTCGGCGGGGCCGCAGCGCCAGCCGGCAATCGCTTTGCCGCCGTCGGTGCTGCCGCTCAGAACAGCATCACCTGTCAGCAGCGGCGTGAGGGCAATCGCGTTGGCGCTGGCACTGGTGCTGCCGCGCAGGGCGTCGTGGTTGCCGGTGACGGTGATCACGCCGTTGGCCGTCACGGTCACACTGGTCACGTATTTGCTGCTCTGGCTTTCGCAGGCGCGGGGCAGGTCGGCAGAGATGTCGGCCTGCGAAGATGAGCTGACCATTTCGGTCACTGCGGTTTTGCAGCCGTCAGCGGCCAGCACGATTTCCGCCACTTTGGCGCGGATGGTGAAGTCCTGGTACGCCGGCAGCGCCAGCGCGCCCAGAATGCCGATGACGGCAATGACCACCATCAGCTCGATGAGCGTGAGGCCTTGTTGTTTGTTCATGATGAAGCTTCCTGTCTCAGTTGTTGTCGTTGGTGCTGCGCTTTTTCAGGACCGTTCCCAAGGCTAGCACGAGCAGCGCGCCCAGAACGCCTGCCGCGTAGTGCCATGATTTGTCTTGAGGCAGGTAGTCGACCACGGCGGGGTCGCTGTGGCTCATGGTGCCGGCAATCCAGCCCAGCAGCATGCCGCCCAGGGTGATGATGAAGGGAAAGCGGTCCATGAGTTTGAGGACCAGCTGGCTACCCCAGACGATGATGGGAATGCTCACCAGCAGGCCAAAGATGACCAGGGACAGTTGGTGCTCTTCGCCCGCGCCTTGGGCGGCGCCGGCGATTGCAATGACGTTGTCGATGGACATGACCAGGTCGGCCACGATCACCGTTTTGACAGCGCCCCAGAGCTTGTCGCTGCCTTCAATGTTGCCGTGCTCGTCGTCGTCATCGGGGGCCAGAAGCTTGACGCCAATCCAGATCAGCAGCGCGCCGCCTACCAGTTTGAGGAAAGGCACTTGCAGCAGTGTGAGGGCGAACGCAATCAGGATCACACGCAGCACGATGGCTCCGACCGTGCCCCACAAGATGCCTTGTGTGCGCTGTGCTGCGGGCAGTTTGCGGCAGGCCAGGGCAATGACCACGGCATTGTCGCCACCCAGCAGGATGTCGATCAGAATGATCTGGCCTACAGCGACCCAGAAGTGAGCGGTCAGGAATGCGTCCACGAGAAATCCCCACAACGAACAAAGACAAAGGCCGGAGCCTGTGAGGGCGTCCGGCCTGTGGATTGTGCCCTAAGGCACAAACAGCATCACTTGAGCTGAGCTTTGAGCAGCTTGCCCAGTTCAGACGGGTTGCGTGTGACCACGAAACCGCACTCTTCCATGATGGCCAGCTTGGCATCGGCCGTGTCGGCACCGCCAGAGATCAGGGCACCTGCGTGGCCCATGCGCTTGCCGGGAGGGGCGGTCACGCCAGCGATGAAGCCCACAACAGGCTTCTTCATGTTGGCCTTGCACCACTGGGCGGCTTCGGCTTCGTCCGGGCCACCGATTTCACCGATCATGATCACGGCGTCGGTGTCCGGATCGTCGTTGAAGGCCTTCATCACGTCGATGTGCTTGAGGCCGTTGATCGGGTCGCCACCGATGCCGACGGCGCTGGACTGGCCCAGGCCGACTTCGGTCAGCATGGCCACGGCTTCATAGGTCAGCGTGCCCGAACGGGACACGACGCCGATGCGGCCTTTGCGGTGGATGTGACCGGGCATGATGCCGATCTTGATTTCGTCGGGCGTGATCAGGCCGGGGCAGTTGGGGCCCAGCAGCAGGGTGCGCTTGCCGCCTGCGGCTTCCTTGGCCTTCATCTTGTTGCGCACTTCGAGCATGTCCTTGACCGGGATGCCTTCGGTGATGCAGATCGCCAGGTCCAGGTCGGCTTCAACGGCTTCCCAGATGGCAGCGGCTGCGCCTGCGGGCGGCACGTAGATGACCGACACGGTGGCGCCGGTTTCCTTGGCGGCGTCCTTGACGGACGAGAAGATCGGCACGCCGAAGATGGACTCGCCGGCTTTCTTGGGGTTCACGCCAGCCACAAAGCAGTTCTTGCCGTTCGCGTATTCGATGCACTTCTCGGTGTGGAACTGACCGGTCTTGCCGGTGATGCCCTGGGTGATGACTTTGGTGTCTTTGTTGATGTAGATCGACATTTTGTTTGTCCTAATCAGTCGGGGGCAGAGCTAAAGATCTGTCCCCAAAGTCATTTATTTAACGGCTGCAACGATCTTCGTTGCGGCTTCGGCCATGGTGTCGGCAGCGATGATCGGCAGACCGGATTCGGCCAGCATCTTCTTGCCCAGTTCTTCGTTGGTGCCCTTCATGCGCACGACCAGCGGCACGTTCAGGTTGACGGCTTTACAAGCGGTGATCACGCCGGTGGCGATGGTGTCGCACTTCATGATGCCGCCGAAGATGTTGACCAAAATGCCCTTGACCTTGGGGTTCTTGAGCATGATCTTGAAGGCTTCGGTGACCTTCTCGGGGGTGGCGCCGCCGCCCACGTCCAGGAAGTTGGCGGGCTCGCCGCCGAACAGCTTGATGGTGTCCATGGTGGCCATGGCCAGGCCAGCGCCGTTGACCAGGCAGCCGATGTTGCCGTCCAGGGAGATGTAGGCCAGATCGAACTTGGAAGCTTCCACTTCGGCCGGATCTTCTTCGTCCAGGTCGCGCAGGGCCACGATTTCGGGGTGGCGGAACAGGGCGTTGGCGTCAAAGTTGAACTTGGAGTCCAGGGCGATGATGTTGCCCTTGCTGTCGCAGTTCAGGGGGTTGATTTCCACCAGCGACGCGTCGGTGTCCATGTAGCACTTGTAGAGCTTTTGCAGCACGTCGGCGGCTTGGTCGGCGGAGCCGCCTTCCAGGCCCACGGCCTTGGCGATCTTGAGCGCCTGGGCATGGCCCAGACCGGTCAGGGGGTCGACCAGCTCGGTGACGATCTTCTCGGGCGTGCTGTGCGCCACTTCTTCGATGTCCATGCCGCCTTCGCTGGACGCGATCACGGCCACTTTCTGGGTGGCGCGGTCGGTCACGAGGGACACGTAATATTCTTTTTTGATGTCGGCGCCGTCTTCGATGTAGAGGCGACGCACCTTCTGGCCTTCGGGGCCGGTCTGGTGAGTCTTGAGCTGCATGCCCAGAATTTGTTCAGCCAGTTCCTTGACCTGCTCGATCGATTTGGCCACTTTCACGCCGCCGCCTTTGCCGCGGCCACCGGCGTGGATCTGGGCTTTCACCACCCAAACCGGTCCGCCCAGTTTCTGGGCGGCTTCCACCGCCTCCTGCACCGTGAAAGCCGGGATGCCACGCGGCACCGGCACACCAAATTGACGCAAGATTTCCTTGCCTTGGTACTCGTGAATTTTCATGAGGTCTCTCTCGTAGAGGGGGGTTGAACTGACCGGCCCGCCGGGGTGATTCGCCCGCCAGCTGGGTCTGGACACTGCAGCCTACGACTGTATCATGCTGCAACGCACAAATAGTGAGCGAATCGTCTTACAACGACTTGACGCACGCTTGCCACTTTTTTCGGGAAATTTGACACATGGCCAAGATTTTCATTGACGGCGAAGCCGGCACCACAGGACTTCAAATTCGTGACCGCCTCGCGCTGATGCCCCAGATCGAGGTGCTCAGCATCGACCCCGCGCGCCGCAAGGACCCAGAGGCCAAGCGAGAACTGATGGCTGCCGCTGACCTGGTGGTGCTGTGCCTGCATGACGATGCCGCCATCGAGTCGGTGGCCATGATCGACGGCCTTGCCGGCAAAAAGCCCCGCATTGTGGACGCCTCCACCGCGCACCGCACCGCAGCAGGCTGGGTTTATGGTTTTCCTGAACTGTGCGCAGGTCAGCGCGAAGCGGTGCAAAAAGCCGAGCGCGTGGCCAATCCCGGCTGTTACGCCACGGGCGCCATCGCCCTGATTCGCCCGCTGGTGGACGCGGGTCTGTTGCCCAAGGACTTTCCGGTCTGCCTGCCGTCGGTCAGTGGCTACTCGGGCGGCGGCCGCACCATGATCGAAGACTACGAAGCGGGTAAAGCGCCCCTGTACGAGGCCTATGCCCTGGGCCTCAAGCACAAGCACATTCCTGAAATCATGCGCTACACCGGCCTGAGCGCCCGCCCGCTGTTTGTGCCGGCGGTTGGCAATTTCCGCCAGGGCATGCTGGTGCAGCTGCCCCTGCACCTGGACCAGCTGCCCGGTAAACCGAAAGCTGCGGATCTGCAAGAAGCGCTGCGCGCCCACTACGCGGCCAGCGCTGCGCAAGGCGGGTGGGTCAGTGTGGAAGCGCCGACCGAGAACGCCAAGCTCGACGCCCTGGCGCTCAACGACACCAACAAACTCGAAATTCGCGTGTTCGCTAACGAAGAAGCCCGTCACGCGGTGCTGTTTGCGCGCCTGGACAACCTGGGCAAGGGCGCCAGCGGCGCGGCGGTGCAGAACATCCAGCTGATGCTGGGGCTGTGATCGGCCTCAACCCACGACCTTACGCACAACCTCGGCGGCAAAGCCTCGACTGATCAGAAAGCGGATCTGACGAGCCTTTTCCTTGGGCTCGGTGGCAGGTTCGCCAAATTTGCGGGCCCAGACTTCGCGGGCGCGCTCCAGTTCGGTGATGCGCAGTTGCTCCAGTGCCTCGGTGACCGCTTCGCCCGAGAGGCCCTTGGCTTGCAGCTCCTGTTTGACCCGCGCTGTGCCCAGTTTGGCGGCGCGGCGGTGGATGACGGACTCCACCACCCGTTCTTCGCTGATGAAGCCCCGGGCCTGCAATTCGTCAAGCGCTTTGGCCAGTGTGCCGGGTTCGGTCTCGTGTGCGGACAGCTTGCGCTCGAGCTCCAGCCGTGAATGCTCGCGCTGGCTCAAGAGCCGCAGCGCGCGGCCCTTGAGGCTGGGCTCAAAGGCCGGGCGGTTCATCAGGCCTCTTCGACTTCGCCTGTGGGGCGCAGGGCGATGCCCAGCGAGTCACGCACCTTGTTCTCGATTTCAATCGCCAGATCGCTGTTTTCGCGCAGGAACTCGCGGGCGTTGTCACGGCCCTGGCCGATTTTTTCGCCGTTGTAGGCGTACCAGGCGCCAGACTTCTCGATGACTTTGGCGGTCACGCCCATGTCGATGATTTCGCCTTCGCGCGAGATGCCTTCGCCAAACAGGATATCGAACTCGGCGGTTTTGAACGGGGGCGAGACCTTGTTCTTGACCACTTTGACTTTGGTCTCGTTGCCAATCGCGTCGTCGCCCTTCTTGATCGTGCCGGTGCGGCGAATGTCCAGGCGCACCGAGGCGTAGAACTTGAGCGCGTTGCCGCCGGTGGTGGTTTCGGGGCTGCCGAACATCACGCCGATCTTCATGCGGATCTGGTTGATGAAGATGACGGTGCAGTTGGTCTTCTTGATGGTGGCGGTCAGCTTGCGCAGGGCCTGGCTCATCAGGCGGGCCTGCAGGCCGGGCAGGCTGTCGCCCATATCGCCTTCGATTTCGGCTTTGGGTGTGAGCGCAGCGACCGAGTCGATCACCACCAGGTCCACGGCGCCTGAGCGCACCAGGCTGTCCACGATTTCCAGGGCTTGTTCGCCGGTGTCGGGCTGGGAGATGAGCAGGTTGGGCAGGTTCACGCCCAGGTTCTGGGCATATTGCACGTCCAGCGCGTGTTCGGCGTCCACAAAGGCGCAGGTGCCGCCGAGTTTTTGCATTTCAGCGATGACCTGCAGGGTCAGGGTGGTCTTGCCCGACGATTCCGGGCCGTAGATTTCGATCACACGGCCACGGGGCAAACCGCCGACACCCAGAGCGATGTCCAGGCCCAGGGAGCCGGTGGAAACCACCTGGATGTCCTCAATGGCTTCGCCTTCGCCCAGGCGCATGATGGTCCCTTTGCCGAACTGTTTTTCAATCTGCGCCAGGGCGGCTTGCAGGGCTTTGGCTTTTTCGCTGTCCATCTCGCTCATGAAATTCTCCTTGAATATCAACAGGTTGCTGTGTTTGTGTCCCTTGAAGCGCCAGAACTACTGAGCGCTTGAACAGTACTGTATATGTACAGTATATGCGTGTAAATAGATTTTTTAGTCAGTTTAATTTACTATTACACATGGACGAAAAAAAGCTCAACGACGGTTGGCGGCAAACCCATCTGGGGCGGGTGCTCGGTCACGCCATGCGCAAATTCGATGCACGGGTGCTGGAGCTGATGGCGGCCAATGAGGGCGTGCCCTTGGCGCTGGCCAATCTGGCCGCGCGCGACAAAATCAGTGCAGCGCACATTCACATCACCAGGCACTTGAGTCTGCAAGGGACGCGGCTGACCGAGCTGGCCCAACAAGCCGGCATGACCAAGCAGGCGATGGGCAATTTGGTGAACCAGTGTGAAGCTTGGGGTTTGGTGCTCAAAGAAGACGATCCGCTGGACGCGCGCGCCAAGAAAGTGATGTTCACAGAAACGGGCCGCGCGTGGCTGCGGGCTTTCCAGCAAGCCGTGCAACAGGCTGAAGCCGAGTTTCGCGAACAGGTCGGCCCTGAAATTGCGACGGTGGTCGCTCTCGGATTAGAGGCGTATGCGCACTAGAATCGTGCCATCAAAAGGAGACAAGCATGCGGATCCTGATTGCAGAAGATGACCAGGTCTTGGCCGATGGCCTGTTGCGTACCCTGCGCGCTGCAGGCGCGGCGGTGGACCATGTGGCCAGTGGCTCCGAGGCGGACGCCGCCTTGATGACCAACAATGAATTCGATCTGCTGATTCTGGACTTGGGGCTGCCCAAGCTGCACGGCCTGGAGGTGCTCAAGCGCATGAGAGCGCGTGGCTCCACTTTGCCTGTGCTGATCCTGACTGCGGCCGACAGCGTGGAAGAGCGTGTCAAAGGCCTGGATTACGGTGCCGACGACTACATGGCCAAGCCCTTCAGCTTGCAGGAACTGGAAGCCCGCGTGCGCGCCCTGACGCGCCGTGGCATGGGTGGCGCCACCTCGCAAATCAAACATGGTCCATTGGTCTACGACCAGACGGGTCGCGTGGCCACGATTGACGGCAAGATGGTCGAGCTGTCTGCGCGCGAGCTGGGCTTGCTCGAAGTGTTGCTCCAGCGCGCCGGTCGCCTGGTCAGCAAAGATCAGCTGGTTGAACGTCTGTGCGAGTGGGGCGAAGAGGTGAGCAACAACGCCATTGAGGTGTACATCCACCGCTTGCGCAAAAAAATCGAGAAAGGCCCGATCCGCATCGCCACCGTGCGTGGCCTGGGTTACTGCCTCGAAAAAATTCCGGGCTGATCGGTCCGGCAACGCACCAGCCCTGAGCCATGAAATCACGCGGCTGGAACGCCCTGCTCTTTCGCAAGGAACAGCGCTCGCTGTTCGGTGAGATTCTGGATTGGATGCTCACACCCTTGCTGTTGCTGTGGCCTATCAGTCTGGCGTTGACCTGGCTGGTGGCGCAGGGTCTGGCCAACAAACCCTTTGACCGCGCGTTGGTCTACAACGTGCAGGCCTTGGCGCAACAGGTCAAGCCTGGGCCGGGTGACAAGGTGCAGTTCATGTTGTCGCAATCGGCCAGTGAACTGTTGCGCGCCGATGAGACCGACCAGGTCTACTACCAGGTGCGAGGCACGAACGGCGAGTTGTTGGGTGGTGAGCGCGATATGCCGCTGCCCAAGACCGCAGGCATTGACCACAGCTACGAGGTGCGCATCCGCGACGATGAAATGCGTGGCATGGATGTGCGTGTGGCCTACACTTGGGTGAAGCTCGCAGATGCGGAGCAACAGCCTGCGCTGGTTCAGGTGGCCGAGACGCGGGAAAAGCGTTCGGTGCTGGCGGCCGAGATCATCAAGGGGGTGATGTTGCCGCAGTTCGTCATCCTGCCGTTGGCGGTGCTCTTGGTGTGGTTGGCGCTGGTGCGGGGCATCAAGCCCTTGTCGCAGCTGGAAGAACGTATTCGTGCGCGCAAGAGCGATGACCTCAGCCCGCTCGACGACAAGGCGGTGCCGCTGGAAGTGGCGCCACTGGTCTCTTCAGTCAATGATTTGCTGGAGCGCCTGAAAGATTCCATCTCCACCCAAAAACGTTTTCTGGCTGATGCCGCACATCAACTCAAAACGCCCCTGGCAGGCTTGCGCATGCAGGCGGACCTGGCGAGGCGGCCAGGGGCCAGCGAAGAGGACCTCAAGCGATCCTTGCAGCAAATCGGCCGGGCCAGCGTTGCGGCCACGCATACCGTCAACCAGTTGCTGGCTTTGGCGCGGGCTGAGGGCGGGACCAACACCACGCTGCAGGATTGCGACATGGTGGACATCGTCAGCGAGGTGATTGCAGACTCCTGGCCGCACGCCATGGACAAGGGTCTGGACCTGGGCTACGACGGTGTGGAGCCCGGCTCTGCTGGCACCACGGTGATGGGTAACCGCACCCTGATCAAGGAGATGGTGCGTAACCTCGTGGACAACGCCATGCATTACACGCCCAGTACGCCCGAGTTGCAGGGCGTCGTGACGGTGCGCGTGCTGGTGGACCGATACAGCGGCACCTTGGCGCTGCAGGTCGAGGACAACGGCCCGGGCATTGCGCCGGCCGAACGCGACCTGGTGTTCCAGCCTTTCTACAGGGCTTTGGGTACCAATGTGGATGGTTCGGGACTGGGGCTGTCCATCGTGCGCGAAATCGCCGAGCGGCATGGTGCCGAAGTGTCAATTGAGTCGTCGCGCCCCGGTTCGAGCCGACCCGGGGCGTGTTTCACGGTGCGGTTTAACCGCCGCGCCTGAGTGGTTTGCGCGTCAGGCGATGGCCGATGCGCTCATGTCCAGTTGCAGGCGTTCTCGCTCCATCACGCGGGCCACAGCGGGCTGCGCCGCCACCTTTTGGACAAATGCCCACAATTGCGGGTGGGCCTGTGGGCCGATGCCGGCAATCGTGCCCCAGCGGGTGAGCGTCAGCGCGTAGGCGTCCAGGGGGCCAAAGTGCTCGCCCGCCAGCCAGGTGCGGCCAGCTTCCTGGCTGGCCACGACCAAGGCCTCGAGCTCGGTCAGCAAACCTTTGTATTGGCCAATCGCGTGCTTGCGGATGGCGGCTTGCGCTTCGGGCTGGTCGGTGAATTTGGCCGGCATGAAGATATGGGTGAACGTGGGGTGGACCGTGTTGTTCATCCAGGCAAAAGTGGACAGTGCACGCGCGCGCTCGAGATGGCTGGTGGGCAGAAAGTTCTGGCCCGGGAAGACCATGTCCAGGTACAGCGTGATGGCCACGATTTGCGAAATCACATTGGCATCGTGCGTGAGCACCGGCACCTGGCTGCGCGGGTTGATGAGTTTGTAGTCTTCGGTGTATTGCTCGCCCTTGTGCAGCTTGACAGGGGTGGGCTCGAAGTTGGTGCCGCTCATCTCCAGCAGAACGTGGGGAACGAAAGAACAAGCACCAGGGGCGTAAAACAGTTTCATGGTCATGGCAAGTCTCCTTACTGCGCTGATGAAGAGCCGGGTGCAGAGGCCGGCGCGGGTGGGGTGGTGGTGGACTGTATGTCCAGCACCTTGAGTGCATCAGCCGCAATAGGCGGCTGGGCTTGTGTATCCGGATGGGGTTGGGCTGGCCCCCAGCCCCACTTCGAGAACACGCCTGTGGTCCAGCTCAGAACCAGCACATTGAAAACCAGCAAAAGCGCTACCAGGCTGCGCAGCATCATGGGTGTCCTTTACACAAAGGGGTGAGGCCGGACGCTGACTTCAGCGCTGTTGACCTGTACCGGACCACGGTCGGTTTCCAATCGTAGCGCACCCAAGGGGTCAATGCCCAACGCGTGTCCTTGTTGCCCATCGCTGGTCCAGACGGTTCGGCCTTTAAGGGCGTCGCGCGCATCAAAGGCGTGTTGCCAGGGAGCGAAACCCTGCGTTTCAAAATCCAGCAAGGCCCGCACCAGGGCCCCTGCCAGCAGGGACAGGGCTTGGGGCGCGGTCATGGTGGGCAACAACTCTTGCAGTGCCGCAGGTGGCGTGCGCAAGGCCTGCGTTGCTTGCACAGGCCGGATATTGATGCCCATGCCCACCACCACATGGCTGTGTCCGCCGGTGCTGGCGGCTTCCACCAATATGCCGGCCAGTTTGCGGTCTTGCCACCACAAATCGTTGGGCCACTTCAGGCGGATGTCGGGGTGTAGCGCTTGCGCAGCGACCAGTCCCACGAGCAAGGACAGGCCGGACCAATCGCGAGGGGCGTAAGGCATGCCGAGCGAGAAGGTCAGCGCATCGCCAGGCTCACTGGCCCAGTGTCGACCTTGACGGCCCCGACCTGCGCTTTGGTGCTCGGCCACCAGCAAGGTGGGCTCTGTGCGGCCTGCGCGAGCGCGGCGCATCAGTTCGGTGTTGGTCGAGTCGATCTCCGGTAGCACCTCGACGGTGAAGCCCGGCAGCAAAGGGGCAATCTCTTGCCAAATGTCTTCGGCGGGCCAGACCTGCATGTCAGGCCTTTTTCTTTTTGCCCGATGTCTTCTTTTTCTGGCTCGGGGTCTTTGGCGTGTCCTCGCGGTCTTTTGGCGAGAGCAGTGTGCCGCGACAATTCCTGGCACCGCACCAGCAGGGGTACTCGGCCTTGAGCTTCTTGGTGTAGGGCTCGTCGATGATCAGGCCGTAGTCGTAGTTCAGCTCTTCGCCTGCCTTGATGTTGCGCAGGGCCTTGATGAAAATGCGGTCGTTTTCTTCGTCGGCTTCGCAGTTGGGGTCGCAGCTGTGATTGATCCAGCGAGAGGAATTGCCACCATACAGCGCGTCAATGACCTTGTCCTCGTTCACATGGAAGTAGAAGGTGTGGTTGGGGTCTTTGGGGTCGTGGGGGTGGCGGTCTTGCGCCTCGTCCCAGCTGATGACCTCGCCCACGTATTCAATGATGGTTTCGCCCTCGGCAAGATCCTGCAGCGCAAACACGCCTTTGCCATGGACACCCGAGCGACGGACCTGGATGCGGCGGTTTGATTTGGGGGCAGCAGTTTTGGGCACGGCAAAAATTTGGTATGTTGAATGTAGGCGAGCGCGCGCACGTACGTACATGTGTGCGTGCGCGCACGCGAGAAACGCATTGTATAGAGAGCGGGAACGAGAACAATGAAAACTCTGGTCATTGCAGAAAAACCATCAGTTGCACAAGACATCGTGCGTGCGCTTACGCCCGTGGCGGGCAAGTTCGACAAGCACGACGACTACTTCGAAAGCGACAGCTACGTCGTCACCAGCGCGGTCGGTCACCTGGTCGAGATCCAGGCGCCCGAGCAGTACGACGTCAAGCGCGGCAAGTGGAGCTTTGCCAACCTGCCCGTGATTCCGCCGCACTTTGACCTCAAGCCCGTGGACAAGACCAAGAGCCGCCTGAGCGCTGTGGTCAAGCAGGCCAAGCGCAAGGACGTGACGGCGCTGGTGAACGCCTGTGACGCGGGCCGCGAGGGCGAGCTGATCTTCCGCTTGATTGAGCAATATGCGGGCGGTGCCAAGCCCTTGGGCAAGCCGGTCAAGCGCCTGTGGCTGCAGTCGATGACGCCGCAGGCCATTCGCGACGGTTTTGACAACCTGCGCAGCGAACAACAAATGCAGGGCCTGGCCGACGCCGCGCGCAGCCGCTCCGAAGCCGACTGGCTGGTGGGCATCAACGGCACGCGCGCCATGACGGCCTTCAACTCGCGCGACGGTGGTTTCTTTTTGACCACCGTGGGCCGTGTGCAGACGCCCACGCTGGCGGTGGTGGTCGAACGCGAAGAACAGATCCGCAAGTTCGTCAGCCGCGACTACTGGGAAGTGCACGCCAGCTTCCTGGCCGAAGCGGGCGAGTACGGCGGCAAGTGGTTCGACCCGGCCTGGAAGCAAGACGCCGAAGACAAGGAAAAAAAAGCCGACCGCGTTTGGGACGCACGCCGCGCCATCGAGATTGCCGACGCCGTGCGTGGCAAGGCGGCCACCGTCACCGAAGAGTCCACTCCCAAGACCGAGGCCTCGCCCGGCCTGTTCGACTTGACCAGCCTGCAGCGCGAGGCCAATGGCCGCTTTGGCTTTTCGGCCAAGACCACGCTGGCGCTGGCGCAAAGCCTGTATGAAAAACACAAGGCCTTGACCTACCCGCGAACCGACTCGCGCCACCTGCCCGAAGACTATGTGCCGGTGGTCAAGCAAACCTTCGAGATGCTGGCGGACAAAGGTTTCCAGCACCTTCAGCCGCACGCGCTGGTCGCGCTCAACAACAACTACATCCGCAAGATCCCGCGCGTGTTCGACAACAGCAAGGTGTCGGACCACTTCGCCATCATCCCCACGCTGCAGGCGCCCAGCGGTTTGAGCGAGGCCGAGTTCAAGCTGTATGACCTGGTGGTCAAGCGCTTCATGTCGGTGTTCTTCCCGAGCGCGCAGTTCACGGTGACCACGCGGATCAGCCAGGTGCAGGGGCATCACTTCAAGAGCGTGGGCAAGGTGCTGGTCAACCCCGGCTGGCAGGCCATCTGGGGCAAGGAAGCCGAAAAGGAAGGCGACGAAAACGCCAAGATGCTGGTGGCCGTGAAACCCGGCGAGATGGTGCGCACCGAAAGCGCCGAAGCCAAGGGCCTCAAAACCCGCCCACCCGCCCGTTACTCCGAAGCTACGCTGCTGGGCGCCATGGAAGGCGCCGGCAAGCTGGTGGACGACGACGAGCTGCGCGAAGCCATGCAGGAAAAAGGCCTAGGCACGCCGGCTACGCGCGCGGCCATCATCGAAGGCCTGCTCAATGAAAAGTACATGCTGCGCGAAGGCCGCGAGCTGATCCCGACCGCCAAGGCCTTCCAGCTCATGACGCTGCTGCGCGGCCTGGAAGTGGAAGAGCTTTCCAAACCCGAATTGACGGGCGAGTGGGAATACAAGCTTTCGCAAATGGAGCACGGCCAATTGAGCCGTGGCCAGTTCATGGCCGAGATCGCGGCCATGACCGAGCGCATCGTCAAAAAGGCGAAGGAATACGACCGCGACACCGTTCCCGGCGACTACGCCACGCTCACCAGCCCCTGCCCCAAGTGCGGCGGCGTGGTCAAGGAAAACTACCGCCGTTTTGCCTGCTGCGGTGCCGATGGCGCCAGCGAGGGCTGCGGCTTCTCGTTCACCAAATCACCCGGCGGCCGCACCTTTGAAATTGCCGAGGCCGACCAGTTCCTGCGCGATCGAAAAATCGGTCCGCTCGAAGGTTTCCGATCCAAGGCGGGCTGGCCCTTTGTGGCCGAGCTGGCGCTGGTTTACGGCGAAGACGAAGCTCAGTGGAAGCTGGAGTTTGACTTTGGCGACGACGGCAAAGACGAGGACACCGGCGAGATCGTCGACTTCTCGGCCCAGCAAAGCCTGGGCCACTGCCCCAAGTGCGGCAGCCCGGTGTTCGAGCATGGCAGCAACTATGTGTGCAGCAAGGCCGTGCCGACCCACCAGCACCCGACACCCAGCTGCGACTTCAAGAGCGGCCAGATCATCCTGCAGCAGCCCATCGAACGCGAGCAATTCAGCAAATTGCTGGCCACCGGCAAGACCGACCTGCTCGACAAGTTCGTGAGCAACCGCACCCGCCGCAGCTTCAAGGCCATGCTGGCCTGGAACCCCGAAGAGGGCAAGGTCGGCTTTGAGTTTGAACAGCGCGAAGGCAAGTACCCGGCGCGCAAGGCGGCAGCCAAAAAGACGCCGTTTGGCAAGGCCGCCACCAAAACCGCCAAGGCTCCCGCAGCCAAGAAAGCGCCAGCTGCCAAAAAAGCCGCTGCCGAAAAGGCCCCCCGCAAGGCCGCTGTGGGCACGCTCAAGCCCAGCGCGGCACTGGCCGCCGTGATCGGCGACGGGACGTATGCCCGCACCGAAGTGGTCAAAAAAATCTGGGACTACATCAAGGCCAATAATCTGCAAGACGCGGCCAACAAGCGCGCCATCAACGCCGACGGCAAACTGCGCGAGGTGTTCGGCAAGGACCAGATCACCATGTTCGAACTTGCCGGCATCGTGGGCAAGCATCTGAGCTGATCAGGCCTCCAGCGTCATCAGGCTGGCATTGCCGCCGGCTGCGGCCGTGTTGGTGCTGATGCTGCGCTCGCTCACCAGGCGGGCCAGCGGCACCTGCACGTTGCCGGGTGACAGGGCCGTGAGGGTGACGATGGGGCCCCCCTGCATAGCCAGTTGCGCGGCCAGGGTCAAGACTTCGTTGGCGGGGGCGCTGATCAACGCGGCCTCGGCCTGCAGGGTCTCGCTCACCACCAGTTGGACTTGCACAGCTTCGGGCAAACCGGCACATAGCGCAACGCTTTGGGCGGTCAGCACCGCCTGCCCACCTACAGCCAGCACAGCCGCAATCTGCGAGAGCAGGTCGGCTTCGGCGCTGGCTTGTGTGCCCACGCGGCACAGCACTTGCGCGCGGGCCTGCACGCGGTAAACGTTGCGCTCGCCCGTGGGGCCAGGCAGCAGGGCTTCAAGACCAGCCAAGTTACAAGCTGCAAGCCGTGCGCACTGGTGCGCCAGTGACAGGCGGCCTTGGGCTGCTGCCCAGTCGTGCAGGGCTTGCAGCGCGGGCGTGGCTTGCGGCATGGCGGTGGCGCCGCTGGTCTGCACGCTGCGCAGGGCCGCGTTATCCGGGCAGCGCGCCAGCAGGCGCAGCAGGTACAACGGACCACCCGCCTTGGGCCCTGTGCCTGACAGGCCCTCGCCGCCAAAGGGCTGCACGCCGACTACGGCGCCGACCATGTTGCGGTTAACGTAGGTGTTGCCTGCGTGGGTGCTGTTCGTCACACGGGCGATGGTTTCTTCGATGCGCGAATGCACGCCCAGGGTGAGCGCATAGCCGGTGGCGTTGATCTGCGCCAGCAGCATGTCCAGGTCCTGGCGTGCATAGCGCAGCACATGCAGCACCGGGCCAAACACCTCGCGTTCGAGTTGGGTGATGCTGTCGATCTCGATCAGGGTGGGCTGCACATAAGTGCCAGTGCGCAAGCTGCCCGGTGCCTTGCGGCTGATGCGGTGGACCTTGCAGCCGCGCGTTTGCATCTTGCGCACATGCGCCTCAATGCCGCTTTGTGCGCGTTCGTCGATCACCGGGCCCATGTCCACCGAAAGCTGCGCGGGTGTGCTCATGTGGATTTCGGCCATCGCGCCCTGCAGCATCTCGAGCAGGCGATCGGCCACATCGTCCTGCACACACAGTACACGCAGGGCCGAGCAGCGCTGGCCTGCGGCTTCAAAGGCCGAGGCCACAGCGTCCTGCACGACCTGCTCCAGCAAGGCCGATGAATCGACCACCATGCAGTTCTGGCCACCGGTCTCGGCAATCAGGGGCACCACCTGGCCGTGTGCGTTCAGGCGCTGGGCCAGCACGCTCTGCAACACCTTGGCGGTTTCGGTGGAGCCGGTGAACATCACCCCCTGCACGCGGGCGTCATCCACCAGTTGCATGCCCACACTGCGGCCGTGGCCGGGCAAGAGCTGGACGGCGGTGCGGGGCACACCGGCGCGCCAGAGCACATCGACCGCGAGCGCGGCCATAGCGGGGGTGGACTCGGCGGGTTTGGCCAGCACCGGGTTGCCCGCCGCCAGCGCCGCAGCCACCTGGCCCATGAAGATGGCCAGCGGAAAGTTCCAGGGGCTGATGCAGACCACCGGGCCCAGCGCCACATGCGTGTGGTTGTCAAAGTCGCGTCGCACCTGTGCGGCGTAGTAACGCAAAAAGTCCACCGCCTCGCGCAGCTCGGCCACGGCGTGCGCCCAGGTTTTGCCCGCTTCGCGCACCAGCAGGGCCATGCAGCGCGGGGCGTCCTGCAGCAGCAGGTCGGCGGCTTGCTCCAACAGCGCTACGCGTTGTTCGGGCGTGGTCTGCGCCCACTCGGGGGCGAAGGCATGGGCAGCCTGCAGGGCGGTCAGCACATCGCCTTCGCTGGCGTATTGCACGGTGCCAATCACGTCGGCATGGTCGGCCGGGTTGCGCAAGGTGTGCCACTCGCCGCCTTGCACGGAGCCTGCCAGCAGGGGCCGCACCTGCAACGGGGCGGTGTGCGCCAGCATCTGCTGTGCGAGCAGGCGCAGCGTGGGTTCGTGTGCCAGGTCGGGACCGCTGGAGTTGCGGCGGGCCGTGCCGTACAGCTGCACGGGCAGCGCAATGTGCAGGTGCGGCTGGCCGGGCGTGCGGTCTTCGCGAACAGCGTCCTGCTCGGTGCGGTGCACCGGGTCTTGCACCAGTTCATCGAGCGACACCGACGCGTCGGCCATACGGTTGACGAAGGAGCTGTTGGCGCCGTTTTCCAGCAGGCGGCGCACGAGGTACGCCAGCAAAGTTTCGTGTGTACCCACAGGTGCGTAAATGCGGCAAGGGCGGTTCAGGACATCACCACGCACCACCTGCAAATACAACGGCTCGCCCATGCCGTGCAGGCACTGGAATTCGTATTGCCCCTGCTGGTAGTCGCCCAGCGCGTCTTGCGCCACCTGCACGATGGACGCCAGCGTTTGCGCGTTGTGCGTCGCAAATTGCGGGTAAATCGCGTCGGGCGCGGCCAGCAGTTTGCGGGCGCACGCCAGGTAAGACACGTCGGTGTGATGCTTGCGGGTGTACACCGGGTAGTCGCTTTGGCCGTCCAGCTGAGCGCGTTTGATTTCGCTGTCCCAATACGCGCCTTTGACCAGGCGGATCATCAGGCGATGCCCCGTGCGGCGCGCCAGGTCCACCACAAAGTCGACCACGAAGGGGCAGCGCTTTTGGTAGGCCTGGATGACAAAGCCGATGCCGTGCCAGCCCGTCAGGCTGGGCGCATGGCACAAGGCTTCGAGCAGGTCCAGCGAGATGTCCAGGCGGTCTACTTCTTCGGCGTCGATGTTCAGGCCAATGTCGTAACTGCGGGCCAGCTCGGTCAGCTTCAAGACGCGGGGAAAAAGTTCGTCCATCACGCGCTGGTGTTGCGCGCGGCTGTAGCGCGGGTGCAGTGCCGACAGCTTGATCGAGATGCCGGGGCCGTTGATGACGCCCTGCCCGTGCGATGCCTTGCCGATGGCGTGGATGGCGTTTTCATAAGCGGCCATGTAGCGCTGCGCATCGGCCTCGGTGAGTGCGGCCTCGCCCAGCATGTCGTAGGAATAGCGAAACCCTTTGGACTCCATGGCGCGGGCGCGCTGCAGGGCTTCGTCGATGGTTTCGCCAGTGACGAACTGCTCGCCCAGCATTTGCATGGCCAGCTGCACGCCTTGGCGGATCAGCGGTTCGCTGCCTTTGCCCACCAGGCGTGTGACGGCGCCCAGCATCTGGCCCTCGCTGTGGGTGGCGACCAGTTTGCCAGTCAGCAGCAGGCCCCAGGAGGCGGCATTCACAAACAGCGAACCGCTGTGCCCCAAGTGCTGTTGCCAGTCACCGCCGCCGATCTTGTCGCGGATCAGGGCGTCGCGTGTGGCCGCGTCGGGAATGCGCAGCAGCGCTTCAGCCAGGCACATCAGCGCCACGCCTTCTTCGCTGGACAGCGCGTATTCCTGCATCAGGCTTTGCACCCGGCCGGCACGGCCGCCTTGTTGAGGGCCTTGACGCATGCCCATCGCCAGCTGGCGGGCCAGCGCGTCGGTGCGCGTGGCCTGCTCGGCGCTCAGGCGCGCCTGCGCCATCAAGGGGCCCAGTGCCTCTGGTTCGGCCAGGCGGGTGGCGCGGGCGATGGCTTCACGCAGGGCACTGCGCTCGGCCAGCGGGCCTTCGGGCGAGAAGCGGGCGCCTTGCGGCAGGGGGCTGAGCAAATGGAGCGGGGTGGCGGCGTTCATGGAAAGTCCCAGTGGGGTGTTGGCTTAACTCACCATGATCCGGATTTCCAAGAGGATATTTATCCAAAAAACAGTCGTTTCAATGAATAATGTTCGGCATGAGCAGCGAATCCACTGATATTGACCGCATAGACCGTCGCATTCTGGATGTGCTCCAGCGCGACGGTCGCATCAGCAACCTCAAGCTGGCCGAGGCGGTGGCCCTGTCGCCCACGGCGGTGCTGGCGCGGGTGCAGCGCCTCTCCAAGGACGGCTACATCCTGGGTTACGAAGCGCGCCTGAACCCGCTCAAGCTGGGTGCTGGCATGCTGGTGTTTGTAGAGGTGCTGCTCGACCGCACCAGCCCCAATGTGTTCGAGCAGTTCAAGGCGGCGGTGCAGGTGCGAGCCGAAATCATGGAATGCCACCTGGTGGCGGGTGGTTTTGACTACTTGCTCAAGATCCGCACCACCGACATGAACGCGTACCGTCAATTTTCGGGCGACGTTCTGTGGTTGTTGCCCGGTGTGCGCGAGACGCGCACCTATGCGGTGATGGAAGAGGTCAAGAACAGCACGGCATTGCCATTGAACCTTATTTGAGGCTGCCTGCCAGGAATTGCTGCAAGCGTTCACTGCGAGGCGCTTGCAGGATGAAGTGGGGCTGGCCCTCTTCTTCCACCTTGCCCTGGTGCAGGAACATCACATGGTTGGACACCTCGCGCGCAAACCCCATTTCGTGGGTGACCACCACCATGGTTCTGCCTTCTTCTGCCAAAGAGCGCATCACGCGCAACACTTCACCCACCAGCTCGGGGTCCAGCGCCGAGGTGGGTTCGTCAAACAGCATGACCTCCGGCTCCATGGCCAAGGCGCGTGCAATGGCCACGCGCTGCTGCATGCCGCCTGACAAATGCATCGGGTAGTGGCCAAACGTCTGCGCGCTCAGGCCCACACGGGCCAGATAGTGTTCAGCACGCGCTCGCGCTTCGTTCTTGCTCTGGCCCAGGACCTGAACGGGCGCTTCCATGACGTTCTCCAGCACCGTCATGTGACTCCAGAGATTGAAGTGTTGAAACACCATGGCCAGCTTGGCGCGCAGACGTTGTAGCTGACCTGGGTCACTGGCCTGCAGAAGTCCTTGGCCATCTGCTTTGAGTTGCAAGGTTTCACCGGCCACACTGATGCGGCCTTGCTGGGGCTGTTCGAGCAGATTGATGCAGCGCAGGAAGGTGCTTTTGCCCGAACCGCTGGAGCCGATCAGGCTGATCACATCGCCCGCATGCGCTTGCAGGGACACTCCTTTGAGCACTTCTTGCTGCCCAAAGCGTTTGTGAATGTCTTGAACGTCAAGCTTGAGACTCATGGCGGCGAAATGCTTCAGTGTGTTGAGCGCGGACGCAAATAGGCCAGCCAACGCAGCTCGGCCAGACGAAACAGGCCCACCAGCACGGCAGTGAGGCTGGCGTAGATCAGCCCCGCTGTGATGAAGGCCTCAAAGGGCAGATAAAACTCGGCATAAATCGACCGGGCCGCACCCGTGATGTCGAGCAAGGCGGGCACCGCACTGGCCAAAGAGGTGCTGTGCAGCATCATGATGACCTCGTTGGAGTAGCCCGGCAAACTGCGTCGCAAGGCCGCAGGCAGCACGATGCGTCGCAAGCGGGCCCAGGGGCTCAAACCGCAGGCCTGAGCCGCTTCGAGCTCGCCCTTGGGGAGCTCACGAATGGCGCCCGCCAGCAGCTCGGTGGTGTAGGCGCAGGTGTTGAGGGCAAAGGCCAGGGCAGCGCAAAAAAACGAGTTCTTGAACCCTTGCCAGAGCCAGGAATCATCCCAGCGGGACTGGATGAACTCGGTTTGGGCTAGGCCGTAGTAAATCAGGTACAGCTGGATCAGCAAGGGCGTGCCTCGCATCACATAGGTGAAGGCCCAGACCGGCCCACGAAGCCATGCTGTAGGCGAGACACGGGCTAAGGCCAGGGGTACAGAAAGCGCGCCGCCCACCAGTAAGGACGCCAGCAACAAAGCCAGCGACTGCACCGTGCCGTCCCAAAACAGGCGCAGGTTCTCGGGGCGTGCAATGACGTCAAATTCCATCACATCAGACCTTGCGCTGATCCAGGCTGTAGCGACGCTCCAGCCAGCCCAGAAATACCATGGACACGGACGTGAAGACCAGATACATCAAGCCTGCAAAGGCCAGAAACAGCAACGGTGCATTCGGGATCTCGCCACGAGCCGCCGCACCGGCCTGCTTGGCCAGATAGGTCATGTCCTGCAAGCCCAGCAAGGAAACCAGTGCGGTGGACTTCATCAACACCAGCCAGTTGTTGGTCAGCCCGGGCAAAGCCAGTCGCACCATCTGAGGCAAGGTGATGCGACGCAACACCTGCCAACGCGACATGCCAAACGCCATGCCCGCCTCCATCTGGCCACGGGCGATGGCCAGGATGGCCCCCCGAAACGTTTCGGTCATGTAGGCGCCGTAGATGAAACCGATGGTGAGCACGCCTGCTGCAAAGGGGTCAATCTCGACATAGTCGAATTCACCCAGTCGCTCCAGCAAGGCATTGAGCCCGATTTGTCCACCGTAGAACAAGAGCAGCATCAAGACCAGATCGGGTATGCCGCGAATCAGAGTGGAATAGGCGGTGGCCAGCCACCGGGCTGGCCGGTGGCTGGAGAGCTTGCCTAAAGCGCCGAGCAGGCCCAGCGCCATGGCCACCAGCAATGAAGCGAGCCCCACCTGCACGACCAGCCATGAGCCGTGCAGGATGCTCAGGATGTAAGGCATCATGCCCGGCTGTGCCTGCGTTTACTCACCCCACAGATCGACGCCGGGGACGAACTCATCAGCGATTTTTTTCCAGGTGCCATCAGCACGGATGTCCGCAATCGCTTTGTCCAGAGCCTTCTTGAGGTCTTTGTCGCCTTTGCGCATGGCCACACCGATGCCTTCACCGAAGTATTTCTTCATGCGCAGGGGTTGGCCCACGTAGCCGTAGTTCTTGCCATCGGGGGTGCTCAGGAAGCCGCCTTCGACTTCGACCACGTCAGCCACCGTGCCGTCCAGGCGCCCAGACTTGATGTCCAGATACACCTGGTCTTGCGCGTCGTAGCCAATCACATTCACGCCATGGGTTGACAATTCGCCTTTGGCATATTTTTCCTGCGTGGATCCTTTGAGAACGCCAATGTTCTTGCCCTTGAGGCTGGCGGCTGAGCCGTCGGATTTGATGTCCTTACGCACCACAATCTTGGACGGCGTGTTGTAGTACTTGCTGGTGAAGTCCACCTGGCGCAGGCGCTCTTCGGTGATCGACATGGAAGAAATGATGGTGTCGTATTTGCGCGCCATCAGACCGGGAATCATGGCGTCCCATTGCTGCTCGACGAAGGTGCATTTGGCCTTGATCTTGTCACACAGAGCTTGGGCAATCTTCACATCAAAGCCGGTGGGCTTGCCATCGGCTGTTTTGAAGGTGAAAGGTTTGTAGGTCGGGTCGATGGCAACGCGGACCTCTTTCCATTCCTTGGCTGAAACGCAGAAACTGGCCACCGCGAACGCAGCGCCCAGCAACAGGGATTTCTTGAACATGGATGACTCCTGAAAGATGATGAGAGGCGGCGGGAGCCTCGAACAGTGCACGCGGAGGTGCAAACTCCCTTGGAGCATAGCATCGCACGATCGTGCTTTTTGATGGGATTTGCCCTTGCTTGACGCAAGAAAAAGGGCGCTTGCAAGCGCCCTTGGATGTCATCGGTGGCCGGGACCGAAGCTCAGCTGCCCACCACCCGTGCCATTTCCAGGCACTTGTTGGAGTAGCCCCACTCGTTGTCGTACCAGGCCACCAGCTTGACGAAGGTGCTGTCCAGTGCGATGCCGGCTTCGGCGTCGAACACGCTGGTACACACCTCGCCACGGAAGTCTGTGGACACCACTTTGTCGGTGGTGTAGCCCAGCACGCCTTTGAGAGCGCCTTCGCTTTGCGCTTTCATTTCGGCGCAAATTTCGGCGTAGGTGGCGGGCTTGTCGAGTTCGGCAGTCAGGTCCACCACCGACACGTCCGACGTGGGCACACGGAAAGCCATGCCGGTCAGTTTGCCTTTGACAGCCGGGATCACCACGCCCACGGCCTTGGCCGCGCCGGTGCTGCTGGGGATGATGTTTTCCAGAATGCCACGCCCGCCGCGCCAGTCCTTGTTGCTGGGACCATCGACGGTTTTTTGGGTGGCGGTGGCGGCGTGCACCGTGGTCATCAGGCCGCGCTTGATGCCCCACTTGTCGTTGAGCACCTTGGCCAGCGGGGCCAGGCAGTTGGTCGTGCAGGATGCGTTGGAGATGATGGCCTCGCCGGCGTAAGACGCATGGTTGACGCCGTAGACAAACATGGGCGTGTCGTCCTTGGACGGTGCGCTCATGATGACTTTTTTGGCGCCGGCGTCGATGTGCTTTTGTGCGCCTTCCTTCGTCAGGAAAATGCCGGTGGACTCGATCACCACGTCAGCACCCACCTCATTCCATTTCAGGTTGGCGGGGTCTTTTTCTGCGGTCAGGCGAATGGTTTTGCCGTTGACCACCAGGTGGCCATCCTTCACGGCCACATCGCCTTTGAAACGGCCATGCACACTGTCGTAGGTCAGCATGTAGGCCAGGTAGTCGGGCTCGAGCAGGTCGTTAATGCCCACCACCTCGATGTCTTTGCCGAAGTTTTGCACCGCTGCACGAAACACCATGCGGCCGATGCGGCCAAAACCGTTGATACCTACTTTGATCGCCATGTTGATTGCTCCTCGTTGGAATAGGGGTGTGCCGCGTGATGCGGTCGATGTAACCATGCTACGTGAATTTGAGTAACTTTGTTACATTCCATCATCCCAAAGGGGTTTGTTCTGGTTTTGTAACCAGGCCACGTGGTCCAATGCGGACATGTCATTTGATGCAACCCCTGACGAACACGCGCCACGGCTGCTGCAGGCCCTGGAGCTTCAGCGATCGGCTTATCGCGCATCGCCTGTGCCCGACTTGCGTCGGCGTCGGCAAGACCTGTTGACCTTGCGGCGCTTTGTGCTGGAGCAGCGCACGGCGCTGATCGAAGCGGTCTCGCGCGATTACGGCCATCGCAGCCGACACGAAACCGAGCTGACCGAGATCCTGCCTGTCCTCAAGGACATTGACCACGCCCTCAAACACCTGCGGCACTGGATGCGGGTGCAGCCACGTGCGGTGGACCGGCTGGCCTTTGGCTTGGCCAGCAACCGGGTCGTGCCGCAGCCTCTGGGTGTGGTGGGGGTGATCGTGCCGTGGAACTTCCCGATCAACCTGAGCTTTTTGCCGCTGGTGGCGATCTTTGCGGCCGGCAACCGCGCCATGGTCAAGATGAGCGAAAACTCGCGCCACCTGGCGGCGTTGCTCATCGACAAAATGCCCACCTACTTTCCACCCGAGAAGCTCCAGTTCCTTGACGAAACCGGTGGCGTGGGCATCGCATTTTCAAAACTGCCTTTTGACCATTTGCTGTTCACGGGGTCGACCCAGACGGGTCGCAGCGTGATGCAAGCGGCCGCTCAAAACCTGTGTCCCGTGACGCTGGAGCTGGGCGGGCGATCGCCCGCGATCGTGTGTGATGACTTTGATCTCGACACGGCTGCCCGGCGCATCTTGTACGTAAAGTTCCTCAACGCCGGACAGATTTGCACCACGGTGGACCATGTGTACCTGCCGCGCAGCAAGTTACAGGACTTTGTTGAACTGGCGAGACGCATCGTGCCTCAGCGCTATGCCAACCTGAACAGCCCTGACCTGAGTTCAATCATCAACGCACAGGCCTATGCCCGATTGACCATGGCTCTCGACGAGGCGGTTGCGCGAGGAGCGACAGTCCTGCCTTTGTTGCCCGGTTCGGCCCGTGATGACGCCCGTCACCGATTGGCGCCGCATCTGGTGCTGAATGTGCCCGCTGACTGCGCATTGATGCAACGCGAAATCTTTGGCCCCATCTTGCCGGTGCTGCCTTATGACGATTTGGACGAGGTGTTGTCGCAGGTTCAAGCCGGTCCGAGGCCTTTGGCGTTCTACCCCTTCACCCACGACCGAAAGCAGCTTGCGCATATGCTGGATCGAGTGATGTCAGGGGGCGTGAGCGTGAACGATGCGCTGTTTCATGTGGGCCAGACGGATTTGCCATTCGGCGGCGTGGGTGCGTCTGGCATGGGGCACTACCACGGCCGCGAGGGCTTTGAAACTTTTTCCAAGCTCCGGCCGGTGTTTCACCAGAGCCGCTGGTCGACGCTCGCTTTGCTGTATCCGCCCTACGGCAAAAAGATCGAGGCCTTGTTGAAGTTTCTGGCGCGCTGAAAAACACAAAGCGCCCGTAGGCGCTTTTCTTACTTTTTCTTGGCCACCACCCGGATCATCTCCAGGCACTGTTTGGCGTAGCCCCATTCGTTGTCATACCAGGCCACGATTTTGACGAAGTTCTTGTCCAGCGCGATGCCGGCGGTGGCGTCGAACACGCTGGCGCAGGGCTCGCCACGGAAGTCGGTGGACACCACTTTTTCGTCGGTGTAGCCCAGCACGCCTTTGAGCGCACCTTCGCTTTGCGCTTTCATCTCGGCGCAAATTTCTTCGTAGCTGGCTTCGTTTTCCAGCTCGATGGTCAGGTCGACCACCGACACGTCAGAGGTGGGTACGCGGAAGGCCATGCCGGTGATCTTCTTGTTGAGCTCAGGAATCACCTTGCCCACGGCCTTGGCAGCACCGGTGCTGCTGGGGATGATGTTTTCCAGAATCCCGCGACCACCGCGCCAGTCTTTGCGCGAAGAGCCGTCCACCGTCATCTGGCTGGCGGTAGCGGCGTGTACCGTGGTCATCAAACCGCGCTTGATGCCCCACTTGTCGTTGAGCACCTTGGCCACGGGGGCCAGGCAGTTGGTGGTGCACGAGGCGTTGGAGATGATGGCTTCGCCCGCGTATTTTTTGTGGTTCACGCCGTAGACGAACATGGGGACGGTGTCTTTGGAGGGGGCAGAAATCACCACCTTCTTGGCGCCGGCGGCAATGTGCATCTGGCTGGTGGGTTCGGTCAGGTAGTGGCCGGTGCATTCGAGCACGATGTCCACGCCCATCTCGCCCCAGCGCAGGTTGTGCGCATCGCGCTCGTGCGACAGCTTGATCTTCTTGCCATTGACGATCAGGGTGTCTTCGGTAAAGTCGACCGTGCCATCAAAGCGGCCATGCACGCTGTCGTACTTGAGCATGTAGGCCAGGTAGTCTGCGGGCTTGGGGTCGTTGATGCCCACGATCTGGATGTCGCTGTAGCCGTGCTTGAGTGCGGCGCGAAGAGCCAGGCGGCCGATGCGGCCGAATCCGTTGATGCCAACCTTGATGGTCATGATGAAAGCCTCAAAAGAAAGTTACTAAACCGTTACGTAACCGGTTTGTAGACCACGGCCCTTTCACGAGCCTGATCCCGGGGTATCTGGGTTCAGATACCCCGCCGGTTCAGGAAATCACTGCTTGAGCAAGGCGGCGTGGACGGTGTCGGCCACGTTTTCAGCAGTAAAGCCAAAGTGTTTGAACAGCACAGGTGCGGGAGCCGACTCGCCGTAGGTGTCGATACCGACCACCGCAGCGCAACCGTACTTCCACCAGCCGTCCGTCGAACCCATTTCCACGGCTACGCGCGGCAGGTTGGCCGGCAATACCATTTGCTTGTACATGGCGCTTTGGCGGTCGAACACATTGGTGCTGGGCATGGAGACCACGCGCACGCCGATCTTGCGTTCGGCCAGCAGCTTTTGCGCAGCCAGGGCCAGTTGCACTTCGGAGCCGGTCGCGATCAGCACCGCATGGGTCTTGTTCATGCCCACTTCGCTGGGCTCGGCCAGCACATAGGCGCCTTTGCTGATGTCCGACAGGTCGCGCTTGGGCGCATAGGCCAGGTTTTGACGCGACAGGCACAAGGCGCTGGGGCGGTGTTGGTTTTGCAGGGCCACAGCCCAGGCCACGGCAGTTTCGGCCGTGTCACCGGGACGCCACACGTCCAGGCCCGGAATCAGGCGCAGGCTGGCCACATGCTCGATGGACTGGTGGGTCGGGCCGTCTTCGCCCAGACCGATGGAGTCGTGGGTGAACACATGCACTACGCGCTGCTTCATGAGCGCGGCCATGCGAATGGCGTTGCGGCTGTAGTCGCTGAAGGTCAGGAAGGTACCGCCGTAGGGGATGTAGCCACCGTGCAGCGCCACGCCGTTCATGATGGCGGCCATGCCGAATTCGCGCACGCCGTAGTTGATATGGCGACCGGTTTTGCCGTCTTCGGTCTTGACCACATCACCGGCCAGATTCACGCGCAGGTTGGGCGTGGATTTGGTGTTGGTGAGGTTCGAGCCGGTCAGGTCGGCCGAGCCGCCCAGCATTTCGGGCAGAGCCGCGGTGAAGAATTCCAGCGCAATCTGGCTGGCCTTGCGGCTGGCCACGGTCTCGGCTTTGGTGTGGGCGGATACGGCTGCGTCCACAGCGATCTGGTGGAAGTTCTTGGGCAACTCGCCCTTCATGCGGCGAGTGAAGTCGCTGGCCAGTTCAGGGAACTTTTTGGCGTAGGCGGCAAAGGTTTTGTCCCAGGCAGCTTCGGCTTTTTTGCCGGCGGCTTTGGCATCCCAATCTTTGTAAACGCTTTGTGGAATTTCAAAGGGACCATGGGTCCAGCCCAGCGCTTCGCGGGTGAGTTTGATTTCTTCAGCACCCAGCGGCTCGCCATGGGCCTTGGCGGTGTTGGCGCGGTTGGGCGAGCCTTTGCCGATGCTGGTTTTGCAGACGATCAGTGTGGGCTTGTCGGCGCTGTGCTTGGCAGAGGCGATGGCTTTGGACACGGCTTCTGCATTGTGGCCGTCGACGGCATCAATCACGTTCCAGCCGTAAGCGGCAAAGCGCTGGGGCGTGTTGTCGATGAACCAGGGAGCCACCTGGCCGTCAATCGAGATGCCGTTGTCGTCGTACAGGGCGATCAGCTTGTTGAGCTTCCAGGCGCCAGCCAGGGCGCAGGCTTCGTGGCTGATGCCTTCCATCATGCAGCCGTCACCCAGGAACACATAGGTGTGATGGTCCACGAGGGTGTGGCCGGGCTTGTTGAATTCAGCGGCCAGCAGTTTTTCGGCCAGCGCCATGCCCACGGCATTGGTCACGCCCTGGCCCAACGGGCCCGTGGTGGTTTCCACGCCGGGGGTGATGCCCACTTCGGGGTGGCCGGCAGTTTTGCTGTGCAGTTGGCGGAAGTTCTTGAGCTCGCCAATGGGCAGGTCGTAACCGGTCAGGTGCAGCAACGCATAAATCAGCATCGAGCCGTGGCCGTTGGACAGCACAAAGCGATCGCGGTTGGCCCAATGCGGGTTTTGGGGGTTGTGCTGCAGGTGTTCGCCCCACAATGCCACGGCCATGTCGGCCATGCCCATGGGCGCGCCGGGGTGTCCGGAGTTGGCTTGTTGAACGGCGTCCATTGCGAGGGCGCGGATGGCGTTGGCCATGTGTTGCTTGTTTGCCATGTGGGGCAGCTCCGGAAAGGAAGGTCGGGAAACCCCTGATTTTAGCGGCCCCCGATCCTCCCGGGCAGGTAACTTGCCTTGCACCGGGTACGTAACCGCCGTGGCGTGGCAACATACGCACATGACGAGTGTTTTTGAACCTTTCAACGGAGGGGCTGCCCAGGCCATGGTACTGGCCGCAGGGCGTGGTGAGCGCATGCGGCCCCTGACCGACAGCACCCCCAAGCCCTTGCTGCAGGTGCGTGGCCAGCCTTTGATGCAGTGGCCCATGCAGGCTTTGGCGCGTGGCGGCTTTGTGCGCCAATTGGTCAACACCGCCTGGTTGGGCGAGCAGATCCCGGCCCATTTTGGCGAGCGCGTCCGCTGGCCAGGGTTGCCCGAAGTGCGCGTGGCTTATTCCCACGAAGGCCGCGACTTTGGCCATGCGCTGGAGACGGCGGGCGGTATTGTGCGGGCCTTGCCGCAGCTCGATGAAGTGTTCTGGATCGTTGCTGGCGATGTGTTCGCGCCCGACTTCGTGTTCACGCAAGAGGTCGTGCAGCGCTTTGCGGCCAGTGGCAAACAGGCTCACTTGTGGCTGGTGCCCAATCCGGCACACAACCTCAAGGGCGACTTTGGCTTGGCCGTGGACGGTTCGGTGCTCAACCTGCCTGCAGGCGATGCAGGGCGGTGCTACACCTTCAGCACGATTGCGCTGTACCGCAAAAGTTTTTTTACACGCGCTGATGCCCCCGCGCCTTTGGGCAATCCGCAAGGTGTGGCTGTGGCTTTGGCCCCGATGCTGCGCGCTGCCATGGACCGGGGCGAGGTCAGCGGCGAAGCGTACTTGGGTGCCTGGACCGATGTGGGTACGCCTGAGCGGCTGGCGCAGCTCAACACTTAAGCGCTTCTACAATGCCTTTCATGAGCGACACAACTCTCTATGCCCAACGCCGTGCCCGACTGGCTGCCCAGCTGGGTACCGGCGGCATCGCCATCATTCCCACTGCGCGCGAGCAGCAGCGCAACCGCGACAGCGACTTTCTGTTCCGGCACGACAGCTACTTTTATTACCTCACCGGTTTCACCGAGCCCAACGCCTGGTTGGTGCTCAGCAGCGAGGGGCAGGCCACGCTGTTTTGCCAACCCAGGGACGCCGAACGCGAAATCTGGGACGGTATCCGTCTAGGGCCTGATGCGGCGCCTGCAGCCCTGGGTGTGCAACGCGCCGTGTCCGTCAGTGAACTGGATACCCAATTGCCCAAGCTGCTGGAAAACCGCAGCACCGTCTGGTTTCCCTTTGCCACGCATCCGGGCCTGGAAAGCCGCATTGAAGGCTGGTTGCAGCCCGTGCGTGCCCGTGTGCGTTTTGGCGCCCTGTGTCCGGACCAGCAGCGTGATGTGTGTGCCCTGCTCGATGAAATGCGCCTCGTCAAAGATACGCACGAGCTGGACATCATGCGCCGTGCCTCGCGCATCAGTGCGCATGCGCATATTCGCGCGATGCAGCGCAGTGCGGCCATGCTGCGCGCCGGGCAAGAGGTGCGCGAATACCACCTCGACGCCGAACTGCTGCACGAGTTTCGTCAGCACGGCTCTCAGTACCCGGCGTATGGCTCCATCGTGGCGGGGGGGGCGAATGCCTGCGTGCTGCATTACCGGGCCGACCAGGGCTTGATTCGCGATGGCGAGCTGGTGCTGATCGATGCTGGCTGCGAGCTCGATGGTTACGCCAGCGACATCACCCGCACCTTCCCCGCCAACGGCCGATTCACCGGGCCACAGCGCGCCCTGTATGACCTGGTGCTGGCCTCGCAGGAAGCTGCTGTGGCGGCAACGCAGCCCGGCGCGCGCTTTGTCGATCCGCACAACGCCACGGTTGAAGTACTGGCGCAAGGGTTGCTGGACCTGGGCTTGCTCGACAAGCACAAGGTGGGCGGCGCGCAGGACGTGATTGCCAACCGCAACTACTTTCAGTTCTATATGCACCGCACCGGCCACTGGCTGGGCATGGATGTGCACGATTGCGGCAGCTATGTGGAGCCGTCCGAGGTGGGCCAGATCAGCGAGCGCAAAGACCCGCTCAGCGGCGAAACCATCAAGGATCGCCCCAGCCGCATCTTGCGTCCCGGCATGGTGCTGACCATCGAGCCGGGTCTGTATGTGCGCCCGGCCGAAGGTGTGCCTGAGCAGTTCCACAACATCGGTATTCGCATTGAAGACGATGCGGTGGTCACGGCAAACGGGTGTGAATTGATCACCCGCGATGTGCCCGTCAACCCGGATGAGATTGAAGCCCTGATGCGCTCTTGAGGCCTACACCACAGCTTGCCCCACGCCATCCATGACCAGCTTCTACATTCACTCAGTCCATGTCGGGCAGGTGCGTCCGCTCAAGGTTGGTGAGCGGGTGATTCGTTCGGCCATCGCCAAGCAAGCTGTGAGCGTGCCTGTTCAAGTGGCTGCGCTGGGCCTGCACGGTGACGAGCAGGAAGATTTGAGTGTGCATGGCGGCGTGCGCAAGGCAGTGTACGCGTTGCCCCGGCAGCACCTGGCCTGGTGGCAAGCGCAGCGCCAGCAGGCTGTTGCCACGTTGTTTGACGAACCGATCGAACCGGGCCAGCTGGGCGAGAACCTCAGCCTCGATGGCGTTGATGAACAAACCATCTTCATTGGCGATGCTTTGTCCTTCAGCGGTGGCGTGATCCTGCGTGTGACCGAACCGCGCCAGCCCTGCAGCAAATTCAATGCGGTCATGGGCTACGAGCGTGCTGGCAAGGACATGGTCTTGTCGGGACGCTGTGGTTTTTATCTGGCGGTCGAACGCGCTGGCCACTTGCAGGCTGGCGAGGTGTTCACCGTGCACCCCGGCCCGCGCGAGACGAGCATTGCCAGCGCATTGCAGCACAAGGCCCGCAAACACCTGCGTTGACCTGTGCGACAGGGCGCCCGATTATTGCGTTCAGGTCAAAAGCCTACTGACTTGTGGGGCAGCAGTGTTTCATGCGGGCAGACTACAATGGAAAAAACAATCTCATCAGACGAAATGTCGTTGGGACGACACAGGAGATCCACCTCATGAGCAACAAGCTCCAGGCCGAAGAAAAGCGCGCCATTTTGCGCAAGGCTGCCCTCGAGTACCACGAGTTTCCCACCCCCGGCAAAGTGGCCATTGCTGCCACCAAGCAGCTGGTCAACCAGCATGACCTCGCGCTCGCCTATTCGCCTGGCGTGGCTGCGCCTTGCGAAGAAATCGTCAAGGACCCCGCGGCCGCATTCAAGTACACCAGCCGGGGCAACCTGGTGGGTGTGGTGACCAACGGCACGGCCGTGCTGGGCCTGGGCGACATCGGCCCGCTGGCGGGCAAGCCCGTCATGGAAGGCAAGGGCGTGCTGTTCAAGAAGTTCTCGGGCATCGATGTGTTTGACATCGAAATCAACGAGAAAGACCCCGACAAACTGGTCGAGATCATTGCGTCGCTGGAGCCGACCTTTGGCGGTATCAACCTCGAAGACATCAAGGCGCCCGACTGCTTCTACATCGAGCGCAAGCTGCGCGAGCGCATGAAGATTCCGGTCTTCCACGACGACCAGCACGGCACCGCCATCGTGGTGGGTGCGGCCATTCTCAACGGCCTGAAAGTCGTGGGCAAAGACCCCAAGAAAATCAAGCTCGTCACATCCGGCGCGGGTGCTGCAGCGCTGGCCTGTCTGGGCCTGCTGGTCAAGCTGGGCATCCCGCGCGAGAACATCTGGGTGACCGATCTCGCGGGTGTGGTCTACGAAGGCCGCACCGAGCTGATGGACGAAGACAAAGCCGTCTTTGCGCAAAAGACCGACCAGCGCAAGCTGGCCGAAGTGATCGAAGGCGCCGATGTGTTCCTGGGCTTGTCTGCGGGTGGCGTGCTCAAGCAGGACATGGTCAAGAAGATGGCTGCCAAACCGCTGATCATGGCGCTGGCCAACCCCACGCCTGAAATCTTGCCTGAAGAGGTTAAAGCGGTCCGCGATGACGCCATCATGGCCACCGGTCGCACCGACTACCCCAACCAGGTCAACAACGTCCTGTGCTTCCCCTACATCTTCCGTGGCGCACTGGACTGCGGTGCGACCACCATCACGCTGGAGATGGAAATCGCCGCCGTGCACGCGATCGCCGAGCTGGCGCAGGCCGAGCAAAGCGAAGTGGTGGCCGCGGCCTATGCGGGCGAACCTCTGGCGTTCGGTCCGGAATACCTGATCCCGAAGCCCTTTGATCCGCGCCTGATGATGAAGATCGCGCCGGCCGTCGCCAAAGCTGCTGCCGACAGCGGTGTGGCCGCGCGTCCGATTGCCGATCTGGATGCCTACCGCGACCAATTGCAGAGCTTTGTGTATGCCTCTGGCACCACCATGAAGCCGATCTTCACCGCAGCCAAGCGCGCCCTCAAAAAACGTGTGGCCTACAGCGAAGGCGAAGAAGAGCGCATCCTGCGCGCCGCGCAAATCGTGGTGGACGAAGGCATTGCCCGCCCGACCCTGATTGGCCGTCCGGCCGTGATCGCCAAACGCATCGAGAGTTTTGGCTTGCGCATGCAGGAAGGCCTCGACTACGACGTGGTCAACGTTGAGCAGGATGACCGCTACCGCGACTTCTGGCAGACCTACCACCGCATGACCGAGCGCAAGGGCGTGACCGAATCGATCGCCAAGATCGAAATGCGCCGGCGCCTGTCACTCATTGGCGCCATGCTGGTCCACAAAGGTCACGCCGATGGTCTGATTTGCGGCACCTGGGGCCACAACACCATGCACCTGACCTATGTGGACCAGGTCATTGGCAAGCGCCCGGGCGTCACGACTTTTGCCGCCATGAACGGCCTGATGCTGCCCAATCGCCAGGTCTTCATTGTCGACACCCACGTCAACTATGACCCCAGTGCAGAGCAGCTGGCCGAGATCACCATGATGGCTGCAGAGGAAATGCGCCGTTTTGGCGTTGAGCCCAAAGCCGCTTTGCTCAGCCACTCCAACTTCGGTACTTCCGATCAACCCAGCGCGGTCAAGATGCGCCAGGTCCTGGAATTGCTGCAGCGCAACGCGCCCTGGCTTGAAGTGGATGGCGAAATGCACGGCGATGTCGCTTTGGACGAGGCCGCGCGCAAGACCATCATGCCGCACAGCGCCCTGACGGGCAGCGCCAATTTGCTGGTCATGCCCAACATCGACGCCGCCAACATTGCCTACAACCTGCTCAAAACTGCAGCGGGTGGCAACATCGCCATTGGTCCGGTGCTCCTGGGTGCCGCCAAGCCCGTTCATATCCTGACGCCCAGCACCACGGTGCGACGCATTGTCAACATGACAGCACTGACCGTGGCGGACGCAAATGCCCATCGCTGAAGGCGATAAGGCTAAGCAAGCGCAAACTTAGTCGTTTGTCAAACACCGCAGGCAGCCCCCACGGGCTGCCTGTTTTTTTGGCAGGCGCTTGCTTTTTTTCGGGCTTTCGGTCACACTAGCGCCCAGAGTGTTCGGGTAAACCCGGGACTCCTGAAAGGTGCTTCATGAAGGCGGCAAAGACAGGCCATTTGTCCCGACGCGGACTGTTGAACGTGTTGGGAATGGTGGTTCTGGTGTGCACCATAACGGTGCAAGCCAAGGCTCCGCTGCCCACACAGACCCTGCCCGTCATCGCGCTGCAGGCGTTGCCCAAGGAAGGCCAGGAAACTTACCGAAACATCCGCAAGGGTGGTCCTTTTCCCTATGAAAAGGACGGGACTGTTTTTGGCAACCGGGAACGCATATTGCCGCGCAAGGACCGTGGGTTCTACCGTGAATACACCGTCAGGACACCCGGTTCGCGCGACCGGGGTGCCCGGCGCATTGTGTGTGGTGGCTATGAACTGCGTGACCCGCAGGCCTGCTATTACACCGCTGACCACTACACGAGTTTCAGTGTGATCAACGATCGCACACAACCTTGACTGCCTTGACCGAGAGAACCACGAAGATGGACACGCAACAACAAAAAATTCAGGATCAGCCCCTCAAAGGCACCCGTACAAATGTGGTGCAGTCGATTCGCGCCTACAGCGTGAACGACCTGCAGGAAGCCGCCCAAGCCCTGGGCCATCACTTTCTGTACGCCAACCTGTCGCAAGCCCTGACCAAGCAGGACGTGCTCGACATGATCGGCGCCCAGTTCACGCTGCCCACGCACTTCGGCAAGAACTTTGATGCCCTGTATGACTGCATGACCGACCCGCTGCACAAGTCCGGCCCCCAGCCGGGCTTCATCGTGGTGCTCGACCAGATTCCCACAAACCCCAAGTTCGACAAGGAAGCGCGCGAGCAACTGATCGACATCTTCCGCGACACCGCCGATTACTGGGGTGACCGCAAGGTGCCTTTCCGCTGCTTCTACTCCTTCTCCGTGGCTCGCGCCGCCAAGGCCAGCGACCTGGCCCGCGCAGCAGAGCTCGAAGCTGGTGAAGGCGAGGCCGAAGAAAAAATGCCCACCGACAAACTGGTGGATGTGACGCCACAGGCGCTGCGCATGAGCAGCCCGTTCAATGCCGGGTACTGGCTGGCTGCAGCCTGATACGGCTCAGGCCTAGCAAAAGCCCCGCATCGCGGGGCTTTTTTATGGGTATCTCCTCAGCCCAATTGCTGTGCCAGTTGCACATATTCATCCACCGGCACCTCTTCGGCGCGGCGCTGCACATCGAATGGACCCGCAAACTGCTTTTCTTCGAGCCATTTGCCTAAAGTGTGACGCAGCAATTTGCGCCTCTGGCTGAAAGCTACCTGCACCAGGGTTTCCAGGGTCTTGCGGTTCAATGCTGCAGGCTGGTTGTGCGGCACCATACGCACCACCGCACTGTCCACGCGTGGCGGCGGGTCAAAACATTCGGGGCCGACAAACAGGATGTTGTCCATCGCATAGCGCCATTGCAGCATGACCGACAAACGTCCGTAGTCAGAGGTGCTGGGCTTGGCCACCATCCGGTCGATCACTTCCTTTTGCAGCATGAAGTGCTGGTCCTGCACCACGGCCACATGGTCAAGCAAATGAAACAGGATCGGGCTGGAAATGTTGTAGGGCAGGTTACCCACAATGCGCAGCTTTTGCTCGGGCTGCAGCAAGGTGGCCGCCAGCGCGGTGAAGTCCACCTTGAGCACATCCGATTCCACCACGTTGAGCTGCGGATGTTCGCGCAGGCGCTTGGCCAAATCGCGGTCCAACTCCACCACGGTCAGGCGGCCCAGACGCTCCACCAAGGGCTGTGTCAGGGCGGCCAGACCCGGGCCGATTTCGACCATGGCGTCCGAGGGTGTGGGCGCAATCTCGCGCACGATGGCATCGATGATGGCGCCATCGGACAGGAAGTGCTGGCCGAACCGTTTGCGTGCGATGTGTTTCATTGCGGGCTGTCGCGCATCTCGACGTAAGCGCGGCTGCGCACGTCCTCCACCCAACGGGTGTAGGCCTCTTCGATCTTTTTCTCGCGCAGGGCGTTGCGCGCGATTTCACGTGCGTCGGCGCTGGACACGGGCATGGGCTTGCGCTCCAGCACTTCGATCAGGTGCACGCCAAAACGCGAAACCACTGGCTCGCTGACCGTGTTCAAGGGCAGGCGATCCATGACCTGTTCAAACTCAGGCACGAACATGCCCGCACGCACCCAGCCCAAATCACCGCCTGACGGCGCACTGCCGTCCTGCGACCACTGGCGGGCGACCTGCGCAAACTCGGCTTTGCGGCTGACGATCTGCTGGCGCAGGCCCTGGAGTTTGGCCACAGCCTGCGCCTGGCTCATTTGCGAGGAGGTGCGCAGCAGAATGTGTCGTGGGTGTGTTTGCATCACGCTCAGGGCAGCAGCACCCGCCTTGCGCTGGAGCAGCTTGAGCACGTGAAAGCCGGCGCCTGACTCTACCGGGTCACTGATTTCGCCGGTCTTGAGCCTGGCGACGGCTTGAACAAACAGCTCGGGGTAGCGGTCTTCTGTGCGCAGACCCAATTCGCCGCCGTTGGCGCCTTTGTCTGCAGCATTCGAATATTGGCGGGCCAGGGCCTCAAATGACTCGCCGGCACGTGCCTGGCGGGCCATTTCCCGGGCCAGGGTCAGCTTTTGCTGTCGCACGTCAGCGCTGGCCCCTTCAGGTACTGCGACCAGAATCATGGCCAGGTTCAGTTCCTGTGGCGTTTGCGAAGCCTGCTTGGCCAGCAAGGTCTGTAAATACTGCTCGGCCTCCAGGTCAGACACACGAGCTTTGCCTTCAACCTCGCGTTCGCGCAAGCGGTTGATCAGCAGCTGACCCTTGAGTTTTTCCCGGAAAGCCGCCACCGTGAGCCCTTCCTGGGGCAGGCGCTGGTGCAGCTGCTCCAGCGTGATCTGGTTATTGGCTGCCACGTTCATCTCGGCCTGGTCGATGGCATCCTTGTCGATCGTGATACCCGTATCCCGAGCCTGTTGCTGCAGCGCCTTCTCGGTGATCAGACGATCGAGTGCCTGCTTGTAGAGCTCGTTTGCACTCAGACGTTGCGGCGCACGTGCGTTTTCCTGCGCCAGCTGCGCGGACACTTGCTGCACCTCGTGGTCCGTGACAGGTTCTGAATTGACCACCGCCACAATGCGATTGACGGTTTGCACTGCAGCCGAAGGCGTAGCGGCCAGACTGGCCACCGCCACGCTGCCCAGCAAGGCGACCAACAGGCCGGAGAGAATGGAAGTCAGCGGTTTATTCATAGTTCACGAATCGGCTCGGTTGCTCGGTGGTGTCACGCAGCTCCTGGTATCCGGAGATATTGTCGCGCAGACTCTTGAAGGAGCTGGTGCCAACCTTGGCCAGGCCGACAAACTCCAGTTGGAACATCAAACGGGTGGTGGCCGAAGCCACCGTGCTTTGCAGTCGCTCAAACACCATGCGGCCCGTCCAGCAGCCGCCGTCGTATTCCAGGCCCACGATGGAATCGACCAGCTTGCGATCGCTCAGGCTGAAGTTCAGGCGACCGACGCTGTACCAGCGTCCGGCGCCCAGGCCCACACCTGCTTGCTGCACGCCTGAATCGTCAGGGCTGCCGCCCCAGCGCAGCGCACTCAGCGGCCATTGCCAGCCCAGATCCACCTGCTCGCTGGCCGTGGTGGTCTGGCGGTTCATGCGGTAAGCCGCATTGAGCACGCGATAGGGGCCGGCCTTGTAGCGCGTTTGCAGTGTGGTGCGGTTGAAGCGATTGGTTTGGGCATCCACCTGCGTGGTCAGGTCGGACGAGACGCGTTCATCCCAACGCAAACTGCCGCCGAACAACACATCGCTCAAGCCCGTGCCGGTGGCGGCGGTGTCGCTGGGCAATTGAACGCGCTGCTCGGTAAAGCGGTAGCGCTGCGCCATGCCCAGACGCAGCATTTCTGCGCCGGACTGCTCGTCCAGAAAGCGGCTGATCACGCCCAGCGTCAGCGAACGGTTGTCCACGATGCGATCCTGCCCTACATAAGGGCTGTCGCTGAAGATGGTGGCGAGGTTGAAGTCGGTGATGCCGCTGTCGTACACCGGCATGGCCTCTTGGTTCAGATAAGGTGTGGCACTGAAGTAGGCACGCGGTTCCAGTGTTTGCACCAGCTGGCGTCCGAACCATTGGCTGTTGCGCTCGAAGGTCAGGCCGCTGTCCAGGCTGACCGTGGGCAGGGCGCGATCGTAGCTGGTAGCGCCGTTGGGTTTTTGGTCCAGTGCGTAGTGTGTAGCGTGAACCTTCACACTGGGCGTGATGTAACCCCACGGACGCACGAACGGGCGACTGACTTGTGCCTGCACATAGCTTCGGTTGCCGTTGAGGGGTACAGCGCTGGAGGGCAGCCTGCTGTAGTCCGCTTCAAACCGCGTGGTGTTGAGGGTGACGGCCGTGTCCAGCCCGTCAGCGTCCCACAGGCTGTAGCGCGCCGAAATCGCAGGTACCTGGTTGTAGGGTGGCGTGATGAACGAGTTGTTGACCACATCCTGCAGTGTTTGCCACTTCTGCACCAGCATGTGGGTTGACCAGTGTCCACGCCCCCAGGACAGGCTGGCTGTGGAGGGCAGGGTGCGTTGTGCACCACCCGCGCCAGGCACCATCTCGCCCATCAAACGGGGAAAGTCGCGCCAGTAGTTGTCATCGCTCACGCGTGCGAGTTTCAGGCCAAAGCCCAGGCTACCGACGGCCTGGATGCCTGTGTCGATCGAGCCATTGTGCTGGCTGGACCAGCCCCAGCGACGGTCCTCGCGCAGCCTGTCCGAGGGCATCAGGTTCAGACGCGCCTGGCCGTTGTAGTCGCGCTCGAGGTAGCGAAAGTCCGTGTCGACGGCCACGCCACGTTTGCTCATCACCTGCGTGGTGAAGGTGGCATCACGGTTGGGGGCAATGTTCCAGTAATACGGCTGCACCAACTCGATGCCGTTGACCGTGTCCACACCCACCAGCGGTGGCAACAGGCCCGACTGCCGCCCGCCCGAAAGGCTGAAGCTGATGCCGGGCAGCCCCAGCACGGGGACATCCTTGAAGCGCAGCTGCACATCGCGCGCAGCAATCGTGTCTTCGTCTTCGTCGACCATCATCTGGCCGGCCTTGAGCAGCCAGTCCGGCAGCCAGCCTGCACCGGGCACAGGCCGGCAGGTGCTGTAACTGGCCTGGCGCACCAGCATCCGGCCCTGGCCGACAAAGTCCACCCGGTCGGCCGAGCCGTAGCCGCCGTTTTTGTACAGCTCGAATTGGGGCTCTTCAAATTTGCCAATGAAGCTGTCCATCTGCAGCTTCAGCTCAGGCCCTTGCAGCAGCGCGCCATCGCGGTGGATACGCACCTGGCCCTGCGCTGTCACTTCGTCCTGCACCTGGTCGTAATCGATGCGTTCAGCGCTGACTGACAGGCCTGGGCGTCGCAAGCGGGCGTCGCCTTCAATGTGCGTGGCCAGATCGGGCAGGGCCTCGATGCGTTGGCCTTCCACCAGCACAGGCCCCTGGCTCAACTCGGTCTGGGTGGGCTTTTCCTGCAACAAAGGGCTGATGCGCAGTGAAAGCGCGGCAGGTTGAGGCACAGCAGCGC
>NZ_JAYPVP010000001.1:51498-72994 GCF_038134685.1 Limnohabitans sp. | reverse complement strand
CAGCAGCGCCCGCGCCCAGTACAGACAGGGCGGTGGCAAAGAGTTTCAGCAGTGATGCGGGTTTGAACAAAACGCAGCAGACAGAAAGGACGGTGAGCGGGCGGCAAAACGTAGAATCCAATTATCCATGAGCACCATCCCTTCTTCTTCAATAGCCCTGCAAACCTCTGAGGGTGTGAGCTGGGCCGATCCGCAACGCCAACAGCGCTTTGAAACCTGGCTTGAGCACATCGCGCCGCAACACGGTTTGAACCCAGCCAGCGTGCGCATTGCCTCGGCAGATGCCAGCTTTCGCCGCTACCTGCGCATCGAAGCGCAGGACGCCAGCACCCGCATCATCATGGACGCGCCGCCGGACAAGGAAAACTGTCAGCCCTTTGTGCATGTGGCCCGCCTCATGCATGACGCCGGGCTCAATGCCCCCCAGGTGCTGGACTGGCACGAGGCCGACGGGTTCATGCTGCTCAGCGACCTGGGTGACCGCACCATGATGTCGGCCATCGACCCCGAGCGCGCGCAAGACCAGCTGCCCCTGTACGAGCAAGCCACTGACCAATTGCTGCGCTGGCAACTGGCCTCCAAAGCTGGAGAGCTGCCGCCTTACGACCAGGCCCTGCTTCAGCGCGAACTGAACTTGTTCCCCGACTGGTACCTCGCCCAGCACCGCAAAGTGACGCTGGATGCCAAGCAGCAAGAGGTACTGAACAACGCGTTTGCGCTGATCATGCAGCGCAACCTGGCTGCGCCACAGGTTTATGTGCACCGCGACTTCATGCCGCGCAACTTGATGATGCCCACCGGCCACGGGCCCCTGGGTGACCAGCTGGGCGTGCTGGATTTTCAGGACGCGGTGCATGGCCCCATCACCTACGACATCGCCAGCCTGATGCGCGACGCCTTCCTCACCTGGGAAGAAGACTTTGTGCTGGACGTGACGATTCGCTACTGGCAAAAAGCCCGCAAGGCCGGCCTCATGGATTTTGAAGATTGGCACAGCGACTTTGGTGCCTTCTACCGTGCGGTGGAATGGATGGGCCTGCAGCGCCATCTCAAAGTGGCCGGCATCTTTGCCCGTCTGACGCTGCGCGACGGCAAGCCCAAATACCTGGCCGACGCACCGCGCTTCATTCACTACATCCGCACCACCGCCAACCGCTACCGCGAGCTGGGCCCCTTGCTGCGCCTGATCGACACCGTCGAAGGCCTGCAGGACCAGGGCGGCTGGGCCTTTGGCCGCGTGTAACTGTGGCCATACCCCGCTTTTATTGCCCCTGCCCCCTGAGCACTGGCCAGCTGCTGGACTTGCCTGCGGGCGCCGCCCGCCATGTGCAGGTCCTGCGCTTACAACCGGGCGGTGTGATCACGCTGTTCAATGGCGAAGGTGGCGAGTACCAGGCGACCGTGACGCGCATGGGCCGAAGCGATGTGCAGGTGCAGGTGGATGCGCACGACCCGGTTGAGCGCGAAGCCACGCGCGCCATTCATCTGCTGGCCGGCATTACCGCCAATGAGCGCATGGACTGGCTGGTCGAGAAAGCCACCGAGCTGGGCGTGGCCAGCATCACCCCCATCACTGCGGAGCGCAGCGTGCTCAAACTCAAAGGCGAGCGTGCTGATAAAAAACGCAGCCACTGGCAGGCCGTCGCCATTGCCGCTGCAGAGCAGTGTGGCCGCAACCGTGTGCCGACCATTCATGAAGCCTGCAGCTTGAGCGAGTGGTTGAAGACGCCGGCCGTGCAAGGCCAGCGTTGCGTGTTGTCGCTGGCCGACGGTACGCAGCCTTTGGCCCAAGCCACGCAAGGCGATGGACCCTTGGTGGTACTCAGCGGTCCCGAAGGCGGCTTGAGCCCCGCAGAAGAAGCGCAAGCCCTGGCGGCGGGTTTCGCGCCCGTCACGCTCGGCCCGCGCGTGTTGCGCGCCGAGACGGCACCCCTTGCCGTGCTGGCGGCAGTCTTGCTCAAGTCATAGCGAGCGTAGCGCGGCGATCCCGTCGTGACGCGATACACTGCCCGGTATGAACGCCAACCTCCTCTTGCTGGCCTTGTGCCAGGGCCTTTTTCTCACCAACAACGTCACCTTCATCGCCATCAACGGCCTGGTCGGTCTGAGCCTGGCGCCGCTGGGATGGATGGCGACTTTGCCAGTCATGGGCTATGTGGTCGGCGGCGCCTTGTCCACCGGTCTGGTAGCGCGCACCCAAAGTCGTTATGGGCGACGTGGCTCTTTCCAACTTGGTTTGGCCGTGGGCTTGTTTTCAGCGCTGCTGTGCGCTTACGCCGCCTGGAGCCAGAACTTCTGGCTGCTCGTGCTGTCCACCATGATCGCGGGTTACTACAGCGCCAACGGCCAGCTCTACCGTTTCGCAGCGGCAGAACTCTCGGCGGAAAACTTCCGCGAAAAAGCGGTTTCCCTGGTGCTCGCCGGTGGCTTGATTGGCGCCATCGTGGGCCCCAACCTGGCCTCGCGCACCAAGAACATTCTGGACACGCCTTTCATGGGCGCCTACCTCGCGCTGGGCGTGGTGGCGATCGTCGGTATGGTGCTCATGCATTTCATCCAGTTTCCACCTGTGCCTGCCAAGAAAGCGGGTGCCGATGCCGGTCGCCCCTTGGGCGAAATCATGCGTCAACCCGTGTTCATTGTGGCGGCGCTGGCAGCGTCGCTCAGCTATGGGGTGATGAACCTGCTCATGGCCGCCACACCGCTGGCCATGCAGGTGTGCGGCTTTAGCTTCAGCGATGCCGCGCTGGTGCTCGAATGGCACGTGATTGGCATGTTTGCGCCGGGTTTCTTTACCGGGCACCTGATCCGCAAGTTCGGTACCCTGACCATCATGGGCGTCGGCGTCGTGCTCAATCTGGTGTGTATTGCGATTGCCCTCTCCGGCGTGGACTTGCACCAGTTCCTGATTGCCCTGTTCCTGTTGGGCGTGGGCTGGAATTTCCTGTTCACCGGCAGCACCACTTTGTCGATGAAGGCGTGGACGCCTGCGGAAAAAGACCGCGGTCAAGCCGCCATCAATTTCTTTGTGTTTGCCACCATGGCCTTCACTTCGTTCGCGTCAGGCGCGCTGGTGACCACCCAAGGCTGGACCTGGCTGAACATTGGCTCCATCGTGCCAGTGGTCTTGGCCGGCATGGCGGTGGCCTGGATGGGCCTGCAGCAAAAGCGCGTGAACGCAGCGCGCTGAACTTCAGGCACGCTGCCAAGTCTTGAGCCAGCCCAGGCCCCGCGAGGTACCGCCTGCGCTGGTGTCGAGCGGGGTGTACTCGCAGCCAATCCAGCCCGACCATTTGCATTGCGCAGCCACGCGCTCTAAATGCTGCAACACATGTGGCCAATGCAGCTCTCCAGTGCCCGGCTCATGACGGGTGGGTGGATCGGCCAGCTGCATATGGCCCACACGCCCCGTGGGCAGCCAGGTGCTGATGTGGTGCATCACATCGCCTTGTACCCGCTGGCAATGGAACAAATCCATTTGCACCTGCACCTGCGGTGAATTCACCGCTTCAACGATGGCGTGCGCGTGCTCTTGCCGCTGCAGATGAAACCCCGGAACATTGCGCGGGTTGATGGGCTCAATCAGCAGCGTCACGCCTGCCTGCGCTGCCAAGGGCGCCGCCCACTGCAGGTTGGCGATCAAGGTGGCGTCCGCTTGCTCGGCACTCACGCTTTCGGGGCGCACCCCCACCATGGCGTGCACACGCGGGCAACCCAAGGCCTGCGCATACTCCAGGGCCACGTGTACCCCGGCGCGAAACTCCGCCTCGCGGCCCGGTACGCAAGCCGTCCCACGCTCGCCTCGTTCCCATGCGCTGTTCATGCTGGCTGGATCAGCACCCGCAGCCGGGGTGTTGAACAAGACTTGCTGCAAACCATGTTCGCGCAACAAACCCGCCAGCGTGGACGCATCCCAAGCGTAAGGAAACAGGAACTCCACACCCTCAAAGCCGTCCGCCGCAGCCGCAGCAAAACGCTCCAGAAACGGCACATCCGGGTACATCAGGGACAGGTTGGCAGCAAAGCGAAGCATGGCGCAAAGGGTTTGAATACGACATCACCATGTTAATGCAGCCCTCAAATGCCTGGGCTAAGATGCGTCGACATGGACAGTCTGCGCATCGACAAGTGGCTCTGGGCCGCACGCTTTTACAAAACCCGTTCCCTGGCGGCTGACGAAATCGGCAAGGGGCGGGTGCAGATCAATGGACAGGACGCCAAGGCCTCGCGCGAGGTCAAAGCTGGCGACACCGTCTGTCTGCGCCAAGGGCACACCGAGCGCACGGTCAAGGTGCTGGGCATCAGCGCTGTGCGCGGCCCCGCGCCCCTGGCCCAACAACTTTACGAAGAAACCCCCGACAGCATTGCCAAACGCACCCGCGAGGCCGAGCTCAATCGCCTGGCGCGCGAACCCGCGCTGAGCATCATCCAGGGTCGTCCGACCAAGCGCGATCGGCGCGACATTCAAAAGGCCTGGGACGAGCGATGGAGCGCCAGCCTGGACTGAATTTGCGCCTCAGAACCGACCCTCAAAAGCAATACCCCTTCAAAAAAGTCAATTTCATTTAGGTAAACGCATTTATCTATAGTAAATTACAGCCTTCGGAAAAACTGACCGATGGAGACACACGCATGGGTGCTTACGTCAACCCCATCTATCCCTACAAAGCGCCGGACGACCTGCGCGCCGAGCCGCCGCAGCGCCGCCCCCTGATCGTCATTGGCGCAGGCCCCGTGGGCTTGGCCGCCGCGATTGATGCACGCCTGCAAGGCCTGCCCGTGCTGGTGCTCGACGATGACAAAACCGTCTCCGTTGGTTCGCGGGCTGTTTGTTACGCCAAGCGATCGCTCGAAATCCTTGACCGTCTGGGCATTGCCAATGAGGCCTGCCAGCTGGGTGTGAGCTGGAACATCGGCCGCACCTTCCTGGAAGAAGACGAGGTCTACCAATTCAACCTGGTGCCCGACGCCGGCCACAAGCGCCCCGGCATGATCAACCTGCAGCAGTACCACATCGAGGAAATGCTGATCGCGCGCGCGCTCGAACTCGGTGCCGACATCCGCTGGCAACACAAGGTCACGGCCGTCACGCGCCACGACGACCATGCATCGCTCACCGTGGAAACGCCGGACGGCACGTTCGACATCGAAGCCGACTGGCTGGTGGTGGCCGATGGCGCGCGCAGCCCCGTGCGCCGCCACCTGGGCCTGGACATCGAAGGGCGTGTGTTCCAGGACCGCTTTTTGATCGCCGACGTGATCATGAAAGCCGACTACCCCGCCGAGCGCTGGTTCTGGTTCGATCCGCCGTTTCACCCCAACCAAAGCGTGTTGCTGCACAAACAAAGCAACAACGTCTGGCGCATCGACTTCCAGCTCGGCTGGGACGCCGACCCCGAAGAAGAAAAGAAGCCCGAAAAAGTCATCCCGCGTCTGCGGGCCATGCTGGGTGACGACCGACCGTTTGAGTTGGAGTGGGTCAGCATCTACACCTTCCAGTGCCGCCGCATGACCGACTTCCGCCATGGCCGCGTGCTGTTCGTGGGCGACGCGGCGCACCAGGTCTCGCCCTTTGGCGCGCGCGGGGCCAACTCGGGCTTTCAGGACACGGATGACCTGATGTGGAAGCTGGCCCTTGTCATGAAGGGCCAGGCCCCGGACAAGCTGCTCGACACCTACGCGCTGGATCGCCAGTTTGCCGCCGACGAGAACATCATGAACTCGACGCGCTCGACCGACTTCATCACGCCCAAGAGCCGCACCAGCAAGACCTTCCGCAACGAAGTGCTGGCGTTGGCCAGGCACTACCCGTTCGCACGCAAGCTGGTCAACTCCGGGCGCTTGTCGGTGCCGTCCTTCCTGACGCAGTCGCTGCTCAACACGCCCGACGCTGACAGCTTTGCCGGCGTCATGGTGCCCGGCGCGCCCATGGACGATGCGCCCGTGCAAACTTCAGGCCAGGACAGCTGGTTGCTCGACCACGTGGGCAACCAGTTTGGCTTGATGTTGTTTGCCAATGAAATGCCGTCTGCCGACATGCTCGCGCAGCTGCAGGCACTGGCTGCAGACCCTGTGGCGGTGCGCCCGTTCATCATCGGGCCGCGTGCGCTGGATGTGCCCGGCGTGGACATGTTGGTTGATGCACAAGGCTGGGTGGCCAAACGCTACGACGCCCAACCCGGAACTGCTTACCTGCTGCGCCCTGACCAACACGTGGCTGCGCGTTGGCGCCAGCTGGATGCTGCCCGCGTGCGCCAAGCCGTGGCCCGCGCCACCTGCAACTGACAAAGGGACCGACCATGCAAACCACCTTGCTCAACACCGCACCCAACTTCAACGAACCGGGTCGTCAGTTCTTTCGGGACTTCTCGCCCGGCGACGAGTTCTACGAAGCCCTCATCGATGCCCACAACGGCCTGAGCGACGAACAGAGCGAGGCCCTCAACGCCCGCCTCATTCTGCTGCTGGCCAACCACATTGGCGACTTGCGCGTGCTGCGCGAAGCGCTGCAAGCTGCCAAAGCGACGGCCTGAAACAGGAGACCCTCATGAAACTCAGCAAAATTCACCACGTCGCCTACCGCTGCAAAGACGCCAAAGAAACCGTCGAGTGGTACGTCAAGCACCTGAACATGGACTTCGTGCTCGCCATTGCCGAAGACCAGGTGCCCTCCACCAAAGCGCCCGACCCCTACATGCACGTCTTTCTGGACGCAGGGCAGGGCAATGTGCTGGCTTTCTTTGAGCTGCCCAACTCACCCGAAATGGGCCGCGACGAAAACACCCCCGGCTGGGTTCAGCACATCGCGTTCGAAGTCGACAGCATGCAAACCCTGGAAGACACGCGCAAGCGCTTGCTCTCAGCAGGCATCGGCGTGATTGGCCCCACCAACCACACCATCTTCAAGAGCATTTATTTCTTCGATCCCAACGGCCACCGCCTGGAGCTGGCGGTCAACACCGGCACGCCCGAGATGTACAAAAAACTCGACGAATGCAAGTGGGACATGCTCAATGAATGGGCCCAAACCAAGCGCGCACCCAAGCACGCCGCCTGGATGCATGCGCAGGAATTTACGGGCTGATTTGAGAAAAAGCTGCAGCCTCAGCGCTGCAGCTTGAACACTGCCGTGCCCGCACGCAAGTTCGGCAGCGTGCGCACCACTTGGCCTTGTTGCAGGCCAAACGAATCGAGCACCCGCAACTTGTTTTTGCGTGCCAGCTGCGCAAAATCCGCGTAAGTGCCCACGCGAATATTGGGCGTGTCGTACCACTCGTAGGGCAAGCGTTTGGTCACCGGCATGCGCCCTTGCAGCACGCTGATGCGATTAGGCCAATGCGCAAAATTGGGGAAAGCCAAAATGCCCGTGCGTCCCACGCGGACCGTCTCGCGCAACATCACCTCGGCGTTGCGCAAGTGTTGCAGCGTATCGATTTGCAGCACCACATCAAACGACTGGTCGGCAAACATGCCCAAGAGGCCTTGCTCCAGGTTCAGCTGCAACACGTTCACGCCGCGCTCTGCACAGGCCAGCACATTGGTGTCGTCCAGCTCCACACCGTAGCCGGTGCAGCCGCGGTGCTCCTGCAAATAGGCCAGCATGGCGCCATCGCCACAACCCAGATCCAGCACACGGGCACCTTGCGGCACCAGCTGAGCAATCGCCTGCATGGTCAAACGGTCGCTCATGCGGCACCCCCTGCATTCAAGCCATCGGCCATGCGGTCAAAGTACGAACGCACCACACTCAGGTAGCGCGCATCCTCCAGCAAGAACGCATCGTGGCCATGGGGAGCGTCAATTTCGGCGTAACTCACATCGCGGCCATTCGCAATCAAGCCCTGCACCATCTCGCGGCTGCGCGCCGGCGAAAAGCGCCAATCGGTGGTGAAGCTCACCAACAAGAATTTGCACGTTGCACGCGCCAGCGCCGCACACAAATCGCCGCCAAAAGCCCGCGCCGGGTCAAAGTAATCCAGTGCCCGGGTGATCAGCAAATAGGTGTTCGCGTCAAAGTACTCGCTGAACTTGTCACCCTGGTAACGCAGATAACTCTCGATCTGGAACTCCACATCTTGCGTGGAGTATTTGTAGCCCGTCGGGCTGTTGACCGCAGAGCGCAACTCGCGGCCAAACTTTTCGTTCATCACATCATCACTGAGGTAGGTGATGTGACCGATCATGCGGGCAATGCGCAAGCCGCGCTTGGGCACCACGCCGTGTTCGTAGAAGTGCCCTTCGTAAAAGTCCGGGTCGGTCACGATAGCGCGGCGCGCCACTTCGTTGAAGGCAATGTTCTCGGCCGTCAGGTTCGGCGCACTGGCCACCACCACTGCGTGGCGCACACGCTCAGGGTACTGCATGGTCCATGAAAGCGCCTGCATGCCGCCCAAGCTCCCGCCCATCACGGCAGCCAGTTGTTCAATGCCCAGCGCATCGAGCAAGCGGGCCTGAGCGTTGACCCAGTCTTCCACCGTCACCACCGGAAAGTCGGCGCCATACACCTTGCCGGTGTCGGGGTGCGTGTGCATCGGGCCAGTCGAGCCAAAGCACGAGCCCAGGTTGTTCACCCCAATCACAAAAAACTGGTTGGTGTCCACCGGCTTGCCCGGGCCAATCATGGTGTCCCACCAGCCCACGTTTTTCGGGTCATCGGCGTACTCGCCCGCGACATGGTGCGAGGCATTCAAAGCGTGGCAAATCAACACCGCGTTGGACTTGTCGGCGTTCAGCGTGCCATACGTCTCATAAGACAAGGAATAGTCGCGAATCGACGCACCGCTTTGCAACTGCAGCGGCTGCTCAAACTTCATCGACTGGGCAACGACAACAAAACTCATGGCAACAATAAAAAACCCGGTAACGCCAAAGAAGCGCAACCGGGACAGCGGGTGACCTCTTTAGCAGCATTTCTTGGGGACATCCCCGCGCCCGCAAGCTGTGAACACATCAAATCGGCGCTTGCACAGTATAGGGCATGTGCAAGCTTGGGCCTATCAGGGCCACATCCTGGTTGCGTGGAGGACACGCAAAATCCAGATGGAGTCATTAGATACAGCGTAAACCAGAATGTAGTTTTGATGTGCGACCAGCTCGCGTGTGCCGCCTACTCGTCCTGTTCGACCCAAGCCGGGGTGATCAAGCAAACGTCCAGCCTTTTCTTCGAAGAGCTCATCCAACGCCAGCGCAGCGACCGGATTGTCAGCCTCAATGTAGTCAAAAACATCTTCGCGGTCTTGCACCGCCTCCGGTGTCCAGAACAGTCGCATCATTCAGCCGAAGTTTCGAGACGACGGCGTGTGGCTGCCCGCTTGGACGCAAACTTGGTTTCAACTTCTGCTGCGCTCATCAGCCGACCTTCTTGGGCCGCATTCAGTCCTGTCTGCACCTGGCGACGGAACCATAAGTCGTGCTCAGCCGCTAGCTGTTGTTGCTGAACGAAATCACGCATGAAGTCGCGCAAAAGTTGTGCAGCATTGCGATCACGGCTTTTGGCTGCGGAAGAAAATTCGGACTTAAGGGCTTCATCGACCCGAAAAGTAAAGGTTGCTTCGTTCATGACGCATCTGTGTGTTACACGATATGTGCATCGTAACACTGCTCGCTGAAGGTGGCCAGTACTTGATTGTTAATACTCATTTATATACTCTTGCCGAAAATACACCACACAGGTAGTCAGGGAGAGGCATGGGTACGCCAAGAAATATGCGTTTGTGCGCGGCATTGTTAGCCATGGCAGCAGGGGCCAATACCCAAGCGTTAGCGCAGGCTGAGCAAGATGCCGGGCAAGTCACCATTCGGGACACTGCGGTCGAGTTTCGCCAATTCGACACCATCGAAATCACCGGCAGCGCCCTGCGCCGTGCGGCCGAGTCGCGCGCCTTGCCGGTAGAAATCATCACCCGCGCAGACATTCGCAAGACCGGTCTGACGCAGACTTCCGACCTGATCCAGAGCCTGCCCTACATGGGCAACATGATCGAAGCCGGTCAGTTCCTGGCCAGCAACGGTGGCTTTGCCAGCGCTGCCATTCACGGCATGCCCAACGGCACCCTGGTGCTGGTCAACGGCATGCGCATCGCGCCCTACGGACGCCAAAGTATTGCGGGTGGCGAGCGCACGGGTGTCGATCTGGACAACATCCCCATCAGCGCCATCGACCGCATTGAAGTGTTGAGCGACGGCGCCTCTTCGCTGTACGGCACCGATGCATTGGCCGGCGTGGTCAACATCATCATGAACGAGGAGCGCAAGGGCATCAGCATCAGCGCCGACAAAACCCGCCCTGCAGGCGGGGCGGCGCAAACCGAAAGCCTGTCTGTGCAGCTCGCCAAAGGCAGCCTGCGTCGCGACGGTTTTCATCTTCGCGCAGAGTTCGAACACAGCGAACGCAGCGCTCTGAGCGGTGCAGACCGTCCCGGTCTCAGCACCGGTGGCACCACCATTGGCAGCGGCGCCAACGCCACGGCCATGACGTACACCCTGACCGACCTCTACACCTCACCTGCCACGCTCTACAGCCCCGCCCCCTCTGTCTGGAACAGCGCCTGGAGCCCTTTGCTCGCGCAAGCGCAGCCATGCCCCACAAGCTGGAGCGCAGACCCCTCTGGCACCTACTGCCAAGGCAACCCCTACCCCCAACTGGACTACTACCCCAGCCAGCGCCGCACAGCGCTGCACGTACGCGGCGATGTTGTGATCGACAGCGGGCAGCAACTCTTTGCCGACCTGCTCTGGGGCACCAACACCCAGCAAGCCCGTACCGTGTTTGACAGCACCGCCCGCTGGGTCGATGCCAGCAACCCTGTGGCCGCCCCATGGCTTGCGCAAGCTGGCATGTCCTCTGGTGCCTGGGTGCTTTGGCGTCCCGCCATTGCAGGCCCTGTGCTTGGGTTTGAGCACACCACTTTGAGTGCACAGATCGGCCTCAAGGGCCAGTGGCAAACCTGGGATTACCAGGCCAGCGCCCACTACACACAAAGCGCCGCACAACACGGCTACATCAGGCAACTCCCCCAGGGCCTCCTGGGCGACAACGGCAACCTGCCCATCAGCGAAGGCTGGTTCAGTTCTGCCGCAGCGCCAGACTTGAATGCCCAGCTCGAAAGTCAGATCACCAGCTACCCCCTCAACCAAGGGCGCACACGCTTTGCGGGCGCCACAGTTCGAGGCCAGCGCGAGTTGTGGACGCTCGATGGCGGCGCCGCGCAATGGGCGCTGGGCAGCGAAGTGCGCCGCGAAACCAGCACCTACCGCAATACCAACACACGCAATTCCCAGCCCGACTTTGACCTGAACCGTGACAGCGTTGCCGCCTACACCGAATTGCGCACCCCCTGGCGCGACAACCTCGAGTCCACCGCATCCATGCGCGCCGACCGCTACGACCAGTTCCACACCTTCAACGGCAAACTCTCCGCCCTGTGGCGCCCCACATCCGATTGGCAATGGCGCGCCGCCTTCGGCACCGGCTTTCGGGCCCCACAAACCGCCCAACTCAACGAGCAGCGCTACTACTTCGGCAACGCCCAGATCCCCACCGGCTACACCTGCCCCACAGACATTGCCAGCAGCCTGGGTGCCCGCTGCGTCAGCGGCGCAAACTTCATCCCCACCTACACCCAAGGCGCCACTACACTGCGACCCGAGACCTCGCAGCAATTGACCTTTGGTGTGCGCCACGACATCAACCACCGCATCAGCCTGAGCGCCGACGTCTGGCAAGTCGCCATCAAAAACGAAATCGGCCAGGACATCTCCGCAGGCGTATTGCTCAACCCGCTACAACATGCCGACAATTTCATCCGCGACAGCAACGGTGACCTCGCCCTGTACCTGCCCCTGCGCAACAACGCCAGCTCGCTCAAACGCGGCATCGACTTCGACCTGCGCTGGCGCCACCCCACCGACCACGGCCGCATCTCCCTGCAAGCCCAACTCACCCGATATTTGGCTTCATGGAAAGACGCCGGCATGGGTCAGGAGGCCGACCTGGGCCGCATCTCCAGCCTGACCTACAAACCCACCCCCAAATTCAACGCACAAGTCCTGCTCGCCTACAACCAGGCCGACTGGAACCTGGGCGCCATCTGGCACTACCGCAGCGCCTACACAGACCTTCAACTGCCCGGCCTGCCCACCGTCACCATTCCCGCCTTCAGCACACTCGACCTCGTTGCCCAGTACAGCCCCACCCGCGCGCTGGAGCTACGCGCCGGCATTTACAACGTGGCCAACAAACTGCCCACCCAAGGCATCAACTCCCCCAGCCCCAACACCCCCGGTATCGACACCGCCTACAGCAACCTCTGGGGCCGCACCCTGCGCGTGGGCGCCACCTATCGTTTCTGACATGAACAGGTTGCGCCCATCCCCCCCGCTCTTCTTGTTACTCACTGTTGGTGTGCTCGGCTGCACATCTGCAAAAGCCGACCCGCTGCTTGACTTTGCCACTTTCGACATGCCCCGCGCCGAACAACTGCAAATGCGCCAACCCCGCACCAGCTGGCGCGTCAACGCCAACCCGCAAGCTGTATGCGCCCGCATTCAGCCGCAAGACGGCATCAGCACCTGGCAAGGCAACTGCGCCACCTGGCACCTCGCCAGCAAGCAATGCACCCTCGTCACCACCGCAGACACCACTCACTCCGTGCTCGGCCATCTCTTCCTGGCCTGCCTGACAGGACGTTAAGGACATTCACGCCACCATGCGAACACTCTCCATCCTGATCCTGACCCTGCTGCTCAGCGCCTGCGCTGGCGGTCTGGGCCTGCAGCCCCCCGCCGTGGACACCACCCGCTTTACCCCCCAGCCCATTGAACGCCGCGTCATCCAGGACCCCACCGTCAAAGTGCTCCCCCGCCCAGACGGCCACGAATACTGCGCCCGCATCACCGGCCACACCATCACGCCCACCTCGCGCCCCATGGCCTGTGCCTACTGGAACACCCGCCGCAAAGAATGCACCATCGTCACCCCACCGCAAACCGGCTACAACTACCTCGGCCACGAACTGCGCCACTGCTTTGAAGGGGCCTTCCATGGCTAAGCCCACCTTCAACCCCAGTCGTCGCCAATGGCTGCAAAGCCTGGTCCTCGTGCCCATCGTCAACGCAGTGCCCGCACGCGCGCAACAACTCACGCCAACACCCGCAGGCCCACCCTGCCGCATCGGCTTCATCCGCCACTACGAACCCTTCAGCTTTCTGGACGACAACGACCACCTCATCGGTTTCGACGTCGACGTTTGTCGCCGCCTGTGTCAACTCCTGGGGCGCCCGATGCAGATCGTCGCCGGCACACCAAGTGCGCTGCAAACCAGCCTGCAAACCGGCGCACTCGACTGGCTCGGCAACCAATTGCTCATCACCCCCGACAACCGCCGCAAATACGACTTCGTCCAACCCGCCTACGCCAACATCCAGCTCAGCTGCGTCCAGCACGAAGACGACCAGCGCGACTTCCTCAGCCTTGACGACCTTGTCGGCAAACGCCTCGGCGTCCTGGCCGGCACAGGCGTTGAAGAACAGGCACGCGCCGCCCTTGGCAACAGCGTTATCGGGTTTGAACACATCGAGCAAGGCCTGTACGCATTGGCTCAACAAAAAGTGGACGCCGTCCTCGAAGAAAACCTCATCGCCGAGTACTACATCGAACAATACCGCTGGCCCATCAAAGTCACCGCCCCCTTTGCCGCGCCCCACACCCTGGGCCTGCCCGTGCGCAAAGGCGACCAAGCCACCCGCCAGCAACTTGCCACCGCCATCGAAACCCTGCTGCGCGACGGCAGCCTTAAAACCATCTCCGAACGCTGGTTCGGCTACGACGTCAGTCGCCGACAAGTCAGTCCAGCCCTGTAGAAGCGGCCATGTCCTGTGGGAGCGGCCGCTGGGCGCGATTGGGCGGTTGTTAGCGGCCCGCTCCTACACTCAAGAAAAGGGAGTCCAATGGAATCACAACCACACAGCCGGAGCCTGCGCGCAGGTCGGTTCTCCCAGGCTGGGCAAATGTATGTCCTCACCACCGTGACCGCTGACCGCCAACCCGTGTTCAACTCTTTTCACCATGCCCGCCTACTTGTGAACGTGTTGCGCGAGCAGCAAATGCTGGACCACGCTCAGACCCTGGCATTCGTAGTCATGCCCGACCACTTGCATTGGCTCATGCAACTCGGCAGCAAAGTCGACCTCTCCAGTTGCATGCGCAACGTCAAAGCCCTCAGTGCACAACGCTTGGGCATGCCCGTTTGGCAACGCGGCTTTCACGACCGCGCCCTGCGCAAAGAAGACGACCTGCCCGCCGTCGCCCGCTACATCGTCAGCAATCCCGTGCGTGCCGGCATCGTCACACGAACAGGCCTATATCCCCCCGGGGACGCAATCTGGGTTTACGCGTTGGAGGGGCCTGTGGCCGCGCCAATGCGCGGCCAATGGCCGCTCCTACAGGACATGGCCGCTCCCACAGGGCCGGCTGCTCCTACAACTTGTTTTCGTTACAAATTCCTGCTCCATATACGCCAATTGGCGTATGGATTTTTTATTTTTCTCCAGTATCTTATTTGTATAAATTGCCGGCATTAAGCGACTTGTGTTTCATAAGTCATTGAATTTACTAGATAAATTCACTTTTAATGCCGCGCAATCAACGTACAACTGGAGAAACGCGATGGCGCTGGCAGGCATTAAAAATATTTATTCGGTTAAATCGAATAATGCAAAATACTTTGTCGCAATTTTGGCGATTTTGGGGTTTTCGCAAGCCCTGGCGCAAGACGGCCTCTTGCAGCAACCAGACGGTCAGCGCACCGCTACCGCTGGCGGGCTGACTGGCCAGATCGAACACCTGGCCGACCCCTTCACCCCAGGCCCCGCCTTTGTGCGCGCCGGCCAATCGCGCCTCGTGTTCTACCGCCCCCGCCAAGCCAACCTGCCAACCGCCGCAGACAAAGCCAACCTGGTGGCCATTGACGACAACGGCAAAGTCATCAACAACGCCACCAACAACGTCGCCAACAACGCCCTCGGCAACGGCATCCGTTACGTCACCCGCCCGCTGGAGCTGGGCGCTCGCCAGCGCGTGCAAAACCTTGCTCAAACCATTGAGCAAGACGACACCACCAACAACACCAACACCACCGCCATCAACGACCCGCGCCAGCCTGGCGCCGCCAGCATCTTCGTCAACGGCGACTACCAAACATCGCTTGTGCCTGGCGGCTACAGCGAACTGTGCCTGGCCCCTGCCAACGTCAAAGCCGGCGTGCGCTACCGCGACGTCGAGCGCAACGCCAACGCCGCGCGCCTGGACAGCATCAGCGAAGTGCCCCTGCAAGACGGCCGCACCCAATACATCCGCGTGCAAGAACAAGCGGTCCGCAACGGCGCACCTCGTCTGGTGCTCGTCCCCGTCGATCAAGACCGCGCCGTGCGCGAACTCGATGGCACCCGCCTGCAAATGCACACCGTCAGCCGCGTCAAAGGCCAGCAACCCTGCCAGGCCGTGGCCGTACAAGCCACCGAAGCCATCACGCTCGCGGGCGACACCCTCTTCATGTTCAACCGCTCCGACCGCGCCGGCCTGACCGACCACGGCATCAACGCCCTCGAACAACTCATGCTGCACCTGCGCACCCGCTACAAATCGGTCGAACACGTGCACCTCATCGGCTACACCGACCCGCTGGGCTCCAACGCCTACAACCAGCGCCTGTCCGAGCAACGCGCCAGCACCGTCAGCGAATACATGCAAATCAGCCCCCTGCTGCGCGGACGCGTCACCACCGAAGGCCGCGGCCCCAAAGAGCTCGTCGTCACCGGCTGCGGCAACACCCCTACGCCGCAAACCCAGGTCTGCAACCAGCCCAACCGCCGCGTGGTGGTCCAGGTCACAGGCGTGCGCAACTAACGCACCACTGATCGCACAGCAAAGCAAAACAAACAAACGAATTCAAGTAAGGCAGAAACACCATGGCCAAGCAATACACCGTCATCGTCACCAGCACCCAAGCGTCTGACCTGCGCACCCACAAAGTCGCGCAAAACAGCGGCGACAAAGGCCGCGCCCTGCGCATCAAAGCCAAGGCTGGCGAAACGTACCAACTGGTGGAAATGCAAGCTGGCCAGGCCCACAGCTACGCCCCGCAAAACGTCAAGGTCAAGCGCGTTGGCAACGACCTGGTCATCACCTTTGAAGGCGGCAGCCGCCCCGACATCGTCATCGAGGGCTACTACGACGTCATGGCCAAAGACCACAAGGGCCTCATTGGCGAAGCCGAAGACGGCAACCTCTACGAATACATCCCCGAAGACCCGCACCCCCTGGGCCTGGTGCAAATGCTGCCCGAAGGCGGCCAAGACGTTGCCATGGCGCTGGGCGCGGGCGAGATCATCGCCCCCGCAGAGGCCGCCATTGCCGCCTTCCCGCTCTTGGGCCTGCTGGGCCTGGGCGCTGCGGGCGCTGCCGCATACGTGCTCAACAAAGACGACAACACCACGCCCACCAACGGCATCAGCGGCAAGCTCTCCGACACCAGCGACCTGACCGATGGCGCCAACAAACACGACGACATCACCCGCGACAACACGCCCACGCTGACCGGCACCGCACCCGTGGGCAGCACGGCCACCGTCACCATCAACGGGCAGACCTACCCCGTCACCGTCAACCCCGACGGCACCTGGACCTTCCAGCAACCCACCAACCTGCCCGACGGCACCTATTACCCCATCCTCAACGTCACGCAAAACGGCGTGACCACCAAGTCCAACCTCACCCCCTTTACCATCGACACCACGCCGCCCAGCATTGCCATCACCAGCAACGCTGCCGCACTCGCCTCGGGCGAAACCGCCACCGTCACCTTCACCCTCAGCGAAGCCGTGGCCGACTTTGCGCAAGGCGACGTTGCCGTCACCGGCGGCACCCTGTCCAACTTCCAGCAAGACCCCAACAACCCGCTGGTTTACACCGCCACTTTCACCCCTGCCAGCACTGGCACCAGCGCCACCATCAGCGTCGCTAACGACAAGTTCAGCGACGCCGCAGGCAACCTCAACACCGACGGGGCCGAGGCCAACAACATCGTCTCGCTGGCCACCAATGCCACCGTCACCGGCGCGCTCACCAAAACTGCCCCCAACGACAGCGGCCCGTTGGGCGACAACATCACCAACGACAACACCCCCACGCTCAAAGGCAAAGTGCCGCCAGGCTCCACCGCCAAAATCATCATCAACGGCGTGGAGCAACCCGTCCAGGTTGATGCCAACGGCAACTGGACCTACACCGTCCCCAACGGCCTGCCCGACGGCACCTACACCCCGCAACTCATCGTCACCCCCCAAGGCAGCAGCACGCCCAACGCGCCCGTGCCGCTCACGCCTTTCACCATCGACACCGTGCCCCCCAGCATCGTCGTCAGTGCACCCACCAACAGCCTGGTCGCGGGTCAAACCACGCCCATCACTTTCACGCTGTCCGAACCCGTGGCCGACTTCACCGCTGCAGACATCGCCGTGACCGGCGGCACGCTCAGCAACTTTGTGCAGAGCCCCACCGACCCCAAGATCTACACCGCCACTTTCACCCCTAGCACCACCGGCACCAGTGCCTCCATCACGGTGCCCAGCGGCAAGTTCTCTGACGCCGCCGCCAACTTCAACACCGACGGCGCAGACACCGCCCCTGCCACCACCAACACCATCACGCTGGCCACCAACGCCACCGCCAGCGGCGGCCTCGCCCCCGTCAGCGACAACAGCACCGGCACCCCCAACGACAACACCACCAACGACGCCACGCCCGAGCTCGCCGGCAAAGTGCCTGTGGGCTCCACCGCTGTCATCAAAATCAAAGATGCCAATGGCAACGTGGTCGGCGAAGGTCCCGCCACCATCAACCCCGACGGCACCTGGAGCTTCACCCAGCCCAACAACCTGCCCGACGGCACCTACTCGCCCGAGGCCATCGTCAACGGCGGCACACCCACGCCCCTTAAACAATTCGTCATCGACACCACGCCGCCCGCGGTGGCCATCACTGCCCCGGTGACCACACTCGCCGCCGGTGCTAGCACCGTTGTCACCTTTACCGTTTCTGAAGGCACCACCGACCTCACGCTGGCCGACATCGCTGTCACGGGCGGCACCCTCGGCACCCTGCAGCAAAGCGCTTCCAACCCGCTGGTCTATACCGCCACCTACACCAGCACCAGCGGTGGCACAGGCGCCGTCAGCATCGCCAGCAACCGCTTCAGCGACGCGGCAGGCAACCTCAACAAAGACACCAACGAAAACCCCGCTGCCACCGGTGCCACCTACGAAGCCAACAACACCGTCGGCTTCAACACCGGCGTCAACCCTACCCCCGGCACCACCACAGGCAAACTCGCCCCCACCTCCGACAGCGGCGTCATGGGCGACAACAAAACCAACGACACCACGCCCGAGCTCAAAGGCACCGTGCCGCCGGGCAGCACCGCCGTCATCAAAATCAAGAACGACCAAGGCGTTGTCGTCGGCGAAGGCCCCGCCACCGTCAACCCCGACGGCACCTGGAGCTTCACCCAGCCCAACAACCTGCCCGACGGCGTGTACACGCCCGAAGTCATCGTCAACGGTGGCACACCCACGCCCATCACGCCGTTCGTGATCGACACCACGCCGCCCACCATCTTCATCCAGGCCGACAAAACCCAGCTGCTTGCTGGCCAAACCACCACCGTCACCTTCACCCTCAGCGAAGCCGTGACCGACTTCGCCTGGAACGCCACCACGCAAACCGGCGACATCACCGTCAGCGGCGGCACCTTGGGCGCGCTCACCCACGTGGGTGTCAACGCTCAGGGCAAAGACGTTTACACCGCCACCTTCACGCCCACCGCCGGCAGCACCGCCACCAGCGTGATTGCCGTGGGCAACGGCAACTTCTCAGACGCCGCCAACAACTTCAACACCGACGGCGCCGACACCGACGTCCTCACCAACACCAACACCCTCAGCATCCCCACCAACACCGTGGTCGGCGGCGGCACCGGTTTCCTCTCGCCCAACAGCGACAGCGGCACCCCCGGTGACAACATCACCAACGACGACACCCCCACCATCACCGGCCAAGTGCCACCGGGCAGCACCGCCAGCGTCAACATCAACGGCAAGGACTACCCCGTCACCGTCAACCCCGACGGCACTTACAGCTACACCATTCCCGACAGCCTGCCCGACGGCACCTATGTGCCCAAGATCAAGGTCACGCCCCCGGGTGGTGGTACGCCCATCGTCAGCGACGGCATCCCCTTTACCATCGACACCACGCCGCCCACCGTGCTGGTGCAAAGCGACAAGACCAGCCTGAGCACTGGCCAGACCGCCACCATCACTTTCACCCTGAGCGAAGACAGCAAAGACTTCACGCTGGCCGACGTCACCACCGAGGGCGGCACGTTGTCCAACCTGCAAGGCAGCGGCAAAACCTACACCGCCACCTTTACGCCCACGGCCAACAGCACCGCGCTCAGCAAAGTCAAGGTCGACAGCCTCAAGTTCTCCGACGCCGCAGGTAACTTCAACCAGGACGGCGCCGACACCGGCGTGGCCAACACCAACGTCGTCAACATGACGACCAACACCACGGTGCCCGACACCGTGCGCCCGACGATTGCCATCACGGCCGACCGCGCCACCCTGGCCACTGGCCAGACCACGCTCGTCACCTTCACCCTGTCTGAGCCCAGCAGCAACTTCAATGCTGCTTCCATCAGCGTCACCGGCGGCACCCTCGGCACCCTGGCCCAAAGCACCACCAACCCGCTGGTCTACACCGCCGTCTTCACGCCCACGGCCAACAGCACCACCACCAGCGTCATCAGCGTGGCCAGCAACAAGTTCTCTGACGCGGCAGGCAACCAAAACAACGACGGCGCGGACGCCAACAACACCGTCAGCCTGCCCACCAACACCACGCCCGGCCTAGTCACCGGCGGCCTGGACCCCAAGAGCGACACCGGCGTGCCCGGCGACAACAAAACGCTGGACAACACCCCCACCATCAGCGGCACCGCGCCTCCCGGCTCGGACGTTGAAATCCGCATTCCCGGCCAAAACGGCCAGCCCGACACCATCGTGCGCGGCAAGGCCGACGAAAACGGCCAATACAGCATCAACGTGCCCGACGCACTGCCTGACGGCACCTACACACCCGAAATCCGTGTCACGCCGCCCGGCGGCAACACCACCAGCACCGATGGCACCCCCTTTACCATCGACACCACGCCGCCCACCGTGCTGGTCACCAGCAGCGCCAGCACGCTGAGCGCAGGCCAGACCGCCACCATCACCTTCACGCTGTCTGAAGCCAGCACCGACTTCACCGCCGCAGACGTGGCCGTGACCGGCGGCACCCTCTCCAACTTCCAGGGCAGTGGTACGTCCTACACGGCGACCTTCACACCCAACGCCAACAGCATCGACCCCAGCGTCGTGCACGTGGCCAGCGCCAAATTTGCCGACGCTGCAGGCAACGCCAACACCGACGGCACAGACGCCAACAACACCGTCAGCATGGTGACCAACACCCTGCCGCCCGACACCACCGCACCCACCATCGTGGTGGCCCGCACTAACCCCACGGCCAGCCTCAAGCACGGCGACACCGAAACCATCACCTTCACGCTGAGCGAGGCCAGTACCGACTTCAACGTTGGTGACATCGACATCACCGGCGGCACGCTGAGCAACTTCACCGCCATTCCCAGCAGCGGCACCGCGGCCACCGGCTACACCCAATACACCGCCACCTTCACGCCCACTGACAACCAGGCCAATGGCAGCGCCACCGTTGGCGTGGCCGTAGGCAAGTTCAAGGACAACGCGGGCAACGCCAACCAGGACGACTACAACCTGAGTGGTGCAGAAAACGAAAACAACCGCGTCACCTTCACCTACAACACCACCACACCCGACACCACGCCGCCCACCGTGGCCCTGTCGCGCACCGGTACCGGTGACCTGACCCTTGGTGGCAGCGAAGTCATCAACATCGTTCTGTCCGAAGCCTCCAAAAACTTCGACCTGTCCGACATCGTCGTCACCGGCGGCACCCTCAGCGGTTTTGCCCCGGTCACCAGCAGCGGCAACGCCACCACTGGCTACACCGACTACGTCGTCACCTTCACGCCCAACGCCAACACCAGTGGCAACGCCACCATCGGCGTAGCCGCTGGCAAGTTCACCGACGCGGCCAACAACCAAAACCTGGACACCTACAGCGCCAGCGCCGACAGTGTGGCCAACCACGTCATCGAAACCAACAACATCGTCAGCCTCGGCTACAACACCACCACGCCCGACACCACGCCGCCCACCGTAGCCGTCAGCCGCTCGGGCCTGGGCACCGTCAGCAGCACCGAAACCATCTACTTCACCCTGAGTGAAGCCCGCTCTCTGTTACACCTCTCCGAGCCCACGGGAGGCGCGGGGGGGGGGGGGGGGGGGGGGGGGG
>NZ_JAYPVP010000001.1:45581-51488 GCF_038134685.1 Limnohabitans sp. | reverse complement strand
CCATCTACTTCACCCTGAGTGAGGCCAGCACCGACTTCGCGCTTGACGATGTCTCCGTTACTGGCGGCCAGCTTTCCAACTTCGCGCCCGTGGCCAGCAGCGGCAGCCCTGCCACTGGCTATACCCAGTACCAGGTCACCTTCACCCCCGCCGCCAACAGCTCCGGCCTGGCCGCTGTGGGCGTGGTGGCTGGCACCTTCCACGACGCCGCAGGCAACGCCAACAAAGACACCTTTGAATCCGGCGTGAGCGGCACCGTGCAAGAAGCCAACAACGCCGTCAGCTTCAACGTCAACACCGTGTTGCCCGACAACACCGCGCCCACCGTCGCTGTGGGCCGCAGCGGCACCGGCATCGTCACCGGCCCGGAAACCATCACCTTCACCCTGAGTGAAGCCAGCACCACCTTTGGCGCAGAAGACATCAGCGTCACCGGCGGCACCCTCAGCGGCTTCACCCCCGTGGCCACCAGCGGAAGCGCCGCCACCGGCTACACCGAATACACCGCCACCTTCACACCCGCAGTGGGCACCAGTGGCAGCGCCACCGTCGGCGTCGCCAGTGACAAGTTCTCCGACGCCGCAGGCAACTACAACAAAGACACCTTCCTCGCCGGCGTTGCCGGCACCACGCAGGAAGTGAACAACAGCGTCAGCTTCAACTACAACAGCGTCGCCCCCGACACCACGCCGCCCACCATCGCCATCGAGCGCCTGGGCACCGGCACCCTCAGCGCCAACGCCAGCGAAACCATTCGCTTCACCATCAGCGAAGCCACCAAAGACTTCACGCTGGACGACATCGTCGTGCTCGACGCCAGCGGCAACGTCATTACAGGCGCCCTGAGCAACCTCGCCGCTGTGCCCACCAGTGGCACCGTCGGCACTGGCTACACCACCTACGTCGCCACCTTCACGGCGCTCAGCAGTATCACCCCCGCCTCGGGCATGGTCACCATCGGCGTGGCCAGCACCAAGTTCTCTGACGCCGCAGGCTACTTCAACCAAGACACCTACACCAACCCCGCCACCGGCACGGACGTGTACGAGGCCAACAACAAGGTCGACATCAGCTACAACACCCTAACTCCGTCCAACGACACCATCACGCCAACCGTCATCGTGGCGCGTGCGGGCAGCGCCACGCTGCAAACCGGCGGCACCGAAACCATCACCTTCACCCTGTCCGAACCCTCGCTCACTTTCGATTGGAGCGACATCACCGTCACCGGTGGCGGCACCCTCGGCCCCCTGACCATGGTCACCAGCAGCGGCACCCCCGCCACTGGCTACACCGTCTACACCGCCACCTACACGCCCCCGGCCAATACCAACAGCACCACCACCATCGGCGTGCTGTCTGACAAATTCAGCGATGCCGCAGGCAACCTCAACAAAGACACCTACGCAACCGGCGTGGCTGGCACCAGCTTCGAGACCAACAACGTCGTCAGCGTCGCCTACAACACCACTGCGGCCGACACCACCGCGCCCAAAGTCGAAGTCCTGCGCTCGGCCAGCGGCACCATCACCGGCCCCGAGACCATCTATTTCAACTTCTCCGAAGCCATCAACCCCGCCAGCTTCACCACGTCTGACATCGTCGCCACCGGCGGCACCATCAGCAACCTGGTGGCCGTGACCGGCAGCAACAACACCCAGTTCATTGCCACCTTCACGCCCAACGCCACCAGCACCGGCACCGCCACCATTGGCGTAGGCGCCAGCGCCGTGACCGACGTGGCCGGCAACGCCAACACCGACACCATCACTTTCACCCTGTCCGAGGCCAGCGCCGACTTCACGCAGACCGACGTCACCGTCACCGGCGGCACGCTCAGCAACTGGACGCACAGCACCACCAACCCGCTGGTCTACACCGCCACCTTCACCCCCACGCCCAACAACGCAGGCACCGCGCTGATCGGCGTGCGTGCTGGCACCTTCAACGACTTGGGTAACAACGCCAACGCCGACGACTACAGACTCACTGGCGGCACCAACGGCAACGCAGAAAACGACAACAACAAAGTCGACATCGCCTTCAACACCCTGGGCGCCACCTTCGTCGTCAACAACGACACCAACACGGTCAACGAAGACGGCAGCGCCGTCACCGGCAACGTCAAAACCAACGACAGCCTGGTTGCCAACGTCACCAGCGTCAGCCAAGGCAGCACCAGCGGCACCCTGGGCACAGCGCTGGCCGGGACCTACGGCAGCCTCACGCTTAACGCCGACGGCAGCTACACCTACGTCATCGACAACTCCAAGACCGCAGTGCAAGCCCTCAAGGCCGGTCAAACCGTGACCGAAGTCTTCAGCTACACCGGTTCCAACACCGGTGCCACCCAAAGCGGCAGCGCCAACCTGACCATCACCATCACCGGCACCAACGACGCGCCCGTCGCCGTGGCCGACACCGCCACAGCCCTTGAGGCGGGCGGCACCGCCAACGGCACCGCAGGCAGCAACGCCACCGGCAACGTGCTCACCAACGACACCGATTTGGACTTGGCTGACACCAAAGTGGTCAGCGCCATCCACGCGGGCAGCGCCACCGGCACCACTGGCGACAGCGCCGTGGCTGCAGGCACCCCCACCGTCAAGGCCGGCACCTACGGCTCCATCAGCATCAACGCCGATGGCAGCTACACCTACACCATCACCGACCAGAACAACAGCGACATTCAGGCCCTGCGCACCAGCGGCCAAAGCGTGAACGACGTTTTCACCTACACCGTCAAAGACGGCAGCAACGCCACCCACCAAGCCACCATCACGGTCAACATCACCGGCGCCAACGACGCGCCCACGGTCAGCACCACCGTGGCCAACAAGAACGGCACCGTGGGCACGGCGCTCGCCGACTTCGTTGGCCCCGTCTTTGCCGACGTGGACACCGTGGCCAACGGCGAAACCAGCACCATTACCGCCACCCTGGCCAACGGCCAGCCCCTGAGCAGCATAGGCCTGAGCTACGACGCCAGCACCAACACCTTCAGCGGCACGCCCACCGCTGCAGGCACTTACACCATCGTCGTCAAAGACACCGATGCAGGCGGTCTGAGTGTGCAGACCACCTTCGACGTGGTCGTTGCTGCTGCCGGTACCCCCGACACCACGCCGCCCACCATCGCCATCACCAGCGACAAAACCACGCTGGCTGCGGGCCAGTCGGCCACCATCACCTTCACGCTGTCCGAGGCCAGCACCGACTTCGCATGGGACGAAGCCAGCCAAACCGGCGACATCACTGTCACCGGCGGTACGCTGACCAACTTCCAGGGCAGTGGTACGTCCTACAGCGCCACGTTCACGCCTGACGCCAACAGCATTGCCGACAGCGTCATCCACGTGGCCAGCAACAAATTCAGCGACGCCGCTGCAACGCCCAACTTCAACGTCGACGGCGCTGACGCCAACAACACCGTGACCATGGTGACCAACACCATGCCCGCCGACACCACCGCGCCCACCATCGTGGTCGCCCGCACCAACGACGGCGCCACCCTCAACACCGGCGCCACCGAAACCATCACCTTCACCCTGTCTGAGGCCAGCACCGACTTCACCCTGGACGACATCACCGTCAGCGGCGGCCAGCTTTCCAACTTTGCCCCCGTGCCCACCAGCGGTACCGCAGGCACCGGCTACACGCAATACGTTGTCACCTTCACCCCCACCGCCAACAGCACAACTCCTGGCACCGTGGGCGTGCTCTCGGGCAAGTTCAGCGACAACGCAGGCAACCTCAACCAGGACACCTACGTCACCAGCCCCACCTCGCCCATCTTCAACGACGGTAACAACCAGGTCACCCTGACCATCGACACCACCACTGCCAACCCCGTGCCTGACACCACCGTCCCCACCGTGGCCGTGGCCCGCGCCGGCAGTGGCAGCCTGGCCACAGGCGGCACCGACACCATCACCTTCACGCTGTCCGAAGCGTCCACCACCTTCACGGTTGACGACGTCGACGTCGTCGGCGGCAGCCTCAGCAACTTTGCCCCTGTGGTCACCACCGGCAGCGCAGCAGGCGGCTACACCGTCTACACCGCCACCTTCACGCCCACCACCGGCAGCGGCACCGCCACCATTGGCGTGGTCGATGGCAAATTTGCCGACGCCGCAGGCAACACCAACAAAGACACCTACGCCGCTAGCCCGACCGCGCCCATCGTCAACGATGGCAACAACCAGGTGAGCATCGGCTACGACACCACCGCCGCCGACACCACCGCCCCCACCGTGGTCGTCAGCCGCGCAGGCACCGGCACTGTCAGCACCAGCGAAACGGTGTACTTCACCCTGAGCGAGGCCAGCACCACCTTTGCGCTTGGCGACGTCACCGTCAACGGCGGCACCTTGAGCAACTTTGTACCCGTGCTCACCAGCGGTAGCGCCAGCGCTGGCTACACCCAATACACCGCCACCTTCACGCCCGTCACCGGCAGCGGCACCGCCTTTGTCGGCGTGGCCAGCGGTACCTTCAGCGACACCGCCACCACACCCAACACCAACAAAGACACCTACGACGTCGACGCCACCTCGCCCCTGGTCTACGAAGCCAACAACTTCGTCGACCTGGCCTACAACACCAGTGCTACCGACAGCACCAAGCCCACCATCGCCATCACCAGCGACAAAACCACGCTCACGGCCGGCCAAACCGCGCTGATTACCTTCACCCTGAGCGAGGCCAGCACCAACTTTGTGGAAGGCGACGTCACCGTCACCGGCGGCACGCTGAGCGGCTGGATCGCCATCAGCCCTACCGAATACATCGCCACCTTCACGCCCGCCACCAACAGCACGGCCAACAGCGTCATCCATGTGGACAGCGACAAATTCAGCGACGCGGCAAGCAACCAAAACGCTGACGGTGCCGAAGCCAACAACACCGTCACCATGGCCACCGACACCACGTCGGCCCCCGTCACGGACAACCCCACCATCGCCATCACCAGCAGCACCAGCACCCTGGCCAACGGCCAAACCGCCACCATCACCTTCACCCTGAGCGAAGCGTCCAGCGACTTCACCAGTGCCGACATTGACGTGGTCGGCGGCACCTTGGGTGCGCTGCAAACCACCGACAACATCACCTACACCGCCACCTTCACGCCCACCGACAATGCGGTCACCACCGCCACCATCGGCGTCAAAGCCGGCAAGTTCACCGCCACCGCCACCACACTGGCCAACCTGGACACCTACGAGCCCTTTGTCACCGGCACCGTGGCCGAGCTCAACAACATCGTTAGCATGGCCGTGAACACCGACAACACGCCGCCCACCGTGGCTGTCAGCCTGCTGACCAGCCGGGTCACTGGCCCCACCACCGTAACCTTTACCCTGAGCGAGGCCTGCAGCGACTTCACCGCCGCCGAGGTTTACGTAACCCCCGGCGCAGGCTCGGTGGACAAATGTACGAAAGTCAGCGACACCGTCTACACCGCCCGCTTTAACCCCACTGCCAACAGCAGCGGCAGCGTGATCATTGGTGTGGCCGCAGGCACGTTCAAGGACGCCGCAGGCAACAACAACGCAGACACCTACATCGCCGGTACGGGTTACGAGGCCAACAACAAAACCGACTTCACCTACAACACCGACGTCACCCCGCCCACCATTGCCATCACCGGCCCCGGCGGCGCCATCAACGGCCCCACCACCATCACTTTCACCCTGAGTGAGGCCAGCAGCGACTTCTTGCTTTCTGAAGGCGACATCACCGTCACCGGCGGCGGTACCCTGACCAACTTTGCCCAAAGCGCCGGCAACCCGCTGGTCTACACCGCTACCTACACCCCGCCCGCAACGACAACTGGCGCGGCCACCATCAACGTGGCCAGCGGCGCCTTCAGCGACGCTGCCGGCAATTTCAATGCCGACGGCGGTG
>NZ_JAYPVP010000001.1:6617-45571 GCF_038134685.1 Limnohabitans sp. | reverse complement strand
GCGGTGACCTCAACAACCACCTGCCCGTCAGCTACGACACCGTCACGCCGACGGTGGTCGTCACCCGCGCCACGGGCTTCACCCTGGGCGGCACTGGTGCCCCGCACACCACTGAGCTCGTTACCTTCACCCTGTCTGAGGCCAGCACCGACTTCACACAGAGCAGCGTCACCACCACGGGTGGCAGCCTCAGCAACTGGACGCCTGTCAGCTCCACCGTCTATACCGCCACCTTCACGCCCACCAGCGGCACGGCAGGTGTGGGCACCATTGGCGTGCAAGCCGGCAAGTTCACCGACGCCGCAGGCAACGCCAACCAAGACACCTACCTGCCCGGCCAGGGCAGCAACACCCAGACCGACAACCAGGTCAGCGTGGACTACGACACCCAGGCGCCCACCCAAACGGTCAGCTTCTCCAGCATGACCAAAGACTCGGGCCTAAGCACCGGCAACGCCAACTGGACCACCGCCGACACCAGCGCCGGCCGCTTGGTCTCGGGCTTCCTGAGCGCACCGCTGGGCGCAGGCGAAACCGTCCAGGTCTACAGCAACGGCATCCTCATTGGCACCGCCGTAGTCAACGACACCGGCACCGCTTGGGCCATCACCGACACCAGCGGCTACAGCGCCAGCTGGACCTACACCGCCAAAGTGGTGGACCCCGCAGGCAATGCCGGCCCGGTGCAAACGCAGGTCGTCAACACCGACCTGACCGAAGCTGCACCCGTCATCACCGCCGTGACCGACTCGACCAGCGCCAGCATTGCCAACAACGGCACCACCGCCAACACCCTGGGCAGCGTCAGCGGTACCGGCGTGGAGGGCGACACCATCTACCTGTACGACAACACCGGCACCAATCTGGTGGGCACGACCGTGGTGCAGGCAGGCGGCACTTGGACGGTCACAGGTCTGAACGTCGGCACAGGCAGCAACACCTTTGCCGCCAAGCAGGTTGACCCGCTGGGCAACGAAAGCGTACTCTCCAATTTGTGGACAGTGACCACCACCGCCAGCACCAACCTCGCCATCAACGGCGACTTTGCGAGCGGCAACACGGGCTTCACCTCTGACCTGACCATCGTTTCTACCGCTGCATATGCTGATCAGGCGTCCTACTGGCTGACGGCTGGCGGGGCTGGTTATGTGTCCAACAGCTTTGCCGCACACAGTTCCAGCCTGGCAACGGACCAGGTCGCCAAGACCGGGACAGTGGCTGCAACCACCAAGACCAGCAACATCAGCTGGTCATCTGACTGGGGTGCGCGTGCTGCCTCCACCACCATGCATGCCAATCCGGACGGCGCCATCACTGGTGTTGCCTATTGGGGCGGCGTGGTCGACACCACGGCGACCAAAATCTGGGGTGAATCCCTGAACGTGGTGGCCGGGCAGACCTACACCTTTGCGTTTGACTACATGGATGGTTTTTCCAAGTTGCAGCTGGTGCTCGACGGCACGGCCATCAACTTCACCAGCAAAAACACTGCCAGCTTTGAAGAGGGCGGTCACTTCAGTGCCACTTTCACGGCCACCACCACGGGCACCATTGACTTCAATATCAATGCCTTTGGTCGCGGCTCTGCAGACGGCGGTGCCGATGGCAACTTTGTGCTGGACAACTTCTCGTTCGTCCAGACGGCGGCACCGGTAGACAACTCACTGACCGCAGGCGGCACTCCACCCGCCACACCCAACCCCGACAACCTGACCTACACCGCAGGTGCTTTGGATGCCGAAGGCAGTGACGACACCATCACCGTTGCAAGCACCAGCCTGCAAAGCATCCTGGCCGCAGGCGGCTTCATCGACGGCGGCGCAGGCATCGACACACTCAAGCTCGCTGCAGGCACCACGCTCAACCTGGAGGCGCTGACCGGCAACCAGACCGTGCAGAAGATTCAAGAGGTTGAAATCTTCAAGCTGCAAGGCAGCTCTACCCTGCAAATGTCGGCCAACGACGTGCTGAGCCTGGGCGGCGCCAACGCCAGCACCATGGCACCCTTCAGCTTTGCCAGCACCGCACAGGTGAACGACGGCAGCACCGCGCCCACCGGCATCACCAGCAGCACTGGCAAGGTGCAAATGGTGGTGCAGGGCACCAGCACCGACGTGCTCAAGCTCGACACCCTGGGCGCCGACGGCATCACCAGCAGCGCCGGCGTGGCCGGCAACGCCGGTTTGTCTGGCGTCTGGTCTTACATGGGCACTGTGCAAATTGGTTTGGTCACCTACAAGGTGTACGACCACAGCACCACCAACGCCCAGGTGCTGGTGGATGTGCCGGTGGTGGTCAACACCATCAGCCCGATTACCATTGCGCATATCAGCCAAGATACCTTCAGCGGTGGTAACCTGCTGGCAGCCAACGACTTTGTCACCAGCGACAACACCCTGACCTACAGCGGCACCGTGCCGGTGGAATTTGTGGACGCCAGCCACGATGTGTTTGTTGAGATCCTCGACAGCAGTAACCAGGTGGTGCGCAGCGGCAATGCGACGGTCACCGGTACCAGCTGGACCTGGACCGACCCCGGCGTTGGCCTAGCGGACGGCAACTACACCATCCGCAGCACCATCGTGAACCAGGGCACCACCACGGCCACCACCAGCTTTGGTGCCAACGGCGTGGACACCCACCCCCTCACCATCGACACCCAGCTGCCCACCATCGCCATCACCCGCGCCACCAGCAACACACTCAGCGCGGGCCAGACCGAAACCGTCACCTTCACCCTGAGCGAAGCGGCTACCGACTTTGATGTGAACGACGTCACTGTCACCGGCGGCTCGCTGATCAACTTCAGTGGCAGCGGCACCACCTATACCGCCACCTTTGTGCCCACCAGCGGCGCATCGGGCACTGGTACCGTGCATGTGGACAACACCAAGTTCAGCGACCTGGCTGGCAACTTCAACGCCGACGGCGCAGAGACCAACAACACTGTCAGCATTGCCTACCAGGCCCTGCCTACGCAAACGGTCAGCTTCAGCAGCATGACCAAGGACAGCAGCCTGACCGGCGCCAACGCCGACTGGTTTACCGCCGACGGCAGCGCAGGCCGACTGGTGTCGGGCACGATCAGTGCGCCGCTCACGGGCGACCAGAGAGTGGCCGTGTACGTCAACGGCAGCACATTGGTCGGCTACGCCACCACGGTGGGCCAAGCCTGGGAAGTGACAGACCTGAACGCCTACAACGCCAACTGGGTCTACACCGCCAAAGTGGTGGACGCGGCCAACAACGCCGGCCCGGCGACCACGCAAAACGTGACCACCGACTTCACCGAAGCCGCACCGGTCATCACCAGCGTAACGGATTCGGCCAACGCCTCCATCAGCAGCGGTGGCACCACCGCCAACACGCTCAGCTCCGTCAGCGGTACGGGCGCAGCGGGCGACACGGTTTACCTGTACGACAACACCGGCACCAACCTGGTGGGCACCACCACAGTGGCGGCCAATGGCACCTGGACGATCAGTGTTGCGAACGCCGCAGGCGTGGGCACGGGCAGCAACACCTTCAGCGCCCGCCAAGTCGATGCACTGGGCAATTCGAGCGTGCTGTCCAACCTGTGGACCGTCACGTCCACGAACAACATGGTCAGCAATGGCAATTTTGCCAACCAGATCACGGCAGGTGAGACCGAGGCCGCCACCATCAACTCCACCACAGCCCTGAGTGGCACCGGAACATCTTCTGTGGGGGTCATCACTATCACCGAGTTCGCAAACAACTGGGCGGGCTCGACAGCCAAGACGCTGACTGACACAACCCCCACAAATTGGGCGCACGGCACCAGCTATGCCAAAAGCTACACCAGCTCAGAAAACATGAAAGTGGTGGGCGAAGCCACGATCAACGCCCTGATGGCATGGGATGCTGCCAATAGCAGTAACAAGATCCTGGCCGCTTCTCTGGATGGTGTCACCACAGAGATCGCCGTCTGGAAGCAGACTGTCAACGTGGTGGCGGGTGCGACCTATACCTTCAGCTTTGACTACGCCATTTCGCAAACGCAAGGCTACATTGGTGCCAGCATCGACGGTGCTTTGGCCTGGAGTACAACACCACCGGCTGTTACTGCAGCGAATGGCTACTACGGCTCCGTCGGTACTGCCTATGTCACGTACACAGCCGACCACACCGGCCCGGTGACGCTCAAAATTGTGGCGGACAACGGTTCCACCACAACCGCAAGCCAGAACGACCTCTTGCTGGACGATGTGTCCTTCGTGAAGAACACGCCCCCAAGCGACAACTCGCTTTCAACCGGCACAGCCCCGTTCACCAACAATGTGGATGGCACCACCACCGCCATCACCTACACCGCCGGTGCCGCCGACATGCTCGACGGCAACGACGTGCTCAACATCGGCACCAATGCACAGACCCTGCTCGGCACTGCAGGCAACTTCATTGACGGCAGTGGTGGCGTGGACACGCTCAAGCTGGCCGCTGGCACGGTGCTCAACCTCGAAGCGTTGACCAGCACCCAAACCGTCAAAACCATCACCCAGGTCGAGGTGGTGCAGATGCAGTCCAACAGCTTGCTGGCACTGTCCGCCAACGATGTCCTCTCACTGGGCGGCACCAACACCGGCACCAGCGTAGCGGCCAGCAGCACCGCCAGCCCGATGGCGCCCTACAGCTTTGCCACGACCAGCGCTGGCAACGGGTCCAATTCCGGCCCAGGCACCACCAGCCAGAACAAAGTGCAGTTTGTGGTGCAAGGCACCAGCAGCGACACCCTGGTGCTCAACGACCTCAAGCTCGACGGCGTCACCACCAACAGCACCGTGGGCAACACCGGCCTGAGCGGCAAGTGGGAAGAAAAAGGCACCGTCACCCTGACGGGCGTGGACGGTGTGTCACACACCTACAAGGTCTACAACCACAGCACCACCAACGCCCAGGTGCTGGTGGACAGCACCATGAAAGTGCTGGTGGACGATAGCACCGCCATAACCACCACTGCCGCCTTCAGCAGCATGACCAAAGACAGCAGCCTGTCGGGCGCCAACGCCGACTGGACCACCAACGACGGCAGCGCAGGCCGTCTGGTCTCGGGTACGCTGAGTGCCAACTTGGGTGCCAACGAAGTGGTCCGGGTCTATGCCAACGGCACCCTCATTGGCGAGGCCAGAGTGGCGGGCCAGGCCTGGGAGATCACCGACCTGAACGGCTACACCGGCAACTGGGCCTACACGGCGCAGGTGTTCAACACCAGCTCCAGCACCGGCGGTGCCATGACGACACAGGCTGTGACGACCGACTTCACCGAAGCCGCGCCGTTCATCACTTCTGTGACCGATTCGTCCAGCACAAGCATCGCAAACAACGGCAGCACCACCAACACGCTCAGCACCGTGAGCGGTACGGGCAATGCGGGTGACACCATTTACCTGTACGACAACACCGGCACCAACCTGGTCGGCACCACCACGGTGACCAGCAATGGCACGTGGTCCATCTCTGGCTTGGCCACCAGCACCGCCGTGGGCTCGGGCAGCAACACCTTCAGTGCGCGACAAGTTGATGCGCTGGGCAACAGCAGCGTGTTGTCCAACCTGTGGACGGTAAGTTCTTTGGGCGGTGGCAATACGGTTGTAAACGGCGATTTCAGCGGGGGCAATACAGGGTTTACGACCAACAACGTCCCGTATACGACCACGATGAACCATTTCAGCAGCAACATGTATGCACTTACCACCAACGTGCCCACGGTTACTGCCGTGCTGGGAACGCACCGTGCGGAAGTTACGACTGCAAACACCAACCTCAAGTGGACAACCGATTACAACGCGACCCCGATGTCGACGTACAGCACGACGTATTCAGCCAACCCGAACTTCTATTCGGGTAACCCGAACGGCAAGATGAGTGGCACTTTGCTGGAAGTGAACCTCAGCTCCAGTGGTACCTTCTGGCAAGAGACGATGAGTGTCATTGCTGGCAAAACGTACACGTTTGAGTTTGACTACCAAATGAACGGGTTTGGTACGGTAGCGCCAACCCTGACCTTTGACGGTACTGCCATCAATTTCACCACCAACGGTTATGAGACTGGCCATTTCAAGGCCACCTATACCGCAACCACAACCAAGAACGTTATTCTTGCCCTGTCGGCAGACAACACGGCAAACGGCACCAACAACGGCGATATCAAGCTTGACAACTTCTCGTTCACGCCGAACACGGTGGCTGCAGATGGTTCGCTGACTGCAGGCGGAACATCGCCATTCACATTGGGTGTTGATGGCGTGTCTGGTACCAACAATAGTGCGGTGCTAAGCTACACGGGTGGCGTGGCCGACATGCTCGCCGGTGACGATGTGCTCAACATCGGCACCAACGCGCAGACGCTGCTGGGCACTGCGGGCAATGTGATCAACGGCAGCATGGGCATCGACACCCTCAAGCTCGCCGCCAACACTACGCTCAACCTGGTGTCACTCACCAACAACCAGACGGTCAAGTCGATCCAGCAGGTCGAGGTGTTTGAGCTGCAAGGCGGCAGCTCGCTGACGTTGAGCGCCAACGATGTGCTGAGCCTGGGCATGGCCAATGCCTTCACGTCCAACGGCAAGGTGCAGTTCATGGTCAATGGCACGGCGTCCGACACCGTGTCGCTGCAGAATCTGCTCTCCGACGGTGCGGGGGGCAACACCGGCCTCACTGGCATGTGGGCGAGCGCGGGCACGGCCACCTACGGCGGCAACACCTACAACCTGTACAACCACGACACCACGGGTGCGCAGGTGTGGGTCAAGAACACTGGGACCACGGTGACCTTGTCGGCTTCGCCGCTGGTGCTGGACCTCAACGGCGACGGCGTGCAGACGACCTCGCTGGCCGACGGTGTGCTGTTTGACCTGCTGGCCAACGGCACGCCGCAGCAGACCGCCTGGGTGGACCGCCATGACGGTTGGCTGGCCCTGGACCTGAACGGCGACGGCACCATCAACAGCGGCGCCGAGCTGCTGGGCACCAGCACCCGCCTGGCCGATGGCTCGCTGGCGCGCGACGGCTGGCAGGCCCTGGGGCAGTACGACACCAACGCCGACGGCCAGATTGACCTGAGCGACGCGGTGTTCAACCAGCTGCGCGTGTGGGTGGACGCCGACACCGACGGCACCACCGACGCGGGCGAGCTGCAGTCGCTGGCCGATGTGGGCGTGCAGAGCATTGCCCTGGCCCACACCGCCACGCAGACCGCGCAAAACGGCAACATTCTGGACGGCCTGGCCACGGTGCAGCACACCGACGGCAGCACCACGCAAATGACCGATGCCTGGCTGAATGTGAGCCAGGCACCGGTGCTGGATTTGAATGCGGTGATCGCGGCCGGAGACCGCTCCTACGGGGCGGTAGACATGACTGACGGCACCGCCCAGATCCTGCAGCTCAATGTGAGCGACGTGTTGGTAGGAGCGGCCTCTGGCCGCGATGATGGCCTCCACATCCTCCAAGTCCATGGCGACGCCACCGACGTGGTCCAGCTCAGCCAGCTCTTTGCCGACGGCCACACCGAAGGCCAATGGGCCGCCCAAGGCCAGGTCACCCAAAACGGCCAGACCTTCAACGTCTACCAGTACTCAGGAGATGCAAGCCTGCAGGTGCTGATTGACCAGCACATTGCCCAAAGCAACGTGCATTTGTCGTAAGGCGCCTCCCCATCGCGGCTTCTGGCCGCGATGGGGCTATTGCGTTAGGGCGTTGAGTATGAACTGATTGACGGCAAATAGTAACTGAACGTCAGTTACAATATTCAGCTGTCTTGGTTGGGCAACATGGCACAAGCAGACAAAATCATTGAAAAAATCAGGGCCAAGCCAACCCCGAGCAACATCAAGTGGGATGAGTTGGTGCTGGCTCTGAGGCATCTTGGATACAAGATGGCTACAAACAGCGGGTCTCGGAGAAAGTTTTACAACGCGGAGCTCGACAGCTTGATGAGCTTGCACGAACCGCATCCGGGTAACGAGGTCAAGCCTTGTTACATCAAAGAGGTTCGTGAGACGTTGGAAGAGTTGGGCCTGCTTGAGGCCGGGAGATGAGCATGACACTTGAGCACAAGGGGTATCTGGGTTCTGCCGAGATGGACATGGTTACAGGTGTTCTTTTCGGAAAGCTGCTTTTCGTTAACGATTTGGTGACTTATGAAGCTATGACTGTTGCTGAGCTTCAGCATGAGTTCCGTGCCGCTGTAGATGACTATTTGGAGACCTGCCGTCAATTGGGGCGAGAGCCCCAGCAACCATGCAGTGGCCTATTTAATGTGCGTGTTGGGCCGGCGCTGCATAGGGCAGCGGCTGTCAGGGCCCAGAAGGATGGCGTCAAACTGAACGCTGTGGTGGTGTCTGCCCTGGAGCAATACCTATCACAGGTTGCGATTAAACATGCTCATACGCATGACCACAAGGTCACCGTTGAATTGAAGGCTCCGGCAGAGAGTGTGGGCACGGGCATTTACAGCAAAAACAATTGGATCACGTCTGAACAATTCGGAGCTCAAGCACATGTCTCCCATTGAACAAGCTCATTCGCTGAGCATCCAGTCATTGACTGGGGTCCTGATTCGCCACTTCGATCTTCACGAAGGGGTGTATCAGCTTAATGTCGGGTTCAAAATTGGTGTAGGCGGATTCGCCATGGATGGCGGTCCTGATGCTGTGCCTTTGCCGGGGGCTGTCGTAGGTGTGGAGGGCGTGACTTTGACCAAAGTCCCAGAGGGTGTAAATGCCCCCAACGCAGTAGATGCTTCTTTGGTTAACCCGGCACCAAAACCCAGGCTAAAGACGCGCGCAAAGAAAACTGCATAAACGCGAGCCTTCAACGCGACAGGGTGATTTCCACTTGCCTACTTTGTTGCGGGAAACGTAATTTGCACCAGCGCGCCGCCTTCGGGGGCGTTGCTCAGGGTGATGTCGGCGTTGTGTTGCTCGACGATGTTGCGCACGATGGACAGGCCGATGCCCATGCCTTGTTCTTTGGTGGAAGTGAAGTTGACGCGGCCACCCTGTGCGAGTGCTTCTGGCGAGAAGCCGGGGCCATTGTCGCGCACTTGCAGGGTGACGTGGCTGGGGCTGCTGCTGATGTGTATGTGCAGCTGCGGCCTGGCTTGCTGGGCGCTGGCTTGGGCGGCGTTGCGGTAGAGGTTGATGAGCACTTGCGACAGTTGCAGTGCGTCGCCTTCAATCAGGGCGGCGGGGGTGTTGGTGTGCAGTTGGGTGCTGATGTTTTCGGCCTTGAGCCAGTTGTGCAGCAGGGCCATGACTTGTTGGTGAATTTTGAGCAGGTCGACGGTTTGCAGCTGGATGCGTTGGCTGTTGCCGTAGTCGCGCATGCGCTGCAGGATGCCGGTGGCCAGTTGGGTGCTTTCGTCCACGCCTTGGAGGATGGTTTGCAGTTCGGTGTGTTGCGGGTTGGCGCGCCAGATGTCGAGGTACAGCTGGATGCTGGTCAGCGGTTGGCTGAGCTCGTGGCTGAGGGTGGAGGCCATGGTGTAGGCGCTGCGCTGGCGGTCGAGTTCGGCAATTTTGCTGGCCAGAATGTCGGTGGCCTGGCGCTGGGCGGTCAGGGCGAGCTGGGCCTCGCGTTCTTTGGCGGCGCGTTCCACAAACATGGCCAGGAAGCTGGTGTTGCTGACGACGGCAGCGACCACACCGAGCATCGCGATCCACACGCTGACGGCGTTGTTGGTGAGGATGTTGGGGGGTTCATTCCCCCAAAGCACAGCGGTAGTGGCGCGCACCAGCAGCAGGAGCACGAGGGGTGTGTAGATGCCCGCGAGCCAGCGCATGCTGGGCAGGCTCTGGTCTTGGGCGATGCGGTGGGCGTGCCAGGACAGCAGGCCCAGCTCCAGCGCGATGCACAGCAGAGACCAGACGAAGAACAGCGGGGTGTCCGGCAGCAGTTGGCGCGCGAGGATGTAGCCGCCGCTGTGCGCCACCCCCAGGATGATGAGGGCCGCGTTGTGATGGTGTTTGTCCTGGAGTTGCAGCAGGCCTTTGAGGCGCAAGAGGGAGCCCAGGGCCAGCAGGCTGTTGGCCAGGTCGTAGCTGGCCCATTCGGGCACTTGTGGACGAACGGCAAGCAGCAGGATGCCGAGGGCAAAAAATTCGCCGCCAATGAACCAGTGCGTGACGCTGGGGTGTCGGGTGTTACGCAAGCTGCCCCAGACGATCAGGGGCATGATGAAGTACATCAACCCTGCAATGAAGTAGGCGGTGCTGACGTCCAGAAAGGCAAACATGGTGTCCGCTTTCAGTGGCCTTCGAAGCTGAGCAGGGTGAAGAGCTGGAGCCCTTCGTCGCGCAGGCGTTGGCTGCCGCCCAGTTCGGGCAGGTCCACAATGGCGGCGCCTTCGCAGATGCTGCCGCCCAAGCGCTCGATCAGGCGTTTGCCGGCCATCATGGTGCCGCCGGTGGCGATCAGGTCGTCAATGAGCAGCACGCGTTGGCCGGGCTGGATGGCGTCGGTGTGTAGCTCGACAGTGGCGCTGCCGTATTCGAGCTCGTAGGTTTCTTCAACGGTGGTGAAGGGCAGTTTGCCTTTTTTGCGGATGGGCACAAAACCGAGCCCCAATTCGTAAGCAACGACAGAGCCCAGTATGAAGCCGCGTGCGTCCAGTCCGGCCACGATGTCGGGGCGCAGGGCGGGGTCCATGTAGCGGTGGACAAAGGCGTCAATCAGCACGCGAAACACGCGCGGGTTTTGCAGCAGCGGCGTGATGTCGCGAAACTGCACCCCCGGCGCCGGCCAGTCGGGCACGGTGCGGATGTGGCTTTTAAGGTAGTCGTGAACGCTTTGTTGGTGCATGCTGGTTCAGTTGGCGCAAGATTGCTCGTTGGATGGGTTCTGGCGACGCTGCAGGAGCTCTTGTGCCGTCAGCCGGACATCCCGTCCACCTTCTGAGACGATCAGGGCTGTATCGGTTTTGATGGCCAGATCTTCTGCTGCACGCGCAGCACGCAACATGGCGGCATAGGAGCCAGCAAGATCGGGGTCGGAGGATGTTCGAATGTCGGTTGTATTCATTTTTCGCTCCAGTCAACAAGTTTCGGTGGATGAATATAACTGTCGTATAGCGCCCAAGAATCAACGACATCCTTGTACGCCCTGTGGAAATTTTCAAGTCCAGAGGTAAACCTGCGACGAATAACGGATTCAGGGATGTTGTGTCCGCCTTGTGCTACACGAACGGCCACTCTGGAAATGGCAACTTCAGCTGAAGGCAGTGCAAGAAACCAGAGCTTGACCTGATAGCCCAGTTGTCGCCAAAGTTTGATTTTCCGCACATAACCGATACCGGAGAGCGTGGTTTCAAAAGCGAAACTTTGTCCAGCAAGCACGCACTCATCAATTTCTTCAAGCATCAATCGACCTGCTTTGATGGCGGCTGATTCCGGGTTGAATGGGGCAAAGCCGGCAGCGATCAAATCGGCATTGATGAATTTGAGTGTGTGAGCTTCAGCAGGCAAGAAGTCTCTGGCAAAAGTCGTTTTCCCCGCGCCGTTGGGCCCCGCAATGATGATCACTTTCTTCACGTCAGCCCCTCAAAAACTTTTGTTCAGCCAGCGCCAGCGCGGCAGGTTTGCCGGACAGCACCAGGGTGTCGCCAAAGCGCAGTTCGCTGTCATCTGTCAGGGCTTCGGTGGTGCCGTTGATGCGGCGCAGGCTGACCACGCGTACGCCAACGGCGTGCAGGGCCAGCGCGCTGAGGGGTTTGGCCAGCCAGGGGCAGTCCAGCGGCAGGCTGACGGTGGCAAAGCGTTCGTGTTCGAGTTCGTCAAAGCTGCTGTCGTCGGCGCCATGAAAGTAGCCGCGCAGCATGCTGTAGCGGGCTTCGCGTTGGTCTTGCACCATTCGGAACACGCGGCGCACGGGCACACCGACCAGGGCCAGCGCGTGGCTGGCGAGCATGAGGGAGCCCTCCAGCGCGTCGGGCACCACCTCGGCGGCGCCTGCGGCTTGCAGTTTGTCGAGGTTGGTGTCGTCTTTGGTGCGCACAATCACGGGCACTTGCGGGGCGTGGCTGTGGGTATGGCCGAGCACTTTGAGGGCGCTGGCGGTGTCGAGGTAGGTGATGACCACTGCGCTGGCGCGGGCCAGCCCGGCTGCAGCCAGTGACTGCAGGCGGCTGGCGTCGCCAAAGACGACCGAGTCGCCCGCGGCGGCGGCCTGGCGCACGCGGTCGGGGTCCAGGTCAAGCGCCATGTAGGGGATGTTTTCCTGCTCCAGCATGCGCGCCAGGTTCTGGCCGCAGCGGCCGTAGCCGCAGATGATGACGTGGGCGCTGGTGTTGATGGACTTGCGCGCAATGGTGGTCATTTGCAGCGATTGCTGCAGCCATTCGCTGGCGACCAGTTTCATGACGATGTCGTTAGCCCGCATGATGATGAAGGGCGTGGCCAACATGGACAGCACCATGCTGGCGAGCACGGGGTTCATGAGTGTGGGGGGCACGAGTTCGTTGCTGTTGCTCAGGGTCAGCAGCACAAAACCGAATTCGCCCGCTTGCGCCAGGTACAAGCCGGTGCGCAGCGCCAGGCCGGTGCTGGCACCTGTCAGGCGGGCGATGGCTGTGATCAACCCCAGCTTGAACAGCACCGGCAGTGTGACCAGCAGCAGCACCAGGGGCCAGCGCTCGAGCACAAGCCGCCAGTCGAGCATCATGCCGATGGTGATGAAGAACAGGCCCAGCAGTACGTCGTGGAAGGGGCGGATGTCGGTTTCCACCTGGTGTTTGTATTCGGTCTCGGAAATGAGCATGCCGGCAATGAAGGCGCCTAGCGCCAGGCTCAGGCCGGCCAGTTCGGTCAGCCAGGCCAGGCCCAGGGTAACCAGCAGCAGGTTGAGCACAAACAGTTCTTCGCTTTTGCGGCGGGCCACCAGGGTGAGCCACCAGCGCATGATGCGCTGGCCGCCGGTGAGCAGCAGGGTGATCAACAGCGTGGCCTTGATGCCGGCTTTGCCCAGTTCCCAGGCCAGTTCTTCGGGCGGTGCGCCCAGTGCGGGGATGAGCACCAGCAGGGGCACCACGGCCAAGTCCTGGAACAGCAAAACGCCAACCACGCGTTTGCCGTGTTCGGTTTCCAGCTCCAGCCGGTCGGCCATGAGTTTGATGACGATGGCGGTGCTGCTCATGGCCATGGCACCCGACAGGGCCAGCGAGGTTTTCCAGTCCAGCAACCACCAGGTGGGAGCCATGGCGGCCAGGAATGCAGAGCCGATGGTGACTACAGCAATGGTTAAAACCACTTGCATGAGCCCCAGCCCGAACACGTGTTTGCGCATGGCGCGCAGCTTTTGCAGGTTGAATTCCAGCCCGATGACGAACATCAAAAAGACCACGCCAAACTCGGCCAGGTGTTGGATGCCGGTGGTGTTTTGCGCCAGGGACAGGGCGTTGGGGCCAATGACGACGCCCACGGCCAGATAGCCGAGCATGGGCGGCAGTTTGAGCGAGCGACACGCGACCACGCCCAGCACGGCGGCCAGCAGGTACAGCAGGGTCAGCTCAAGGGAATTCATTGCCCTATCGTAGCAGGGCCGTGCGTCGGCAAGGGCGACGCAAATCAGGGTTTGCGTGGGGCCAATTGCGCCCGCACCTCACCTTGCAATTGGTACTCGCCTGTTTTGGCGTTGAAGTCGAGGGTGTTGCCGGTGAACACGTCTTTGGCGCGTTCGATGCGCACGGGTTGCGAGGACTTGAGTTCCTCTTTTTTGGGCCAGGCCACCAGTTGCTGGCCTTTGAGGGTCATGGCCTGCGAAGTGCCCAGCGCTTCGCGCACGGCCACGGCGTTGCCTTGCAGGGTGACGCGTTCGCCATCGCTGCTGGCCATGCCGAGCTGGGCTTGCGCGTTCATGCGTGCGCCGTTGTCAGCCCGTCCGCGAAATTGCACTTGTTCGATGTGGAGCTCGTCGGTGTTGGGGTAGTGGTGGCCTTGTGTGCCGAGCACTTCGCGGTACAGCGTGCCGTCCGCTCGAAAGGCCTGGACTGAGAAGTTGCGCAGGCTGTAGTCAGGGTCGGAGCGGACCACTTTGGGCAACTGCGGGCCGTTCAGGTCGGGCAGGCTGCGCACCAGCCACCAGCTGGCCAGCGCCAGCACGCCCATGACGATCACGGGGGTGTACAGGCTCAGGCGGTCCAGCGTGCGGGCCAGGGGCGCAGGCAGCTTCATGCAGAGGCGCCTTTGTGGGCGCGGTCGGTGCCGACGTTGTCGAGCAGCTGCACATAGCGGCCGCTGGCCACGAGCAACAGGTCGCACAGCTCGCGCACGGCGCCTTCACCACCGCGTGCGGTGGTGATGTGGTCGGCCAGGGCCTTGGCCTGCGCGTGGGCTTGCGCGGGAGCGCAGGCAAAGGCCACGCGTTGCAGGACGGGCAGGTCGGGCCAGTCGTCACCCATGGCGGCGGCTTGCGACCAGTCCAGGCCCAGCTCCTGCAACATGGCGGCGGCAGCGGGGTGTTTGTCTTCGGTGCCAAAGCGCACGTGTTCGATGCCCAGCGCTTTGAGCCGCAGGCGCAGCGGTGCGGAGTCGCGCCCGGTGATGACGGCGGGGATGATGCCTGCTTGTTGCAGCAGCTTGAGGCCTTGGCCGTCGAGCACGCTGAAGCGCTTGAGCGATTCGCCGTGCTCGGAGAAGTACAGGCCGCCATCGGTCATGACGCCATCGACGTCAAAAAACACAATGCGGATGCCTTGGGCCTTGAGCAGCAGCTCGGGCGCAAAGTGCACGGCAGGTTCGAGGGTGCGCAGGGTGCTCATGGCTTAGATGACCTTCGCACGCATCAGGTCGTTGGTGTTGATGGCGCCGACCAGTTCGCCTTGTGCGTTGACCACCAGCACACTGGTGATGCGGTGTGCTTCCATCAGGTCGGCAGCTTCGGCGGCCAGGGCGTCGTCGCGCAAGGTGCGCGGGTTGGCGTGCATGACGTCGCTGGCTTTGAGCTGGCGCAGGTCCTGGCCTTTTTCAATGAGGCGGCGCAAGTCGCCGTCGGTAAAGATGCCCAGCACCTGGCCTTGTGCGTTGACCACCGAGGTGGCGCCCAGGCCTTTGCGACTCATCTCTTGCATGAGTTCGGTAAAGCTGGCTTCGGGCGCAACGCGGGGCACCTCACTGCCTTTGCGCATGATGTCGCTCACGTGGGTAAGCAAGCGCCGGCCCAACGAGCCGCCGGGGTGTGAGCGCGCAAAGTCTTCGGGTTTGAAGCCGCGTGCGTCCAGCAGGGCCACGGCCAGCGCGTCGCCCATGGCCATTTGCGCGGTGGTGCTGGCGGTGGGGGCCAGGTTGAGCGGGCAGGCTTCTTTGGCGACACCGGTGTCGAGCACCACATTCGCATGGCGCGCCAGGCTGGACTGCAGGCCACCGGTCATGGCAATCAGCGGCACGCCCAGGCGTTTGATGACGGGCAGGATGGCGACCAGCTCGTCGCTCTCGCCACTGTTGGACAGGCCCAGCACCACGTCGCCCGCCTGGATCATGCCCAGGTCGCCATGGCTGGCTTCGCCTGGGTGCATGAACATGGCGGGTGTGCCGGTGGAGGCCAGGGTGGCGGCAATCTTGGTGCCCACATGGCCGCTTTTGCCCATGCCGGTCACCACCACACGCCCGCTAGCGCCCAGGATGAGCGCAGCCGCTTGCACAAAGCGATCGTCGAGCCGGTCTTTCATGGTCAGCAGGGCGCTGGCTTCAATGTCCAGCGCTTCGCGCGCCATGTGCAGGGTGTGGGAGGCGTTGAGTTGCATGGAGCGATTTTATCGGGCGGGGTGTGGGCGTGCTTAATCCAGACCGCGCACGATCTGCATGGCTTCTTCGATGCGCTCGACGCCGTGCACCTGTAGGCCTTTGAGGGCGGGATCTGTCTTTTTGGGCAGATTGGCTTTGGGCACGATGGCCACTGAGAAGCCGAGTTTGGCGGCCTCTTTCAATCGCTCTTGACCGCGTGGTGCGGGGCGGACCTCGCCGGCCAGGCCGACTTCGCCAAACGCAATGAAGCCTTTGGGCAGTGCTTTGCCGCGCAGGCTGGAAGTGATGGACAGCATGACGGCCAGGTCGGCTGCGGGCTCGCTGATGCGCACACCGCCCACTGCATTGACAAACACGTCCTGGTCCATGCAGGCGACGCCCGCGTGGCGGTGCAGCACGGCCAGCAGCATGGCCAGGCGGTCGCGCTCCAGGCCCACGCTCAAGCGCCGTGGGCTGGGGCCGCCGTTGTCAACCAGGGCCTGGATTTCCACCAGCATGGGGCGCGTGCCTTCAAGCGTGACCATGACGCAGCTGCCGGGTACCGGCTCGCTGTGCTGGCTCAGGAAGATGGCGCTGGGGTTGGTGACGCCCTTGAGGCCTTTTTCGGTCATGGCGAACACGCCAATTTCGTTGACGGCGCCAAAGCGGTTTTTGATGGCGCGGATCAGACGAAAGCTGCTGTGCGTGTCGCCTTCAAAGTAGAGCACGGTGTCAACCATGTGTTCGAGCACGCGCGGGCCGGCCAACGCACCTTCCTTGGTGACGTGGCCGACCAGCACGATGGCGGTGCCGCTGGCCTTGGCGGCGCGGGTCAAGTGCGCGGCGCATTCGCGCACTTGCGCCACCGAGCCGGGCGCGCTGGTGAGTTGGTCCGAATAAACAGTCTGAATGGAGTCGATGATGGCCACCTTGGGCTGGCGAGCATGCAGCGTGCCCAGGATTTTTTCGAGCTGGATTTCGGCCAGCACCGGTACCTGTGAATCGAGCAAGCCCAGTCGGTGCGAGCGCAGCGCGACCTGTGCGCCGCTTTCTTCGCCGGTGACGTAGAGCGTGTCCATGCCGGCGCGTTGCAGCGCATCAACCGCTTGCAACAGCAGGGTCGATTTGCCAATGCCGGGGTCACCACCAATGAGGACCACGCCGCCTTCAACCATGCCGCCGCCGAGCACGCGGTCGAGTTCTTCCTGGCCGGTGGGGTGGCGTTGCACATCGACCGCTTCGATTTGCGACAGCGGTGTGACTTCGGAGGCGGGTGCCAGGCCTTGCGCCAGCGCGCTGCCAAAGCGGTTTTTGCCCGCGGCGCCAGTGTCGGCAACGGATTCAATCAGGGTGTTCCATGCGCCGCAGCCGGGGCATTTGCCCATCCAGCGTGGGCTGCTGGCACCGCATTCGGTGCAGCTGTAAGTCGTCTTGTCTTTGGCCATGACGCCAAGTGTGCCTGAAAGCTGGCGGTTTACAGCGTCACGACAAAACGGGCGCCACCGCCTTCGCGGTCTTCGCAGCGAATGCTGCCGCCATGGCGCTCGGCAATCGATTTCACCAGCGACAGGCCCAGGCCCACGCCCCCTACGCGCTCGCTGGCGCCGGGCAGGCGGTAGAAGGGCTCGAAGATGCGTTCGCGCAGCTCGGCAGGCACGCCGGGGCCACGGTCGCTGACGCGCAGCACGGTGCGGCCGTTTTCGGTGCGCAGCGACAATTCAATGTCGGACTCCTCGCCGCGTGCAGCTGTGGCGCCATAGCGTTTGGCGTTTTCGAGCAGGTTGCGCACCAGGCGACGCAGCAGTTTGCTCACGCCTTGCACCTCAAAGTGGAACTGGCCCTCGGGCACATCCAGGCTGGCGCCCACGCGGGCGCACTCTTCGGCGCACAGGCCCACCAGCTCCACCGGTTCGATGGTGCCCATGTCGGCCTCTTTGGCGTCCAGGCGGCTGGCCAGCAAAATTTCGTCAATGAGCTGGTCCAGCTCGGCCATGTTGCGCAGCACTTCGGCACGGGTGCGTTGGCGCACGTCATCGTGCAGTTGCGGCGACTCCATGAGTTCCATTGCCATGCGGATGCGAGCCAGCGGCGAGCGCAACTCGTGCGAGGCATTGGCCAGCAAGGACTTTTGCGAACTCATCAGGTTCTGGATGCGATCGGCGGCTTCGTTGAAGCGGCGCGAGAGGTCGGCCACTTCGTCCTGGCCTTGCACCGGAAAGCGCACGTTCAGATCGCCCTCGCCCCAGCGCTGCACGCCGTTTTGCAAACGTTCGAGCTGCACGGTCAGGCGGCGAATGACCGGGTACAAAGCCAAAGCCACGACCATGCCGACCAGCAGCAGGGTCCACAAAAAACCATAGGGCGAACGTGCCCACCAGGGCGGCAGGGCGCGCGATGGTGGCGGGCCACCGGGTGTGGTGCGCGGCACCTGCAGATAAAACTCTTGCCCGTTGGGCATGACCACCTGGAATTCGTAGCCTTGCCCGCGGCGCGGCAATTGGGGCGCAACGGCGAGCACGTCGCCATCGGTGTTGCGCACGATCAGCATGCGCGACATGATGGGGCCGCTGCTGCGTTCGCGGTCCCGGTCGCGTTGCTGGATGTGCCAGGCGATGCCCGCCAGGACCATCACCAGCGCCAGAGCCAGCACGGCGGCCAGCCACACGCGCAGGTACAAATGCCGGGAGGGTGTTTTCATGCAGGCTCAGTCTTGTTGGCGTGCAAACACGTAGCCGACGCCTCGCACGGTCAGAATGCGTTGGGGGTTTTTGGCGTCGTCTTCGATGGCGGCGCGAATGCGGCCCATGTGCACGTCAATGGAGCGGTCAAAAGCTTCGAGCTCGCGGCCGCGCACGGCTTCCATGATCTGGTCGCGGCTGAGCACACGTCCGGCCCGCTCGGCCAGGGCCACCAGCAGGTCAAACTGGTAAGAGGTGAGTTCGCATTCCTGGCCGCGGACGCTGACGCGACGTGCATCGCGGTCAATTTCAAGGCTGCCAAACTGCATGATGTGGTGCGCGCTTTCGGCATCCATGACTTTGCGGCGCAACACAGCGCGAATGCGTGCCAGCAACTCGCGGGGCTCAAAAGGTTTGGGCAGGTAATCGTCAGCGCCCATTTCCAGACCAATGATGCGGTCCATCGGGTCGCCTTTGGCGGTCAGCATGAGGACGGGCGTCTGGCCCGTGGCACCTGGCAGGGCGCGGATGCGTTGGCAGACCTGCAGGCCGTCCATGTCGGGCAGCATCAGATCCAGGATGACCAGGTCCACCGTGTTGTTGGTGAGCTGGTTCAGGCCGCTTTGCGCATCGGGCGCGTGGGTGACGGTGTAGCCGTTGGCCTGCAGGTAGTCCGAGACCATGCTGGCCAGGCGGGCATCGTCTTCGATCATGAGGATGGATTGCATGCGTGCCATGATGCTCGGGTGCCTCTAAGTGGGGTTGTCTGCTGCGTAAAGTTGGGTAAACCGTGCTTACGAGATGGTGGCTTACTGGGGTTTGTGGCGCAACTGTTGCCAGGGGTGAACGGGCCAGTGCGTTCGATTCTGGCCTTGTTCGCCGCCATAGACCACGCAGCCGCCGTGCAAAACGCCAGGGAAGTGGCTGTCAAAGCGGTTGAGTCCTTTGAAGTAGTCTGGGTTGACGGTGGCGCCGGCCTTGATTTCCACAGCATGGAATTGTCGACCGACGGGGATGAACAGGTCTACTTCGTTGCCTTCGGAGTCACGATAAAAATACAGCTCGGCACTTTCGCCTGCGTTGAGCCGGTCCTTGAGGGCTTCGATGACTACAAAATTTTCGAACAGTGCGCCCCACAAAGGATCGCGCTGAACCTGTTCAGGTGTGCGCAAGCCCAGCAACCAACAAGCGAGTGCGGTGTCATGGAAATAAAGCTTGGGCGCCTTGATCAGGCGTTTGCCTGCGTTGGTGTGCCAGGGGGGCAGCAAATGAACAATGAAGCTCGTTTGCAAAAGATCGATCCAGGCGCGGGCGGTGGGTTGTGAGATGCCGGCGTCATTGGCCAGGCTACTCAAGTTCAGCAGTTGACCTGTGCGACCAGCACACAAGCGCACGAAGCGCTCAAATTGGCGCAGATCCTGAACGGCAGCCAGTTGGCGAAGGTCTCGTTCGACGTACGTCGAAAAGTAATCGCCCATGGTTTGGGATGGATCCAGGTCCTTGTCGTGGATACGTGGGTAAAAGCCATGAAGCAGGGTCGAAGCGAGGCTTTTGTGTGTGCGTTCGGCGCTTGAAACTTCGGCCAATGTCAATGGCAGCAGTCGCAACAAGGCGGTGCGGCCTGCCAGCGATTGGGTGACCTGCGTCATCAGCTCAAATTGTTGACTGCCCGTCAATATGAATTGACCTGGCGTGTCGTTGCGGTCGACCAGACTTTGCAAATAGGAGGGCAGCTCTGGGGCGCGCTGTATTTCATCAAGGATGGCGCCTGAGCTGTAGCCGGCAAGAAAGCCTCGGGGGTCTTCCAGCGCAAAGCGCCGCACATCCGGGTCTTCCAGCGACACATAAGGCTTGTCGGGGAAAGAGGCTTTGGCCAAAGTGGTTTTCCCGCTTTGACGTGGCCCGATCACGGTAACGACTGGATATTGCGAAGCCTGCCGCACAAACAACGGTTGAATATGACGTGGAATCATGCGCTTGAGTTTACATCACTCCTGCATATTCAAGATCTGATTTTGAATTTGCAGAATTTTCTTTAAGCTTTCGCGTGCACGCGCGCCGCCAGTGCCACCAGCAGTAACACCGGTACGCCCAGCCAGGCCGTGGCCGTAAAGAAGTCGGCGTAGCCGTAGGTGTTGACGTAGTCGCCACTGAAGCCGGCAATGAATTTGGGCAGGAGCAGCATCATGGACGACAGCAGCGCGTACTGCGTGGCCGAGTAGCGGATGTTGGTCAGTGAAGACAGGTAGGCAATGAAGGCAGCAGAGGCCATGCCGCTGGACAGGTTGTCAGCCGAGATTACCCAGATGAGGGCGTTGAGGTCGTGCCCCACATGGCTGAGCCAGGCATACAGCAGGTTGCTGGCGGCGCTGAGCAAGGCGCCCAAAAACAAAATGCGCATCACGCCCAGGCGAGCCGACAACACGCCGCCCACAAAGGCGCCGACCAGCGTCATGATCACGCCGAACACTTTGGTGACGGCAGCTACCTCGTCCTTGGTGAAGCCCATGTCCACATAAAACGGGTTGGCCATGATGCCCATGACCACGTCGCTGATGCGGTACACCGCAATGAGGGACAGCACCAACACCGCTTGCCAGCGGTAGCGGTGCCAGAAGTCGGCGAAAGGTTCAATCAGGGCGCCGTGGAGCCATTCACCAATAGTGCGTGCGGGCTTGAGAGGGGCGGGCGCAGGTTCGGGTGAGGTGAGCACTGTCAGCATGCCCGGCAGCATGCTGGCCGCCATGATGGTGTAGGCCCATTGCCAGGCGCTTTGCGCGTAGCCGGTGTCTGCGCCCTGGGCATAGGCGGCCAGCCACAGTACGCCAGCGCCCGACCAGATCATGGCCAGGCGGTAACCCGTCTGGTAACTGGCGGCCAGCACGGCTTGTTCGTCGGCTTGTGCAGACTCGATGCGGTAAGCGTCCAGCGCAATGTCTTGTGTGGCCGAGCCAAACGCGACAGCCACAGCGCACCACACCAGCGGCGCCAGGGCCTGGGTGGGGTCGTAGCTGGCCATGCCCAGCAGGCCTGCAGCAATGCTCACTTGCGACAGCAGCAACCAGCTGCGGCGACGGCCCAGACGGCGCGTCAGGCCCGGCAGGGGCAGGCGGTCCACCAGCGGGGCCCAGACCCACTTGAAGCCGTAGGCCAGCCCCACCCAGCTGAGGTAGCCAATGGTGCTGCGGTCAATGCCTGCTTCGCGCAAGCGAAAACTCAGCGTGCCCAGCACCAGCAGCAGGGGCAGTCCAGCCGAGAAGCCCAACAGCAACATGCGCAAACTGGCGGGCTGCAGATACAGCGCAAAGGCGGCTAGCCAGGAGCGTTCGGGGGTGGGGGATGGGGTGTTCATGCCAGCATTATCGGTACCGTCATCGGGTGACAACTTTAAGTTTATTATTCGCGCATCATGTGTTGGCTTTGTGATCTCAAAACTTCTTCTTCCACACCTTCGCGCGTGTGGGATGCACGGCGTGGTTTTTTGTTGGCCACCAGTGCCGTCGGGGCGGACGCTGCGCTGGCGCAGGTGAATGTGGGCTCGTCCTCGCAGGTGCGCAACCTGGTGCCTGCCGAGACGCTGGAGAACTCGGCCCGCCAGCAATACAGCCAGACCCTGAGTGAGGCTCGTGCGCAGCGCGCTTTGGCGCCGGACACGTACCCGCAGCTGGTGCGCATTCGCCAAATCGCATCGCGCCTGATTCCGTTCACCGCACAGTGGAACCCGCGTGCCCGGGACTGGAAGTGGGAAGTCAACCTGATTGGCAGCAAGCAGCTCAATGCCTGGTGCATGCCGGGCGGCAAGATTGCGTTCTACACCGGCATCATTGACCAGCTCAAGCTCACCGATGACGAGATCGCCATGATCATGGGCCACGAAATGGCTCACGCCCTGCGCGAGCACGCCCGTGAGCGGCTGGCCAAAAGCCAGGTCACCAACATCGGGTTGTCGCTGGCTTCGCAGCTGTTGGGTTTGGGGCAGTTGGGCAACGTGGCGGCCGACTTGGGCACGCAACTGTTGACGCTCAAATACAGCCGTGATGATGAGAGCGAGGCTGATCTGGTCGGCTTGGAAATTGCTGCGCGCGGTGGTTACAAGCCCGAGGCCAGCGTGCAGCTGTGGCAAAAAATGCTGGCGGCCAACGGCAATGGCGGGCCGCAGTTTTTATCGACCCATCCCAGTGGCTCCAACCGCATTGAAGAGCTGCAGTCGAACCTGCCCAAGGTGCAGCGCTTGTACGAGCAGGCGCGACAGCAAGGCTGATCAGAGGTCGCGCACGTAGGGATTGCTGCGCCGTTCGCGTCCAAAGGTGCTTTCCGGGCCGTGGCCGGGAATGAACACGGTGTCGTTGCCCATGGGCCACAGGCGTGTGCGAATGCTGTCGATCAGGGTGTCAAAGTCGCCCTGCGGAAAATCGGTGCGGCCAATGCTGCCGGCAAACAGCACGTCGCCCACAAAGGCGCGGGAAATTTCCGGCGAATGAAACACCACATGGCCCGGTGTGTGGCCGGGACAGTGGCGCACATTGAGCGTGTGCGCACCGAGCGTGACGGTGTCGCCGTCTTGCAGCCAGCGCGTGGGCGTAAACGGTCGCGCGGGAGGAAAGCCATAATTCATGGCAGCTTCGGGCAGGCCTTCAATCCAGAACAAGTCGCCTTTGTTCGGACCCATGATGGGCAGGCCCAGTTGTTCCGACAAATCGGCAGCGCCGCTGCAGTGGTCCAGGTGACCGTGGGTGATCCAGACTTGTTCCAGCTTGAGGCCCAGTTTGGCCACTGCGTCGAGAATCAGGTTCAGGTCACCACCGGGGTCGATCACGGCAGCCTGCAGGCTCTGGTCGTCCCAGACCAGCGAGCAGTTTTGCTGGAAGGCGGTGACCGGGATGGTGAGGTATTTCAGCATGGCTCAGACACCGTAGCGGTCGCGGTAGGCCTGCACGGCGCTCAGGTGTTGGCCCAGTTCGTTGCCGGCTTGTGCACCCAGGTAGGCCAGCAGGTCTTCGAGTTTGGCGATGGCGCACACCTGCAGGCCCAAGGTGTTTTGCACATATTGCACGGCGCTGTGGAGAACGTCTTTGGTGGAGCCATCGGCCTGCTTTTCGGTGGCCATTTCCTGGCGGTCCAGCGCAATGGTGACCGCATGCGCGGTGGCGCCAGCAGCTTGAATCAGGGCAATCGATTCGCGAGCGGCGGTGCCGGCGCTCATCACATCGTCAATGATCAGCACGCGGCCCTTGAGCGGTGCGCCGACCAGCGAGCCGCCTTCGCCGTGGTCTTTGGCTTCCTTGCGGTTGTAGGCAAAGGGCACGTTCTTGCCCAGGCGGGCCAGCTCCACCGCGACGGCGGCGCCCAGCGGAATGCCCTTGTAGGCGGGGCCAAAGATCATGTCGAATTCGATGCCGCTGGCGATCAGGGCCTGTGCATAAAATTGAGCCAGGCGGCTGAGCTTGGCGCCATCGTCAAACAGGCCTGCGTTGAAGAAGTAGGGGCTCATGCGGCCGGCTTTGGTCTTGAATTGACCAAAGCGCAGCACGCCAGCGTCCACGGCAAATTGCACAAATTCTTGTGCCAGGGCTTTTGTATCGACAGTGCCTGCGGCATGACTCATGGGGAAATTCCTTGTTCAAACTCACCAGCCTTAACCTCAACGGTATTCGCTCGGCCACGACCAAAGGTGTCGAGGCCTGGCTGGAGCAACATGCTCCGGATTGTATTTGCGTGCAAGAGGTCAAGGCCCAGGCTGCAGATGTGGCGGGCAAATTCGAAGTGCTCGCCGGCATGAAGGGGCACTTCCAGTTTGCCGAGAAAAAGGGTTACTCGGGCGTGGGCGTGTACACCCGGCACGAACCCAGCGATGTGGTGGTGGGCTTTGACGGCGGCGAGTTCGATGCCGAGGGCCGTTATGTGGAGGCGCGCTTTGACACGCCGTCGCGCAAGCTGTCCATCATCAGCGTGTATTTTCCCAGCGGCTCGTCCGGTCCTGAGCGGCAGGAGGCGAAGTACCGATTTCTGGACAAGATGTACCCGCACCTGATGGCGCTGAAAAAAGAGCGCGACTTCATCATTTGCAGCGATGTGAACATCGCCCACAAGGAAGCCGACCTGAAGAACTGGAAAGGCAACCTCAAAAACAGCGGTTTCCTGCCCGAAGAGCGCGCCTGGATGACGCGCTTGACCACAGAGGGCGGCGTCGTCGATGTCTACCGCAAGCTGCAGCCCGACACCACAGACGCTTGCTACACCTGGTGGAGCAACCGTGGTCAGGCTTATGCCAAAAATGTGGGCTGGCGTCTGGACTACCACCTGGCCACGCCCGCTCTTGCAGAGCGAGCCCGGACAGAAGCCATCTACAAGGACGAAAAGTTCTCTGACCACGCCCCCATCACGATCGAGTACGACGTGACCCTGTGAGTCGCGCAGCTCAAGGGCTTTGGAACATTACCTTTTCCAGCTCGGCAAGGCGAAAGGGTTTGATGAGGCAGCCAACGCCCTCAGGGTGGGGGCCGTGATAGGCGCGCTCCTCAGCCATGGCAGCTGTCATGATCACCATGCGCAGAGCGGGGGCCATTTCACGCAAGCGGTGGGCCAGGGCAACGCCGCTGATGCCTGGCAGGTTCAGGTCCAGCACGGCGAATTGAACCGGCAATTTGGCGTGTTGGCCTTGTAGCCAAAGCTGGCCATCTCGCAGCTCTACGGCTTCGAGCATGGCTTCGGCCGAGGCAAAAGCGACCGACTCAATGTGTTGAAGTTCCAGCAGTAAACACAGCGCGCGGCTGATTTGCTCCTCGTCGTCCACAATCGCAACCACCCCACCCCGCATGGCCTCTGGCGTGGTCAAGGGTGTGCTTGGGTTGGTCATGGGCGGATCAAGGCTTGCCATGCTTCATTGTAGGCATGCTATTGGCCGATTATTTGCCGATGCAGAATTTGGAGAAGATCACGCCCAGCAGATCGTCGGCGCTGAACTCGCCGGTGATCTCGCCCAAAGCGTTCTGGGCCTGACGCAGTTCTTCAGCCAGCAGATCCAGGCTCTGTGCCTGAGCTTGCAGGTGCTCATCGGCCAGCGCCAGATGCTCATTGACGCGCTGCAAGGCTTGCACATGTCGCTCACGGGCGATGAACAGGCCTTCGGGCGCTTGTTGCCAGCCAGCCTCGTGCAGCAGGCGCTGGCGCAGGGCTTCCAGGCCCTCACGCGTTTTGGCCGAGAGCACCAGGCCGTCAGCCTGGGCAGGGATGCTGGCGGCATCGGCCTTGTTCCACAGGTCAATCACGGGCACGCCTGCAGGCAGACGTTGCTGCAGGGTGTGTGCAATGTCGGCGTCGGACTGCTTGTAGTCTGGCAAGGCCACACGCGTGAGGTCGTGCAGGAACAGCACTGCGTCGGCTTGCTCAATCTGTCCCCACGCCCGCTCGATGCCGATTTGTTCGACCTGATCCACGTCCTCGCCCTCGCGCAGGCCAGCGGTGTCGATGATGTGCAAAGGCACGCCCTCGATCTGGATGGTTTGCTGCACCACATCGCGCGTGGTGCCTGCAATTGGCGTGACGATGGCCAGCTCGGCGCCCGCGAGCGCATTGAGCAAAGAACTTTTGCCAGCGTTGGGCTGGCCGGCGATGACCACCTTGATGCCCTCGCGCAGCAAGGCGCCTTGGCGTGCGCGTTGCATCACTTGTTGCAGTTGCTGGCGCAGGCGTGACAACTGGCCTTGTGCATCTGCTTTTTGCAAAAAGTCGATTTCCTCTTCCGGAAAATCCAGTGTGGCTTCGACCAGCATGCGTAGATGAATGAGCGCGTCGCGCAGCGTATGGACCTCGCGCGAAAACTCGCCCGCCAACGACCGGCTGGCGCTGCGTGCTGCAGCTTCGGTGCTGGCGTCGATCAGGTCGGCAATCGCTTCGGCCTGCGCGAGATCGATCTTGTCGTTCAGAAAAGCACGTTCTGAAAATTCGCCGGGCTCTGCGACGCGCAAACCCGGCAGGCAGGTTTTGGCCAGCTCAAGACACCGCGCCACCAGCAACTGCAACACCACGGGCCCGCCGTGGGCCTGCAGCTCCAGCACATCTTCGCCCGTGAAAGAGTGCGGGGCCGCAAAGTACAGCGCCAGGCCGTGGTCGATGGGGCTGCCGTCTGCGTCAGGGAACGCAAGATAGGTGGCTTCTCGGGCTTTCAGCTCGCGCGCAAACAGCGCTTTGACCAAGGGCTGCAACTGCTTGCCTGACACGCGCACAATGCCCACCGCACCGCGCCCCGGGGCGGTGGCAACAGCAACGATGGGGTCCTGATGTCGGGCGAGCATGATGTTGGATGTGAAACAGGCCGCTTGAGCGGCCTGTGGAGTCAAAGTGTCGGGCTTACTTGAACTTGGGCAAGTTGAACTCGGGTGGCACACCCAGGCGGGTGTTGATCATCCACTGCTGTGCAATGGTCAACACGTTGTTGGTGATCCAGTACAGCACCAGACCGGCCGGGAAGAAGAAGAACATCACGCTGAAGGCCAGCGGCATGATCCACATCATCTTGGCTTGCATCGGGTCGGGCGGAATCGGGTTGAGCGCCGTTTGCAGCACGGTGGTCAAGGTCATGACAATCGGCAGGATGTAGTAGGGGTCTGGTGCCGACAGGTCGGTGATCCAGCCCACCCACGGTGCATGACGCATTTCCACGCTGGACAGCAGCACCCAGTACAGCGCAATGAACACCGGAATCTGGATCAGCATCGGGAAGCAGCCACCCATGGGGTTAACTTTTTCCTCGCGATAGATACGCAGCATTTCCTGCTGCATTTTTTGCGGGTCGCCTTTCAGGCGTTCGCGCATTTCAGCCACTTTGGGGTTGATGGCTTTCATCTTGGCCATGCTGGCGTAGGCCTTGGCATTGAGCCAGTAAAACGCCAGCTTGATGGTCAGCACCAGCGCCATGATGGACCAGCCCCAGTTCAGGATGAAGCTGTGCAGCTTGTCCAGCAACCAATACAGCGGTTTGGCCAGCATGGCCAGCCAGCCGTAGTCCTTGAGCAAGTCCAGGCCGGGGGTCAGGGCTTCCAGCATTTTTTCCTGCTGAGGGCCGATGAACAAACGGTTTTCAATGGCTTTGCTCTGGCCGGCAGCGACTTCACCCAGGGGCGTGATCATGCCCACGGCAAAAAGGTTGTCGCCCACTTTGCGCACAAAGTTTTCGCGCTGCACGCCCTGGTCCAGCAACCAGGCCGAAGCAAAGTAGTGCTGCACCATGGCCACATAGCCGTTGTCCGATTGTTTGTTGATTTCGGCATTGCCTTTGGCGATGTCTTCAAAGTCCACTTTCTGGTACTTGGCGGCTTCGGTGTAGATGGCCGGACCGGTGAACGTGGAGTAGAACTGTGACTCGCCTTCGGGCTTGTTGCCATCGCGCACGAGCTGCATGTACAGCTGCGGCTGCACTGCAGCCGAGCCTGCATTGATGACTTCGTTCTTGACGCCAATGGCGTAGCTGCCGCGCTTGAAGGTGTAGGTCTTGACCAGCTTGACGCCGCCTACTGCATCAGACTCGAACCGCACGGACAGGCTGTCCTGGCCTTCGGCCATCTGGCGCTCACCGCTAAAGCGCATGGGGCTCTTGTGGTTGGGGAAGTCTCCGCCAATCAGGCCGGTTTGAGCCATGTAGCGGCGCTCTGCGCTGTCGTCGAGCAGCACCAGAGGCTTCTTGTCGTTATTGAGCAGCTTGGTGAACGAGGTCTGCACAATCGAGCCGCCTTCGGTGTCAAAGCGTACGTTGAACAAATCGGTGCTCACCTCAATCAGCTCACGTTTGGCAGCAGATGCGCCAGCAGCGCCTGGCAGCTGGGCGCTGCCCTGGGCCGCGCTGGCTGTTGGCAAGGAACCATCGGCCTTGGCTGCTGCTGCAGACGCCGGTTGCGCAAAGAAGGTGGCGGGCTGGCCATTGTGTATTTGCCATTTGTCCCAGAGCAGGACCATGGAGAAGCCAAAAATCACCCACAGGATGGATCGACGGATATCGTTCATGCGACTACTTACTTTGACGAGGTGTGGGAAAACAAACCAGTGAAAAGGCCGGACACTTTTTCGGGGACCGGGTCAGGACCGCCTGCGCACCATGGGTGGCAACGAACCAGCCGACGCGCTGTCAGGTAACTGCCCACGCCGGCGCCATGTTTTTCAAACGCCTGCAGAGCATACAGCGAACACGTGGGCTCAAAGCGACAAGCCGAACCCAAACTGGGGCTCAGCAGCAAACGGTAGCCGCGCACCAGCGCCATCAACAGGCGGCGCATCATGCGGCCTCCTTGGGGCAGGCACGGCTGAACAGCTCCATCAGCTCGTTGCGAACGGCCTGCTTGAGGGCGTCCGAGCTGGCGCTGACAAATTGTTTGCGGTCAAAGCCCGCACGCAGACGCACCACATGGGCGGCTGGCGGCAAGCGTTGTTCAAACAAGGTGCTCACGTTGTAAATCTGTCGTTTGATGGCGTTACGGGTGACGGCGCGGCGCGCCCAGCGTTTGGGAACCATGGCACCCATCCACAGTTGCGGAAAGCCAAAAAGGGTCTGCGCCGTCTCCGGTGCAGACCCTGATGTGGGAGCTGGTGCGCTGGCGACCTGCGGCTGCGCTGCCCAGACCAGACGGTGCAGGGCAAAGTGCGCTGTGCGCGAAACCGTACCGCCGGCCAGGGTGGCTTGAAATTGTGGGCGTGTCTTTAAACGCTGCACGGGCAGGCCTGACCCTGATCATGGCTGCACAGGACTGCGCAGCCATCGACCTTAGACAGCCAGACGCTTGCGGCCCTTGGCGCGACGTGCGTTGATGACGGCGCGGCCACCACGGGTCTTCATGCGGACCAGAAAGCCATGGGTGCGGGCGCGGCGGGTTTTGGAGGGCTGATAAGTGCGTTTCATGATTCTTCTTCCTTTGCCTTCTTTGGGATCAAGGGCGCGCAACGCACCCCGCCCACTTGGCGAAACCGTCGATTATCGCAAACTTTTTGTGCTGCAGCAAATCCCCCGGTCGTGAACTTCGGAATTTCCCTGCCCCGAAGTCTTCAAAACTGGTTTATGATCCCTCTCCGATTGCCAAAACGGCCTGTGGATAAGCTTTTGATAACCTTCATCTGCAGCGGCAAATAACAAACACAAGTCCACAAAAACAACAACATCATGACCCTTGAATTCTCAGAGACGCTGGCGCCAGATGCCGGCCAGGCCCTGTGGGCGGCCACCCTGGAAATGCTGTCCCGTGACATGCCCGAGCAACAGTTCAACACCTGGATCAAGCCATTGCATGTGCAGGTCAGTGACGATCTGTCCAGTGTCACCATTTTTGTGGCCAATCGTTTCAAGATGGACTGGATCCGTGCCCAGTATCTGGCCCGGGTGGCGGCCGTGCTGGAAGAAGTGCAGGGTGTTCCGGTTCAAATTGAGTTAGCGCTTACTCCTCGTGAAGCTCCCGCCAAGCATGGATCTGAAAGACGCTCTTCGCCCACTCAAGTTGCTGCTGCAGAGCGGGTGGGTGTTGAGCCCGACGAGCCTGCTTTTCGTCACCGCCTGAACACGGCCTTGACTTTTGAGACCTTGGTCGAGGGCTCGGCCAACCGCATGGCGCGTGCTGCGGCCATGCATGTGGCCTCGGCGCCCGGGCAGCTGTACAACCCCTTGTTCATCTACGGCGGCGTGGGTTTGGGCAAGACGCACTTGATGCACGCCATTGGCAACAAGCTGCTGCTGGACAAGCCGGATGCCAAAGTTTTGTACATTCATGCCGAACAATTCGTCTCGGATGTGGTTAAGGCCTACCAGCGCAAGACCTTTGACGAGTTCAAGCAGTTCTACCACTCGCTGGACCTGCTCTTGATTGACGATGTGCAGTTCTTTGCCAACAAGGACCGCACTCAAGAAGAATTCTTCAACGCTTTTGAGGCCTTGCTGGCCAAAAAGTCGCACATCGTGATGACCAGCGACACCTACCCCAAGGGCCTGACCGATATCCACGAGCGCCTGGTGTCGCGCTTCGACTCGGGTCTGACGGTGGCCATCGAGCCGCCCGAGCTGGAAATGCGGGTGGCGATTTTGATCAACAAGGCCATCAGCGAAGGCAGCGAAATGCCCGAAGAAGTGGCGTTTTTCGTGGCCAAGAACGTGCGCTCCAACGTGCGTGAGCTCGAAGGCGCCTTGCGCAAGATCCTCGCCTATGCCCGCTTCAACCAGAAAGAAGTGTCCATCCAGCTGGCGCGCGAGGCGCTGCGCGACCTGCTGTCCATCCAGAACCGTCAGATCAGCGTGGAAAACATCCAGAAAACCGTGGCCGATTACTACAAGATCAAGGTCGCGGACATGTACAGCAAAAAGCGTCCGGCCAGCATTGCCCGCCCGCGCCAGATTGCCATGTACCTGGCCAAAGAGCTCACCCAAAAGAGCTTGCCCGAGATTGGCGAGAGCTTTGGCGGGCGCGACCACACCACGGTTTTGCATGCGGTACGCAAGATTGGGGCTGAGCGCCAGCAGATGACCGAGCTCAACCAGCAGCTGCACGTGCTGGAGCAGACGCTCAAAGGTTGAGAAAAAGACCAAAAAAGACCCAAAAACAGGCGAAAATGCTTGCTGACATCAGCCTGCATCCATTGAAGAGGAAGACATGATCGTTCTGAAGGCCACCCAAGACAAATTGCTGTCGGTGCTGCAATCCGTTGCAGGCATTGTCGAGCGCCGTCACACCCTGCCTGTACTGGCCAACGTGATGATCCGCAAAGCCGGCCATGCCCTGCAGCTGACCACCAGCGATCTGGAAATCCAGATCCGCACCACCACCGAAATGGATGGCGACCCCGGCGACTTCACCACCACCGTGGGCGCCCGCAAGCTGATCGACATTTTGCGCACCATGCCTGCCGACCAGACGGTGAGCCTGGAGTCTTCGCAAAGCAAGCTCATCCTCAAGGGTGGCAAGTCCAAGTTCACGCTGCAGACCTTGCCTGCGGAAGACTTCCCGCTGGTGCAGGAAGCGCCCAGCTTCGGCCCGAAGTTCAGCATCCCGCAAAAAACGCTCAAGACCTTGCTCAGCCAGGTCTCGTTTGCCATGGCGGTGCACGACATTCGCTACTACCTCAACGGCATTTTGTTTGTGGCCGAGGGCAAAAAGCTGGCGCTGGTCGCCACGGACGGCCATCGTCTGGCCTTCAGCAGCGCCACGCTCGAAGAAGAAGTGCCCAGCAAACAGGAAGTGATCCTGCCGCGCAAGACCGTGCTGGAGCTGCAGCGCTTGCTGAGCGACAACGACGGCGCTATCGACATGCAGTTTGCCAACAACCAGGCCAAGTTCAGCTTTGACGGCATGGAGTTCGTGACCAAACTGGTCGAGGGCAAGTTCCCCGACTACAACCGCGTGATTCCCAAAGGCCATCGCAACAGCTTGACGCTGGGTCGCCAGGCGCTGTTGCAGTGTCTGCACCGCACCGCCATTCTGACCAGCGAAAAGTTCAAGGGCGTGCGCCTGAGTGTGGAGCCCGGCACCCTGCGCGTGGCGTCCACCAACGCCGAGCAGGAAGAGGCCGTGGACGAACTCGACATCGATTACAGCGGCGACAGCATCGAGATCGGTTTCAACGTGAGCTACATCATCGACGTGCTGACCAACATGGACCAGGACATGGTGCGTGTGGACCTGCAGGACTCCAACAGTTCCGCCTTGCTCACCATCCCCGAGGACGACAAGTTCAAGTACGTGGTGATGCCCATGCGCATCTGATGCAGGCTGCAAGCAACGCGCGCAAAACCCGCCAGCCCCTGGCGGGTTTTTGACCATTAAAGCGACAGAGAATTTTGACCATGACCGAAGAAAACAAGCCCAGCGAAGACGCCTTCACCACCGCCCAGCCCAAGATCGACGCGCATCAGGCGGGTGCCTCCGAAGGCTATGGCGAAGGCGCCATCCAGATCCTGGAAGGCCTGGAAGCCGTGCGCAAGCGCCCCGGCATGTATATCGGCGACACGTCTGACGGTACCGGTCTGCACCACCTGGTCTTCGAGGTCGTGGACAACTCGATCGACGAAGCACTGGCGGGCCACTGCGATGACATCGTCGTCACCATCCACACCGACAACTCCTTGAGTGTGACCGACAACGGTCGTGGCATTCCGACCGGCGTGAAGATGGATGACAAGCATGAGCCCAAGCGCTCTGCCGCCGAAATCGCGCTGACCGAGCTGCACGCGGGCGGCAAGTTCAACCAGAACAGTTACAAGGTCTCGGGCGGTCTGCACGGCGTGGGCGTTTCGTGTGTGAACGCCCTGTCCAAGTGGCTGCGCCTGGTCGTGCGCCGCGATGGCAAGGTGCACCAGATCGAGTTCGCCAAAGGCTTTGTGCAAAACCGCATCATCGAATCGGTGGACGGCGTCGAAGTCTCGCCCATGAAGGTCACCGGCGCCACCGACAAGCGCGGCACCGAAGTTCACTTCCTGCCCGACACCGACATCTTCCAGCAGAACAACGACTTCCACTACGAGATCCTGGCCAAGCGTCTGCGCGAGCTGTCCTTCCTCAACAACGGCGTGCGCATTCGCCTGAAGGACGAGCGCAGCGGCAAGGAAGACGACTTCTCGGGCGCTGGCGGCGTCAAAGGTTTTGTGGACTTCATCAACGCCAACAAAAAGGTGCTGCACCCCAACGCCTTCCATGCCATGGGCGAGCGCCCTGCCGACAGCTACGGCGGCATCCCCGGCACCAGCATCGGTGTCGAAGTCGCCATGCAATGGAACGACGGCTACAACGAATCGGTCCTGTGCTTCACCAACAACATCCCGCAGCGTGACGGCGGCACCCACCTCACAGGCCTGCGCGCCGCGATGACCCGTGTGATCGCCAAGTACATCGAGAAAAACGAGATCGCCAAAAAGCAAAAAGTCGAAGTCAGTGGCGACGACATGCGCGAAGGCCTGTGCTGCGTGCTGTCGGTCAAAGTGCCCGAGCCCAAGTTCAGCAGCCAGACCAAAGACAAGCTGGTGTCGAGTGAAGTGCGCGCCCCGGTGGAAGACATCGTGGCCAAAGCACTCAACGACTATCTGGAAGAACGCCCCAACGACGCCAAGATCATCTGCGGCAAGATTGTGGAAGCCGCCCGCGCGCGCGAAGCCGCTCGCAAAGCCCGCGAAATGACACGCCGCAAAGGCGTGCTCGACGGCATGGGCCTGCCCGGTAAACTGGCCGACTGCCAGGAAAAAGACCCAGCCCTGTGCGAAATCTACATCGTCGAGGGCGACTCCGCCGGCGGCTCGGCCAAGCAAGGCCGCGACCGTAAATTCCAGGCCATCCTGCCCCTGCGCGGCAAGATCCTGAACGTCGAAAAAGCCCGCTACGAAAAGCTGCTCTCGTCCAACGAAATCATCACGCTGATCACGGCGTTGGGCACCGGCATCGGTAAAGCCGGTGAAGACAGCGGCAAGAGCAACAGCGACGACTTCAACCCGGACAAGCTGCGCTACCACCGCATCATCATCATGACCGACGCGGACGTGGACGGCGCGCACATCCGCACGCTGCTGCTGACCTTCTTCTACCGCCAGATGCCCGACCTGGTCGAGCGCGGCCACATCTACATCGCGCAGCCGCCGCTCTACAAAGTCAAGAACGGCAAAGAAGAGCTGTACCTGAAAGACGCAGGCGCCCTGGACAGCTACCTGCTGCGTGTGGCCATGAACCACGCCGCCGTGCACACCGGCGGCAGCGCACCGCAAGTGCTGACTGGCGAAACGCTGGAAACCCTGGCGCGCAAGCACCAGGTGGCCGAAGCCGTGATCGCACGCCTGTCCAACTTCATGGACCAGGAAGCCCTGCGCGCGATTGCCGATGGCGTGGCCTTGAACCTGGACACGCTGGAAGACGCCGCCGCCTGCGCCCCCGCGCTTCAGGCCAAGTTGCGCGAGCTCAACACCACCGGCGTGCCCGCCGAAGTGGCCGCCGAGTTTGACGTGCGCACCGACAAGCCCATCCTGCGTATCAGCCGCCGCCACCACGGCAACATCAAGAGCAGCCTGCTCACCCAAGACTTTGTGCACGGCGCTGACTACGCCGCGCTGGCCGAAGCGGCCGACACCTTCCGCGGCCTGCTGGGTGAAGGTGCCAAAGTTACCCGTGGCGAAGGCGACAAGCAAAAAGAAGACAAGGTCGCCGACTTCCGCCAGGCCATGCAGTGGCTCATTGGCGAAGCCGAACGCACCACCGCCCGCCAGCGCTACAAAGGCCTGGGCGAAATGAACCCCGAGCAGCTGTGGGAAACCACCATGGACCCTACCGTGCGCCGCCTGCTGCGCGTGCAAATTGACGACGCCATCGAAGCCGATCGTGTGTTCACCATGCTCATGGGCGACGAAGTGGAGCCGCGCCGCGACTTCATCGAAACCAACGCACTGCGGGCGGGGAATATTGACGTTTGAGTGATTGAACTGCCGAAACCCCGCCACCAACGGCCACAGAGAGTCGGGCGGGTTTCGATGATGGCCAGGCCAAGGGAGGCACTGAATGGCACGTGAGCTCGTTCTTTACTGCGACGAATCCGACTCATCCGGCAAGCACTTTGCCAACTTTTATGGTGGTGCTTTGGTTGAGTCCATTCACCTGAAGGAGGTGGCTACACGTCTTGCCACCCGCAAGCAGACACTGAATCTTCTGGGAGAGGTCAAATGGCAAAAGATCACCGAGCCTTATGCCCAGAAATACATGGCCTTGGCGACAGAAATTTTTGATCTGGTCCGAGAAGGCAAACTCAAGCTGCGCGTCATGTTCACGCAGAACTACTTTTCAGCCCACCGCCTGACATCGGAGCAAAGGGAAAACGGCTTCTTCCTGCTTTATTACCAGTTCATCAAACATGCCTTCGGTTTGAAGTTCGCTGGCTTGCCTGACCGACCCGCAGCAGGTATCCGCATTTACTTCGACAAATTGCCAGATACGGCAGAGAAATGCTTGGCCTTCAAAGGCTTTGTGACGGGGTTGAATCAAAACAGTGAATGGCGCAGGGCGGGGATTTCAATTCGACAGGATCAACTGGCCGAAATTGACTCCAAGGAACATGACATCCTGCAAGCACTGGATCTGGTCCTGGGCGCCATTCAGTTCCGGCTGAATGACAAGCACAAAGAAAAGCCCGAAGGTAGCGCACGGCGTGGCAAACGCACCATCGCAAAGGAACGGGTCTACAGACACATCCTCTCCGAAATCCGGACTACATATGGCGGCAAGGCTTTCAACATTGGAACCAGTACTGGGCGCCCAAACGGTATGCAGCATCTTTGGCATGACCCGTACCGTCATTGGCTTTTCAAACCTGCCAATGCCGCTGTCCGCCCCGAGTTTTCGAAGAAGCAGAAGACAAAATAAAAGGCCCCGCGTTCACTACATTAGCGTCCCAAGTGGAACTTGGGCGTTCGTGAATCGAAGGGCCTGTTTGAATTCTAACAGCTGGCCGAGTTGTCCGCCAAGTCACCTAGGGAAGGATTGATTGACATTCCGCAGTTGCGGACAAGAGCATCTTGCAACAAACCAGAAGTTCAACACGGTCAAGGTTCCGCGAATGTTATCCTGAGCGGCACATCGGGATTCCCTGTCTATCAAAACTATTTTTTGGACGCGGCGCCGAAAATGAATCCCAAGCCGGCGCTTATTAATCCTCCGAGCGCCTTGCGCGAATCGACAAGGTCTGGTGTGGACGTCATAAACATTGACACCGCCAGCATGACAAACGACCCGATTACAAGAAATCCCGCTATGTTCGTCGGGGCAGTAGCACCACTACCAAAGAATTTCCCCAGTACGCCGGATTCCAAGTCCATCTTCTTGCTTGCAAGTCTACCGGTCAGGTCGTCATCAGCAGCCCCGAACGTAGCTGGATTTTCGTCAACGCCGTTCATGAAGCATCCTTCCTGAGCTCGGGAGGAATCATGTTGAGAGCACCCAACGCATGGTGCCAAAGGTTCCCACAGTTATTGCATGCAACAACGACCGCAGGAACGCCGCCACCGCCTACAACAAAGCCCCCGCTTAGCGGCTGCATTGTCAATAGCGTCTCATCAATGATAGAAAACTGGCTGTGGCCGCACCTGTCACAAGGCTTGTTTGCCCCCTTGCGTTGCAATGCGGAAGCGAGTTCATTTAGCCGTGTTTGGTCCATTGTCTTGCTCTGAATTGACCCGGATCTACTAGACACTTCCGAGCTGTTGGGATTGACGTTTTTCGAACTCTACCGGAGAAACGCCGCCAGAAGTATTGCGGCGGCGCTTGGGGTTGTAGAACAACTCGATGTAGGGAGGCATCGGATTGTGCATCTTACCGGGTGAGGTAAATCTGGCGGGTAACCCCAAAACTCACTTTACTACGGTGACAAATTCAGACAGGTTCATTGTCATTCCCGTGGGTGCCTGATATGTCGCCAGAACTGTCGGGGTACTGACCAGAGTCAAAGAAGCTGCCTGCATCTCACGCAGTTGATTTTCGGAAATGGCTGTTTCGAGCGTGAACAAATGTTTTTCGGGGATTTTGGCGGCTTCTGTCAGCACCTGCCGCCATCGATCCTTGCAGGTTGTCTTGGCACCGAGCATCCTTAATGGAGGCGATTCAACTCCGACAGCGTGATACTCATGCGCTCCCGGAAACAAAAAATCAGGTCGCGAATTATTTTCGGTTCGTGCACCGCGTTCGTAACGTACAGCGTTCGCGTCAAATACAGCTGACAGATGGTTTTCCAAAGCATGACCTACCCGGGACTTCCTTCTGTTCTGCACTGAAAGTGAAAAGCTGATGAAGTCCTCGACCTCAGCAAAGCCGGAGATGAGCCTTTCCTTGACGATTGATCGCTCAAGTGCACGGAACAGGATTTCTTCATGCTCCATCCATGCCTCCAATGCACCATCCGGGTCATCAATTGCCGAAACAGGACTGGGCAAAGTATCCCGTGCGTATTGCGAGAAAACCTTGGTGGCCGGAAATGTTTTGTTGAATCTGCTTAGCAGTTGATCTAAATCCAGCGCAAAACTTTGGGCCGCTTCAATGCCCATGGCCTCCAGAATTTGTCGCGTGGCCAGAGTAATTCGCGATTCCTTGATGGAACTGTCTACCAGCCAGCGGCCAACAGGCTGCTCCATTTCGAACAGGTGTCTCAGGCGATATTCCTCCGGAGAGCCTGGCCTTGCAATTGCTATCAACAATTTGCCTGTTGTCTGCATTCCAATCAGGCAGAAATCGCCTTCCCGCAGAAGTTCGGTTACCGGATTGCGGCGATAGTAAAGTCGGTATTCAGCGCTGCGATGTGTCTGCCCAACACGCGTGTCGTACCAAGTGACACGGTCTTCGCAGGCTTCAGGTTCATCAGCATCAGGATTGAAATACAGAAAGGTTGCCTCAAAAATGACCTTGGATGTACCGGGGTCGCCCAGGATGGCCGTGAATTTGTTTGAGTTTATTTCGTGCTGGTTCGATGTACTGGGTGTCGCATCTACGGCACTAAGGTATTTGGCAGCAACGCCGGTGAAACAGGATCGGAGCGTGGTCATACGATCGGAGCTTATTTGGTTGCATTAAGTATGCACGACAAATGCTCGATCACGCGATTCGGCTCTTGGTAGCGGGTTTCGCGCAACTCGCATTCCCAGACGACACAAACGCGCCAACCCATAGCCTCAAGATCAGACACGGTGCAAGCGTCCCGTTCGGCATTCTTGTTGATCTTCTGAACCAAAAATCACTATTGCTGTCGGGCCACTTGAAGTATCGACACTCGTGTTTGTGCCAAAAACAGCCATGTATGAAGATGGCAATTTTCCGGGAAGGAAATACCAAGTCAGGACGGCCGGGCAGTCCGGCCCCACCTAGCCTGTACCGGAATCCCCTAGCATGCAATGCCTTGCGAACAAACAATTCCGGCTTGGTGTCCTTGCCTCGGATGCCGGACATCATCCGGCTCCGTGTGGCTTTGTCTACAACGTCTGTCACGCGCTTTATTAATCAGGCCGCCTTGCGCACAGTCGTTTGTTGTGCTTCAGTGCCTTCGACGATCATGGGCTGCATTGCTCGGGCAACAGCCTGCATCACTGGCACGACAACCGAGTTGCCGAACTGTTTGTAGGCACGCGTGTCCGAAACGGGAATCTCGAACGAATCCGGAAAGCCCATGAGGCGTGCACACTCGCGCGGCGTGAGACGGCGTGGGTTCTTCTGCTCGCCCTGATACAGCAGGATTTCAGATCCATCCTTGTAATAGCGGGCCGACAGGGTTCTGGTAACGGACTGTGCGGTAACCATCCCGTACCCAAAGCCGTTACCAGCCGCCTGATGCTTTTTCTTGTAGTTCTGCAAATACGCCCAGAGCTTGTCGGTCAATGTGTATTTGTCGTGGACCTTGTGCTTCTTGTGGTCGTAATAACGATCACCGTCATGTTCGATGAACGGCTCCCCAGACTTCTTGTGCAGGATCTCGCCAAGTTGGCGATTACCTTTTTCGGGCAGGTCGACCATGTCCCAGTCAAAGATCACCGGATCACGGAACCCGACGATCAGAATGCGTT
>NZ_JAYPVP010000001.1:0-6607 GCF_038134685.1 Limnohabitans sp. | reverse complement strand
GTGCTGCGGGACAAAGTGCGCGCCATCAATCACCTTGAAGAAGACCTGATAACCCAGCTCGTTTTGCAAGGTCCGGCGGATCACATCGAAAGTTCTGCCGCGATCATGTGACTGCAGGTTCTTCACATTCTCCAGCAGAAATGCCTTGGGACGTTTTTTTGCAATGATGCGTGCAACATCAAAAAACAATGTGCCTTGGGTTTCGTCTGCAAAGCCGTGTGCGCGGCCTAGGGCGTTCTTCTTGGATACGCCTGCGATCGAAAAGGGCTGACAAGGGAACCCTCCGAGCAGCACGTCATGATCAGGAATATCCTCTTCAAGAATCTGGGTGATGTCGCCGTTGATGGCATGCCCCCCGGGAAAGTTGGCGGCATAGGTTTTTTGTGCGTAGTCATCCCACTCGCTGGTGAAAACGCATTCACCGCCAATCGATTCGAAAGCCAGACGTATACCGCCCACGCCAGCAAACAGATCAATGAACTTGAAGTCACCTTTGCCGGTTGATGTTGGGCCAAAGTCCAGTAAACGCTGTAGCTCTTCAACCGCAAGTTGTGGAGGAGTGATCTCACCTTTTTTCCAACGCCGCAGGTTGCGTTCTGACGTCCCCAGACGCTCGGCCATGTTCATCCCGGGATGCTTTTTCTGTGCAGCTTCCAGGTAGGTGTTGAAAGCGTCCATATTGAAAGTAGTTTGCATGGCGGTTCTCGGCGGGAAATATTTCGGCCATTATGTCCGAAATATTTCCCCCTGTAGAAAAACACAGTAAAATTCTCCTGTCGAAATAAAAAAACGGGAGTCATCAATGCGACCAACTACTCATGCGCACCAGCCAACTGGTCTTCGGGTGTACGAGCGCGGCGGGTTAACGGGTGCCGCGAGCGCGGACACAACTGAGGTAGCGCGTTTTGGCTACTGTGAGCATTGCGAAATTGAGGTGCCAGTAGATGCAGGCGGTCTCTGTACTTACTGCTTCAACGATGTGGCCGATGAAGTAAACGATTAGCCGATCCAATTGCTGATGCAATTATGTAGGGCTCAGCTCGTCCCAAAACTCTCCGGCATTTGCACCGCCACCACCTCGCCGCGTGCTGTGATCACGTCACAAAGCGGAAGGCGGGCAGCGAGTCCATGTCACGGCCTTCGTGCTTGTACATGGCCGCCGCCGTAGCAATTGGGCTGAGAGAGAGACTGCTGCGCTTCGCTCGCAGTGACGGCCCCTGTGTGTCATGGCGAACGCAGTGACGCCATCTTGCCAATAAAAAACCCCGCCGAAGCGGGGTTGGGCGGGTGTCAGTAGACCATGTCGATCAGAACTCGTCCTTCACCGAGGTCAGCCCCAGCGCATCCCAGTCCAGCATGCCGCCGCGGTAGTAGTAGATCTTGTCTGCCGGGAAGCCGTCGCGAGTGATGGCGCGAATGGCCATGGGGCTTTGCGGGCAGGTGGGGCCGTTGCAGAAGGCATACAGCTTCTTGGCGCCTGCGCAGTCCCAGCCGCTGGCGGTTTTGCTGCAACCCAGTTCGTTCATGCGGGCAGCTACTTCGGTGTAGGGGATGCCGATCGAGCCGGGGATAGTGCCTTTGACGCGGTCGTTGCTGTCGCGCATGTCCACCACCAGCGCATTGCTGTCGCCCAAGGCGGCAATGATTTCAATCTCGCCAATCGGGTGCACGCCGGGGACGGGGACCAGCGGTTGCAGGGTGCCACCGTTTTTACCGCAGGGAGTCATGGTGCGTTTGATTTCGACCGTGCCTTTGGCGGTTTTGATGATGACGTTTTTCTGGTTCTCGAAAATGCTCAGTGGGGTGCCGACGGCGATGGTGGCGGCCTGGCCAAAGGCGAAGCTGCTGAGCAGAAGGCCCAGCGCCAGTGTGAGTGCTTTTTTCATGTTGTTCCTCGTAAATCAATAAGCACCTGAGTATGTGCTTGCTTGACTGAACAGAGGCTGACGAATACCCGTGGGGGTTTATGCGGGGCGTTGGTCCAGCTGCAGCTGCATGAACGTCAAGTCCAGCCAGCGGCCAAATTTGGTGCCCACTTCGGGCATTTGCCCGGTGACCACAAAGCCCAGTTTGTGGTGCAGGGCAATGGAGCCAGAGTTGCCCGATTCGATGGCAGCGACCATGACGTGTTTGTTCAGGCCCCGTGCACGTTCGATCAGGGCGTGCATCAGCTTCAGGCCCAGGCCTTGGCCGCGGGTGTTGGGGTGCACATACACCGAGTGCTCGACCGTGTGACGGTAGCCGTCAAAGGCGCGCCAGTCGCCGAAGCTGGCGTAGCCCTGCACCTGGCCTTGGGCGTCTTCAATCACCAGCACGGGGTAGCCCATGTTCTGGCGGGTCTGCATCCACTGCACGCGATTGGCGGCGTCGACCTTGACGTCGTTCCAGATGGCGGTGGTGTTGACCACGGCGTCGTTGTAGATGTCGGCAATGGCCTGTGCGTCTTCGGGGCGGGCGTCGCGGATGAGCATGGGTGTCTTCAGGTCAGGCGCCCAGCGCGGGGCCGTTGATGAGTTTGAGGTAGTCGTTGCGTGTGCGGGCAGATACGCTGGCCAGGGCTTTGTCGTACGAGGTCTGGTGGCGGGCCAGCATGCGGGCCGAAGCGACGGCGCGGCCACGACAGAACCAGTGGCAGGTGTGCTGCATGAGCAGCATTTCGGCCAGGATCAGAAAGGCGCGGTCTTTTTCGCCCAGGCTGGTGTTGCGCACGGCACGGCCAATGCCTTCGGCGTGAATGGCCAGGGCGCGGCGCATGTCAAAGCTGGCTTGTGGGACGAGCTTTTCCAGATAAGGTATGGACACTTTGGGTGTGCGTGCCAGGGGGGGGGCCAAGCGCGAGAAGGAGGTGGCCAGCGATACAAAGTCTTCGGCCAGGCGGGTTTCGGTGGGGGACTGCAGTTGCCAGATCTGGTGCTGGCGTTCGGGGTCTTTTTCGTCCAGAGCGCGCAAGTAGGCGTGGGTGAGCTGCTCCATGCTTTGCTCAATGCTGTAGGGGCGCAGGTGCTCGGCGAGCAATGCGGTGCGTTCCCGCTGGCCGCGGCGGTTGAGTGCCTGCATGGCCAGCACCACCAGAATAAAGACACTGAAAAACTCCATGCCCCGAGTGTAGTCAATGGGTGCGTACGGGGGCTGCAAGGCCTTGGATGGGTATGGCCGTTTTTGGAGAGTTGACTCTAAAGTGCGGGAAAACCCTTGCCATGGGTGGGTGGGGCTGGAACAATTGCTGCATTGCAACAAACTTCTTCAAGGAACCCATCATGAACTTCAACGCCGAACAATTCGCCGCTGCCAACAAAGCCAACCTGCAAGCCGCTGCTGGCCTGACCCAAACCGCTTTTGCCGGTTTCGAGCGTCTGGTCGAGCTGAACCTGGCCGCTGGCAAAGCTGCTGTGGGCGAGTCTTTCAGCAACGCCCAAGGCCTGCTGACCGCCAAGAACCCCCAGGAAGTGCTGGCCGCTCAAGCCGCTCTGGTGCAGCCCGCTTTCGAAAAGTCGGTGTCTTATGGCCGTCATGTGTATGACATCGTGTCCGGCACTGGCGCCGAAATGGCCAAGGCCGTGGAAGCCAAGCTGGTTGAAGGCCAGGAAGCTGTGCAAGCTCTGGTTGAAAACAACCTGAAAAACGCTCCCGCCGGTTCCGAAGCCGCTGTGGCCATGATCAAAAACGCCATGGAAGCCAGCCAGAACGCTGCCGAAACCATGAAAAAAGTGGCCAAGCAAGCTGCTGACAACGCCGAAGCCAGCCTGAAGGCTGCTTCCGGCCAGGCCGAAGCTGCTGTCAAGTCCGCCATCTCCAAGGCCAAAGCCAAGGCCTGAGTTTGAGAAGGCTCCTTCTGGGGCCTGATCTTGCAGACTTCAAAAGCGCCTGTGACCGAAAGGTCCAGGCGCTTTTGCTTTGGTGGGTAGTGCTTAAGGGGCGTCGGTGGCGACCGGGCCGCGGGCGTTGCTCCACGCGCTGCCCATCGAAGCGACCATCACCAGAGCCATGGCCAGCAGTTGCAGGGGGCTGAGCTGTTCGCCCAGCACCAGCCAGCCGGCAACCGCTCCGGTGGCGGGCTCCAGACTCAGCAAGATGCTGAAGGTTTGCTTGGGCAGGTGGCGCAGGGCGTACATCTCCAGGCTGTAGGGAATGGCGCTGGACAAGATGGCCACGCCCAGCCCGGCGGCCAGAAGGCTGGTGTCGAGCAAGGCGCTGCCCGCTTGGGCCACGCCAAAAGGCAGCACGGTCAGGGCGGCAAACAGCATGCCCATGGGTGTGGCCATGGCGCCAAAGCGTTTGGACACTCGTTGGCCAAACACGATGTACAGCGCCCAGCATGCCCCGGCGGCCAGCGCAAACGCGACGCCAGCCGGGTCGAGTGCGCTGCTGTCCAGGCCAGGCAGCGGCAACAGCAGGGCCAGCCCCGAGATGGCCAGCAACACCCACAGTCCGTCGAGCCAGCGGCGGGAGTTCCAGATGGCGACGGCCAGGGGGCCGGAAAATTCGATGGCAATGGCCAGCCCGAAAGGAATGGTCTTGATGGCGTTGTAGAACAGCAGGTTCATGGTGCCCAGCGTCAGGCCGTAGGCGGCCAGGGCAGGCCAGTCGCTGCGCTCCCAGCTGCGGCGCCAGGGGCGCCACAAGAGCATGAGGATGGCAGTGGCAAACACCAGGCGGAACGTGGTGGTGCCGGCCGCGCCCACCATGGGAAACAGGCTTTTGGCAAACGAGGTGCCCAAAGACAGGGACACCAGCGAGCCCATGAGGGCCGAAATGGCAAGTAAGGGAAAGCCCAAAGGCGTGCTCCACAAGGGGATTGATGGGGCCGATCTTAGCGCCGCATACAATCGCACGTTGGTTTGCAGTGCAGCGCTTGGTGTGCTGCTCTGCTCAAAACAACACCTCAGGTTTTCAGGAGAACCCCATGTTTATTTCTTCCGCTTACGCTCAGACCGCTGCTGCTGGTACCACCGAAGGCACGCTCATGAGCATGCTGCCCTTGGTGCTGATGTTTGTGGTGCTGTATTTCGTCATGATCCGCCCGCAAATGAAAAAGCAAAAAGAGCACAAGGCCATGATCGAAGCTCTGGCCAAGGGCGATGAGGTCGTTACCGCTGGCGGCATGCTGGGCAAGGTCAGCAAGCTGGGCGAGGCCTACATTGGCGTGGAACTGGCCACTGGCGTTGAAGTGCAGATGCAGCGCTCTGCTGTGGTGCAAGTGCTGCCCAAAGGCACCATCAAGTAATTAACGGCCACTTTTTCACCCTGTTGCACGCGATCTTGCTATGAACCGTTACCCGGTATGGAAGTACGCGATCATTGTGATCGCGTTGCTCTTGGGGGCCATTTACACGCTGCCCAACTTTTTTGGAGAGGCGCCTGCGGTGCAGGTGTCCACGGCCAAGGCCACGCTCAAGGTGGACTTGTCCACGCTGGGCAAAGTGGAGTCTGCCTTGCAGGCAGCTGGTTTGGCGCCGCGGCAGCTGTCGCTGGAAGGTACTTCCATCCGTGCACGGTTTGACAACACGGACGAGCAGCTCAAGGCCAAGGATGCGATTCAGGCAGCCTTGGTGCCTGATCCCAGTGACCCGCCCTATATCGTGGCGTTGAACCTGGTCTCGCGTTCGCCGGCGTGGTTGTCGGCGCTGCATGCGTCGCCGATGTATCTGGGCCTGGACTTACGCGGGGGTGTGCACTTCATGCTCCAGGTGGACATGCAGGCTGCCTTGACCAAGCGGGCTGAGTCGCTGGCGGGTGATCTGCGCAGCACACTGCGCGAAAAGGACATTCGCCATGGCGGCATCAACCGTGATGGCCAGTCCATCGAAATCCGTCTTCGCGATGCGCAACAACTCCAGGCCACCCAGAACCTGTTGACGGACCGTTTCCCCGAGCTGCAGGCCACCGAGTCTGCCCAGGGCGGTGAAACGCGCATGGTGGCGACCATCAAGCCCGAAGCGGGCCGCAAGATTCAGGAGCAGGCGCTCAAGCAGAACATCACCACGCTGCACAACCGGATCAACGAGCTCGGCGTGGCCGAACCGGTGATCCAGCAGCAGGGCTTGGACCGCATCGTGGTGCAGCTGCCGGGCGTGCAGGACACCGCCAAAGCCAAAGACATTCTGGGCCGTACTGCCACGCTGGAAGTGCGCATGGTCGATGAAAGCACCGAGGCGCGGGCTGCCGAGCAGGGCGCTGGTCTGGTGCCTTTTGGCTCCGAGCGCTACATGGAGCGCAACGCCCAGCCATTGATTGTGAAAAAACAAGTGGTCCTGACCGGCGACAACCTGACCGATGCGCAGCCCGGCTTTGACAGCCAGACGCAGGAGCCTGTGGTCAACCTGACGCTGGACGCCAAGGGTGCCCGCATCTTCCGCGATGTGACGCGAGAGAACGTGGGCAAGCGCATGGCCATCATCCTGTTCGAAAAGGGCAAGGGCGAGGTCGTGACGGCCCCTGTGATCCGCACCGAAATTGGTGGCGGTCGTGTGCAGATTTCCGGCCGCATGACGACGGCGGAAGCCAACGACACAGCGCTGCTGCTGCGTGCGGGTTCGCTGGCTGCGCCGATGGAAATCATTGAAGAGCGCACCATTGGCCCGAGCCTGGGCGCTGAAAACATTGCCAA